>CAYJMW010000111.1:0-10369 GCA_964371235.1 uncultured Polaromonas sp.
CCAAACCGCTTCACGACCCGACCGCCGAGGCGATGCCTGGCGCCGCCACCGAGACGCGCAACACGACTTGCTACATGTGCGCCTGCCGCTGCGGCATCCGCGTTCACCTGCGCAACGGCGAAGTGCGCTACATCGAAGGCAATCCGGACCACCCGCTGAACCAGGGCGTGATTTGTGCCAAGGGTTCATCCGGCATCATGAAGCAGTACTCGCCGGCCCGTTTGACCAAGCCGCTGCTGCGCAAGCCCGGCAGCGAACGCGGCGACGGCCAGTTCGACGAGATCGAATGGGAAGAGGCCTTCTCGCTGCTGGAGCAGCGGCTGAAGAAAATCCGCGCCACCGATCCCAAGCAGTTTGCCCTCTTTACCGGGCGCGACCAGATGCAGGCGCTGACCGGCCTGTTTGCGCGCCAGTTCGGCACCCCCAATTACGCGGCGCATGGCGGCTTTTGCTCGGTCAACATGGCCGCCGGGATGATTTACACCATCGGAGGCTCCTTCTGGGAGTTTGGCGGCCCCGACCTGGAGCGCGCCAAGCTGTTCGTGATGATGGGCACGGCCGAAGACCATCACTCCAACCCGATGAAAATCGCGATCGCGAAATTCAAGCGCGATGGCGGGCGTTTCATTTCGATCAACCCCGTGCGCAGCGGCTACTCGGCCATCGCCGACGAATGGCTGCCGATCAAACCCGGCACCGATGGCGCACTGCTGCTCGCCCTGATCCACGAACTGATCGCGCTCGGCCTGTATGACCGGGAATTCCTGGTGCGCTATACCAACTCCGGCCAGTTGGTCAACATGGACGGCGCCAACGACGAATTCGGCATGTTCGTGCGCACCGAAGTGCCCGAAGAAGAAGGCTGCTTCGATCCGCAGAACAAGCTCTGGTGGGATCGGGTGAGCAACCGGGCGGTCGTGACGCACACCGAAGGCTGCGACCCGTTCCTGCTCGGCGAGTTCAAACTGTCGGACGGCACGGCTGTCAAGCCTGCGTTCCAGCTCCTCAAGGAACGGGTCGGGGACTACACGCCCGAATGGGCGGCCGGTATCACCGGCATTCCCCCTGAAGCGATTCGTCGGCTGGCGCACGAAATGGGCGTTACCGCGCGCGACCAGAAGATTGAATTGCCCATTGCCTGGACCGACGCCTGGGGCAAGGAACACGACACGGTGACCGGCAACCCGGTTGCCTTCCATGCCATGCGCGGTCTGGCCGCGCATTCGAACGGCTTTCACACCACCCGTTCGCTGGCCATCCTGATGACGCTGCTCGGCACCATCGATCGCCCCGGCGGCTTTCGCCACAAGGCGCCGTTCCCGCGCCCGATTCCGCCCTGCGCCAAGACGCCCAACACGCCGCTCGCGATCAAACCCAATACGCCGCTGGACGGCCTGGGCCTGGGCTGGCCGGCCGAACCGGATGACCTTTTCGTTGACGACGACGGCCAGCCGGTGCGCATCGACAAGGCCTTCTCGTGGGAGTACCCGCTCTCCGTGCACGGCATGATGCACAACGTCATCACCAACGCCTGGCGCGGCGACCCGTACCCGATCGACACGCTCATGCTGTTCATGGCCAACATGGCGTGGAATTCGACCATGAACACGTCGCAAGTGCGCACCATGCTCAACGACAAGCGCGAGGACGGCGAGTACAAGATACCGTTCCTCGTCGTCTGCGACGCCTTCCAGTCCGAAACGACCGCGTTCGCCGATCTGGTGCTGCCCGACACCACCTACCTCGAACGCCACGATGTGATGTCGATGCTGGATCGGCCCATTTCGGAGTTCGACGGCCCGGTCGATGCGGTGCGCATCCCGGTCGTGCCGCCCACCGGCCAGTGCAAGCCGTTCCAGGAGGTGCTGATCGAACTCGCGGGCCGTCTGAAATTGCCGGCCTTCGTGCGCCCAAATGGCGAGCGCAAGTTCCGCGACTACCCCGATTTCATCGTCAACTATGAAACCGAACCCGGCTCGGGTATCGGCTTTCTGGCCGGCTGGCGCGGCAAGGGCGGCGAAAAATTCATGCGCGGCGAGCCCAACCCACGCCAGTGGGAAATGTACGCGCAGAACAACTGCGTCTACCACTACAAGCTGCCCCCCTCCTACCAGTACATGCGCAACTGGAACAAGGGCTACCTCGAATGGTCGCAGCGCAACCGGATCCAGCGCTACGCAGAGCCGATCTTGATCCACCTGTACTCGGAGGTGCTGCAAAAGTTCCGCCTGGCTGCGCAAGGCAAGGGCATGTCGCGCAAACCGCCGGAGCACCTCAAAAAGCGCATCGAGACCTATTTCGACCCCTTGCCGTTCTATTACGAGCCGCTGGAAGCACAGCAAACCGATCTCGTGAAATATCCGTTCAACGCGGTGACACAGCGACCGATGGCGATGTACCACTCGTGGGATTCACAAAACGCCTGGCTGCGCCAGATTCACGCGCACAACCACCTGTTCGTTAATCCGCGCGCCGCCCGCGCCGCCGGTATCGAAGACGGTGGCTGGATGTGGGTGGAATCAGAGTGGGGCAAGGTGCGCTGCATGGCCAGCTATTCCGAAGCGGTCGAGCCCGGCACGGTCTGGACCTGGAACGCCATCGGCAAGGCCGCAGGCGCCTGGCATCTGGCGCCCGGCGCCAACGAGTCGCAGCGCGGCTTCCTGCTCAATCACCTGATCAGTGAAGAGCTTCCCGGCAAGGCCGGCGAGGCAAGCCTGTCCAACTCCGATCCAGTCACGGGCCAGGCGGCCTGGTACGACGTGCGCGTGCGGATCTACAAGGCCGATGCCACCGATCCGAAAACCACTTGGCCGCAGTTCGCGCCGGTGCCACCCGCTCCCGGAACCACGGCCACGCTGCCACGCTGGCAGGCCTTTTTTGCCGGTCGCGGGGAGTGGAAAAAATGACCCAGCTCGCGTTGGTCATTGACCTGAACGTGTGCGTAGGTTGCCACGCCTGCGTGACCAGTTGCAAGCAATGGAACACGTCGGGCGCGGCCGGGCCGCTCGCAGACTTCAATCCTTACGATGCCGACCCGAGCGGCACGTTTTTCAATCGGGTGCAGACCTTTGAGGTGGGCGAATACCCGAACACGCAAACCGTGCATTTTCCGAAATCCTGTCTTCATTGCGAGGACCCGCCCTGCGTGCCGGTGTGCCCAACGGGAGCGAGCTACAAGCGCGCTGAAGACGGCATCGTACTGGTCGATTCTGACAAATGCATCGGCTGCAAGTATTGCGCATGGGCCTGCCCTTATGGCGTGCGTGAACTCGACGAGAAGCGCAAGGTGATGACCAAGTGCACGCTGTGCGTGGACCGGATCCATGATGCCGCACTGCCCGAGCGCGAGCGCAAGCCGGCGTGCGTGCTGGCCTGCCCGACCAGTGCGCGCCTGTTCGGCGACATCCACGATCCCGAATCAGCTGTCTCGACGGCGATCCGCGACAACGCCGGCTATACGTTGATGCCGGAATGGGGCACCCATCCTTCGAACCACTACCTGCCGCGGCGCAAGACGGGCATGCGCATCCACAAGGACGAACTCATACGTACCGACAACCCGTTGAAGATCGACGGCCTGCTGCCCAAGCCGGCAAAAACCGAACCGTCACTCGACGATTCGACGTCCTGGTAAGCACCATCCATCCATCATGAAACCCGCCTTCTCGGTTATTTTCCTCACCACCCTGATCGGCGCTGCACAGGGGCTGTTTCTTGCGCTCTTCACCGCGCAGTCGTACGCCCTGTTCAATCTCCTGCCGGTACAGAACAGCCAATCGTTCTACGCGGTCGGCGCGCTGGGGGTGCTGGTCTTGAGCGCGCTGGGACTGGCCAGTTCGTTTTTCCACCTCGGGCGGCCCGAGCGTGCCTGGCGCTCAGCCGCCATGTGGCGCACCTCCTGGCTGTCGCGTGAAGTCATCGTGCTGCCGGCGTTCATGGGCCTGGTCCTCCTCTACGGCGTCGCCCACTTCACGGGCTGGAAACCGACCGTGGCCACGCTGCCGTACGGCATCGTGATCGACGCGACCATTGTTCTGGGTGTCATGGGCACCGTCCTCGCGTTTGCACTGTTCATCTGTACTGCGATGATCTATGCCTGCCTGCCTTTCCTGCGCGAATGGCACAGCCCGCTGACGGTGATCAATTACATACTGCTGGGCAGTGCTTCCGGCTTCACGCTGGCTGCGGCCTTCGCGACAGGCACTGCACCGGAGCTCGCCCGCTTTTACGCCACCTGGGCCCTCATCATCACCTTGCTTGCATTCGCAAGCCGTGGCGCCTCGCTGCTACGCAACGATCGCCTCCGTCCGAAGTCAACGCTGCAAACCGCCATCGGCATCAAGCACCCGAGAATCGTCCAGCAATCGGCAGGATTCATGGGCGGGTCGTTCAACACGCGCGAGTTCTTTCACGGCAAGTCACCCGCCGCATTGCGTTCGGTCAAATGGGTGTTTCTTGCCGCCGTGTTTGTATTTCCGATGCTGCTGCTGGCCGCCGGATTGTGGGCCGCCTCGCCCGCCGCACTACCCCTCGCGCTCGCCGTGCAATACCTGGGGCTACTCGCAGAGCGGTGGTTCTTCTTTGCCCAGGCGAACCATCCACAGAACCTCTATTACCAGGCAATCGCCTGAGCCTGCGATGAACAAGGAAAGGACAAAAACCATGGCTTTGGTTGATCCACATGGCGGCGGTGATTTATTACCACTGCTGCTCGAAGGCGACGCGCTCGCGTTTGAACTCAAACGCGCCGCCACACTGCCCGCGCTGCGCGTGAGTTCGCGCGAAAAAGGCGACCTCATCATGCTCGGCATCGGCGGTTTCACACCGCTGCATGGTTTTATGTCACACGCCGACTGGCAGGGTGTGTGCGATGACATGAAAATGGCCAACGGCCTGTTCTGGCCCATTCCCATCACCCTCTCGGCGACCACGGCAGAAGCTGATGCCATCGAGACTGGCGGCGAGATTGCCCTCACCGACCCTGACGACGGCACGATTCTCGCGACAATGCGCGTGACCGAAAAATATGTCATTGACAAATTGCATGAGTGTTCGAACGTTTTCCGAACCGTCGACTGGGAACATCCGGGCGTCAAGCTGGTGATGCGCCAAGGCGAGGTCAATCTGGCCGGCCCTGTCAAGGTGCTCTCCACCGGCGGATTCCCTGAAAAATACGGCAAGCTGTTCATGACACCCAGAGAAACACGGGCCTTGTTCAGCACACTCGGCTGGTCGAAGATCGCGGCGTTCCAGACGCGCAACCCGATGCACCGTTCGCACGAGTATCTGGCCAAGGTGGCCATCGAAGTGTGCGATGGCGTACTCGTGCACTCGCTGCTGGGGGCACTCAAACCCGGCGACATTCCCGCCGAGGTGCGAACGCACGCGATCGCGGTGCTGGCCGACAAATACTTCGTCAAAAAAACCCTGGTGCAGGCCGGTTACCCGCTCGACATGCGCTACGGCGGCCCGCGCGAAGCGCTGCTGCATGCGCTGTTCCGGCAAAACTATGGCTGCTCGCATCAGATTGTCGGGCGCGACCATGCCGGAGTGGGCAGCTACTATGGCCCATTCGACGCTCACCACATCTTTGACAGCTTACCCCCCGGCGCGCTGCAGACACAGCCACTCAAGATCGATGTGGCATTCTGGTGCTACAAGTGCGGCGGGATGGCTTCGGGTCGCACCTGCCCACACACCGATGCCGACCGACTGCAGGTCGCCGGGACCCAGTTGCGCAAGTGGCTTTCCGAAGGTGCACCAGTCCCGCCAGAATTCAGCCGCCCGGAAGTGCTCGTCATCCTGCGCGAGTACTACGCCAGCCTTGAATCCAAGTAATCCCGTAAACCCCAAACCTTATAGAGGAGATGAGAAATGCCAACCTATGTGAGAACTGACAAATGCGACGGATGCAAGGGCCAGGACAAGACTGCCTGCATGTATATCTGCCCGCACGATCTGATGGCGCTTGACAAGGATGGCTCGCAGACCGGCCATGCGATGAAGGCATGGAACCAGGAGCCTGAACAGTGCTGGGAATGTTATTCCTGCGTGAAGATCTGTCCACAAAATGCAATCGAAGTGCGTCACTACGCTGACATCGTGCCCCTGGGCGGTTCGGTGCAACCACTGCGCGGATCGGACTCGATCATGTGGACCATCAAGTTCCGCAATGGCACGCTGAAACGCTTCAAATTTCCGATCCGTACGACGGCCGAAGGATCCATCGATCCCTACGGCAACAAGCCGATGCCAAAGGTCGCTGATCTCGGCATGCCGGGGGTCTTCACCAAAGGCATGATGGGTGGCTACCGTGCCGGCCGACCGGACGAACTGATCCGCCGCAAATGAACCGTTCCGATGATCAACAATCCTGCAACTTTGCGGGACAGTCCGCAGCCCGACGCAGTGGGCAAGCTCTGTCCCCAGCCAATTTAAGAGGTGAATGCAATGTCACAAGCTAGCTTTGAAAATCCCAAAATCGTCCAGGAAGAACTGGACATTCTTCTGATCGGCGGCGGCATGGCCTGCTGCGGTGCAGGCTATGAGATCATGCGCTGGGCTGAGGCCGTGAAGGCCGAATCCGGCCTCGATCTCAAGATCAAGCTGGTGGACAAGGCGGCCATGGACCGCTCCGGCGCCGTCGCCCAGGGTCTTTCGGCGATCAACACCTACATCGGCCCGGATCTGGATCCTGCCGACTACGCCCGCATGGTCTCCAATGACCTGATGGGCATCACGCGCGACGACCTGACCTACGACATCGGCCGCAATGTCGATGACTCCGTCCATCTGTTCGAAGAGTGGGGCCTGCCGATCTGGAAAACCGATGATGATGGCGTGCGCCATGACGGAGCCGAGTCCATCAAGGAAGGCCTGCCCCCCTTGAAAGACGGTGGCAAACCGGTGCGTTCGGGCAAGTGGCAGATCATGATTAACGGCGAATCCTACAAGTGGATCGTTGCTGAGGCCGCCAAGAAAGCGCTCGGTCTGGCACGCATCGAAGAACGCATCTTCATCGTCAAGCTGCTCAACGATAAAAATGACCCGTCGCGCATCGCTGGCGCAGTCGGTTTCTCGGTGCGTGACAACACGATCCACGTCTATAAGGCCAAGGCCGTACTGCTGGCGGCCGGTGGCTGCGTGAACCTCTTCCGTCCGCGTTCGGTCGGCGAAGGCTCAGGCCGCGCCTGGTATCCGGTGTGGAACGCAGGCAGCACCTACGCCATGGCCGCCGAAGCCGGCGCAGAGATGACGATGATGGAAAACCGCTTCGTGCCGGCCCGCTTCAAGGACGGTTACGGTCCGGTCGGCGCCTGGTTCCTGTTGTTCAAGGCCAAAGCCACCAATGCCTACGGCGAAGACTACATGGTCAAGAACAAGGATCTGCTGAATGACTATCCGCCCTATGGCCAGGCTGCCGTTCCCGCGTCCTGCCTGCGCAACCACCTGATGCTCAAGGAGATGAAGGAAGGCCGCGGCCCGATCTACATGGATACCGTGAGCGCACTGGCCAAACTGCGCGAAACGCTGTCGCCGAAGGAGGTCAAGCACCTCGAGGCGGAAGCCTGGGAAGATTTTCTTGACATGTGCATCGGTCAGTGCGGTATCTGGGTCGGCGAGAATATCGAGCCCGACAAGAAAAACTCCGAGTTGATACCCACCGAGCCCTACCTGCTGGGCTCACACTCCGGCTGCTGCGGCATCTGGGTGTCGGGCCCCACCGACCTGGGCGCACCCACGACCGAGGAAGGCGACTACGATGGCGTGCCAGCGCATCTTCCACGCGGCTGGAACTGGGGCTATCGCTCGATGACCACGATCAAGGGTTTGTTTACCGCTGGCGACGGCGTGGGCGCGTCCGGCCACAAGTTCTCATCGGGTTCGCATACCGAGGGCCGTCTGGCATCCAAAGCCATGGTCCAGTATGCGATCGACAACAGGGACTGGAAACCTGAACTCGACACTTCAGTGGAGCAACTGGCTGAAGAGATCTACAAACCGGTGCGCACCTTTCTTGAGCACAAGGACTACACCACCGCCATCGACATCAACCCGCACTACATCACGCCCAAGATGCTGCAGATGCGCCTGCAGAAGATCATGGACGAGTATGTTGCTGGCACTTCCACCTACTACAACACCAACGACAAGATGCTGGCGGTAGCTGAAGAGAAGCTGGCGCTACTCAAGGAAGACGCCCTCAAGATGCGTGCCAAGGACCTGCACGAGTTGCTGCGCGCGTGGGAAAACTACCACCGCATCATCACGGCGGAGGCCCACATGAAGCACATCCAGTTCCGGGAAGAATCGCGTTACCCGGGCTTTTACTACCGCACCGACAAGAACTTTGTCGATGAAGAGAACTGGCATTGCTTCGTCAATTCCATCTACGACAAAAATACCAAGCAGTGGACCTGCTTCAAGCGCAAGCACGTTGACCTGGTGGATAAGTCCAAACTGTTCAAGGCAGCGGCACCACACTAAGCCCCTTCGCGTTCAATCGCGTAAAGTAGCAAGGGCCGGGCGCCGCAAGGCGTCCGGCCTGTTTCTTGGCGACAACGGTTTTCACGCTGCCCAATGGACGTTCAACAAGGTATCCGCAATGGACGACGACAAATCCCTGAATCTGCCCATCCCCGGCAACCCGGTGGTACCGCAGACCTTCGATGCGAGCAAGGTGATCCAGTTTCAGTGCCGCAAAGGCATTGCTTGCTGGAACGCCTGCTGCAGCAACATCGACATCTCGCTGACCCCCTATGACATCCTGCGCCTAAAGCGCCGCTTCGAGACAAGCTCCGGCGAGTTCCTGCAGAAATACACCATCCCCTACGAGATGGAGCAAAACAGCATTGTCGGCGTCAAACTGCGGCCGGTCACCAATGGCACGGCCTGCCAGTTCATGACACCAGAAGGTTGCAGCGTCTACGAAGACCGCCCCACCGCCTGCCGCTACTACCCCGTCGCGCTGTTGTCGCTGCGTCGGCAGGATGAAGCCACGGACCGTGCTTCCTACGCCCTGGTCGAAGAGACGCACTGCCTTGGCCACAAGGAACCCCGCAAAATCAGCGTCGCCGACTACCGCAAGGAACAGGGACTGGACGAATACGACGATCTGGCGCGAGGCTGGCGTCAACTGATTCTGAAAAAGAAATCCTCAGGCCCGAGCATCGGCAAGCCCTCCAAGCGCAGCCTGGAACTGTTTTTCATGGTCTGCTACGACATCGACCGTTTCAGCCAGTTCGTGGCGAGCGAGGGTTTCAGCGACATCTACGACCTGCCAGCGCAGGAGATGAAAGACATTCTGTGCGACGACGTGGAGTTGATGCAGTTCGGTTTTCGTTTTCTCAGGCAAGTCCTGTTCGGCGAGGAATCAATCCCGCTGCGCCAGGAAGCGGCGCAGGAACGACGTCTGCGTCACCAGGAGAGGATGCAGCGTCTCGAAACCGAGGCCGCGGCGCGACGCGCTGCGGAGCAGGACGGGATGTATGAGAACCCGGAAGAATGACCCAGCTTAAAGTTGCCTCCAAGGCAGACCATGCATACGCCAGCCGCCCAGTGTGCCGCGGTGGTGCTGTGGGTCCAACTCACCCTCAAACCCCTCAAGCACATTGCGCACACTGGTGAAGCCTTCCATCTCCAGCGCCGCTCCCGCATCCACTGATCGCTTGCCGCTACGGCAAATCAGAATAATCGGCCGATCCTTGCGTCCGGCCATGCGCAAGGCAGAGTCGCAAAAATGCGGATTGACCTCGAAATCCGGCGCGGTATTCCACTCGATATTGACCGCGCCGACCGGATGGCCGACGTAATAGAACTCGTCTTCCGTGCGGCAATCGATCAGCAACGCGTTCGGATCGGCCTGAAGGGCATCAAAGGCCTGTTGCGGGGTGATATGGTCCATGGGTGACTCCTTGGGCCGAATTGTGCCGCTTTGGCCCGGGGTGGTAAAGAACAACTTCGTTATATCCATATAACGCTGGCGGCGGGTGTTGGCCTTTGCCCCGCCGGAGCGGCTTTGCCAGGATATGCCTGACCGGGCACTGGTGCCGGGTCTCGCCCCGGCGGGCGAGTTCCCTTTCTTTGCTTCGCCAAAGCAAGGTAACCGAAAGAAAGGCGAGCCGGATTCGTCGCCCCGCGCGTAGCGCGGGTAAGCTGCGTTGCTCGGCGCAGCCGGGGTCTGGCTAAACTCGCTGCGCTCGGACAACGCCAGCCCTGATCCGTCTGCCCCTGCGCTACTCGCCTCCTCATAACGGCGGGAAAACGGATACCTGATATCCTTTAGCCATGAAAGTCAGCGAAGTTCTCCGTCTGCTGACCTGCCCCCAATCCCCGTACCAATCGATTTTCCAGAAGCCCGAAGTTTGCA
>CAYJMW010000112.1:0-4645 GCA_964371235.1 uncultured Polaromonas sp.
CCCGAAGGCGGTGCCGGCGGCGGCAGCGTGGTGGGCGTCGGCACGCCCGAAGCGATTGCCGCCAATCCGGCCAGCCACACGGGCCAATACTTGAAGCGTTTATTGCCTTTAGCCCACGTAGAATAAGCATATATAGCTATTATTTTTATAGCACTCTGCAAGTCGAATGAGCATTGCGTAACCCGACATCGGTGGTGGCTGCTGGTCCGACTCCTGGGACCGCCAACGCGCCGGGTTCATACCGCTGGCAAAACAATGTCAAGCTGTGCGCCACCCGCTTCAGCGCGCGAAATCGTCAACTCGCCCTGATGGCTGGCGACCAGATCTCTGACCACGGCCAGACCAATGCCATGGCCAGGCACCCTTTCGTCCAGCCGCACCCGCCGCTGCAGCACCGCCTGTGGATCGATAAAGCCCGGACCATCATCCGTGACGCGGATGCACAAGCGCTTGTTGTCAGTCCAGATGCGCACCGACACATTTTGTTTGGCCCACTTGGCCGCGTTGTCGAGCACATTGCCCAGGATCTCGAAGGCATCCCCTTCGTCGATCCGCCAGCTCAACGCCGGCGGGCAATCCACCGCAAAGACCAGGTTCTTTTCCGCATAGACCTTGGCCAGCGTGTCCCGAATCCGATTCAAGA
The DNA here is from genome assembly GCA_964371235.1 of uncultured Polaromonas sp. Lineage (GTDB taxonomy): Bacteria > Pseudomonadota > Gammaproteobacteria > Burkholderiales > Burkholderiaceae_C > Polaromonas. Next base: position 644 of record CAYJMW010000112.1, read on the forward strand.
TGGGCGCCAGCGCCAGATGCGGCGCAAAGCGCGCGGCGCCACTGGCGCCAGCCCGGCCCAACTGGTGCACGACGATGTCATCCATGCGGGTGACTTGTTGCGCCACCATGCTGGGCAGTTCGCTGGGCTCGTCGAGTGAGGCGCGCAATACCGCGAGCGGCGTTTTGAGGCTGTGGGCGAGGTCATCGAGCGCATCTTTGTAGCGTGTTTGCCGCGCCCGCTCCTGGTCAATCAGAACATTGAGGTTGTGGGTGAGTCCGGCGAGTTCGCTCGGGTAAAGGCCCTCGACCTTGGCCTGCTCTCCCTTCTCAATGTGCCGGATTTCCCGCGCCATCCGCCCCAGCGGTGCCAGCCCCCAGCGCAGCAACAAGGTCTGGGTGAGCAACAGCAGCAGCCCGGTGCCGCCCAGCCAACTCCACAGCGTGCGCTCAAAGGCCTGCAATTCGCGATCAAACTCGGCCTTGTCTTCCAGCACGGAAAAAACCAGCGGCGCCACCCGGTCGTTGACGGACCACTTGACGGCGTAGCTAGCGGCCAGAAATGCGCGGCCTGTTTTGCCTTGGTCGGCGCTCTGCGCTTGCGGCGCGACGACGGTGGCAAAGTGCCACTGGCCCGCCGCCTGCCGGCGCTGAAACGGTGGATTGAGCCCCAGTGTGGACGACGACTGCCACTCTTCATTTTTGTCCACGTTGGCAATGTTGGCGTACAGGCCGGAGGCTGGCAAGGACAGACGCGGCTCGGCCAGCGTCGGGGGCATGACCAACGAACCCTTGGCGTTGAGTTCGGCACCGGCCATCAGCAGATAAACCGTGGTTTGCAAACGGGCAAAGCGGGCGGCCCGCACGCTGTCCGCATAGGCTTGTTGCACCGCCCAGCCGGCCCCGGCCAGAAAGGCCAGCAACACCAGAAAACCACCCCAAACCAGGCGCGCGCGGATGGAGAGAGGAGTCTTCACTGCAGCACGAAGCGGTAACCGCGCCCGCGCAGCGTTTCAATCGGCGCCAGCGTGCCCTCGGGATCGAGTTTGCGCCGCAGCCTGCCCACCAGAACTTCCAGCACATTGCTGTCACGGTCTTCATCGTGCGGGTACAGGTAGTCAGACAGCTCTTGCTTGCTCACCACTCTGGCGCGCTCGCGCACCAGAAATTCCAGCACCCGGTACTCGAAGGTGGTCAGCTCCAGAGCCATCTCATTGAGCCGGGCGGTCTGGGCAGAAAAGTCGATGCTCAAAGCGCCCAGTTTGAGCACATCCGAAGTGGCCTTGAGCGAGCGTCGCAGCAGTGCCTTGACGCGCGCCGCCAGCTCCGGGTATTCAAACGGTTTGACCAGATAGTCATCGGCACCAGTTTCCAGGCCCTTCACTTTGTCCTGCCAGCTGGCGCGTGCCGTCAGGATCAGAATCGGCAGGGTTCGGCCCTCGGCGCGCAGGGCCTGCACCACTGTCAAGCCATTCACCTTGGGGAGCCCCAAATCCACGATGGCGAGGTCCAGCGGGTACTCTCTAGCCTGAAACAAGCCGTCTTCGCCGTCGGCGGCCTGATCGACACGGTAGCCATCGGCTTCGAGTCGGCGCTTCAAGCCGAGTCGCAACACAGCATCGTCCTCGATCAACAGCAAGCGCATTGAGCCCCGGACCTCAGACTCGTCTAAAGCGTGCGCCCACTGGCGGCATCAATCAGCACAACCCTGACTTCACCCTGTGGCGTGAGCACCTTCACGCGCCAGACCGGACGACCGTCGCGCTCGGTCTTTTCTACCGCCAGGACGCGCCCGCCGCTGGCTTGCTGCGCCACGGTCGCGGCGTCATCGCGACTGACGTCCGCCCAGGCCGGCAGGGCCAGCGCGATCAGAAGGGCGCTGATCAGGGTCGTAAGCAATTTCATGGCGTGTTGAGGTCTTGGGAAGCGGGTTGCGGCAATGGTACTCCGGCCGCCCCGTCGCTGACTATTGCTCAATCGGATCGACCGTCACGCGTACCGGCAGGCTGTTGCCCGGGTTGCTGCGCATGAACGTGGTGTAGCGCTGACCCCGGTATTCATAGGCCACGTTATAGCCGGTGATGCGCGTTTGCGTGTCATACACGGTGCGGCAGCGCGTGACTTCCCGCCGAACGTTCTCGTACTGGCCATTGTCGTACTGGCCACGTTGATCGCGGTTTTCCAGGCGGTCGCCGGTCATAGCACCCAGCACCGCCCCCAGCACGGTGGCAGCGTCCTTGCCACGGCCCCCGCCGATCTGGTTGCCCAGCACGCCACCGGCCAGGCCGCCCACGATGGCGCCGCCATAGCCGCGCTCCTGACGCTCGCCACCGCTGTAGCTGCTTCTTTCATTGATCCAATGGCTGCTGCATTCGTTGCGCGGGACATTGATGTTTTCGTACTGTGGCTCGGCGCTGCGAACGCGCGCGTTGTCGGTGTAGGTCTCGGCGTGGGCGCCGAGCAATCCGGTGGCAAACAAACTGGCGATGACAAGACGTTTCATGAAAAGCTCCTTGGGTTGGTATGGAACGCAGTTTGCGTGTGCGTGTGTGAACCCAGGCTGAACAGATACGAGAAAGTTTGCGCAAGCCAGACCCGTGTCGGCCCAAGCGGAACTGCGGTCAGTAAGTTTCTTTTTCACGCATGGCGTTTTCGCGCTGCGCGATGTCGCTGTCTTTCTGGGCAAGTTGCTTTTCAAACTGCTGGCGCGTAGATGCAATCAGAGGGGCTGTGAGCGACTCGGTGAGTTTGATTTCCTTCCGGCAGTTGGGGCAGATAAGGGTGGGTTCGGTCATGACTTGTTCTCCCCACCCAGCAAACCACCGGCCTCGCGGTCGTCGAGTGTTAATTTGGGTGTCGCTTGTTTGATGCGCCTTTCCACATCCTTGATGTGCTCCGCCGGTGGAATGTTTTCCGGCAGCGTACCGCCGATGCGCTTGATGGCATCGCGCACTTCTTTGCCTACCTGCTCATGCGTCTGGATGGCTTGCGTTTGGCCGCTGACGCCACGCGCCAGCTTGTCGCGGGTTTGCGTCATGCGAAACTGGTTGGCGGCCAGTTCGGTGGCGTTCATGCGGTCGAGCAGGTTGTCTTTGTCGGCAATGGTTTTGCGCTGTTTGATGGCGTCGCGCCCCAGGCCGCCGTACAGGCCTTTGTAGCCCGCATCATGAAAGACGCCGAACATCTTGCTCTGCACGCCTGCGTCTTGCGCAGCGCCCGACAGGGCTTTGAACTCTTCCGCCGTCTGCTTGCGCAGTTCAAGCCTCTCCACGTCTGCGGCGGCCTGGTCGCTCAGCTCCTGGCGCCGGGCCTGAACGGCGAAGTATTGCTGGGCCTGGGCAATTTCGGGTTTGCGTGGGTCGCCGTTTTGGGCGATGAGGTAGCAGGCGAAGCGGGAGAGGTGGTAGTCGTCAACTGGGCGCTGACTGCCTGAGCCCAAGCTGACCATTTTGCCGGCATTGGCAAAATGGTTTTGCGGGTTGTTGCCAGAGGCCTCGCACGAGGCCATGGCGCGCTCGATGGCTTGCTCGAACCGCCGCCACTGGCTGTAGCCCAGCAGGGGTTGCAAGTCACGGGCACGCCAGTATTCGGCGTTGTGCTCGTTGGTTTGTTTCAGCGACTCGAATCCGTCGGTAACCGGTGTTATTTGTTTTAAATTCACGGTGACACTCCCTTGTTTGCAGATTGACTTGCTGGCTTATGGGTGGTTTGTCAGGAGACCATCGAATGGTAAACACTTCGGCCGTTTGAACCCATCTTGGCCACCGTGAAGCCTGGCAGCGAACCCATTTGCTATTATTTTAGTAGCTGACTACGCCCGTTATTCATGGGCTAAAGCCTGATTTCATCAACAGACTCAGAGCTCGCTGGCATCCACCGGGCGCTGCTGCCTGAGCACCAGCCGCACGCCCGGATGCTCCGATGTGCCGGAGCGAAACAGCGTCACATCGGCACCAGCGCTGACCCACCAGGCGGTGTCCGCCATGGTTTCTGGCGAGGCGGCGAAGGTGGCGAGCTCGGGGCC
>CAYJMW010000112.1:4745-8474 GCA_964371235.1 uncultured Polaromonas sp.
TGCCCTTTACGCTAAGCTTCCATATCGCCCGCGCATTGACGGCCCGCAAGCTGGCAAGCTGGGCGTCATCATCAAAATTTCCCGGAAATCCTGGCTTCAGATGGCTTCGCAACCAGACGTTCTTCAATCCTGTCTCCAGCTAGCCGCCAAGGCGGCCAAGCCCGCACTGGAGCGCTGCATCGATGACGCTGTCGCCGGCCTCCAGGTTGCTGAAACCCAGAGCATGAAGGTGGCCGAGCGCGATGCGCTGGCCACCGCCTGGAGCGAGTTGCTGAAAAACAGGGCGGCCTGGAGCACCCGTTACCCGGCTGACCTGCTGGCGCTGTTCAAGGCCAATGTGGCGGCAGCCAGGCAAGCCGCCCGCGCCCCGGCCGAAGCGCCTGCGCTGGCACTGCCAGAGCCTGCAGCGCGCCACTCCATGAGTTTGCTCCTGTCCCATGACGACTTTTCACTGGTGGAAGATGCCGATGTCTCGCAGGCGATCGAGTCTTCGCGGCTGCTCCAGCAGGTGCTGCCGGCGGTTGAGCACAGTCTGGCCGAACTCAACACCCTGATCAGCAGCGTGCAGGGCCTGACCAACGTGCGGCCCGAGCTCAATCCGATGCGACCGGACACCTTTGCACAGGCACTGCGCGACCTGGTCTCGGCAGCCCGGGTGGAGCCGACCATCACCTCGCTGTGGCTCAGGTACCTGGCCGCGCCGCTGGGGCGCGAACTCGATCGGGTCTATGAGCGGCTGGTCAACCAGCTCGGCCAGGCCCATGTGCAGGGTGCCAGCTACCGCGTGCTGCCGACACCTGCCGGCAGCGGCCGTGGCCATGCCTACGGCAGACCCGGCGAGGGCGGCGGAACGGGCGCTGGTATGGGGGGTCGTGAGGGTAGTGGTGGCTCAGGCTTCGGCTCTCTGGGCGGTGATGGCGGCGGCGGCAGCAGCGGCGCCGGCGACGGTGGTCCTGGCGGTTACGTGTCCGACGAGCCCATGGGCCGACAACCCTCACAGTACGCCGACCTGTCCAATGACGAACTGCTGGATGAACGATTCCGCGACTTTTTGCTGGGTGGCGACAGCGATGCCCATCAGGGACTGGCGCCGGCCTACTACGCGACGATCGAGGAAGAGCTGGCGGCCCTGAAAGCGGCCCCCGACTCGGCCGTGACTGCGCTGGCAGAACCACGCAGCGTGCCGCAGCCCGACGACCAGAACATGCCCGCGCCTGACCGCCCTGCGCGTGTTGTGGATGAAAAAAGCCAGTTGAGCCCGCAGGTATGGGGTGCCTATGGGCGGCCCAGGGAACGCGCCATCGTGCGCACCCAGCTCAAGAAAAAAGCCCAACGCGTGGGGCAGGTGCTGGGCCTGGAGGTGGTGCGCAAGCTGGTGAACCAGGTGGCGCAAGACCCGCGCCTGCTGGCGCCGGTGCGTGAAGCCATTGTGGCGCTGGAGCCTTCCCTGCTGCGCCTGGCCATGGTTGATCCACGTTTTTTCAGCGACGAGGGCCACGCCGGTCGGCGCCTGATGGAACGCGTGGCGCAGCGCAGCTTCAAGTACAACGACGAGTTCCGCCCCGAGTTCGCGGCTTTTTTCGCTCCGGTGACGCGCGCCTTCAATGAACTGAACGGCCTCGCGATTGAAGATGCGCAGCCTTTTGGCATGGCCCTGGCCACCCTGGAGTACGGCTGGGACGAGCAGGACCAACTGGAGTCGGAGCAACGCACCAAGGTGCTGCAGGCGCTGCGTTTTGCGGAAGAACGCCAGACCCAGGCCGACCAGATTGCCTACAACATGAGCACGCGCTCGGACCTTGACAAGGTGCCCGGCCTGATCCTTGACTTTCTGTTTGGCCCGTGGGCGCTGGCGATGGCCCATGCCAGGCTGATCGACATCCACAACCAGGTGGACCCGATGGGCTTTGGCTCGGTGGTGCCCGATCTGATCTGGAGCGTCAAGCGCGAGGTCACGCTCAAGCAGCCGGCCAAGCTGATCGACATGATCCCGAGCCTGCTGGGCAAGCTGCACGCGGGGCTGGAATTGCTCGGGCGCGACCCGCGCGAGAGCGCGCCGTTTTTTGAAGGACTGATGAAGTTGCACCGGCCCGTGCTCAAGCTGCGACGCCTGAAAAGCCAGCGCGATGCCGAGGAATCCGGCGCAATGCCGCTCGAGCCTGAGGAACTCCCCGCGACCCCCGAGCAGCGAATCGCCAAGGCGGCCGCGCATCCGTGGCTGGGCCGCGCTGACCTCGATGCGGCCGGTTTTGAAGACACGCTGCCCAGCGCGCCGGGCGAACTCGCAGCGCTTGAGGAAGAAGAGAAAAAACCAGAAGACATGCTTGCCGCGGCTGCCGTGCCAGACACCGGCGCGGCTGATGTGGGGACCGGCGTGGCAGCACCAGCCGCGCAGATTCCCGAGCCCGCCGCGCCTGCCCCAGCCACAGCGACAGCCGCGGCTATAGCCCCTGCCCCTGCCACAGCCCCTGCCACAGCGACAGCCGCGGCCATGAGCCCGGACGAGGCCGGGCAGATCCTGCTCCGGCTGCGGGCCGGCCATTGGGTTGATTTGTATTCGAAGCGCCGCTGGCTGCGTGCCCAACTGATCTGGGCCAGTACCAAAGGCACGCTGTTCATGTTTGTCAGCCACGGTGGCCAGCCGCACTCCATGACCCAGCGAAGCTGCGAGCGCTTGATCCGGGAGCGGCTGCTGCGCCCGGTCGAAACGCACGGCGTGGTGGCCCATGCCCTGGACCGCCTGACCCGGGAGACGCTGCCAGAAAGCGCTTAGACGCTCAGGCTGGATGCTTTGTAAAATTCGGGCATCCCCTTCAATTGCTCCTCTTTTAATAGCTGATAGCGCTTATAAATCAAGGGCTAAAGGCCACTTTTTCTCTCAACATTGCAATGTTCCGCCATCCCGCACGAAGCCGCCATGAAACCCGGGCCTGACGCGCTCGCCGAGCCCGGCTCCGCGCCCGCCATCGCGCCGCTTCAAACCGCGCGGCCCGGCGATTTTCAGTCGCTGCAGTACGTCCAGCCCTTTGTGCGTGACGAGGGCGCGGCCAAGTCGCTGCATTTCACGCTGGGCGAGTTGCAAAGCCGCATGCTCACGGGCCAGCCGTGGCACCTGGCGCTGGACTATACCCGGACCATGATGGGATTTTTACTGTTCAATCCTGCGCCAGGGCACATCGGCATGATCGGGCTGGGTGGTGGCTCGCTCGCCAAATTCTGCTACCGGCAATTGCCGGCGAGCCAGATGACGGTGCTGGAGATCAACCCCTATGTGATTGACCTGCGCCACGAGTTTCAGGTGCCCGACAACGGCACGCGATTTCAGGTGATTGCCGCCGACGGTGCGCTTTATCTGCAGACCGAAACGCCCGCCTTTGATGTGCTGCTGGTCGATGGCTTTGACCACGAGGGCCAGCCTGTGTCCTTGTGCACGCAACGGTTTTATGACGATTGCTTCGCGGCTTTGCGCGCCGACGGCGTGCTGGCGGTCAACCTGCACTACGACCATCCCGATTACCCGTTGTGGTTGGGCCGGATCAGCCGCAGCTTCAACGGCAACGTGGCCGTAGCGCTGTGCGAGGAAAAAAGCAACAGCATCATTTTTGCCGCCAAGGGCAAAGCCATTTCGCCGCGCGGCATGAGCCTGACCAAAAGCCTCTCGGGACTGGATCAGGAGGCGCGCAGGCAGCTCAGGGCGGAGCTGGCACGAATTGTCTGGCAGATGAAAGA
>CAYJMW010000112.1:8574-10202 GCA_964371235.1 uncultured Polaromonas sp.
GCGACTGACATGTGCCAACTGCTCGGAATGAACTGCAACACGCCCACGGACGTGACTTTCAGCTTTCGCGGCTTTGCGCAGCGCGCTGGCCACACCGACCAGCATTGCGATGGCTGGGGCATTGCCTTCTTTGAAGGCGGCGACGATGCCGGCGGCGACAAAGGCCTGCGCCATTTTGTGGACCATCAATCGGCCTTCGAATCCCCGGTGGCCGAGCTGATCCGCCGCTACCCGATCAAAAGCCGCAACGTCATCGCGCACATCCGCAAGGCCACGCAAGGCCGCGTCGCGCTGGAGAACTGCCACCCTTTTGTGCGCGAACTGTGGAGCCGCTACTGGGTGTTTGCGCACAATGGCGACTTGAAGGATTTCTCGCCGCGGCTGCATGGCAGCTTCAGGCCGGTCGGCAGCACCGACAGCGAGCGCGCCTTTTGCTGGATCATGCAGGAGCTGGCCAAATCCCATGCCGATTTGCCCAGTGTGCAGGAGCTGAGCATCACGCTGCGCGAACTGGCGGGCACAGTAGCCCGCCACGGCGCCTTCAATTTCTTGCTGGGCAACGGCCAGGCGTTGTGGGCGCACGCCTCGACCAGCCTGGTTTACGTGCAAAGGCGTCACCCGTTTGCGCATGCCACGCTGAGCGACGAAGACCTGAGCGTCAATTTTGCCGAGCACACCCACCCGAGCGACCGCGTTGCCGTGGTGGTGACCGCGCCGCTCACCACGAATGAGCACTGGACGGCGTTTGCACCCGGCGAGCTCAAGGTGTTTGTGGACGGATCGGCGCAGCAGCTCTGAACAACACCGCAGGCTTTCCTTATAAAACCTGCAACAGCTTTTGGCGCAGGTCCGGCAGGCGCTTGGCACCGATGTCAATGCTGGCCATGGTCTCGGCCCAGACCGGGTAGACCCGGCGCAAGTCCTCGGCCGTCCGGGCGGCGAAGATCGACTCGATCAAGGTCAAGCGCATATTCTGGAGGAACATCGTGTTGACGGTGTTCGTCATGAAATTGCGCGCCATCTCGATCTCCTTGGGGCTGCGCATTTCGGCCTGGGGCAGGCCGGACAGCGCCATGTCGCTGCCCGGCGCGACCGCCGCCACAGCAGCCACGGGCTCGGCTGTTTCGGCCGCTTCGTATCGATACAGCCTTGCGCCAGCAACTGACTCAAAAGCGACGAAACGTCCTGGCCCGGCGCGAATGCCGCCAGCTCCCTGCCGCTGCATTGTCCGTCACCAGCACCAGTACCCGGCGCGTCAGCGGTGTCAAGCCCAGCGAGCGGGTCTGGATTTCTGGTTGACCGATGGCCGTCTTGGCAAAGGTGGCAGCGCTCGGATCGAGCGAAACATCGGTCATGGACGGCTTCACAAAGCGGATCCCAGAGTCAAGACAATTCTTGACTCAGTGATTCGCTTATTTTTCGGGAGCGAGGTCACCTGGCTTCATTGTGTCAACGGCTTTGCAGGCCTTTTTTGAAAAATGACAAGCGATATTTCTGATGTCCAACGGGACATTGGCAAAAAAGAGACATTCTTTTCTGGGCTCCCGAAGGCCTGTTGATTTCTGTCAAATTAAGGCGATGTCCCGTTGATAGTTGAAGGTTGAGGTTGGTGGTTGAAGCCGTCGAGG
>CAYJMW010000113.1:0-10032 GCA_964371235.1 uncultured Polaromonas sp.
CCTGGCCGCCGCCCATCGGGTAAAACACCGTGCGGTCCAGCACGACGCCGTGTTCAGTAAGCGCAGTCACTGTGGCGCTGCATTCGGCAAGGTAGGCATCGTCGCGAAACAGGGTTTGGGTCATGGTTTGATCATACTTGGCCGTCACCAGGCCGGGACTCGCCCCGGCAGGCGAGGCACTTTACTTTTGCTTCGCCAAAAGAAAGTACCCAAAGAAAAGGCGAGCCGAAGTCAGGGCCGCTTCGCGGTTCCTTGCGCTGCTCAGCCCTGCCACACGGCGCTGTCGGAGGCGGGGATATCCGGTATTTATAAGCGTTCCATGCCTCTCGCCCAGACCGGGTAATCGTAAGTTGCTATTGAATTCGTAGCGAAGTAATTGACGTCTTCGACTCTCTGTCATTTGGGCTGAGCGTGCCAGAGCCCTTGCATGCGCGCGATGCGCGGCAAATACATTCATGGCAGGTTCGATTGTCATGGGGATAATGGATTTTCCCTTCCAAAGAGGTCTCCCCATGCTCTCCACTCTCATCGGTATCTGGTTACTTCACGTTGCGGCGCTTCTCAGTCCCGGTGCCAACGTTCTGCTGGTGTCTCAGTTGGCGGCTAGTGATCGTGCGGGAAGCGCGGCGTTTGCAGCGCTGGGTATTAATTAGTGGGGGTCAGATTCCAATTTCTTTCCCGGCTGCAGACCGGAGGGCGCGAGCGTTTTACGCTCCGGAGAAATTGGAATCTGACCCTCCATTAATTTGTAACAGCTCGACAAAGCGCGGGATCATGGGCGAAGGATTGTCTTTGCGCCAAACCAGGTTAATCGGCATCCGGATGTCCAGATCAGACAGCGGCATCAGCTTCACGCCGGGTGGCAGCCGACTCCCGGCGCTGGCCGGCATCACGGTGCAGCCCAAGCCCGCAGCCACCAAGCCGAGCACGGTGTAATGCGTCGTGCCTTCCTGCACGATGCGCGGTGAAAACCCGTGCTGGTAGAAGTGGTGGATCATCAGGTCGTGCAGCCGGGGCGACTGGTCGCGCCGGAACAGGATGAAATCCTCATCGTTCAAATCAGCCAGTTGGCGCGGCGGTCTGTGTGCCAGCGCAGAGTCCTCATGCAGCGCCAGCAGGTAGTTGTCCTCCATCCAGTGCGCGGTCGCCAGCGGGCTGTCTTCGGCCAGCAGCCCAGTGTAGGCCAGCGCGAGGTCGAGCTGGCCGTCGAGTACGCGCTGAGTCACGGCGCCAGACAACAGGGCCTCAATGGTGAAGGTTACGCCGGGGCTGTCGCGGCGATAGGTTTGCAGCGCGCGCAGCACGTCTGCGTGCCAAGCATAGATTTCCGAAAACCCCAGATTCAGGTGGCCGACATCGCCCTGGGCTGCGCGCACGGCCCGGGCCGAGGCGGCCAGCCCCTCGTTGATCAGCGCGCGGGCGCTCTGATAGTAGGACCGCCCTGCGGGCGTGAGCGTCATGCCGCGCGCAGCGCGTTCCATCAACGGCGTACCCACTTCATCCTCAAGCAAACGCAACTGGCGCGATAGGGCCGGCTGTGCGATGTGCAGCACCTGCGCGGCGCGCCCCAAACTGCCCAGATCGGCAATGGTGACGAAGTAATGCAAGCGGCGGCCGTCAATATACATAACAAAATTGTATGACTTGAGACTGAATATTGTATTTGTACGAATGGTCTGATCTCGCTACATTGACCGCCTATGCCATTTCCTGCCACGGTCAAATCCGATTGCCTGACTGCCACCCATCCGGTGGTGTTTCTGAATGCGCCCGCATTTGCGACCCTGGGTCTGCCGTTTTCCGAAATCGTGCGCGTCGGTGACATGCTCTATCTGTCGGGCCGGATGGGCAACCTGCCGGGTACCCTCACGCTGACACCTGGTGGCATCGAGGCAGAGGCGCGGCAGACGCTGCAAAACATCAAGACTTCGCTGGAAGCGCATGGTTACTCGATGGCGCACATCGTCAAATGCACTGTGATGCTCGCGGACATGAACGACTGGCCAGCCTTCAACGCGGTCTATACCACTTTTTTTAAGCCACCCTATCCGGCCCGAAGCGCCTTTGGCGCCAACGGGCTCGCTCTGGGCGGATGTCTTGAACTTGACGTTATCGCCTGTGCCGACCACAAAGCCATTCCAATTCCCAACCACAACCCAGAAGGAGACATTCAATGAATCACCAAACGCAAACCACCAAATTCACCCGGCGTCGCGCCGCCAGGATCGTGGGACCTATTTTCGTTTTGACCCTTGCGCTGGTCGGGTGCGGGGGCGGGGGCATGCCCGAGCCGCTAGTCAGCAAAGTGAGCTACGCCTCGCTCGACCCGGTCAAGCCGCTGACGGTGCCGGCCGAGCTTCGCATGCCGGGCGGTGAAAAAGTGGCGGCCGTCGTCATCGTGCACGGTTCCGGTGGTATTGACAGCCGGGGCATTTCCTACGCGAAAGAGCTCAACAAGGTGGGCATCGCGACGCTTGAAATCGATATGTGGGCTGCGCGCGGCATCACCACGGGGGCTGCCGGGCGTCCTAAATCGGTTCCCGAGACGCTGCCCGATGCCTATGGTGCCTTGAAATACCTGGCAAGCCTGCCCAATGTCGATGCCGGGCGCATTGGGATCATGGGCTTTTCGTGGGGCGGTGTGGTGTCGATGCTCACGGCGACGGCACCGTATACCCAGCAGTACATGGCCGGCACCGGTCTGTCGTTTGCCGCTCATGCGCCCAATTACCCCGTGTGCTGGGTTTACAACCGCGTGCCAGGCTCCGCGTTCAACTCGTTCACAGGCGCCAAGGTTTTCATTCAGGGTGGCGACCTCGATACCTACGATTTACCGACCACGTGTCCGGACTTGGCGCGATCCGTCGCGGCGCTCCGTCCTAATCTGCTAAGCGTCACAATGTACCCGGATGCCACGCATGGATTTGACCGCACTGAGGCCGCCATCACCATCACCGATCCGTTCTCCCATCTGGGTAAGGGTGGTGATGTGCTGATGGCGCCCAACCCCGCAGCGGCTGATAAAGCGCGGGCAGCGACGGTTGCGTTCTTTCGGGCACAGTTCGGTATGTAGATACTGTTATGAATGTCAAGCGCCATGCATGGCTGGATCGAATTTTTTCCCGGATTTCAAGACGCCAAAAGCGACAGGCGGATTCAAAGACGAAGTGCACCGTTTGCTGAACGTTGCACTTCATACTTGAATCCGCCGCGTTCCATGCCTCTCGCCCAGACTGGGTAACCGTAAGTTGCTATTGAATTCGTAGCGAAGTAATTGACGTCTTCGACTCTCTATCGTTTGGGCTGAGCGTGCCGGAGCCCTTGCATGCGCGCGATGCGCGGCAAATACATTCATGGCAGGTTCGATTGTCATGGGGATAATGGATTTTCCCTTCCAAAGAGGTCTCCCCATGCTCTCCACTCTCATCGGTATCTGGTTACTTCACGTTGCGGCGCTTCTCAGTCCCGGTGCCAACGTTCTGCTGGTGTCTCAGTTGGCGGCTAGTGATCGTGCGGGAAGCGCGGCGTTTGCAGCGCTGGGTATCACTGTCGGAGCTTGTGTCTGGGCAAGCTGCGCGGTGCTTGGCGTCAACGCCCTCTTTCATGCATTCCCTGCGCTGCGTATCACGCTTCAAATCGCTGGCGGCTTGTATCTGCTCTATGTTGCAAACCGCCTGTGGAGATCGAACACCACGGTCATGAACGGGTGTGCCACGACCGTCTCACCGCGAGCCGCGTTTCGTCTTGGTCTTCTCACAAACATCACCAATCCAAAGTCTGCTTTGTTTTTCGGTAGCATCTTTGCCGCCTCATTTCCGCCAGCGCCGAGCTTGCTCCTTCAGGCCTTAGCGGTAACAATGGTTGTGGTCAACGCACTGTGTTGGCACCTGCTGCTCGCTTACCTGTTCTCACGCGAGCGAGTCCGGGCCGCCTACTCCCGCACGCGCAACGCTGCGAACCGCATCGCATCGGTGGTGGTCGGAGTTCTTGGGCTGGGTTTGCTGGCCGCATCGTTGCGTGAAGCGAGGTCGTAGGCTATTGAAATCAGACCTTTCAGTCCCTGTCGAAATACCCCCAAAATACGCCCATGAACCCTGCACCTTCCACGCCCGCCGCCTTGCCCCGCTTCTGGGCCGACCTGAAAAGCCCCGACTTTGCGCGGCTGGACCTGGCCCGCTGCATCGCCGTGCTGCCGGTCGCGGCGATTGAGCAACACGGCCCGCACCTGCCGCTCAATGTCGATGCAACGCTGGTGGAGGGCGTGGTGGCTGCCGCCTTGCCGCACCTGCCGCCCGCCCTGCCCGTGCTGTTTTTACCCACGCAATCGATTGGCCTGAGCCCCGAGCACGCGCGCTTTGCCGGCACGCTCACGCTCAAGGCCGAAACCGTGATCCGGCTCTGGACCGGGCTGGCCGAGTCGGTGGCGGCCAGCGGCGTCAAGAAACTCGTCTTGCTCAATTCGCACGGCGGCCAGGTCGGCCTGCTCGATGTGGTGGCGCGCGATTTGCGCGCGCGCTTGGGGCTGCTGGTGTACAGCGTCAACTGGTTCAAGCTGCCGCTGACGGGCGAAAATGGGGAATCAGTGTCTGACCAGTTCAGCGCGCAAGAGCATCGCTTCGGCATTCATGCCGGCGAGATTGAAACCTCGATGATGCTGGCGCTCAAGCCGGAGCTGGTCGATATGGCGCAGGCGAAAAATTTTCATTCCACTTCGCAAGACCGGGCGCAAACCTTCAGCATTCTGGGCGATGGACGCAGCGCCAAACTGGGCTGGCAGATGCAGGACTACAACCCGCAGGGCGCGGTCGGCAATGCTGCTGCGGCCAGCGCTGAAAAAGGCCGTGCGCTACTCGGCGCCGCAGGCCGCAGCCTGGCCCAGTTGCTGAGCGAAATCGATCAGTTGCCTGCCGATACGCTGCGCAACCAGACAGCGGTTTAACCGCGTTCGCAGCCTGAAAAAATCAAACCCCCAAGTGGGCGGTAACCTGCCTGGGGGCTTGTACTGCGGGCCGTGCCGGTAAGTCCGCCTGCAGTGTCAGACAAGTATCGGTCAGGGCGTTCCAAATGATTTGCTCAATTTGCCGCTTTATTCTGAAATAGCGGATAAAAAACCTGCAATTTATGAAAAAACAGATAAATTACCTGCATGGATACGTTTGATCGAAAAATCCTTCAGGTTTTGCAGGCGGACTCGCGAACCAGCCTGCAAGACATCGGCCAGGCCGTGGGCCTGAGCGCCTCGCCGTGCTGGGGCCGCATCAAAAAAATGGAGGAAGCCGGGGTCATTGAGGGCTACACCGTGCGGCTCAATGCACAGGCGCTGGGCTTGGGCGACACGGTGCTGGTGCAGGTCACGCTCGACAGCCACTCCGACAACACGCTGGAGAAATTTGGCGAAACCCTGGCAACCATTCCCGAGGTGATAGAGGCCTGGCTGGTGTCGGGCGAATACGACTACCTGCTGCGCATCGCCGTGCGTGACACCAAGGACTACGAGCGCCTGTTGCGTGAGCGGCTCTACAAGATCAAGGGCATACGCCACAGCAAGTCCAGCTTTGTGCTCCGCACGCTCAAAAAGGCCGACTTGCCCTTGTTGCCCGGCTGAGCTTCGCGCCAGACTCAGCCCGACCCCAGCCGGCGTCTGGCGGCCTCAGGTGTAAGTCACCCAGCTCGCGTATTCAGGCGCATCCAGGTGCGGCAGCGTGTTGTAGGTCAGCAGCCGGTGGCCCTTGGGGTTAAAGGAAAACTCGGTCACCGAGCAGTTGCGGATGCGCATGTTCAGATCGATCGTCGCCTCGGGGCTGATGCCCAGGACATGGCCCACGGCGGTCGCGATCGGCCCGCCACTGGAGACCAGCAGCACATTGCCGTCATGGTGGCTGCGGATGTGGTCCAACGCGGCGGTGACGCCGGCTGCAAAATCGCGGTAGCTCGGCATGCCGGTCGGGCTGACCACGCCGGCCATCCATTGCGCAAGGCCGTCGCGCAGCAGGCGGAAATGGTGTTTGTAGCCCTCGGGCGTGTCGGGGTTTTCGAGCGGATACGGATGGATGGCAGCGATCACCGCTTCGCTGTTGTATTCATTCAAACCTGCAAAGGGCAGGGCTTCCAGTTTGGCCTCTACGCCTTGGCCCAGGCCCTCGCAGATACCGGCAAAGGTCTGGAGCTGGCGCTTGAGCGTGCCGCTCAGGGCGGCATCAAACGTGATGCCCTTGTACTTGAAGTATTGCCCCAGGCGCTCGCTTTGCTGGTGCCCCAGAGGGCTGAGCTCGTCGTAGTTGTCAGCGCCAAACGAAGCCTGGCCGTGGCGTACCAGATAAAGTGTTCCCATGGGCAAATTGTGGCGACAAGCCGGCGCGGCTCCAGTCGCGCACGGGACGGATGGGCTGCGTGCGACACTGCACCGGTCCATGCCTTTTGGCAAAAAGTGCCGTGCCTGGAAAACAAGGAAGCTGTGATGCGCGTTGTCTGGATGTTTTTGATGGGTGCCCTGATGGGGTTTGAAGCCCTTGCGGCGCAGCCGCCCAGCGTCATGCTGGAGGAGTTGACCTCGACGGAAGTTCAGCAGGCGCTCAAGGCCGGCACCACCACCGTCATCATCCCGATTGGCGGCACGGAGCAAAGTGGCCCGCACATGGCTCTGGGCAAGCACAATGTTCGCGTCAAGGCGCTGGCCGGCAAAATTGCCAGCCGTCTGGGCAATACGCTGGTGGCGCCGGTCATCAATTACGTGCCGGAAGGCGCCATCTCGCCGCCCCAGGGGCACATGCGCTTCGCCGGAACTTTTTCGGTTTCCGCCGAGGCTTTTGGTGGCATTGTCGAGGACGCGGCGCGCAGCCTCAAGCAACATGGCTTCAGGAATATTGTGCTGATTGGCGACCATGGCGGCTATCAGGCGCAACTCAAGAGCATTGCCGCCCGCCTGAATCGTGAATGGTCGGCCAGCCCGACCAAAGTTCATTTCATCGAGGTCTATTACCGCGTGGCGCAAAAGCCCTATAACGATGCCTTGCGCGCCAGGGGGCTGAGCGACGCGCAAATTGGCACCCACGCGGGCAGCGCCGACACCTCGCTGATGATGGCGACTGACCCTTCGCTGGTGCACCCTGAACGCTTTGATGAGGCCGCGCGCGAAGGGGCCGGGGCTGGCACCGTGGGTGATCCGCGCAAATCGAGTGCCGCGCTGGGTGAATTGGGCGTTGAACTGATCGTGACGCACACGGTGCAGGCGATTCAGGCCGCTCAAGCGGCTCAGGCGCGCCGGTAAAATCGGTCATCCGCCCTTTAAAGTCGTTTTTATGTCCGCTTATTTCCGCCTTGCCCTCATCGCCGCTGCTGCTACCGTTTTGGTGGGCAGCGCCATGGCTTTATATGCGCAGGTTCCGCCTGCCGCGGCGCCTGCATCGGCGGCGCGGTCCGTTGCCACCGTGCCTGGCATGCCGCCGGTGCCCGATGCGCTCAACCTTTACAGCGAAACGGCGGCAGGCAAACTGAGTGCCGCAACGGCCGGTGCGCTGGCGCGGGTCTATGTGCCCAATCGCTCCGAAAACACGGTGATGGTGATTGACCCGGCCACGCTCAAGGTGGTCGATAAATTCAGGGTCGGCATCAATCCGCAGCATGTCGTTCCAGCGTGGGACTTGAAGACGCTGTGGGTGGCCAACAACGCCGAAGGGCGCAGCGACGGCAGCCTGACGCCGATCAACCCGGCGACCGGCAAGCCGGGCAGGCCGATAGCGGTGGATGACCCCTACAACCTGTATTTCTCGCCCGATGGCAAGCTGATGATTGTGGTGGTCGAGGCGCACAAGCGCCTGGATTTTCGCGATCCCAATAGCATGGCGCTGAGCTACTCCATCGCCACGCCCGATTGCCCCGGCATCAACCACGCGGATTTTTCAATTGACGGCCGCTATGCCCTCTTTACCTGCGAGTTTGACGGTGGCGTGACGAAAATCGATCTGATGAACCGCAAAGTGGTGGGCACGCTCAAGCTCAGCCGCTACTTCAACCGGCCCGACGCGCTGGCGCTGATTGCCGCGCCCGGCAAAAAGCCGCGCAAGATCCCCGACCCAAGCCAGCCGGGCGCGGCAGTCAGCGCCAGCCCCGGCATGCCCCAGGACGTGCGGGTTTCGCCCGACGGCAAGACTTTTTTTATCGCCGACATGATGGCCGACGGCGTGCATCTGGTCGATGGCGAGACTTTCAGGCAGACCGGTTTTATTGAAACCGGCATCGGCGCCCATGGCTTGTACCCCAACCGCGACGGCAAAAGCCTGTATGTGGCCAATCGCGGCAGCAACAGGATTCATGGCGCGCGGGGCGGCAAGGGCAGCGTTTCGGTGATCGATTTTGCGACCCTCAAGGTCGTGAAGAACTGGCCGATTCCCGGCGGCGGCAGCCCCGACATGGGCAATGTCAGCGCCGATGGAAAGTACCTTTGGCTATCGGGCCGCTTTGACGATGTGGTGTACCGGATTGATACGCAGTCTGGCGCCGTGGACAAAGTCAGGGTCGGCCGCGAACCGCATGGCCTGACAGTCTGGCCGCAGCCCGGCCGCTATTCGCTGGGGCACACCGGGAATCTGCGCTAGGCTTGCAGCACCCTGGCCAGCGTCGCGCTGTCCACATTGCCGCCGCTCATTACGGTGCCCACCACCTGACCCTTGAGATGGCCCTTCTCCTGCATCGCGGCGGCAAAGCTGGCCGCGCCCGCGCCTTCGGCCACGTTGTGCGTGTCGGCGTACAGCTCGCGCATGGCCTGGGCCACCTCGTCATCGGTGACCTTCACGATGTGGTCGATATGCGGCGCCAGCAGGTCGAGCGCCGCCGGGTCGGCGATGCGGCAGGCCATGCCGTCAGCCAGTTGGGTGGTCACCGGCGACTCCACCACGTGGCCGGCGGCAAGCGAATCGGCATAGGTGGTGGCATGCGCGCTCACCACACCCACAATGCGCAGCGTGCGTTTTAACGCCAGTCTGGCGGCAATCGCCGAGCAGGCGCCCGAGCCCTGGCCAATCGGCACATAGACCACATCGAGTTGCGGCACGGCTTGCATGAACTCCCACCAGTAAGTCGCCACGCCGCTGAGCAGGTCGGAGTGAAAGCTGGGCACCATGTGCGCGCCGCGCTGGGCCGCCAGCTTGACGGCGAACTCGCGGCTTTCCTGGAAGTCCTGGCCCTGCTCGATCAGCGTCACGCCCAGTGCGCGCATGGCTGCATTTTTTTCCAGCGAGTTGCCCAGCGGAACCACGATGGTGCAGGCAACTCCGTGCGCGCGCGCCGCCCAGCCTATGCTCTGGCCGTGATTGCCGCGCGTGGCGCTGATGACCTCTCGCGGCAGCGCGCCGGATTTCTCAAGCGCGTCAAAGTAGGTGAGTCCGCCGCGAATCTTGAAGGCCCCCACCGGCGTGTGGTTCTCATGCTTGATCCAGCAGTCGGTGCCCAGCCGCTGGCTTGACAGGCCCCAGCGGTATTGCGGCGTGGCCTGAAATTCGCGATAGACCACGCGGGCTGCGTTTTCAATCGCCTGGAGGTTCGGTAAGCGGGCGGGCATTCAGATTCCTTTGGATTCAAGTGTGACGACACCGCGCGGCGTTTGCAGCGTGGCGATGAGATTGGGCGGGCCCTGCGTGATGCCAACGCTTGTCAGCCCAATGGCTTCGTAGGCTGCGCGCAGTGTCTCTGACTGTGGGTAATGCACCTGCAGCGACCGCAGCGTGACGCCCGAGGCGGCCATGCCCTGCGTGGGATGTACCTCGCCCCACTGGATCAGCGTCGGCAGCGCACCGCTCAATAGCCGCTGACCATCCGCGCGCACGCTGATCTGCCAGGTCAGCAAGCCCTGGGGTGTGATGCGCGAGGCCTCCAGCACCTCGCCGCGGTCGATTCCCAAGCCAGCCAATGCGCGCACGCCGGCCTGCACGTTTGCGCTGCGGGCGACAAAGTGAATCAGGCGCGGCCCGGTTTTCCGCAGTTGCTCTTGCAAGTCCGGATTATCCAGGTCAAACCAGCGCTTTGCCCACGTAGAAC
>CAYJMW010000114.1:0-9835 GCA_964371235.1 uncultured Polaromonas sp.
CAAGCTGGTCAAGGTCGCTAAGGCGGTTCGATGAGCCTTTCAAATGTCATGTGAGAGTCAGGAGCCGTCAGCCAGAATCACCGGAACTCCTTCGTACTTAACAAGCTGCATGGTTGTTTCACGCTGAGCGACAACCTGACCATTTACATACATCAGTGTCTGCACGGTGTACCGCCCCTGGGTTACCCCAGAAGGAAGCTTGAACTGCCAGTCCGTCTCGTAGGAGCCGCCAGACCCTTCATTCAGCACCTTCGCGGCACGCTTGAATTCCTTGTTCTGCGTGTCATAGAGAACGATTTCCTCCTTCACCTCGCGTACCGGGACGCTATACCCACGCACGATCTCGACATTCGTTTTCACTCTCACATCGGTGTTCGGACGAATCGTTCCGGTCGGGTCGACTCGGGTCTGGTAGGAAACCAGCTGAGGCTGTGCGGGCAGCGCGCCCCGGCTCCGGGTGTAGTCCTGCTCAACAACTGCCGCCGACTTGGTCTGCCGGGATTGAGAATTGATGGCGACGCAAGCTAGTCCGCCGATCAGTCCGCCCGCCACAGCCCCGATAGCCGCGCTCCTACTGTTGCCCGTCAAGGCGCCGATCAGGGCCCCAGCCAAGGCACCTGCCGCCGCGGACCTCGTTGTGTCGCACGGATCGCTTGTGGCGGTAGACGACCCACCGCCGCGCTGGGGAGCGGCACAGGCGGTCAACAACAGCGCCACGGCAACACTGCTGGCAACTGCGCGGCTGCGAATTTCTTTCATTTTCTTCTCCTGAGTTAAAAATCTTCGGGTTGACATGGGCGAACACACCGGGGAGCACTCCCTGCACCTAATTCAAGAAAACCTCCCATCCCGACGGGCGCTTTGCGAAACGCACTGTCAGGGGAATGACGATCGCTCCGAGCACTGGGACTTCCTCGGATACGATGTTGATGTCGCAGTACTGACCATCCAAGGGTTCAGCATCTACACACTTTCCAATCTTCACGCTCCGCACACCTACGGATTCGGGCAGTGCAATATCTGCGAATTTGCCCCCGTTCAAAAGCAACTGCTTGACGGCCAACGTGGCATCGTCATTTGTGGGCGAGCCCGAACACGCAACGAGAAGTCCCATGGCCAACACGCCAGCCAATGCCTTCAAAGTCACTAGATTTGATGGAGCCAAGGGCCGTTTTGCTTTCATCGTGCTTCACCTCAGGGTCGTGTCTTCACGCAGTGCACGCGATTCAGCCTCTGATGCGCGCCTCATCAGATCACGAGCCTGGGCACTGGGCACCAAACGCAAAATCGAACTAGCAAGTGCCTTGGCATCTGAGAAACGGCGTTGAGAAAGGGCCGCTTCGCCATCGCGCAGCATCGCGTTCGCCATCTCATCTGCCGCATTCGCAGCCGCGGTCTGGGCGGAAGACCACGTTGGCGCGGCAACTGGCGGAGGAACTGGCTGGGCTGCAGCCGTAGCGGCGGCCGCCGCAGCGGCTGAAGCAGCCAGCGCTCGGCGCTCCTCAGTGTCGATCGTTGTGCGGAGTGAGATGATGTTCGGATTGTCTCGATCGACTCTCAGAATTTCCTCGACCATTGTTCGAGCTTCGCCAAACTCGCCGGCTTGGATCTTCCCCCGCGCGATTTCGACGCTATTGCTAGCCACTCGCCGGGCCTCCTCAATTTCCTTCTTGCGCGCTTGCAGTGCATCCGACGCTTCACAGGTCCGAAGTTTGGTATCAACCAAACTGGAGGCATTTCTGAGCCGCCCCTCCGACACCAAGGTCTTGTATTCGTTTGAGGCCGTCTCACAGCCTTGCACTGACGTCAACCGCTTCTCGATGTCGGCGAAGACCACTTTTGCTCTCTGCTGCTGGTCCCCTTTGCATGCCGCCACAGCTTCTAGGGCCTTCGCCTTAGCGGTATCCAAGGAACCGCTCTTCGACTCATTTGTCGAGGCTGTAATTGCTGTCTCGCACGCATCTGGACCAGACGGTACGAGCATCTTCCACGCGATGACGGCAAATACACCGCCCGCCACATAACGACCCCACTTGCGCTTCTTTATGGGCGCCACGATGGGCACCCGTATCTCGGGTGTTTGGTCGGCATCGACAACCGCGACCTCATCAACCTCTGACGCAGCCCTCGCTCGTTCGACTGGAACTCGCTCAACTTGTGGATCCGGTGACGTGTCGGAAAACGCTATCTGCTCAACTACCGTATCTTGCACGACAGGTTTGGAGTCACGCGCCTGCGATGTAGGGGTGGCTGCAGTGTCCAGCTTTTCCTTCTGCGCGGTGCCGCAGAAAGGGCAGTAGAGCACCTGGCCGAAAAGCGCCTGCAGACAGGCTTTGTTGCCGCATTTAAGTTGGGCAGCTGAGACCAAGAAGTTCTTTGTCGCCACGGTATTTGGTCAACTACGTTAGGCACCCGGCAGCGGCGGAACCCCTGGAAGCGGCGGCGCCATCGTGCCGGCCAGTTCGGGCACTTGGGCGAGAGGCGTCCAACCTGTCATCCCCTGCCGCCACACCAGCGTCGCACCGGTAAGTTGGCCACTTGCGATGTACTGAGCAATGTGAACCGCCGAGTAAGGGCCGGCCTGTTGGCCATTTATCGCCACCATGTAGGTCGGCACCGAAGCGGGCGCACCCGGCAGCGGCGGGGGCCTTCCCCCGCCGGCTGGAAGCGTCTCAATTGGTCGAATAGGCTGCTCGGCTGCAACGCTGGTCGAGAGCGCCTGCGCTACCCAGGCGGCGTCACGAAACTCCGTCTTAACTGCATACTTCAAACGGGGGCCGTATCCGGATTCAGATTCGCGAACCTCCCAATCGTAAGCGTCCTGGTCTGACGCCTCGACCGCTTGGAGCCAAGTGCTTTTCCGCTCAAGCGCGAGCGATTCGATCATCTGGAACTCCTTCTCGGACATCCCTTTTCGAAGCGCTTTGTCACGCAAGTCACGGGCAAGCTCCCCGGCCATGGCGCTGCTAAAACCCTTGCGCGCAGTCTCCGCGCCGGTTTCATCCGGGACGAGGCGCGGCGAGTACACATCCGACTCGTAATAGCCGGCGAGCGCCGCCAAGGCGGCTACTTGGACCTTATCGAGGTCTTCCAGCCTGTCATTCGTACTTGCAAGGATCTGCTCACGGTAGGTCCGTGGCAGCCCGTTCTGCCGGAATGCCCGCTCATTACCCATTTTCAAGTTCTCACCCCGACGCACCATGAACTGGTACTGGCCAGGTGGAGTCACCCTCTGCGACGACCTGGTAAGCACGCCCAACATCACAGCGAGGAGATAGCTCTTGAAATCATCGGCCAGGGAATTCAGCTCGTCCATCGTCGGTACGATTGGGTGGGTGAACTGCGTAGAGTCAATGTGCGTGTGGACAGGTATGTTTTCGCTTTCCTTCCGATAACTCGTCCGCCACGCGTCGAGACCTCGCATTACCGTAAGCGGAACGCCCGAAAGCTCACAGTAGCAAACCGCCTTCCCGGGCATACCGGTCTCAACAATCGAAATTTGGCCTGGCGTAATGCCTGCATGCGTAGGGACAGCAGTCTCAATCTCGGCGCGAAACTTTTTCTCGAACTCTTTTGAGTTCGCGACGCCGATGAAGCACTTGTACTGGTCCGCCTTCAGCTGGATATCACGAGACAAGTTCGCATCAATCCAAGGCATGGCCCTGATCAGCAACTCCTTGAAGCGACGCTGCCTATCCGCCGGTGGCATCTGTTCGAGCGCATCGAGCAATGGGTCTGAAGTGCTGCCGTCATCCAGTTCAGCCCCCATCAAGGCAATCTGCCGCTCGGCCATTCGGCGGACCTTCATCAGCAATGAGGATCTGTTTTCGGGCTCGGAAAGCATCGGGAACAGCACCTTGGAGCCGCCGATATCCTTGAACGACTCATCGGCCCATTCACGAAGTACCTCCGGCTTCGGAAGAGGAATGTCTCTCTCCTGCACATCGACGCGAATGTAAGTCGCATGATCTTTCTTGAGTTCTTGCGTGAGGCTGTCAATGCTTTGTCCCAGGAGAGATACCATTTCGATGACGGAGTCGCGGCCGGCTTGGAGAGTCCCGACGAGCCCACTCCACGTGGCCCGACCCTGCTCGTCAACGCCGGTCTTATCGCCGAGCCATCGAGAAAGGTCATTGAGCAGGCGCGCGGCCTCAGCGGCAGACTTTGCGCGTAAATGAAACTTAAGGAAGTTTGCGATCTCGGTCTTGAGCTGATCCATCACGACGATGGACTGCTTCTCGCTACCCCCGAAGATTCCCATCTTTGTCTGCGCAAGGTTGTTCATCAAGCGCTCGTACTCGTGCGTTCTAAGCGCGTCTCGGATTTCTTCATACCGGGCTGCATTGAGTTCAAGTTGGGGCACCAAGCCAGTCGCTGTGTTTGCCACACGATCTTTGATTTGCTCAACTAGAGACAGCACGTACTCCAGTCCACCGAACTCTTTATTGTCGAGGTAGGTGTAAAGCTGCTCCTGGATTCGATCGCGAATCTGCTGGAAGAGCACTTGCCTTTGACGCGAAACACGATCCTCAGCTACATCCGCCGCCGAATCCTGATCTCGAATAGAGTCGCGTTCGAGCTGCTTGAGCGCATCCCGAACCTGTGCCGCCCATTCCTCGCGCTTGAAGCCTGCCTTGATGGCCTCAAGCCGATCGTCGACCTTCTGTTGAATTCCCGCCAAAAGACTCCCCTGCTTGTCCTTGAGGAGTTCTTCCACGAGTAAATAGTCGTTGAACTCACCACTTGACCTCTTGAGGGCCACTCCCTTAGAAGAGAATTCCGGAAAATCGCTAAAGGGGATCGGCTTGAGCAGCATGTGCTCAGAGAGGAACTCGTCGCGTTTCTTGTCAGTGGACCGGTTCAAGCCCACCCCATCCGAAACGCCAAAGAAGGCCTTGAGCATCTCCCCGGCCCAGACATGAGCTCGAATGTCGCGCCTGTCCTCTTGTTGGGTGTCTAGCATGGCCTGGCCAAAGGCGGAGAAACCCTTGGAAAACGTGAGCTTCATGTCGCCATACCGTCCAACTGTCACAGGTGGAGTCAATGGGACGATCTTGTGCTGGCGCTGATTAACCGCAATGGATCTTTTTCTGTTGGCAAAGTCTGCTGACGCGAAATCCTCGAAGAGTGCATCTGCGACCATCTGGTATACATCCGACACGTCGCTCGTGTGCTGTTGGGCCACATTTCCCGAATCAACCAGGTAGACCTCATCGTAGGGCTTCACCGATAGTTCGGGCTTGTCATACGCGTCCCAGCGGCCCACATACTGGCCACCAAGATTACCCCTCATCGCGGTCTCAAGCTCCATCAAGGCGGCATAACTATTCGCCTCGGTTCGGTCTTTGTTTGCGCTCTGGAACCCAGACGGCATAAAGACAACAAGCTCAATTTCGGACGCACTAACTTCTGCTCGCGCAATCCAAGTTGCAAGCCACCCCATGTCCAAGAAAGAACCCGAGCCCGTACCGCCAGCGACAGAACACACCACTACGATCCGGAACTTGTCTTGCGCCAGTTCCAGTTGGAGCTTCTTGAGCTGCTGGTCTTTGGACAAGCCAGACTTCAAACTGCGCAGCTTGAGCCGGATCATGTCTCGGATCTTCGGGTACTTGTCGAAGAAATAGAGTCGCGAAATGCCGCGAATTTGCCCCGCCCCCTTGGACGGGTCGATATTCATTTCCCTAATCTTCTTGGGTGTGAGTGGCGACCAGTCCTTGATATGCGGATACCGCCCAAGTGAATCATCGTCGCGGCTGTACTTCTCAATATCAAAGGACTCGACCAGTTTTTCCTCATCAGAGAACTTGACCAAATCGTGAAGTGCGTCTTGTTTCTGCGACTTCCCAGACTGAACAACAGCCCCAGAGTCGAGATCAAAGTTGACGAACTGAGCGACGGGAAAATCTGCGAGGGAGTCCACGCGGTGCCGGTTACTGCCAGTGCCCCATAGCTCGCTGAGGATGTGCCGCCGCACCCGCTGTAGCACCTCCATGCCTGTCCCGCCAATCCCGATGAACAGGGTGGGTCTCAGCTTCTCGACCTTTTCCTGGCTCTTGGCCGGTGATGAAGTACCCGCTGGGGTCATATTTTCATTCGCCACGGTAATCCCCTGAAGTTGATGATGGCCGACTTACCGGCGAGAAGACAACAGCATCAGCACCAATGCCACGATGGCACCCAAACTAAGCGGTCCAATGATGAAAGGCGTCATCAGGACTGACCCACTTACTACGGCCAGAACCACACCCACCGATATCAAGGTGAGGAAGATGAAGAGCCACCAACCCGCAGCGTTTGCGGATCGGGGTTGGACCTTCTTGCCGACCAATGACGTCGCGTACGCACCCTTGGCAAAAAAGAAGGCAATGACAAGTACCAACAGGACGCTGCCGCCGATCAGCATGTCACGCGAAGAAGTGCCACTGCCAACGGACGGCAACCCAATATTCATAGTGGTGCCGGCTTGCTGCGTTGGCGCAGCCCCGGGCGCCGCCGCCGTGACGGGTGATGGAAGGTTGAATCCCGAGCTGGATTGTGTGTTGTCTGCCATGTTGCTTCCTTAGGTTTCGTGTTGTTCCTACCGCATGACCACCGAATGGCCCTCGGTGACTTTTGCTACGGTTGGGCGACCCAAAGCGCGCTTAACGGTCCCCACCACTGTGCCATCAGCTGCTCTGACCTCGGCATTGCCAAAAGCCTTGACCGCCACGGAGCGCTTGTGGCCATCGACCAGCACTTCAAATCGGCTCGTCTTTGACATAACGAAGAACAGCGCCAGTGCGCCGCCGAGAAGCGACAGAAAAGCGATGATGGACGCCACCAGCGGCATCAGCGGATACTGGATCCGCACGACCAGCGGCAGACGGACGGACGAGGACTTCACGCTCTCGGGCGGCGTGAACATCTCAGATAAGGGATCGCCGGGAAACAGCTCCGCGAGGGACGTCTTGAATGCATCTGAGACGGTGAGCTTCTGGTCCTTCAGTGAAATCTCTAGGACCGCAGGTATCTGCACCTGCTTTCCCATTGCTGAGAGCGCCGCAGGCGACCAAGCGGATGGGACCTGCGCGATGGGAATTGGAATCGACACAGCCACTTCACGCTCTTCGTTCGGCTGAACCGCGCTAACCGAAGTAGGCGTGATTTCGACAGGCGATGTTCCCCACGCGCCTGTCAGAGACGCCGCAGGATTCGCAGCGGAGATAACGTAGGGATAGAAAAGATTCTGAAAGGCCGCTTTGATATTGATCTGCGGCAGAATTTTCGAAGCCGCAATATCCACCACGAGCGTCCGACCGTCTTCGGCAAGCACAACGCTCATGTTTTCGGAATTTGTCACGCCCTTGGGAATCAGGCGAACCGCGTCCTGATCTATCGGCTTCAGTCGCGCGGGTGGGTTTGTGAAGATATTGGAAAGCCGACCCGAATCGAGCATTTCCGCGAGTTGCTGCGATGCCTCTTCGCCGTAGGCCAAAGCGTAGACCATCATGCCGTTGGCGCTATATGTTTTACCCTTCAAAGGCATCCGTAACGGAAAAGCTACCGTCCTGGCGATAGATGGATCCAGGTGAACTAGCCGATAGAACTCTCTGTTTCGCTGGGTCGTCTGAAGGTCATTATTCGGGCTATTCTTATTGTTGGTAAAGATCCAGATGATCCCGGGTTTGGCCTGAAACTGAGAACGAATAACATGGCCGATCGCCTCCTGGAAATCGGTGTCAGCCAGAGCCCCGCTCGCATTTTTCCTTGCGATTCCAACTGGGCTGAGGTACCTTTCGGGCGCTACCGAGGTCGTTCCTTCATGCAGCAGCACTGGGGACTTGTTGTCCCCGGAACTCTGATTGAACGCTGAGACAAAGATCTTATCTTCATGGGCCGCGGCATGCTGGATTACAGCACTCACCAGGGCCTTGAAAGGCGAGGAAGGATCGTTGTAGAAGGGATCCATCCATCCCGAGTTCTGAACCAGGAATGCTTGCTGCACCGAGCTCGCTGCACTCGCCGTGCCGATGAACGAGCATAGAACGACCAAGAAGGTTGGAAGCATCTTTCTCACACTAGCTCTCCAGTTTCCAGCCCAGTGCCTGCGGCAGTTCGGGGTGATACACCCACAAATGTTGATCGTAGACAAACACTGAAGTAAGCCAGGGCCTGGAGACAATCAAGGTGCCGAATAAAACATCCGCGCTGTTGTCCGCCTGCAATTGCAGTACAGCACGGTGTCTTTCCCTGTCGGAGTCCAACAGAGCGAGTACGCCCTGGGGAGCGTCGATCCTCAGACCGACTACCGCGTGCTCGCGCTCGGATTCGATCAGTGGGATGACGACATCCGCAGACGCCCCATCAAAAGCATGTTCTGGATCCCGCCAGGGATCTCCCTTAATGCGCTGCTCTTTCTTGTAGCTAATGTGTCCCGTACCCAGCCTCGGAGCATCAATTGCTGCGCGCTCAGGCACGTTCTTGCCCATTTGCACATATTCGAGCGACTCATCTTGGCCTCTCCAGCAAAGCTGCGAGAAGGATCCGGACTGCGACAAGTAAGGGCTGCCCAGCGAGAAGGTCGGCCTCACGCCATCTGGCCAGGCGATCCAATCAGCCTCTTCTTTGCCGTCCTGATTGAGCCGAACAATGAGCTGGCCTTCCTCGCATGGCCAAATCACTTGGCGGGGATCGAAAACAGGGGCTTCAAAGCCATTCTTCGGAACGGGAGCGCCTGTAGGCAGGACGATTGGCTTAGCTGCATCTGGCGGCTTCCCAACCAAGTTGACACTACCCTTCTTCCCTAACACTGGCAGCCAGATTTCGCCTGCCCAGGCAACAGGTCCGCCTAAAGCAAGACCCTCTCCGAAATATTCCACTGCGTACGACAATCCGACAACAGCAGGCGTAACTTGTGCTAATCCGCTAGCCGTCGGGAAGTACAGCGTGGCACTCCCTCCCTTTTCGACAACCTCCATGCGCCAGCCACGGGCATTCTTCAGGCCCTCCGCGAGGACCCCACCGGTTGGATGCTCCAGGGGCACCCAGGTTTTAGTTTCCGGCAGAAGTAGAAGGAGATTCCCGTGCTCCGTCTCTATGGCCATCAAAGTGGTGGGGGAGACGTCGAACTTGTCAACTAGAAAACGATACTGTCCGGGTGGCAGAGCAGGCAAGGTTCTGTCCGCGTCACTTGCCGGTTCCAAACGCCGTCCAGTTCCATTTGGGCGCGCCAATGTCAGGGAGGTGGGTGTTTGCCTTAGGCCCTTTGCTAAGGGCCTAGAAATGTCGGAAAGTGCCGGTGCGCCAAATGGTGGTACCCACGCCGGCTGCGGACGCGCCAGCGCCGCGTCAAGCCCATCGCCTGTTTGGGGCGAGAAATCGAAGTCTGGCGGCAGCCAGTGGCCACTCGCGATGTCTTTCTTGGCACCAATCATCCGCCCGACGTCCGCCGGCGAAAGTTTGACGCTGACAGCAGTCCCTTGAGGAGTCTTGGCGAGGCGCCACCTCTCAGACTTGAGTTCGCGTAGCCACGTGCCAGAGCGGAGCTGCCAACTCTCGGTTCCCTCTTCCAAAACGGACCTCCTCCACCAGTCGGGCCTCCATCAAACTACTGATGGGACCCGTTACGAAATCTAACACATGATAGCAGATCAAGACATGGTAAGCGGGTAAACGGCCGGGCATGGCACCCTTGACGCACGCCAGTCAATGACCTGACCTGGGAACCAGTGGGTTGCCCGCGTTCAGCGTGGTGGCTGCCCGCGGTGCGACAGCAATTCGGGATACAGCTATTGGGGTAAGTGGGCAGCTTGGTCAGAACGTCCGTGAGATAGGCGCAAGGGTCATGTGAAGT
>CAYJMW010000115.1:0-9427 GCA_964371235.1 uncultured Polaromonas sp.
ACCGAGAACGGGCTTGACGTGAACTACAGCGCCGTGCAGTATGTCACCACGCAACTGGGTCTGCAGGTTTGTGCGATTGCGCGCCTGACCGACTTGCTGCAGTATCTGGCGGTGCAAAGCAGGGCAGCAGCGGGCAACGGCCCCGACGCACTGCCCTTCAAGGCGCATTACCAGTCGGTGCTGGCTTACCGCGAACGCTACGGCGTCGAATAAGGAAACGAAATTGATTTCACGAACACTGCTTGCGGTAGTCTGGATTTCGCTGGCCGGTCTGGGCAGTCACGCCGCCGCTCAGGGTATTTACACCTGCGTCGATGCAAAAGGTCGCACCATCACGTCGGACCGGCCGATCATTGAATGCCTGGACCGCACGCAGCGGGAACTGACGCGCAGCGGCACCCTCAAGCGCGAGGTCGGCCCGTCACTCACGGCGCACGAGAGGGCTTTGCAGGAAGAAAAAGACAAACAGGCCGCCGAGTCGCGCGCGCGCGAGGCCGAGGAAAAGCGCCGCGACCGGGCGCTGTTGCTGCGCTACCCCAACCGCACGGTGCATGACCAGGAGCGCGCCACGGCGCTGGGGCAGATCGACGAAGTCATCAAGGCGTCCAGCAAAAGAACGCTGGAACTGGCCGAGCAGCGCAAGGCGATCAACGCCGAATTCGAGTTCTACGTGAAGGACCCGAGCCGGGCGCCGGTCTCGCTCAAGCGCAAGCTGGAGGACAACGAGAGCAGCGTGGGCGTGCAAAAACGATTCATCGCCGAGCAGGAGCAGGAAAAAAAGCGTGTCAATTCGCGGTTTGACGAAGATCTTGTCAAGCTCAGGGAGCTCTGGCCGATGGCCGCCGCAGTGCCGGTCCAGGCGCCCGCTGCTGCTGTAAAAAGGTGAACTCTTTGCCGAAAAAACGGGAGCTCTGCCCTTGGTGAATGGGCATGACTAGCTATCAATTTAGTAGCTAATAGACCCCGCTTCAATCCAGTTTTTTCTTCAGCAATGCATTGACTTGCGCCGGGTTGGCTTTGCCCTGGGTCGCCTTCATGGCCTGGCCGACCAGTGCGTTAAAGGCCTTGGCATTGCCGGCGCGCACCTGTTCAACATTTTTGGCGTTGGCGGCCAGTACGTCGTCGATGATTTTTTCCAGCGCGCCGCTGTCGCTCATCTGTTTGAGGCCTTTGGCTTCGATCAGCGCATCAACATCGCTGTCCTCACCGCTCCACAAGGCCTCGAAGACCTGCCGGGCGGCGTTGTTCGAGATCGTGCCATCGGCAATCCGGCCGATCAGATGGGCCAGTTGCGCTGCGCTGACGCGGGACGATTCAATCGATTTTTCTTCCGCGTTCAGATGCCGCGACAGCTCCCCCATGACCCAGTTGCTGGCCAGCTTGGGGCTTTTGCTCGCGGCAGCCACCGCCTCGAAGTAGGCCGCTGTGGCCTTGCTTTGCGTGAGCTGACCGGCATCGTAATCTGACAAACCGTAATCGGCCACAAAGCGCTGCGCCATCACGCGCGGCAGCTCGGTCATCCCGGCGCGAACGCTTTCGACCCAGTCCCGGCCAATCACCAGCGGCGGCAGGTCCGGGTCGGGGAAATAGCGGTAGTCGGCGGCGTCTTCCTTGCTCCGCATGGAGCGTGTCTGGCCGGTGTCGGGGTCAAACAGCACGGTCGCCTGCTCGATCGCGTGGCCGTCTTCAAGCTGCCCGATTTGCCAGCGCACTTCGTAATCCATGGCCTGCTGCATGAATTTGAAGCTGTTCAGGTTTTTGATTTCACGGCGCGTTCCCAGTTCGGCGCCGGGCCTGCGCACCGACACATTGGCATCGCAACGGAAGCTGCCTTCCTGCATGTTGCCGTCGCAAATGCCGATCCAGGTGACGATCTTGTGCAGTTCCCTGGCGTAGGCCACGGCCTCGGCGGTGGAGCGCATGTCGGGCTCGGTTACTATTTCAAGCAGCGGCGTTCCGGCGCGGTTCAGGTCAATGCCGCTCATGCCGGCAAAGTCTTCATGCAGCGATTTGCCGGCGTCTTCTTCGAGGTGGGCACGCACCAGGCGCACGGATTTCTTTTCGCCATCCAGGAAAAACTCAACCACGCCGCCCTGCACCACCGGGATCTCGAACTGGCTGATCTGGTAGCCCTTGGGCAGGTCGGGGTAAAAGTAGTTTTTGCGCGCGAACACGCTCTTTTCGGCAATGTGCGCGTTGACGGCCAGGCCGAACTCGATGGCGCGGGCAACCGCGCCCTTGTTCATCACCGGCAGCGCGCCGGGCAACGCGAAGTCAACAGACGAAGCCTGGGTGTTCGGCTCGGCGCCAAATGCCGTGGGGGCGCGGCTGAAAATTTTTGATTTCGTTGTGAGCTGGGCGTGGGTCTCAAAGCCGATGACGACTTCATAGCCCTGCACCAGCAGGGATTTTGTTTCTTTGCTCATACCGAATTTCCCGGTGTTCTCTGGTGCCAATCCGTCGTCAGCTGAAATTGGTGCGCCGTGCCCAGCAGTTCCGCTTCCTTGAAATAGTTGCCAATCAGCTGCAGGCCCACCGGCATGCCATGCGCACCAAAACCGGCTGGAATGCTCATGCCGGGCAGACCCGCCAGGCTTGATGACAGCGTGTAGATGTCAGCCAGATAGTTGGCCACCGGGTCATCGGATTTTTCACCGATCTTCCAGGCGACGGTGGGCGACACCGGGCCGGCAATCACGTCGCATTGCGTGAACGCTTTCTGGAAGTCCTGCGCAATCAGGCGGCGGATTTTCTGCGCCTTGAGGTAATAGGCGTCGTAGTAGCCGTGCGACAGCACGTAGGTGCCAATCATGATGCGGCGCGTGACTTCGTCGCCAAAACCTTCGGAGCGCGACTTCTTGTACATGTCGGTCAGGTCGGTGTAGTGCGCCGCGCGGTGGCCATAGCGCACGCCGTCAAAGCGGCTCAGGTTGCTGCTGGCTTCGGCCGGGGCGATCACGTAATAGACCGGAATTGACAGCTCGGTCAGCGGCAGGCTCACATCGACCAGCGTGGCGCCGAGTTTTTCCAGTTCGGCCAGGGCGCCGCGAACGGCGGCCAGCACGTCGGGCGCGCAACCGGCGCCAAAAAACTGCGTGGGCAGCCCAATCTTCAAGCCTTTCAGCGCGTCAGCCCTTGATTTATCTTCGCTGGCAGCTATCAAATCAGCAGCATAGTCAGTGATGGGCAGGTCCAGCGAGGTCGAGTCGCGGTCCAGGTCGGGCCCGGCCATGGCTGAAAGCAAGAGGGCGCAGTCGAGCGCGCTGCGCGCCATCGGGCCGGCCTGATCCAGGCTGGAGGCAAACGCCACCATGCCGTAGCGCGAGCAGCGGCCGTAAGTCGGCTTGATGCCGGTGATGCCGCTGAGCGATGCCGGCTGGCGAATCGAGCCGCCGGTGTCGGTGCCGGTTGCCGCCGGCGCCAGCCGCGCCGCCACCGCTGCTGCCGAGCCCCCCGAGGAGCCGCCGGGAACGCGGCTCAAGTCCCAGGGGTTGTGCACCGGCCGGAAAGCGCTGTTGTCGCTGCCCGAGCCCATGGCGAACTCGTCGCAATTGAGCTTGCCCAGCGTGACCATGCCGGCACTGGCCAAGCTGCTGACGACCGTCGCATCAAAGGGGCTGCGATAGTTTTCCAGCATTTTTGAGCCGGCCGTCGTGGGGAAATCGCGCGTGACAAACACATCCTTGTGCGCCAGCGGAACGCCCAGCAAAGGCGTGCGTTCGCCGGCGGCCAGCCGCGCGTCGGCGGCCCTGGCTTGCGCCAGTGACACGTCGGGGTTGGTGGCCAGAAATGCGCCCAGGCTGTCTTGTTGCTGGATGCGCGCAAGGAAATGCTTCGTCACTTCGACGCTGGAGACTTCTCCGGCAGCCAGCCTGGCGGCCAGTTGCGCCACGTCGAGGTCGTGCAAATCCAGGTTGTTCATCGGGCTGCTCATTCAATCACCTTGGGAACCAGAAACAGGCCGCGTTCCACGGCTGGCGCGCTCGCCTGGCTGGCTTCGCGCTGGTTGGGCTCGCTGGCGATATCGTCGCGCAGACGCAAGGCCACTTCGCCCAGCACCGCGGCCGGATGCGCAAGCGGCTCCACGCCGTCGGTGTTGACGGTCTCCATCTGCGCCACCACGGCAAAAAAGTCATTGAGCTGGCGCAGCGTGTGCCCGGTTTCGTCTGGACGCAATTCCAGCCGCGCCAGGTTGGCGATGCGCGCGATGTCTTGAAGTGTCAAGGCCATGGGGGTTATGAAAGAGTGCGGAAGAAAATTGACAGCGAAAGTAACAGGGAAGAAATCAGGCGCTGAAGCGAGGTCAAAGCTGAAAAAACGGGCCTTGCGGCCCCATGAATTCACAGGGGATGCGTTATTATCCTGCCTTTGGTGTGAAATCAGGGCCGGATGCACCCTTTAGGCGCTTTTTAGGTGCCGGAAACCGGGTTTCGGAAGGTGATGGCCCCATTCCGCGCTTGCCTCTTCATTATTGGCTAATCATAAAAGGCGATGGTGCAACGAAGATTGCGCATGCCCCAACCGGACTCCTGCACATGTTTGAATCATTCCGTCGGTACTTTTCCACCGACCTGGCGATTGACCTTGGCACTGCCAACACCCTGATTTTTGTTCGTGACCGCGGTATTGTGCTGGATGAACCGTCCGTTGTCGCCATTCGCCACGAGGGCGGCCCCCAAGGCAAGAAAACCATCCAGGCCGTGGGCCGTGAAGCCAAGGCCATGCTGGGCAAGGTGCCGGGCAACATTGAAGCCATCCGCCCGATGAAAGACGGCGTGATTGCCGACTTCACCGTGACCGAGCAGATGCTCAAGCAGTTCATCAAGATGGTGCATCCGCGCAGCTTCTTCAAGCCCAGCCCGCGCATCATCATTTGCGTGCCCTGCGGTTCAACCCAGGTCGAGCGCCGCGCCATTCGCGAGAGCGCCCTGGGCGCCGGCGCCAGCGATGTCTATCTGATTGAAGAACCCATGGCTGCCGCCATTGGCGCGGGCTTGCCGGTTTCCGAGGCCAGCGGCTCCATGGTCGTTGATATCGGCGGCGGCACCACCGAGGTCGGCGTGATCTCGCTCGGCGGCATGGTCTATAAAGGCAGTGTGCGCGTTGGCGGCGACCGTTTTGACGAAGCCATCATCAACTACATCCGCCGCAACTACGGCATGCTGATCGGCGAGCCCACGGCCGAAGCCATCAAGAAAAACATCGGGTCGGCCTTTCCCGGCTCCGAAGTCAGGGAAATGGAAGTCAAGGGTCGCAACCTGTCGGAAGGCGTTCCGCGCAGTTTCACGATTTCGAGCAACGAAATTCTTGAAGCCCTGACCGAACCACTCAACAACATCGTCAGCGCGGTCAAAAATGCGCTGGAACAGACGCCGCCCGAGCTGGGCGCTGACATTGCCGAACGCGGCATGATGCTCACCGGCGGCGGCGCGCTGTTGCGCGACCTGGACCGCCTGCTGGCCGAGGAAACCGGCTTGCCGGTGCTGGTGGCCGAGGACCCGCTGACCTGCGTCGTGCGCGGCTGCGGCATGGCGCTTGAGCGGATGGACCGTCTGGGCTCCATCTTTACCTCGGAATAGGCCGCCCCACGCCCTTGTTCACGCCGTTCCTCAAACCGCACGCTTGGCCCATGAAGCGGAAACCGTCTGACAGCGCGCCATGACCCTGGGAACCATTGACAGACGCCCGCCGCCCTTTTTCAAACAAGGGCCGTCGGCGCTGTCCAAGCTGCTGTTTTTCAGCGCCCTCTCGTTTTTTTTGATGGTGGCTGACACACGCTTTCATGTGACCCAGCCGGTGCGCGGGGCGCTTGCTACCGTTCTCTATCCGGTGCAATGGCTGGCCCTGCAGCCGGTGCAGGCCATAAAAAACGGTCGCGATTATTTCACCAGCCTGAGCCGGGCCGAATCGAACAGTGAAGCGGCGAGCAGAAAACTGGCGCTGCAGTCGCTGCGAGCCGGCCGGGTCGAGCAGCTGGCGCTGGAGAACAACCGCCTGCGCAAGCTGCTGGGCCTGCGCGAGCAACTCGCCACGCCGGTCCTGACGGCCGAGGTTCTGTATGACGCGGCGGATCCCTACACGCGCAAGGTCATCATCGACAAGGGCTTGCTTCAGGGCGTGGAGCCGGGTTCGCCCGTGCTGGACGAGTCGGGCGTGCTCGGGCAAGTCACTCGCGTGCATCCGCTGGTGAGCGAAGTCACGCTGGTGATAGATCGCGAGCTGGCCATCCCCGTGCTGAATGTGCGTACCGGTGTGCGCGGCGTGGCTTTTGGTGACCCATCGAGTTCGGGCAGCGGGCTGGAGTTGCGATTCATGGGAAGCAACTCGGATGTGCAGCAGGGCGACCTGCTGACCACCAGTGGCGTGGACGGTGTTTACCCGCCGGGATTGCCGGTTGCCACGGTCAGCCGGATCGAGCGGCGCGCCGAATCGGCCTTTGCCAAGATTTACTGCGCGCCGCTGGCGCTTGTAACAGGCGCGCGGCATGTCATTGTGGCCAAACCGGTCGCTGACCAGATACCGCAGCGGCCGGGCGCCACTGAGCCGGAAGTGCGGGCGAAGAAGGGAGCGGCCAGGTGATCATGCGCTCCGGCCAGCAACTGCTGTTGCCCGCCAACCCGGTGTTTATTTGGGCCAGCCTGATCGTGGCGCTGCTGCTGAACATGCTGCCGCTCGGGCGCGTGCCCTGGATGCCCGATTTTCTGGTGCTGGTGCTGGTGTTCTGGAACGTCCATCAGCCGCTGCGCGTGGGCATAGGCCTGGCCTTCGCGTTTGGCTTGGTCATGGACGTGCAGCAGTCGGCGCTGCTCGGCCAGCATGCGCTGTCTTACACCGCGTTGAGTTTTTTTGCCGCCCTGATTCACCGCCGCCTGCTCTGGTTCACGGTGCCGTCGCAGGCCTTGCAGGTGTTGCCGCTGTTTGCAGTGGCGCACGGCGTGGAGCTGATCATTCGCATGATAGGCGGCGGCATTTTCCCGGGCTGGATCATGTTGCTGGCTCCGCTGGGCGAGGCGCTGCTGTGGCCCGTTGCAAGCGTGCTGCTGCTGGTGCCACAGCGCCGCGCGCCCGATCCGGACATGGATCGTCCACTATGAATATGGCCCCCACGCTTGTCGCTTCGCGTACTGCGCTGCCCCCCGCGGGGGCTGTTCCGCCTAAGGGCGGCCTGTCGGCGGAACGTGGCCCCACGCTTGTCGCTTCGCGTACTGCGCTGCCCAACTGCTCAAATACTGTTCTCACAGGCACTTTTTGACTCGCTCTGAGTCGCACTGCCATGACTGAACTCAGAAACGTCCAGGCCGACCTGTATCGCTTCCGTCTGCGTGTGCTGGTGGCCGGCGTGGCTGTGCTTTGCGCCTTTGCGTTGCTGGCCGCGCGGCTGGTGTATCTGCAGGTCTACCGCCATGCGGACCTGAGCGAGCAGGCGGAAAGCAACCGCACCGCCATTGTTCCCATCGTTCCCACTCGCGGCTTGATTCTGGACCGCAACGGCGTCGTGCTTGCAAGCAACTACTCGGCTTATACGCTGGAGATCACCCCCTCCAGGATTGGCAATCTGGAAGAAACCATTGCAGCGCTCGAACAGGTGGTGGAGATCCAGCCCCGCGACAAGCGGCGCTTCAAGCGCTTGCGTGAGGAGGCCAAAAATTTTGAGTCGCTGCCGATCCGCACGCGCCTCACCGACGAGGAAGTGGCCCGCTTTGCGGCGCAGCGCTTTCGCTTTCCCGGCGTGGAGATCAAGGCGCGGCTGTTCCGCAGCTACCCCAACGGCGAATTGGCCAGCCATGTCGTGGGCTACATTGGCCGCATCAACCAGACCGAAAAGGAAGAAATCGAGGGTGGCGACGCGGCGGGCAACTACCGCGGCACCGACTACATCGGCAAGCTCGGGGTTGAACAGAGTTTCGAGCAGCAGCTGCATGGCACCACCGGCGTTGAGCGGATGGAAACTTCAGCCGGCGGGCGCGCCGTGCGCAAGCTGGCCAACAACCCGGCCACGCCGGGTGACACCGTGATGCTGTCGCTCGACATCGGCCTGCAAAAACTGGTTGAAGACATGTTTGGCGAGCGGCGCGGGGCGCTGGTGGCGCTGGACCCCAAAACCGGCGACGTGCTGGCGTTTGTCAGCAAACCAACCTTCGATCCGAACCTTTTTGTCGATGGCATTGATCAGGAGAGCTGGCAGGCGCTCAATGAGTCGATTGACAAGCCGCTGCTGAACCGGGCGCTGCGCGGCACCTATCCGCCGGGCTCCACTTACAAACCCTTCATGGCCATGGCAGCCCTGCAGACCGGGACCCGCTCGCCCACGGCACTGGTCAACGACCCCGGCTACTACATGTTTGGCGGCCGCCGCTTTGGCAGCCCGGAGAATGAGCGCGGCGGCATCATGGACATGAACCGCGCCATTGTCGAGTCGAGCAACGCGTATTTTTACTCGCTGGCCAACGAGCTTGGCGTCGATGTCATGCACGACTTCATGAAGCCGCTCGGTTTTGGCCAGATCACGGGCATCGACATCAACGGCGAGGTGCGCGGCGTGCTCCCCAGTCAGGCCTGGAAGCGCGGCTATTTCAAACGCCCCGAGCAGCAGAAATGGTTTCCGGGCGAAACCATCTCGCTGGGCATTGGCCAAGGCTACAACACCTTCACCATGCTGCAGCTGGCGCAGGCCACCGCCATACTGGCCAACAACGGCATCAAGCACAAGCCGCGTCTGGTGCTTGGCACGCAGGACCCGGTGACGCGCGCGCTGCACCCGCTGCCGGCGGATCCGCCGCAAGATCTGGGCTACAAGCCCGAGAACGTGGCTATTGTGCGCAAGGCGATGACCGGCGTCACGCAAGTGGGCACCTCGGCCAGGGTGTTTGCCGGGGCAGGCTACCTGAGCGGCGGCAAAACCGGAACGGCGCAGGCGGTGACGATGGGCAAGAATGACAAATACAGCAAATCCAGGATGGAAGAGCGCCAGCGCGACCATGCGCTTTACATTGCATTTGCGCCCGCCGACGACCCCAAAATCGCGCTGGCCGTAATTGTGGAAAACGCCGGTTGGGGTGCTGCCTCGGCCGCCCCGATTGCGCGGCGCGCGTTCGACTACATGCTGCTCGGTCAGTATCCGAGCGAGGAAGACATGGCCGCGGTGCAAAAAGGGCTGGCCGGTGCACCGATTGGCAAGCCGCGCCGCGCGGCCGAGATGACCGGGCTGCTGGCGACGACGGGCGTTCGTCCTGAGTAATGCAGCCCCCACGTTCGCTCACTGCGTGTAGCTCTCTGCCCCCCGAGGGGGCTGGCCTTGCTTGGGGCGGCCCGGCGCTGCGGCCGTGGCCCCCATGTTCGCTGAATTCCGTTCGTCCTGAGCCTGTCGAAGGATGCCCCCCGAGGGGGCTGGCCTTGCTTGGGGCGGCCCGGCGCTGCGGCCGTGGCC
>CAYJMW010000115.1:9527-9742 GCA_964371235.1 uncultured Polaromonas sp.
TTCGTCCTGAGCCTGTCGAAGGATGCCCCCCGAGGGGGCTGGCCTTGCTTGGGGCTACTTCAGGAAAGCGTCAAAACCGGTTTTGAGAATCAGCGCGCTGACCACGCCGATAAACATTAACCGCACAAAGCCCGCGCCGTGCCTGAGGGCCAGCCGCGTCCCCAGCAAACTGCCCGCCACATTGGCCACGGCCATGGTCAGGGCGAAGTGCCACC
>CAYJMW010000116.1:0-9688 GCA_964371235.1 uncultured Polaromonas sp.
CGGAATTTTGTGATTCCTGAGCAGTGGTCATTCCCCGGGAGATTGGGACGGGCTCCTTCGGGCAAAAGCGGCGCGCGAACTCAATGGGAAGCAATGGCCCGTCTTCCAGCCACGCTGAAGCCATCGGCAGAGTCCTCGGGTTCCAAATCAGGGACTCCCGCCAAGACAAGCCATCTTTATCAGTCTCCTATCGATGTGGCCATTACGCGACGCGCTGGTTCGTAAATAATGCATCTGCAAAATTGTGTGCCTGGGGCGCCATACCGAGAGGAAGCAACAAAGCTTGGTTGCTCTCTTGTCCATGCGCCGGTCTGTTCCAATTCTGTTCCAAATCGTTCTTCGCCTGGTTACGCGTATTTGCGCGGAAATACGAAGTAAGATATAAAAATGCGGCCGGAAATGGCTGCCAAAGCCCCGTTTAAGCCCTCAGAGGACATTCGGGACGCAGAGGCCGGAGATTCGAATCCTCTCACCCCCGACCAGATTTCATTTTTTTCGGCCAAGTGTGCGTTTCTTCGCATAGTTCCAACGCCTGGTGGGTTGGCGCGGGCGTTTTAGATTTACACCTTGTGATCTATAAGCGATGATGGCCTTTTGAGCTAACTCAGGATCACATGGCCGCCGTCGATTCCGTTATCAATCAAGCAACTTCCATGGCTCTGCCCGGATTGGGACGGGCACTGGTCATGGCCGGGAAACTGGGCCAAAAGGCCGCTGAAGATATTTTCCGCAAGGCTCAAAGTGGACGCACCAGTTTCATTGCCGAGTTGACGGGCTCGGGTGCGGTCTCGGCGTTTGATCTGGCACACACCATGTCCACCGCTTTTGCCGCGCCCCTGCTGGACCTTGAGGCCATTGATGTGCAGCGTTTGCCCAAGGGGCTGCTCGACACCAAGATTTGCTCGACTTATCGCATTGTTGTCTTGAGCAAACGCAACAATCGTCTGTTTGTCGCGACGGCTGATCCGTCAGACCAGGAGGCCGCGGAAAAAATCAAGTTTTCCACCCAGATGGGCGTGGATTGGGTGATCGCCGAGTATGACAAGCTGTCCAAGCTGGTTGAGGCCTCCAGCGCCACGGCTGCCGAGGCCATGGAAAGCATCATTGGCGAAGATTTCGAATTCGATGAGGCCAGCGCGGAATCGGCATCCGCTGAAGACGGCGATGCCAGCGTGTCCGAGGTGGAAGATGCGCCGGTTGTCAAGTTCTTGCACAAAATGCTGCTCGATGCTTTCAGCATGCGGGCGTCCGATCTGCACTTCGAGCCGTTTGAGCACAGTTACCGCGTCCGCTTCCGGATTGATGGCGAGCTGCGCGAAATCGCCTCTCCGCCCGTGGCGATCAAGGAGAAACTGGCGGCGCGCATCAAGGTGATCTCGCGGCTCGACATTTCCGAAAAGCGCGTGCCGCAAGACGGCAAGATGAAGCTCAAGATCGGACCCGATCGCGTCATCGATTTTCGCGTCAGCACCTTGCCCACCATGTTTGGTGAAAAAATCGTCATCCGTATCCTGGACCCGAGTGCAGCCAAGCTCGGCATCGAAGCGCTGGGCTATGAACCGGAAGAAAAGGAGCGCTTGCTCGCCGCGATTCACCGGCCTTATGGCATGGTGCTGGTCACGGGGCCGACCGGCTCGGGCAAGACCGTTTCGCTTTACACCTGCCTGAACATTCTGAACACGCCAGGCGTCAACATTGCAACCGCTGAAGATCCGTGCGAGATCACCTTGCCGGGCGTCAACCAGGTCAGCATGAACGAACGCGCGGGAATGAACTTCACGGTCGCGCTCAAGGCCTTTTTGCGGCAGGATCCCGACATCATCATGGTTGGCGAGATTCGCGATGTCGAAACCGCTGACATTGCCATCAAGGCCGCGCAAACCGGCCACCTGGTGATGTCCACGCTGCATACCAACGACGCACCGACGACGCTCACACGCATGCGCAACATGGGCATTGCGCCTTTCAATATCGCTTCCAGCGTCATTCTGATTACCGCGCAGCGGCTGGCGCGCCGGCTCTGTCCCAACTGCAAGATGCCGGCTGATATTCCGCGCGAAACCTTGCTTGAGGCAGGCTTCAAGGAAGAGGAGGTTGATGGCTCCTGGACACCTTACCGCCCGGTGGGATGCTCGATCTGCGCCAACGGCTACAAGGGTCGCATCGGCATCTACCAGGTCATGCCCATTTCCGAGGAGATACAGCAAATTGTCCTGCGCGACGGCAACGCGCCAGAAATCGCGGCGCAGGCGGAAATTGAGGGCGTGCGGAGTCTGCGCCAATCCGGTTTGCTTAAAGTTAAACTCGGCATGACTTCGCTGGAAGAGGTCCTGGGTTGCACCAATGTTTGAACTGTCGGGTTTGCGCGCACTGACTTTGCGACGCAGGCGTTCTGACATGGCGGCTAATACCCGTCCGTAAAAAGAGGAGGCATCATGGCAACTGCAGTATCCAAAAGCATCAAGGAATTTGTTTTCGAGTGGGAAGGCAAGGACCGGGGCGGCAAGCAGGTCCGCGGAGAGATTCGCGCCGCTGGCGAGAATCAGGTCAAGTCTTCCTTGCGCCGGCAGGGAGTGCTGCCAACCAAAATCAAAAAACGCCGGATGCGCTCTGGCCGGTCAATCAAGCCCAAGGATATTGCCATCTTTACCCGCCAGCTCGCCACCATGATGAAGGCCGGCGTGCCACTCCTGCAGTCGTTTGACATTGTGGGCCGCGGCAACCCCAACGCCAGTGTCACCAAGCTGCTCAATGACGTGCGCACTGACGTCGAAACGGGCACGTCGCTGAGTGCCGCGTTTCGCAAGTACCCCTTGCACTTCAATGCGCTGTACTGCAATCTGGTCGAGGCTGGCGAGGCCGCCGGTATTCTCGAATCGCTGCTTGATCGTCTCGCGGTTTACATGGAGAAGACCGAGGCCATCAAGTCAAAGATCAGGTCGGCCCTGATGTACCCCATTTCCGTGGTGGTCGTGGCCTTCGTGGTGGTCGCGGTGATCATGATTTTCGTGATCCCCGCGTTCAAACAGGTGTTTTCCTCCTTTGGCGCGGATTTGCCGGCCCCGACACTTTTTGTGATTGCAATGAGCGAGTTTTTTGTCGCTTACTGGTGGCTGATTTTTGGCGGTGTAGGCGGTGGCATCTATTTTTTCATGCAGGCCTGGCGGCGCAATGAGAAGGTGCAGAAGGTCATGGACCGGCTGCTGCTCAAGCTCCCGGTGTTTGGCCCCCTGATTGAAAAGGCGGTTATCGCCCGCTGGACCCGCACCCTTTCCACCATGTTTGCGGCAGGCGTGCCGCTGGTAGAAGCCCTGGACTCGGTAGGCGGCGCATCGGGCAATTCGCTGTATGCTGACGCCACTCAAAAAATCCAGCAGGAAGTCTCCACCGGCACCAGTTTGACGGCTGCCATGGGAAACGCCAATCTGTTTCCCACCATGGTGCTGCAGATGTGCGCCATTGGCGAGGAATCCGGTTCGGTTGATCACATGCTGGGCAAGGCGGCTGATTTTTATGAGGCCGAAGTTGATGAAATGGTGGCGGGCCTGTCCAGCCTCATGGAGCCCATCATCATCGTTTTCCTGGGAACGATCATTGGCGGCATTGTGGTCGCCATGTATCTGCCCATCTTCAAGCTGGGTCAAGTGGTTTGACGGGGCTGGGCTTGGGGCCGGAGGTTGATGCGCTGCTGGCCGGCTTCCTGGGCCTGCTGATCGGCAGCTTCCTGAACGTTGTCATCTACCGTCTGCCCAAGATGATGGAGCGGCAGTGGGCCGCGGAATGCGCCGAACTGACGGGAAAGCCACTGGATTCCGCCGAGGCGTTCAATCTGGTGGTTCCGCGCTCGCGCTGCTCGAGTTGCGGGCACCTCATCAGCTGGTACGAAAACATTCCCGTCATCAGTTATCTATTGCTGCGCGGCAAATGCTCAGCCTGCGGCGCGCGCTATGGTGTGCGCTACCCGGTTGTGGAAGCTGCGGCCGGCGCCCTGTTTTACTTTTGCGTGTGGCGTTGGGGCTGGTCGCCAACGGCGCTGGTTTGGTGCGGCTTTTCCGCGGCGCTGCTGGTGCTCGCGCTAATTGACTGGGACACGACCTTGCTGCCGGACGATATTACCTTGCCCTTGTTGTGGGCCGGGCTGATAGTCGCGGCGCTGGGCTGGAACCCGCCCGTTACCCTGTCCAGCGCCTTGTGGGGCGCGGTCGCCGGATATCTTTCCTTGTGGAGTGTGTACTGGGCGTTCAAGCTGGTTACGGGCAAGGAAGGCATGGGTTACGGCGATTTCAAGCTTTTTGCGGCGCTGGGGGCGTGGTTTGGCTGGCCCGCGCTGGTCCCGATGATTCTGATGGCCTCGGTGATTGGCGCCATCACGGGGATTGCGATGAAGTTTTCAAGTGGTTTGCGCGAGGGCGGCTACGTGCCGTTTGGCCCGTTCCTGGCAGGCGCCGGGTTTGCCGCGCTGTTTTTCGGCCCCCAAGCCATTTTGCGCTTTGTGGGCTTGTGATGCCATGCACCGGAACACTCTGCGCATTGGCCTGACGGGCGGTATCGGAAGCGGTAAAAGCACGGTCGCCCGCATGCTCGCCGAAAGCGGTGCAACACTGGTGGACGCTGATGCCATTGCGCGCCAGCTCACGGCCCCTGGTGGAGCGGCCATCGCGGCCATAACAAACCAGTTTGGCGATCAGATCATCACTTCAGAGGGCGCGCTGGACCGTGACCAGATGCGGCAACTGGTCTTCGATGACCCGGCAGCCAGGCAGCGGCTTGAAGCCATCGTTCACCCGCTGGTGAGACAGGAGGTCATGCGGCAAGCCGCGCAGGCAGACCATGCGGCAAAGGGCGGCGCGGCCTGCATCGTCTTTGATATTCCCTTGCTGGTGGAGTCCGGGCGCTGGCGGCAGCAGGTGGACCGGGTGCTGGTGGTGGACTGCCTCGAAGCCACGCAAATTGCGCGGGTCATGGCGCG
The DNA here is from genome assembly GCA_964371235.1 of uncultured Polaromonas sp. Taxonomy (GTDB): domain Bacteria; phylum Pseudomonadota; class Gammaproteobacteria; order Burkholderiales; family Burkholderiaceae_C; genus Polaromonas. Next base: position 4,970 of record CAYJMW010000116.1, read on the forward strand.
CAGTGGCTGGACGCCACAAGCCGTTGAAAAAGTCATGGGGGAACAAGCCCCGCGCGCGCAAAGGCTGGCTGCAGCCGACCTGTGCATTTATAACGACGGCTTGTCGCTGCAGGCACTGAACCTCATGGTCAGGCAACTTGCCAAGCGCTTCGGGCTATGATGCGCAGTCATAACTTCCCATGAATCTGACGAAAAAACCAGCGCCGTGATTCTTTACGAGTACCCCTTCAACGAACGCATACGCACCTATTTGCGGCTGGAACACCTGTTGCGCCGTCTTGGCGAACTGGTGGAGCGCGTGAGCCCGATTGATCATCATTACGCGCTCACGACCATTTTCGAGGTCATGGACGTGGGCGCACGGGCGGACCTGAAAACCGACGTGCTCAAGGACCTCGACAAACAAAAGCAGGTTCTCAACAGCTATCGCGGCAACCCGGCCATTTCAGAAGTCGTGCTCGACGAGGTCACCGGAGAGCTCGAGGCGTGTTTTGCCGCCGTCAGCCAGCTTGCCGGCAAAGTCGGGCAGTCACTGACTGAAAACGAGTGGCTCATGAGCATTCGCAGCCGCATCGGCATTCCCGGCGGTACCTGCGAGTTTGACTTGCCGGCCTACTACGCGTGGCAGCACCTGGGCGCTGCCGCGCGCCAGCAGGATTTGCAGCGCTGGATTGCGCCCCTGGTGCCGCTGGCCGAGTCCATACGGGTGCTGCTAAAGCTGCTGCGAGATTCTGGCGCGCCGCAAAAGGTGGTGGCGCCTGGCGGGCAATATCAGCAGGCGCTGCCTCAGGGGCGCACCTTTCAGCTGCTGCGCCTGCGTATTGATCCAGCGCTGGGCTTGATCCCCGAAATCAGCGGCAACCGCCTGATGGTGTCGGTGCGGCTGATGCGCCACGAAAGTGACGGCCGGCTGCGCGCGAGCACGGTGGACTCGGCTTTCGAATTGACACTTTGCTCCTGAGCCAGCCGGGTTGATCCGACCAGAGCGAAACCAAGTGCCCTGCCGCCATGAAGAAACCACAGTTGCCCGTCAAGCTGGTGCGTTGCCCCGGATGCGGTGGACAAAGCGTTTATGCGCCGAGCAACCGGTTCCGCCCCTTTTGCAGCGAACGCTGCAAAAACCTCGATTTGGGTGCCTGGGCCAGCGAAGATTTCCGTCTGCCAGCAGAAACCCCGACCGATGCTCAGGTCTCTGGCGAGCGGGGTTCGGGCGACCCCAAACTGCAATAGTTCTTGTGTCAGTTGTCATTCGAAGCCATTGAGCACCGGAGCGGAAAAATGAAAATATCAGTGATCCAGCCAGTATTGGCGTTCATCGTTGTTGCCGCGGTGCTGATGGGAAGCGTTCCGGCACAGTCGGCGGAGCCTGTGGACAAGCCGGCAAAAACAAAGACAAAGAAAAAGGCAGCCAACAAGGGGACCGCCAAGGGCCAGTTGGGAAAGGTCACGTTCCAGCGCGGTTCCGAGGAAACGCCCCAGGAACGCAGCACGCGTCTGAAGCGCGAATGCAGGGGCCGGGTCAACGCGGGTGCCTGCGAAGGCTACACGCGTTAGTGCTTCAGGCGGCGGGTGTGCCCAGCACTTGCTGGAGCTCTCCGCTCTCGTACATCTCCATCATGATGTCAGAGCCGCCCACAAATTCGCCCTTCACATAGAGCTGGGGAATGGTTGGCCAGTTGCTGTATTCCTTGATGCCGCTGCGGATTTCCTCGTCTTCCAGGACATTCACCGTGGCGGGCTTGTCCACGCCACAGGCCTTGAGCACCTGGATCGCGCGGCCTGAGAAACCGCACATCGGAAACTGGGCCGTGCCTTTCATGAACAGGACGACGTCGCTGGACTTGACGATTTTTTCAATGCGTTGCTGGGTTGGGTCGGTATGGCTCATGGTGACATCCTTTGGAAGTGGGGTGGGTATCGCACGGAAGCAGGCGTGTTGGCCGGACAATTCTCATATCTGGAATCTGAACAGCGGAATTCAAGCGGCTGATTATCCCGCCGTTTGATGCCGGACGTGCTGATTCCATTTCCAAATCATCCTTGTCGTTGTTGTCTCACCTTGTCGTGCTAAAGCACTGCCTGCGGCTCGACGCCTGGACATGAATGATTTGGAAATGGAATGACGCCTGATCCGGTCGCCAGTTTCGCCTATCCCGGCCATTGTCCGCCCGAGCAGCGTTCAACGCCCGCCAGATCCAGTCGGCTCTGAACCTGTAAAAAACCGCGCTTGGCCAGCAACGCGCGCACTGCACCCGCCTGGTCGTAACCATGCTCCAGCAGCAACCAGCCGCCGGGTTGCAAATGCCGGGGCGCTTGCCGAACAATCAGCCGTATGTCGTCAAGCCCGTCAGGACCCGCCGCCAGTGCCTCCAGCGGCTCGTGTGTCAACGCGGCCAGGTGCGGATCGGCGCTGGCAATATACGGTGGATTGCTGGCGATCAGGAAGAAGTGTCCGCTAACTTTGTCCAGCCAGTGACTTTCAATCAATTGCAGCGGCAGCCCCAGACGCTGGGCATTTTTTCGGGCAACGCATAGTGCATCAGCGCTTGCATCAACGGCCGCAATGCGGCCCTGGCGACCAGTCGTTCGCAGGTTGTGGGCGATGGCCAGCGCAATGGCGCCGCTGCCGGTGCCCAGATCAAGAATGCCCGGTGCGGCGGCTGGCATGGCGGGCGTTTGCAACAGGTCCAGCGCCCACTGCACCAGGGTCTCGGTGTCGGGACGCGGTATCAGCACGCGGGCATCGACCTGAAGCGTCAGGCCAAAAAACTCGATGCTGCCGACGATGTAAGCCAGCGGCTCACCGCTGGCCCGGCGCAAGCACAGTCCCCGAAAATGCTGGGCGATTTCGTCAGCCAACTCGTCCGTGTCGTGGGCCAGCAGCCAGGCTCGGGCGTCAAACGGTTTGCCCAGAGCCTGCAGCAGCAGCAGCTGGGCATCGAGCCGCTCCAGCCCCAGGGTTTGGGCAGCGGTCAAGGCCTGTGAGACAGTGGGCTGGTTCATCGTGGCGAATTCAATACGCTATAAATATGATAGCTAACCATGCATATTATTCGTGGGCTAGAGGCAAATTGTGCATCAAAGAATCCTGGTTTCAGCGCTGCGAGGCATTTTCCAGATCGTCCAGCAGTTCGGCACCGCGCGCGACTTGCAGCGCCTTGACCACGTCGTCCAGGTCCCCTTCCATGATGGCCAGCAGCTTGTACAGCGTCAGGTTGATGCGGTGGTCGGTCAGGCGGCCCTGCGGAAAGTTGTAGGTGCGAATGCGGTCGCTGCGGTCGCCGGTGCCGATCAGGCCCTTGCGTTCGGCGGCATCCTTGGCGGCGCGCTCCGAGCGGTCTTTTTCATGGATGCGGGCGGTGAGCACTTTCAGCGCCTGGGCCTTGTTGCCGTGCTGGCTTCGGCCCTCCTGGCATTCGGCGACGATGCCGGTCGGGATGTGCGTGATGCGAACGGCCGAATCGGTTTTGTTGATGTGCTGGCCGCCGGCCCCGCTGGCGCGGTAGGTGTCAATTCGCAGGTCGGCCGGGTTGATCTGGATCGCCACTGCTTCGTCGGGCTCGGGCAGCACCGCCACGGTGCAGGCGCTGGTGTGGATACGGCCCTGGGTTTCTGTGGCCGGCACCCGCTGGACCCGATGGCCACCCGACTCAAAACGCAGTTTGCCATAGACCCCAACGCCCAAGGCATCAAGCGGGCCGTCGATGCGCAACACCACCTCTTTGTAGCCGCCCAGTTCACTCGCCGATTCGCTGATGATTTCAGTGTGCCAGCGCTGGCGCTCGGCAAAGCGGGTGTACATGCGAAGCAGGTCGCCAGCAAAGAGCGCTGATTCGTCGCCGCCCGTTCCGGCGCGGATTTCGATGAACGCGGCCCGCGCGTCGTCGGGGTCCTTGGGAATCAGCATCAGTTGCAGGGCGTCGTCGAGCTGGGCAATATCGGCTTTGGCAGCAGCCATCTCTTCCTCGGCCATGGCTGCCAGGTCGGCCATGGCCGGATCATTTTTGGCTTCCCGCAACAGGTTTTCAGCGCTGGCCAGGTCGGCTTCGCGCCGGGTGAGCCGGGTGTAATGCGCGGCCACCACGCTGGTTTCGGCATGTTCGCGGGTGAGGGCGCGAAAACGGTCGAGGTCGCTCACTACGTCACTGGCAGACAGCAACGCGTCGAGCTCGTGCAGCCGCAGCAGTTGGCGTTCCAGGGTTTGGCGAAGAAAGGGTTTCATGGGCTGGAGCAGGGGGAATGGGGTCATTCACCGCGGAGGAATGAAGGACGCAGAGGTGCGCGGAGGTTAAAAACAACGTAACTACTCAGGTAGAAGTAGAAGCTTCCAACGCAAAGGCGCTAAGACGCAAAGTACGCCAAGGAGCGAAAAATATTTTCTTTTGCTTTCTTTGCGCTTTTGCGTCTTTGCGTTGGAAGTTAGTCTTCGTGGGTGGGCTGAGTAGTTACAAAACAACAAAAAAATAAAAGGGATTGACCTCCGGGTATTCCTCCGCGTCCTTCGTTCCTCTGCGGTGAAGTCTTTCGGATTTTTCCTCCCACGGAAAGTCGGCGGTCAGCGCTAACGCTCTTTGTCTGTTGACAGCGTTTTTGGCAGTTGGCCGCGCAGGAATAGCCTGGACACCGTGTTTGCCGTCGCTTCGCGGCTGCTGGCATCACCCGCGTGCAGTTCGGCCAATGCGCCATGGAGCATTTTTTGCGTCAAGCCGCGTGTCAGCG
>CAYJMW010000117.1:0-9621 GCA_964371235.1 uncultured Polaromonas sp.
CCAGGCGCGGTTTTGCATTCCCAAAAAATGCGCGCGCTGCAATGGCGGCAAATTTCGGGATCCAGTTTTTTGAAGATGGTCGCAATGGCGGTGGCCTTGTCGGGAAACTGATGCTCGGGGCCGAGCACGTCGGTAAAGCCGGTTTTGCGCCACAGGGCAATCACTTCGGGCCGGGGCCGGTGAAAGTACAGGTTGCCGCCCATGGCGCGGCGCGCGGCGAGTTCGACCTCCCACAGCTCGGCACCGGCCAGGTCGATGAAGTTCATGCTCTTGGCCATGACCAGCAAATGTTTTTGCGGATGCGGCTGGTTGCGCAGCGCATGCAGAGTGTCGGCCACATGCTGGGTCGCGCCAAAATAAACCCCTCCCTCCATGCGCAGCAGCTTGAGTTGCGGGCACTCAGGTAAGAAAGCCCCCACGCTTGTCACTTCGTGTACTGCGCTGCCCCCCGAGGGGGCTGGCCTTGCTTGGGGCGGCCCGGCGCTGCGACCGTTCGCCCCCACGCTTGTCACTTTGTCCGCCGGATGCTGTGCGTCATCGATCACCACAAACTGCCGATCCGGCGCACGGCTGTCAAATCCCAAGCTGCGCATGGCGGGCCGCGAGGTGCGGTACAGAAAAGACATCAGCGACAGGATCGTGCCCAGCAAGATGGCAATCTCGAGCCGGATCGTGACCGTCGCCACCCCGGTCACCAGCGCCACCGCCAGATCACTACGGCTCAGATTGAACAGCTTGCGCCAGCCCGCCAGGTCAAGCAGCGCCAGCGCCACCAGCAGCAGCAGCGCCGATACGGCAGCCATGGGGATGAGCGCCAGCAGCGGCGCGCTGAGCGCCACCAGCGCCAGCAGCAGCACCCCGGAAAAGACTGAAGCCAACGGCGTGCGGGCACCGGCCTGCAAATTGGGCAGGGAGCGATTCATGGAGCCGCACGACACATAGCACGAAAAGAATCCGCCAACGATGTTGGACAAGCCCTGGCCGCGAAACTCGCGGTTGGTATCAATGCGCTGGCCCGAACGCTGCGCCACCGTCTTGACAATCGAGATCGCCTGCCCCAGCGCCACGAGGGTCAGCGCAAACGCCAGGCCGATCAGCTCGCGGGCCTGCGCCCAACTGATGCGCGGCACCTCAAAGTGCGGCCAGGGGGCGGGAATCTGCCCCACCGTGCGCAACGCGGCAGCGGGCGAGCCACTGCTGACGTTCAGGTAGCGGCCCCACAGCCATGCCAGCGCAGTGGCCGCCACCAGACCGACCAGCATGTAGGGCGAGTTGCGCTGCCAGCGGCGCAGCAGCAATGCCACGACCAGGGTGGTGGCAGCCACCGCCAGCGCAGGCGGCTGCGCCGCGGGCAGTTGCGTCAACACATGCCGCAATACGGCAGCGGCGCTATGCCCGGGCGCGGCCACCAGTCCCAGCAGATCGGGCAGCGCGTGCACGGCAATCAACAGCGCCGCACCCGAGGTAAAGCCAAACAGCACTGCAGGTGAAATGAAATTGGCCAGCAGGCCCAGGCGCAGCGCGCCAATCAGCCACTGCATCACGCCCACCATCACGGTGACGGCCAGCGCCAACTGGATATACATCGGGCTGAACGCCAGCGCCAGCGGCGAAAGCATGGCAAACAGCGCCAGCGAGTTGGCGTTGGTCGGCCCCGACATGACGTGCCAGCTGGAGCCAAACAGCGCGGCGATGATGCACGGAATCACCGCAGTGAAGAGGCCATACTCCGGCGGCAGCCCCGCCAGCGTGGCAAACGCTATGCCTTGCGGCAACACCAGCACCGCGCCCAGCAAACCGGCCATGGCATCGGCGCGCAAGGTCGCGGGCGACACAAGCCGCACCCAATTGCCAAACAGGCGTTCGAGCCAATACGGGTCGGTTAAGGAGGCGCTGCGGTCAGAAGCTGGCATCACGACGCTCGAACCTTGTATCTTCGGTGTTGAGTAATTTTGATAGGTAACGGGAGGCTGTAGAGCTTGTGAAGGCCGCTTGTCATGCGCAGGCGTTCAGCGTCCGCGCATGGTGCCTGGCAGCCAGAGCGCGATCTGGGGCCAGATCATGACCATGGCCATCACGGCTATCATAAGCAGAACGTAGGGCGCCGCGCCCCGTATGATGGGCCCCATGGGCGATTTGGTGATGGCCTTGATGGTGAACAGGTTCATGCCCACGGGGGGCGTGATCTGAGCCAGTTCCAGATTGATCACCAGCAACACGCCGTACCAGATCGGGTTGATGTGCAGTTGCGTCATGGCCGGCATGATGACGGGCGTGGTGATCAGGATGATGGCAATCGACTCCAGAAACATCCCCAGAATGAAGATCAGCGCCATCATCACGATCAGGAAGCCGGTGACGCCAATATCGGCCGCAATCACCGCCTCGACGATGATCTGGGGGATGCGCAACTTGGTCAGGACATGACCGAAGACGGACGCGCCAGCCAGGATCATGAACAGCATGGCCGACACCCGGCAGGCGTCCTGCGCCGAGTCCCAGATCGCCCGCAGTCCAAGCGCCCGGTAAACCACTGCCGCGATGAACAGCGCCAGCAAGGCGCCGGCCGCCGCCGCTTCCGTGGCCGTGAAAATGCCGGCATACATGCCGCCGAGCACGAATACGGGCAGCGAGAACGCCCACAATGACTTGCGGATGGCGGTCAGCGCCTCGCGCAGGGTGGCCCGGGTTTCGCGCTTGATATGGCGGTGGGTGATGGCCGTGCTGGTCATGGTCCAGACGACGAAGACACCGGCCATCAGCAGGCCCGGCATCACGCCGGCCATGAAGAGTCCGCCGATCGAGGTGTCGGTGGTCACGCCGTACAGCACCATCGGCCCCGAAGGCGGAATCAATATGCCAAGCGTCCCGCCCGCGGCCACCAGGCCGTAGGCGGCCTTGGGGTCGTAACCGTAGCGGATCATCTGCGGAATGGCCACCGCGCCAATGGTGAGCGCCGTCGCCACGCTGGAGCCGGAGATGGCCGCGAAGATCGTGCAGGCCAGGATGGTGGCGACGCCAAGGCCGCCGGGCAGGTGCCGCGTCAACGTGTAGGCCGTGTTGTACAGATCGTCAACGATGCGCCCGCGAATCATGACCTGGGCCATGAAGGCGAACAGCGGTATGGCCACCAGAAGGTAGCGGTTGATCTCGCCAAAGATCACTTCCGTGACCGAGCCAAGTTCGCCCTGCGTGATGAAAAGCAGCGCGCCGCCGAACAAGGCCAATCCGGCAAAAATCGGCAAGCCGGTAAACAGCAGCAACAGCAGCCCGAGAAAGACCAGCGTGATGATCACTCGGACTCCACCGCGGTTTCATCGAGCAGTTCCAGCGGCGGCGCGCCGGCCGCCGCGCGCCAGAACGCTTCGCTGGCCGCCAGCAGCAACAGCACGCCGCCGGTCGGCATGAGCAGCATCAGCAACCAGGTCGGCCACTCGACCGCCCCTTCCGTGAGCAGCCCCAGTGAACGGGCCAGCATGGCGGTGCCCCAGCCGTTGACGATCAGCACAGCCGCAATCGCTGCCGCAGCAAGCGCGGCCCAGGCAGCGGCCCAACGGCGACCGGCCGAAGAAAGACGCACTACCAGCACATCAACGCCAATGTGTTCGCCGCGCCGCAGCGTCGGCGCCGCCGCCAGCATCACGATGGCCACCAGCATGAAGCCGACCACGTCATCGACCCAGGCCGGCGCCGCATTGAAGCCATAACGCATCACCACCGACCAGCCAATCAGGCCGAGCGAGACCAGCAGCGCCAGCGAAGCGAGCGCCATTGCGGCAGCCGCCAACACCGCAACCAGGCGCCCCAGCGCGCGCAGCGCGGCGCTCTCCTTGCCAGGCGAAGCGCCGGCTTCGGTCTTCATGGCGTCTTGAATCAGAGCCGGTCAATCAGCTCAAGCAGTTTGACGCCGTCGGGCGCCGTCGCGCTGAGAAACTCCTTCTTCACGGCCGGCTGCATCGCGTCGGCCATGACTTTTTCCTGCGCCTTGCTCAGGGCGACCGTTTTCATGCCCTTGTCGTTGAGCACCTTGACGTCCTCGGGCGGGACGCCGTCGGTCTTGCCGATCGAGCGTTTGACGGCCTTGTCGGCCGCCTTCTGGATGGCGCTGCGCAGCTCGGGCGGCAGCGCCTTCCACCACGCCGGGTTCACCACCAGGTTGTCATAGGCCAGAATGATGTTGGAAGCCACGCCAAACTTCTGAACCTCGTAAAACTTGCGGCTGTTGGCTGCTTTCACCCCGGTAAAGCCGGCGTCCAGCACGCCGGTCTGCAGTGCCTGATAGACCTCGGTGCCAGCCATCGCCGAGGGCGAAGCCCCCATGGCCGACAGGCCCGCGTCGAACAGCTTGTTCAGCCCGCGGATCTTCAGGCCGGTGAAGTCGGCCGGCGCAAGCAGCGGCTTGCTGGCGGACGTGAAAATGCCGTCGTTGGTATCAACGATCCAGCCGATGTTCTTCACGCCCCTGGCTTCCATCTTGGCGTCGAGCAGCCTGGCGGCCTCCGAGGTGATGAACGCCTTCTGCTTGGCCACCGTCGTCATCAGGTAGGGGATGATGGTGACGCTCATCTCGGGGATCGTGCCGCCCCACTGGAAGCTCAGGATTGCGGCGGCCTCGATCTTGCCACTGGCCACCGCCGGATGATTCTGGTTGGGCTTGAACAGTTGCGCGGCACCAAAGTTCTGCACCTCGACACGGCCTTTGGTCGCCTCCTTGACGTCCTTCGCGAACTGGTCGAGGTTGATCGCCGTCTGGTGCGCAGGCGGAAACTGGTGGCTGATGCGCATCGTGAACTCGGCGGCGCTGGCGCTGCCGGCCACACTCAGCGCCACCATGGCGGCGAGCGCACCGCGCCGGGAAAGGTTGAAGTTCATTCGTGTCATGTCGTGTGTCTCCGTTAGTTTTGAGAAAAAAATCAACTGTTGATCATGCCACCACGTGACGGCTCTGCAACAGGCCGATATCCGCTGAACTGTAACCCAGCGCGGCCAGCAGTTCGGCCGTGTGCTGGCCCAGCTTCGGCGGCTGCAGCCGCACGCCCAGACGCTGGCCGTCCATCGTGAACGGGAGCAGCGTGGTCCGCGCGGTCTGGCCAGCGCGCTCACCGTCGGGCAAGGTGATGTCGGCCAGCCCGCCAGTGGCCAGCAGGTGTTCATCGTCGTACAACTCCTCGGGCTTGCGGATCGGCGCGAACGGCAGGCCCGCCTTCTCGAACAGCGCCGCGAGTTCGGCAGCGCCGCGGTGGGCCAGCCGCTCACGCAGGATGGGCATCAGCGTCGGGCGCAGGCGAACACGGTCGTTGTTGGTGGCGTAGCGCGGGTCGGCCTTGAGGTCGGCAAAACCCAGCGCGTCGCAGAAGGTGGCCCATTGCGCGTCGCTCACCGCCGCCAGGAAGATCTGCTCGCCGTCCTTCACGGTGAACACGTCGTACACCGCCCAGGCCGAGATGCGGTCGGGCATGGGCGCGGCGGGCTGGCCGGTGATGGCGTACTGCAACATGTGCTGGCCGACCAGAAACACATTGTTCTCAAACAGCGCGCTCTGCACCTCCTGGCCTTTTCCGGTGATGCCGCGCTGAATCAGCGCGCCCAAGGCGCCGATGGCGCCAAACATGCCGCCCATGATGTCGTTGACGCTGCTGCCGGCGCGCAGCGGGTCGCCGGGGCGGCCGGTCATGTAGGCCAGACCGCCCATCATCTGCACCACCTCGTCGAGTGCCGTGCGGTGCTCGTAGGGGCCGGGCAGGAAACCCTTGTGGCTGACGTAGATCAGGCGCGGATTCAGGCCGCGAAGCGATTCGTAGTCGAGCCCGTATTTCTTCATCGTGCCGGGCCTGAAGTTCTCGGCAACGATGTCAGCGCTTGCCGCGAGCTTGCGCGCGACCGCGGCCCCTTCGGGCGAGTGCAGGTCAATGGCGATGCTTTTCTTGTTGCGATTGAACATCGGGAAGAAACCCGTGCCGGCGCCCAGCAGGTGGCGCGTACGGTCGCCCTCGATCGGTTCGACCTTGATAACCTCGGCCCCCATGTCGGCCAGCACCATGCCGCAAGTGGGGCCCATGACCATGTGGGTGAATTCGACCACGCGCAGGCCGGCAAGCGGTTGGGGGACCTTGTTTTGGTGCATGCTGACGGCGTGTTGCGTGAGCCTTATGCGCAAACCGATGCTGGCGCAGCCCCGGCCGATTGCATGGTCCGGGGCAAGCCGGCACGCCAGAGCGTTCCGTGCAAAGTTTCGCCGGCCAGCCACGATGCGACGCGCTGGCGCAGCGCCAGCAGCCGGTCGATGTCCTGCCCGGTGGCGATGCCCATGCTCGCCAGCATCCAGGCCAGGTCTTCAGTCGCAACGTTGCCGCTCGCGCCGGGCGCATGCGGGCAGCCGCCAATGCCTGCCAGGCAGGCGTCAAAGCGCGTCACGCCCAGCTCAAGCGCGGCATACACATTGGCCAGGCCCAGGCCACGGGTGTCGTGAAAATGCCCGCAGTTGAGCTTCTCGCCGGCGATCGGCAGCGCCTGCTCAAACAGGCTGCGCACCGCGGCCGGATCGGCATAACCCACCGTGTCGGCCAGCCCAACCCGGTCAACACCGGCAGCCAGCACGGCGCGCAGCAGGCGCAGCACCTCGGCCGGGGCCACGTGACCCTGCAGCGTGCAGCCGAAGGCCGTGCTCATTCCCACCTCGATCAGGGTGCGCGACCCCGCCGCATCACGCAGCGCCACGATGCGTTCAATCTCGGCCACCGCGTCGTCGGGCGCCCGGCGCAGGTTGGCCAGGCTGTGCGCATGGCTGGCGGAAAGAGGCAACAGCATCAGGTCGGCCCTCGATTCGATGGCACGCTCCGCGCCCTTGAGATTGGGCACCAGCACCGAGACGATGAGGCCGGGCAGCGTCTTGGCAAACGCCACCAGTTCAGCCGTATCAGCCAGCTGCGGCAGCAGCCGGGCCGGGACGAACGAGCCGACTTCGATCTCGCGCTGGCCAGCGGCATAGGCATCGCGGATCCATTCGAGCTTGTGGGCAGTGGGCATCACGCGGGCAATACTCTGCAGGCCGTCGCGCAGGCCGACCTCGCGAATAATGGCGCGGCTGGGCAATGCCGGCCGCGGGGATGTCGGTTCAATCAAGGCTTGTCTCCATTTGATCTGTCGCAGACCCGAGTTTAGAATTTGCGAAATGAAACAGCAACTCGCATTTGGAACATGTGAGTTTCCATATTGGAACTTCACAATTCTCCATGCGCGACCTTGACCTCACCACCCTGCGCCTGTTCGTCACAGTCTGCGAGACCGGCAACATCGCCCGCGCGGGCGAGAAAGCCAGCATCGTCGGCTCGGCCATCAGCAAGCGGCTGGCCCAGCTCGAAGACACCGTCGGCACGCCGCTTTTGATCCGCAAACGCCATGGCGTGGTGCCCACCGCGGCGGGCGAGACACTGCTCGAACATGCCCTCTTCATGCTGGACACCTCGGGGCGGATCGAACGCGACATGGCCGCCTACGCGGCCGGCGTGCGCGGCCAGGTCCGCATCCTCGCGTCTGCGTCAGCGCTGGCCGAATCGCTGGCCGACGACGTGGCCGCCTTCCTGCAGCAACCCGACCATCGCAACATCCAGATCGGCATGGAAGAACGCATCAGCCCCGAGATCGTTCGCGGCGTGATCGATGGCACGGCGTCGGTCGGCATCTGCTGGGACGCCGCCAATATCGGCACACTCAAATCGGTTCCCTATCGCAGCGACCATCTCGCGCTGGTGGTGCCCGCCGGCCACGCGCTGGCCCAGCGCCAGAGCGTGCGTTTTGCCGAAACGCTGGACTACGAGCATGTGAGCCTGCACGTGACCAGCGCCGTGCAGGTCATGCTGCAGCGCGCCGCTGCCGCGCTTGGCCTGAATCTGGCGCCGCGCCTGGTCGTGACCAACTTTGAAGCCGCGCTGCGCGTGGTGCGGGCCCGCCTGGCCATCAGTGTGATGCCGCGCGAGGTGGCCGAAATCCATGCGCAGGCCCACGGCGTGTCCATTCTTGCGCTGGACGAACCCTGGGCGCGGCGGCGTTTCATCCTGTGCCACCGTGACGCGCTGCCGCCCGCCGCCCGGTTGCTGGTTGACCATTTGGCGGCGCAGGCTGACGCATGACGAGCGCCCTGCCGGGCCCTTGGCAGACCCGTGCCTTCATGCCAGCCCGAGCACGCGCAGCAGCAAGCCAGCGCCAGCCAGGGCCGCGATCACCGTCATCACGCCCCACTTGAGCCGCCACAAAGCCAGCGCGGCGGCCACCGCCAGCGCCAGCGCAATCCAGTCTGGCTGTGAATCAAACAGGCTCGTAGCCCCCGAAGGATATGCAACAGCAGCTATAAAAAACAGAGCAAGATTGGCGATCACGCCGACCACCGCCGCAGTCACTGCAGCCAGCGGCGCAGTCAGCCCGAGCTTGCCGCGCGTGGACTCGACCCAGGGCCCGCCTGCCAGAATAAAAATGAACGAGGGCAAAAAGGTGAACCAGGTCGCCACGCAAGCGGCCAGCGCCGCGCCCAGAAACAGCGCATCGGGCCCCAACACCTGCCTGGTCCAGCCGCCCACAAACCCGACAAAAGCCACCACCATGATGAGCGGGCCCGGCGTGGTTTCGCCCAGCGCCAGGCCATCCATCATTTGCGCCGTGCTGAGCCACTGGTAATGCTCGACCGCAGCCTGGTTCACATAAGGCAACACCGCGTAGGCCCCGCCAAAAGTCAGCAGCGCCGCCTTGGTGAAAAACCAGCCCATCTGCGTCAGCGTGCCGCTCCAGCCGTAGCTCAGCACCAGCGCGGCCATGGGCAGCAGCCAGAGCACAGCCCCGACCGACAAAACGAGGGCCAGCCGTGACAGCCTGAACTGCGCGTGGCCAGGCGTGGGGGTGTCGTCATCCATCACCGCCGCGGCGCTCACGCTTTCCGGTGCCGAGGCATGAGCACCCCCGCGTGTCAGCGTGCCCGGCGCGACACGGGCCAGCACGGCGCCCATCAGCATCGCGCCCAGCACCACCGCCGGAAACGGCAGCTTGAATGCCCAGATCGCGATAAAACTCAAAACGGCTATTGCCCATGGAACCGGCGTAAGCGTCGGATTGCCCAATGATTTGCTGGCGATGCGATGCAGGGCATGCAGCACAATCGCCGCCACCGCCGGTTTGATGCCGTAAAAGATACCCGCGATCAAAGGCTGCTGGCCAAAGGCCATGTAAATCCAGCTCAGCGCGATCAGCAACGCCAGCGACGGCAACACAAACAGGGTGCCCGCCACCACACCGCCCCAGGTGCGATGCATCAGCCAGCCCAGATAGGTCGCAAGCTGTTGCGCCTCGGGCCCGGGCAACACCATGCAAAAGTTCAGTGCGTGCAGAAAGCGCTTCTCAGACACCCAGCGGCGCCGCTCAACCAGCTCGCGGTGCATGATGGCAATTTGCCCGGCCGGCCCGCCAAAGCCGATGCAGCCGAGCTTGAGCCAGAAGCGAAACGCCTCGCGGAAGGAAACGCTGACCGGTTGTTCGGCGGCGGGAAGGCTCATGCAGGGTTCAGTCGGAGTGTGTTGCCAGCGAGCAGCGAGCGTCTCAGGCGCGCTGGAACCTGAACACCGCCCGGCTCGCCCG
>CAYJMW010000118.1:0-9308 GCA_964371235.1 uncultured Polaromonas sp.
CGCGGCCTGCTTGCCGCCATCGTGCTGCTGAACCTGGGCGCGGTGTACATGCTGGTGCTGCTCAATGAATGGAACCGGGTGTTTTACGACGCGCTGCAAAACAAGGACGCGGCGGTGTTCTGGACGCAGCTCGGCCGCTTTACCTATCTGGCGTTTGCCTTCATCCTGATTGCCGTTTACCGCTTCTACCTGACGCAATTGCTGGAATTGCGCTGGCGCGCCTGGATGACGACGCACTACCTGCAGCGCTGGCTGGCCGATCATGCCTTCTACCAGCTCGAACTGGCGCGTTTTACCGCGCCGGACCTCGGCAGCGCCAATTCCCTGAATGCGCCAAGGACGCCGGACAACCCGGACCAGCGGATTCAGGAAGACATCAACCTCTTTACCAGCTACAGCATTTCGCTGAGCATGGGCCTCTTGAATGCCGTGGTCACGCTGGTAAGTTTTGTCGGCATTTTGTGGACGCTCTCGGGCGCGTTCGCCTTCACACTGGGCGGCAGCAGCTACAGCATTCCGGGCTTCATGGTCTGGATGGCGGTGCTGTATTGCCTGGCCGGCAGCATCATCACCCACTACATAGGCCGGCCGCAGATCCGGCTGAACTTTTTGCAGCAACGCTACGAAGCCGACTTTCGCCACCACATGGTGCGGGTGCGCGAATACAGCGAATCCATCGCGCTGGACAAGGGCGAGGCGGTGGAGCGCACGCACCTGGCCACGCGTTTTTCCGCCGTGCTGGGCAACTACCTCACCTTGATCAAAAAACAAAAGAACCTGGTGTGGTTCACCAACTTTTTTGGCCAGGCAGCCGTGGTGTTTCCGTTTGTCGTGGCGGCGCCGCGCTTTTTCAGCGGCGCCATCCAGCTCGGGGAACTGATGCAAATTGCATCGGCCTTCGGACGCGTGCAAGATTCACTGAGCTGGCTGGTCGATAACTATTCCAGCCTGGCCGCATGGCGCGCCACGACCGACCGCCTGACCAGTTTTGAAGACAATATGTCAAGCGTAGCCCAGGCAGGGCGGGCGCAATCAGCTATCAATGTAATAGCAAACAGCGAACACCCGCTGGCCGCTACCGACACCCTGGCAGTCAGCGGCCTGAATGTGGCGCTGCCGACGGGCGCAACCCTGCTCGGCGGCGTGTCGCTGCGGGCAGGCCCGGGGCAGAGCGTGCTCGTCAAGGGCCCGTCGGGCAGCGGAAAATCGACGCTATTCCGATCACTGGCAGGCATCTGGCCATTTGCAACCGGCCAGACCCAGCTACCGGCCAACGCCATGTTCATTCCGCAGCGCCCGTATTTTCCCGATGGCACGCTGCGTGACGCGCTGGCCTACCCGCAACCGTCCGCGCAGTACAGTGACGACGCGCTCAAGCAGGCGCTGACCGGCGCGCTGCTGCCGCAGCTTGCCAGCCGGCTCGACGAGGCGGATGCCTGGAGCCAGAAGCTCTCGGGCGGCGAACAGCAGCGGCTGGCGATTGCCCGGGTGCTGCTGAAGAAACCAAGCTGGATTTTTGCCGACGAGGCCACCAGTGCGCTCGACGAAGCGGCCGAAAAAACGATCTACGAAAAACTGATGGCTCACGTCACATCGATCCATGGCAGCATGGTTTCGATTGCCCACCGCCCCAGCGTGGCGGCGTTTCACAACAGGCTGTGGGAGCTTGAAAAACTGCCGCAAGGCGCGCCCGCCCTGTACCGGGTGAAAGAAAGCCAAATTCCGGAAAATCCATGAAGAAGATCGCTGAATGCCCGAGGAAATAAGCCAGGCCGAAGCGGCTCAATCCCTGTCTGCCTGGGAGCCGCTCAAGTCCCCGGTGTTCCGCATGTTGTGGAGCACCTGGCTGGTCGCCAACATCTGCATGTGGATGAACGACGTGGCGGCTGCGTGGATGATGACCTCCATGACCACCACGCCGCTCTGGGTGGCGCTGGTGCAGTCGGCCTCGACGCTGCCGGTTTTTTTGCTGGGGCTGCCCAGCGGCGCGCTGGCCGACATTCTGGATCGCAGGCGTTACTTCATCATGACGCAGTTCTGGGTCGCGGGGGTGGCCACGCTGCTGGCCGTTGCCGTGATCTTCGGCGTCATGACCCCGGCGCTGCTGCTGGCGCTCACGTTCGCCAACGGGGTCGGGTTGGCCATGCGCTGGCCGGTGTTTTCGGCCATTGTTCCGGAACTGGTTCCGCGCCCGCTTCTGCCAGCGGCGATCGCCTTGAACGGTGTGTCGATGAACGCTTCGCGCATCGTCGGCCCGCTGGTGGCCGGCGCCCTGATTGCCGGCGCCGGCACGGCTTATGTATTTGTGCTCAATGCCGCGCTGTCGGTCATTTCCGGCTTTGTCATCATGCGCTGGCGGAACCAGCACGTACCCAGTCCGCTGGGCCGTGAGCGCCTGCTCAGCGCGATCCGCGTCGGGCTGCAGTTTGTGTACCAATCGAGCCGCTTGCGCTCAGTGCTGCTGCGCGTTGCGACGTTTTTCCTGCATTCAACCGCCCTGCTGGCGCTGCTGCCGCTGGTGGCGCGCAGCCTGCACGGTGGCGATGCGGCCACCTTCACGCTGCTGCTCGCTGCGATGGGCGCCGGCGCCATCGCCACCGCGATGAACTTGCCGCGTCTGCGCCAGGTGATTCCGTCGGGCGCGCTGGTGCTGGGGGCAACGGTGCTGCAGTCGGCGGCCACTGCCGTCATGGCTTTTGCTCCCAATGTGTACATCGCGGTGCCGGCCATGCTGCTTAATGGCGCAGCCTGGATCGCGTGCGCCAATTCACTCAGCGTGTCGGCCCAGTTGTCGCTGCCTGACTGGGTGCGCGCGCGCGGCATGTCGATGTACCAGATGGCCATCATGGGTGCCAGTGCACTGGGCGCTGCCCTGTGGGGCCAGGTGGCCACGCTCACCAGTGTGCAAACCGGCTTGCTGGTGGCGGCCCTGAGCGGCAGCGTGGCCATGTTGCTGGCCCAGCGCCTGGCGCCAGGCCGCGGCATCGAGGAAGACCTGACGCCGTCACGCGAATTCAAGGCGCCGGTAACCGATGAGCCCCCCGGTGTGGGCCATGTGGTGGTCACGATTGAATACCTGATTGACCCGGCGCGCACTGAAGCCTTCCGCACGCTGATGCAGGAAAGCCGCCGCAGCCGCCTGCGCCAGGGCGCGCTGGAGTGGGAGCTGCTGCGCGATGTGAATGTGCCCGGACGCTTCATTGAGCAGATCATCGATGAGTCGTGGACCGAACACCTGCGGCGTTTTGACCGCGTCACGGCCAGCGACGTGGCGCTGCGGGAGCGCAAGCTCGCCTTCCATGTCGCAGCCGAGCCGCCGCGGGTGACCCGCTGGGTGGTGGAAGGCCTGGCCTGAGTCTGGCTCGGTCATCCGCCGGCTTTTCTCCTTCACCCTCTGGGGAAAAGAGCAGGAAGCTCAGATCGTCTCCACATAACGCTCGTAACCGCGCGCGCGCAGCGCGCAGGCCGGACACTCGCCGCAGCCATAACCCCAGGGGTGCCGGTGCACGCGGTCGCCCAGGTAGCAACTGTGGGTGTACTCGATGATCAAATCCACCAGCGCCTGACCGCCCAGCGAATGCGCCAGCGCCCAGGTTCCGGCTTTGTCAATCCACATCAGTGGCGTCTCGATCAAAAAACGTTTGTCCATGCCCAGCGAAAGCGCCAGTTGCATGGCCTTCATGGTGTCGTCGCGGCAGTCGGGGTAGCCTGAAAAATCGGTTTCGCAAACGCCCGTCACCAGCACCTGCAAATCGCGCCGGTAGGCCAGCGCGGCGGCCAGCGTGAGAAACAGCAGGTTGCGCCCAGGCACAAAAGTATTGGGCAAACCGGAGCTTTCCATTTTGAAGGCCACGTCGCGCGTCAAAGCGCTTTCACTGACCTGCCCCAGCACGGCCAGATCAAGCAGATGGTCTTGCCCGAGCCGCGTCGCCCAGCGTGGAAACTGCACCCTGATTTCGCGCAGCACATTGAGCCGCGCCTCAAGTTCGACCTTGTGACGCTGACCATAGTCAAACGCGATGGTTTCGACGCGCTCATATTTTGAGAGCGCCAGCGCCAGACAGGTGGTGGAGTCCTGGCCGCCAGAAAACAGGACAAGAGCCGTGCTGTGCGCGCGCCGGGGTAAGGAAGATGCTGCCGGAATGTTCATCAAGAGGCCAAAAAATTAACGGTATTGTCGCTTGAGGGATTCCGGGACTGGACAACAAATTGCGACGCGTACTGCTACCTGCCTTGTCCATGCAGGCCGTCGCCAGTTGCATCGCGCTATCAGCTAGTGTTACCTGTTGTAAGAATTCACGAGTGGTTTGCGACCAATTGGGCAAGGACAGCGTTTCGCTGCCTGGCAAATTGCCACCGGACATAAAGGAATGTTTGAATGTCACGCCCACCCTCCCCTCTGGTTTTACTTCATCTGCCTGCCGTGGCTGGGCGTGATGTGCTGCGTGCCGGCCTGATGGCGATGCAATGCGTGCCGGAGAATCTGCCGCTTGATCGGTCCGGGCGCCATGCGCGGCTGCAAAAGATCAGCCCGCAGGCGCGCGTGTTTTGCGTCATCGACATCTCCAATGACCCTGACGCCGGGTCTGATCACTTTGGGTCCCTCCTCGGGAGCGTGCCGCGAGAGTTGCGGTCGCGCACGCTTCTGATGCGGCTCGCGTCCGGTCACGTCGGCGCGGCTGACCGCGCGTGGGTCAAAGCGGTGGGGTTTGCTGATTTGTTGCCCGAATTTGATGCACGCGACCCCGAGGGCAGCCTGCGCGTTGCGCTTGACAAGCTCGCGCATGGGCTAACCCTGCCGCCGCTGGCGCCGGCCGACCTGGCGCGCTACGTTCGCGCGGCCACCATCAGTGCCGACCCGGGCGCGCCACGCGCGCTGATTCGTGCGCAAACCCGGCTGTCTGCCGAACAGTTGGCCGACTTGCTGGCTGAGCAACTGGCCATTGCCGATCGCACTTACCACCTTAAAACTTATGCCCAATGTTTTGTTGGCAGTGAGGCCACAGCAAAGATCACCCACCGATTCAAATTGCCGGCAGAACAGGCGGTGGCGGTGGGCCAGGCGCTGGGTGCATTGGGCTTGCTCCATCATGTGGAGCACAAGCACAGCTTCGCGAACGGAAATCTGTTCTTTCGCCTGGCACTCTCGGACGCGGCTGACGCCATCGACCTGGGCCAAGCCATGGCTGTCTTGCAAAGCAAGGTGTCAATTGCTGATCGCGCTTATCTGGGGACGCTGTATCGCAGTTGCTGGGTTGGCAATGACGCGGTGGATGTGCTTTGCAACCGGTATGCACTGGCCCGGCATGAGTCGCATCTGCTGCTGCACCGGATCATGCAATTTGGCTTGTTCGAACATGTGGTCAATCAGCAACCGTTTATCGACGGCAACTTTTTCTACAAATTTAACGCACAGTGGCCCTCCGCCGCCCGGCAGGCCAGCGCCCAGGCTGTTGCATGAACCCGAACTCCGGGCGCGGCGCCTGATTCATGAAAAATCGATTTTTTTGAGTGAATGTGTAAGAACCGAACGGTCCACGCGTCTAACCAGCAGGGCAAGCTCGCCCTGCGCCCGCTACTTCCAAGGAGACATGCATGACCGCCAACCAATCCCCCCTCCGCTCCGCCATTTTGGCCTCTCTCGTGGGCATGGCCTGCGGTAGCCCGGCCGCCTTTGCCCAGAACCCCTGCGCCGCCAAAAACCCCTGCGCGCCACGCAAGACAGCCAAAGGCCCCTGTAGCGCCAAGAACCCATGCGCGGCTAAAAACCCCTGTGCGGCAAAAAATCCTTGCGCAGCCAGTAGCAAGATCAACGCCAAGCTGGTGACGCGCCCAACCGGCACACATCTGGCGCAAGGCAACCAGGCCGAGCTCGTGGCGCTGGGAAAGAAACTGTACTCAGACCCCAAAGTCGGAAGCAACGGCCTGACGTGCGCCTCTTGCCACACCGGTGGCGCATCGTTTGCCAACACTTTCGCCCAGCCCTACCCGCACTTTGTGCAAATGGCCGGCGACCGGTCCAATTTGAAAACCATCGGCCTGGATGAAATGGTGCAGCTTTGCATCGTGGCACCCTTGGCTGGCAAACCGCTGGCGTGGAGTTCGCGCGAGCTGTCTGCATTGACTGCCTACACCGCTGAAGTGCAAAAGAATTTCAAACCCTCGGCTGCGGGCGCGGCAGCCAGGAATCCGTGTTCGGCCAAGAATCCCTGCGCCGCCAAGAACCCTTGTGCCGCAAAAAATCCCTGCGCCGCAAAAAAATAAGCCCCAGCCATGACGCGCCGGCCGAGCGCCCTATTTGTTTCATGCAAGCACATTGTTTTTGACTGAATCTGTAAGAACCGGTCAGTTCACCCGTCTAACCAGCAGGGCAAGATTCGCCCTGCACCTGATTCACCCAAGGAGATATTCATGAACGCCAATCCATCCCCGATCCGCTCCGCCATTCTGGCTTCTCTCATCGGCATCGCCTTCAGCGGCCCGGCCGCCTTTGCCCAGAACCCCTGCGCCGCCAAAAATCCCTGCGCACCACGCAAAACAGCCAAAGGCCCTTGCGGTGCCAAAAACCCCTGCGCGGCCAAGAGCCCCTGCGCCGCTAAAAACCCTTGTGCTGCAGCAAACCCTTGCGCGGCAAAGAACCCTTGCGCGGCGAAAAAATAAAACCCTGGTTTTTGCTTTCACCGCGGTGTTGTGTCATCACGCTGCCCATTCATTCACGATGCAAGCTCTCGCCATTGCTCCCCAACTGGCACCCAACTTGACGACGCCAAGCGTCGCCCAGTTGCGCGCCATGCAGGCGGCCGGTCGGGAGATCATGGAGAACTACCGGGTGTTGGCCAAAGGCGGACTCAACATCGTGGGCGAGGTGCTGCGTGGGCAAGGTGAATTCACCGAGCTCAATCACTACCCGGATGACGATGTGTTTGACCGCGACACCCAGTCGCAGTACTACTACCACGCGCACCGCGGACTCGAGGGCGAGCACGGGCACTTTCACACCTTCATCCGCCCGCCCGGCATGCCAGGCGGCATGACTCCGATTGCCTGCACGCACAGCGAACCCTGGCCTCAGGGGCGTGATGCGCTGTCGCACCTGATCGGTATCTCGATGGATGCGTGGGGCTTTCCCATCGGTCTGTTCACCACCAACCGCTGGGTCACCGACGAGGCCTGGTACCGTGCCAATGACGTGATGGCGTTGCTTGAGCGCTTTAAGGTCGATCACGCGGCACCGTCCTGGCCGGTCAACCGATGGATCAGCGCCATGTTTGTGCTGTTTCGCCCGCAGATGCGAACGCTGCTGCAACAGCGCGATGCCACCATAGCCGAATGGGCGGCGCAGCATCCCGGCCAGGACGTGTTTGAAGACCGCGCGCTGGACATCACCAGCAGCGTGCTGATCTCGGTCGAAGACCAGATCGCGCAGGTGGCGGCCCGGCTGGCAGATGATGCGTCGTCCTGACTTTCGATTTATCTGGGTCATTCATTCTGTTCCATCTTCAGACAAGGACAACTGCCATGCCCAACGCAACAACAACCTTCGTGCGGACACTGACTGCCGCTACCCTGCTGTGGTCGGCTCATGCCGCTTTTGCAGCTGATCCCGCGCTGCCCGGAACACTGACCCTGGCCAGCCGGCACAATTTTCAGACCCTCGCCACACGAGTCGAGGCCGCCATCAGTGCGCAAAAGATGGGGCTGGTCGCCAGCGCCAGTGCCAGCGCGGGTGCAGCCGCGCGCGGGGTGCAGATTCCCGGCAACACCGTTCTGATGGTGTTTCGCAACGACTACGCGGTGCGCATGCTGCAGGCCAGCGTGAGCGCGGGCATCGAAGCGCCGATTCGCCTTTACCTGACGGAAAACCAGGACGGCACGGCCAGCCTGAGCTACCGAGTGCCCAGCACCGTCTTCGCGCCATATCACAATGCCAAACTCAATGAAATGGCACGCGAGCTTGACCCGATCTTCGAGCGCATCGTGCGCGATGCAGTGGGCAACTAAAGCGCAGCGATGGCCGCTGGCCCTGGGCGTGGCGGTCACGGCCCTGGTGGCGATGCAGCGCCTGGACGTGGGCTGGCGGCCCATGGTGCTGTGGCTCCTGGGCTTGCTGCTGGGCCTGACGCTTTATCACGCTTCGTTTGGTTTTGCCAGCGCCTACCGGCGCATGTTTGCGGCGCGCGACATGCGCGGGGTGCAGGCGCAATTGCTGTTGCTGGCCCTTACCACGGTGCTGTTTGCGCCCCTATTGGCCCAGGGCTCGGCGCTGGGGCAAGCCGTTGGCGGAGCTTGGGCTCCGCTGGGCGCATCGGTGGCGGCCGGTGCATTTCTGTTTGGCGTTGGCATGCAACTCGCCGGTGGCTGTGGCTCGGGCACGCTGTACACCGCGGGCGGCGGCAATCCGCGCATGCTGGTGGTGTTGGCCGCCGCGTGTGGCGGTTCGTTCTGGGCCAGCCTGCACATGGGCTGGTGGCAACAACTGCCCTCGCATGAGGCGGTGGTACTGGCCGATGCGCTGGGCTGGAAAACCGCCCTGACGGCCCAACTGCTGTTTTTGGCGCTGCTGGCGCTCGGCTTGCGGCACCTTGCCCGCAACCCAGGCACCGCTGCGGCCAACCCACTGATGCCGCGCAAGATCTGGACAAGGCTGCTGTCGGGCCCCTGGTCCGCCATCGTCGCGGCGGTTTTGCTGGCGCTGGGAAATTTCGGCACCCTGCTGGTGGCGGGGCATCCGTGGTCCATCACCTGGGCCTTCACGCTGTGGGGCGCGCAAGGGGCCGAACTGCTGGGCTGGCAGCCCACCAGCAGCGCATTCTGGCAAGGTGATTTTCAAAGCGCTGCGCTGGCTGGCGGCGTGCTTGACGACACCACCTCGATGATGGACCTGGCCATCATGCTCGGCGCCTGGTGCGCTGCCGCGCTGGCCGGGCGCCTTGCCCCGCGCTGGAACTTTGGCTGGCGCTCACTGGCGGCTGCGCTGATTGGCGGCCTGATGATTGGCTACGGCGCGCGCATTGCCTATGGCTGCAACATTGGGGCTTTTGTGTCGGGTGTGGCATCCGGCAGTTTGCATGGCTGGCTGTGGATTACAGCGGCGCTGCCGGGTTCGTGGCTCGGGGTGAAACTGCGGCGGCGCTTTGGCATGGCGGACTAATGCTTGTCTATTTCGCTTGCAGCGATGCAATCAGCGGGCAGAAAACCTTTCCCTTCGCCGCATGGCAGGCGCACACCAGTTCAGACAGCGCGGCCTCCATGCGCGTCAGGTCGGCCAGCTTCTCGCGCACATCCTTGAGCTTGAGCTCAGCCAGGCT
>CAYJMW010000119.1:0-9200 GCA_964371235.1 uncultured Polaromonas sp.
TCGCCTTCTACGACGCGCTCGCCGCCAATGAATCCGCCGTCATCGCCATGGGCGATGACAAGCTCAGAGTTATCGCGGCCGAACTCATCACCCAGGTGCGCAAGAGCGTGACGATTGACTGGACGCTGCGCGAAGGTGCGCGGGCAAAGATTCGCGTCATGGTGAAACGCATTCTGAACAAGTACGGCTACCCACCGGACTTGCAAGATGAGGCGGTAAAGACAGTGTTGGCGCAGGCGGAGTTGCTGTCAGCCGAATGGGCAGAAGGATAGGTGTCGTCTTATTTATGGAACGAAATAGGCCTTTAGCCCACGCGGATACTGCGTGAATAGCTCCTTATTTTGTAGCAACTTAAAGGTGTGGCGCTGATGCTCGACCTGCTTGTCAAGAACGCCACTTTGCCCGACGGGCGGCAAGGCATGAGCATCGCCGTGCAAAACGGCCGAATTGCGGAAGTCACCGCCGCGCTGGACGCCCCGGCCCATGAAACGCTGGACGCTGGCGGTTACCTGCTGAGCCCGCATTTTGTGGACCCGCATTTCCACATGGACGCCACCCTCAGCTACGGCCTGCCGCGCGTGAACGAAAGCGGCACGCTGCTGGAAGGCATCGCCGTATGGGGCGAGTTGAAACCCACGCTGACGGCTGATGCCATCATTGAACGCGCCCTCACCTACTGCGACTGGGCCGTAGCCAAGGGTCTGTTGGCCATTCGCAGCCATGTGGACACCAGCGACCCGAGCCTGCTGGCTGTGGACGCGCTGCTGGAGGTGAAGAAGCAGGTCGCGCCCTACATCGACCTGCAGTTGGTGGCCTTCCCGCAAGACGGCTTGCTGCGCACCCAGGGCGGCGTGGACAACCTCAAGCGCGCATTGGACAAGGGCGTGGACGTGGTCGGCGGTATCCCGCACTTTGAACGAACCATGGCAGAGGGCACGGCCAGCGTGAAGCTGCTGTGCGAGATCGCGGCCGAGCGCGGCCTGCTGGTGGACATGCATTGCGACGAGTCGGACGACCCTCTGTCGCGCCACATCGAGACGCTGGCGTACGAGGCCCAGCGCCTGGGCTTGCAGGGCCGCGTCAACGGCTCGCACTGCACCTCCATGCACAGCATGGACAACTACTACGTCAGCAAGTTAATTCCACTCATTGCCGAAAGTGGCGTGAGCGTGATTGCCAACCCGCTGATCAACATCACCCTGCAGGGCCGGCAAGACAGTTACCCCAAGCGCCGCGGCATGACCCGCGTGCCCGAGCTGATGGCAGCCGGCGTCAACGTCGCCTTCGGCCACGACTGCGTGATGGACCCCTGGTACGGCATGGGCTCCGGCGACATGCTGGAGGTGGCGCACATGGGCCTGCATGTGGCGCAGATGACGAGCCAGAAAGGCATCCGCGACTGCTTCGATGCGGTGACGACCAACGCTGCGAAGGTGATGCATCTGGAGAGCTACGGCCTGAAGGTGGGCTGCGATGCGAGCTTTATGCTGCTGCAGGCGCGGGACACGATTGAGGCGATCCGGCTGCGGGCGAATCGACTGAAGGTGTGGAAGAAGGGGAAGCTGGTGGCGGAGACTGCGGAGGTGGTGGCGCGGTTGAGGGTGGAGGGGCGTACCGATGCAGTGAGATTCATCGCTATTTAGTGCTGCATTTCTAATCGGGCGCAGCTCAATGGCAGAAAAGCCCTACCATGCACTTCGATCTTAAGTTTTTATTTTTATGAACTGAAGGATTTCTTCTGGAGAAAGCTCAGCAATTTCGCAATATAGGTGAAAAAAGGCACCGGAGGGTGAGCGCCATGCGTATCTGAAGACCAGCTACGTCTTGCAAGGCATTACCATAGCGAGTAATAGCAAATTTTCTAAAGGCGGTGGACCGCCTTTGGGCCGATTCCCTCTCCAAGGCGGCGTTCGCCTTCGACTAAAACCGATTCCGATTCGAATGATTCAAGGCCGACATAACCCTTACAGCAAGATAATCGCATGGTTGATGCGACGAACTGTGTCAAGCGGCGTTCGGCGCGTGGCAGCCGTGTCAGCCGCAATCGCCAGTGACGTGGGCTCGGTTCGTGAGGAGAACCAGGATAGAGTCGTCATCGTTAGAGGGGCAGACAGGACTGGACGCACATTTGTCTTGGCCGCCCTCGCCGATGGAATCGGAGGGATGAAACAAGGAGCCGAATGCGCGTCCATCACGCTTGGGCACCTGATCGAGGCGGTTATTTACGAAGCGCAAGGACAAAACTCACCTAAGGAGTGGCTGCTGCGCGCCGCGAACCACGCGAACGTCGCGGTTTACTCCAAATTTCAAGGCAGCGGAGGCTCGACGCTGGTCGCCGCACTTATTTCGCCAGACCGCTCCGTGCACTGGCTCAGCATTGGAGACAGCCGGGTATTTCATTCGGCGGGGAGTAAGCTTGAACAGCTGTCCATAGATGACACTATCGCCGGTCAACTGGGGAAAAGAGCAGAGGCAGGACTCAATAACTCAGACTTACTTCAATTTGTGGGCATTGGGGAACAACTGGAGCCGCACGTCGAACAACTGGGGCACGGGGGGCTCACAGGTGCGCTTCTCTTAACTAGCGATGGCGTCCACTTCATTGACCCTTCATGGCTGGGACAGATCGTCAGTCACGCGCCCGATCCAGGAATGTGCGCGCGTCGGCTGATTGAACTAGCAAAGTGGCTTGGCGGCCCTGATAACGCGAGCGTAGCGCTGATCGCCCTCGATGCGACTTCCGATGATCCGGATGCCTATTTCGAATCGAGCTTCGAAGTATGGGATCCGTTTGGCGACCTCCATGTAGTCATTGATCGGCAAACATTCCGAACACCTGCGTCGCCTGTTCCGGCCACCTTGGAAAGGGCAGAGATTTTGGCCAAGCCCTCGCAAGGGGAAAAGCCCGCATTAGAACCATCGAATTTTGCAGAGGCAGCCCTCAAGCCAAAGGCCAAGCCAAAGACTGGAAAGGGTGGACGCAAGTCGAAAGCCAAGGGCAAAGAATTAGAAGCCAACGACGCGGACGAACCAGTCGTCGAAGTCCCTCAGCTCCGGATCGAGTTTCCCAACAAGATTAGCTGAAGCATGACCACGCTGCCTGACCGTTACACAGCTCTTGGTGCAGAAATGAAGGGCGGTATGAGCTCTGTGCTCATGTGTTCGGACAACATTCTTGAACGGAAGGTGGCGATCAAATTTATTCACAGCACCACCCATCGCCGCCGGATGCTGGATGAGCTTGCAGCGCTATTGAAACTACGGTCAAAGCACGTCGTGCAGGTCTATGACATTTTAGGCGTCGAGGAGGACGACGTCGGCATCGTCCAGGAATTTATCGACGGTGAAGATTTGTTCGAAAGCCACGTCGTCCCGCCTGAACCGGCGGCTTACTACAAACAACTTTGGCAAATCGCATCCGGAATAAGCGACATACACGAACTCGGCGTCATTCATCGGGACATTAAACCCAACAACATGAAGATGGATCCGGAAGGGGTAATTAAGATTTTCGATTTCGGTTTGGCGCGCGACGATGGTCCAGGAGCCTCCACGGTGGGGTTCGTCGGAACCCAAGGCTTCGCAGCCCCGGAGCTTTACACCGGAGCGGTCCGCTTCACAACGGCCATCGATACCTACGCCTTCGGCGCGACGGCTCTTTTTTTAGCCACCGGCTCCCTGCCCGCAGAGTTGATGGAGGCGCCACCTCGACACTTGTCGGCGGGGTATTTCAGCGCGCTGCCGATCGTGTTGGCCCCTGAGGTCGCCGAAGCATTGAACGCCTGCCTGAGCACTGCTCCTGAGGACCGACCGTCCATGCGGCAAATACGCGATCTTCTCTCACGCCATATTCTTTTCAATAGACATCAAGCGCTGGTGGTGTTCCAAGGAAAAGCTTCATACTTAAACGCTGCGTCCCCCACCGTATCGCTTAATTTGCCACCGATTGGTCAAATTCGAATTCTTTACAACGGCTTGGATTTCGTTGTAGAAAGCTTCACGGGAGAAGTCAGCATCAACAACGCGGCTATTCAAGTAGGCGACGTTTTGCCAGGGGCATGCGTGGTCTCCTTAGGCGCGGGACACCGGAGAGCCAACGAGAGAAAATTCATAACGTTCGACATTTCTCACCCGGAGATCGTGCTGTGAGCGGACCGCTCGCCGTTGGCGACCTAATCGGCGGACGCTATGAAATTCAGCGATATATCGACGAGGGTGGCATGCAATTTGTTTATGCCGCAATTGACCGCCTAGCAAATCGAGTTGTCGCGTTAAAGACACCAAAAAACCGCTCCGCCACCAAGAGGTTCAGACGAAGCGCTGTGGTCGCAGCTAAAGTAAATCATCCCAACATAGCCAAAACGCTCGACTACGTCAGACAAGGGGAAGGCCGGTTCCTCATCGAAGAGCTTATTGAGGGTGCGGATTTGAGTAAGGCCCTTCTTCGCAGGACCAACATATTGGACCCATATCTAGCGGCGAAGGTTTTTCATCACATGGCCAAAGGCCTCGCGGCTGCTCATCATGCGGGCGTTGTGCATCGCGATCTGAAGCCAACCAATGTAATGATCATGGGCGGCTATTCAGTAACAGAACTGAAGATTACCGATTTTGGCATCGCCAAAATGGCCGATGAGGAGTTGATCGCCGCCGCCGAGGGTGGGGACGCGACCTTAACTGCTTCGCTGACGGCCGTTGGAGCCCTTCCCTACATGGCTCCCGAGGCAATCGACACACCGAAGGACGTTGGAAAGCCCGCCGATATCTGGTCTTTGGGGGCCATGATGTTCCACCTTCTTTGTGGATATCCTCCTTTTGGGAGCGGTCTTCGCGCAGTCGGGAAAATCCTTGAAGCGGCGCCGCCCGCCGTCCCTGCGTTTATCACTTCTAATCCACAGTTCGCGCCTCTCGCCGGAGAAGTGATAGCACTGGCTCTGTCCTGTCTTCAAAAAGATCTGGATCTGCGGCCGACGGCGGACGACATCGTTGCGCGCTGCGGAGCGATGTGTTATTCGCCATCAGCCCGTTATGAAGGTGTCGTGAAACGAATCGACCATGGAAGTTGGGGGTTTATCTCCACGGCCAAGGGCGATGTCTTTTTCCATCTTGACAGCGTTTATGGTCCAGCGAAAATTGCCGTTGGAGATCACGTCATTTTCGCGTCATATCTCGGTGGGGGCTCGCCTCGCGCATACCCGGTAATTAAATTGAGCCATGGGCATTAAGGTTGAATGAAGCCAGATTGGCCGTCGAGCTCAAACGCGGGCACCTGCCACCCGGTGCATCGCGCCGCTCTTTTCCAGCACCGAGGGGTCGCCGGCCAGCGCTGCTACGGCGCGGCCCGGATACCGTGGGGACTCCGTGCGTGCGAGGTCTCGGCGCCTCTGCTCCTGCTTCACACGAGGGAAAAGCCCGGCCACTTCTTCCTCTCGGGAGTGGTCGCACCGATGCGCGATGCCCAGTCCGCCGGCCTGGGCGATGCCGGTGACCGGATTTATGGAACGAAATAGGCCTCTAGCCCAGTAAACACGGGAGCATATAGCTATCTATTTAGTAGCAATCTCCTGCACAGCCAGAGGCGGCTGCATGAGTGAGCGCTGAACCGGCGCCAGGCTGGCCGGCGAATCAGCTTGGCTGTCGATTAGGAGTTCGTCGGTTCGCCTGAATTGGGCTACGCAGGCCGACGCCGCAATCACAAGGAAGTGGCGGATTTTTTTGCTGGTGTGCAGCGTTTCGATGATATCCACAGCTTTGAGCCACGCGAATTCATTGAGGCCGGGGAACACGTCACGGTGCTGGGCTGGGAGAGCTCAACGGCGCGCGACACCAGGAAGAAATTCGAGAGCGAATGGGTCCACGTGTTCACCGTGAAAAGCGGCAAAGTGACGCGCTGGCGCGGCTTCTTCAACACCGCTGCGCGTTACGGGAAGTAGCGCTCGGCTGGAGCTGGCGCGCTGTTTGCCGCAGCTTTCCTTTGCCTTGTTCCTCCGCTATGCTCAACGCCTTCCCGATTTCACAACAAGGCAAACTTCATGACAAGCTACTGGCTCATGAAATCCGAGCCCGGCGAATGCTCGGTGGATGATGTACTGGCCGCCCCCAAGGCCACGGTGCCCTGGGTCGGTGTGCGCAACTACCAGGCGCGCAATTTCATGCGCGATGGAATGCGGGTGGGTGATGGTGTGCTGTTCTACCACTCCAGTTGTGCCGAGCCCGGCATCGTGGGCCTTGCACGGGTGGCGTCCACGCCCTACCCCGACCCGACGCAGTTCGACGCCAAGTCGCCTTACTACGACGCCAAATCAAAGCCCGACGAACCACGCTGGCAACTGGTGGATGTTCAGGTACTGCGCAAGACCCGCAACCTCGGCCTGCCCGAGTTGCGCGCCAATGAGGCGCTTGCAGACCTGGTGGTGCTGCGCAAGGGCAACCGCCTCTCCATCACGCCGGTGGAGCAGCGGCACTGGCGGGTGATCTCCAAACTGCTTGGCGACCCGCAGCGCTGAAGCGAAAAGCGGTCAAGCCTGCTTAATGGCTTTGCAGCTTTTCCTGCAACCAGACCTTGATGAGCGATTGGTAAGGTACATCGCGAGCGTTGGCCGCAACTTTAAGCGAGTCGAGCAGGTGCTGAGGCAGCCGCAGCGAGATTGTCTTGGTCGTGGGTTTGAGGTTTGGCAACGTCACCCGCTTGGCTTTTGACCAGTCAAGGTGTTCGGTGGAGTCATGCGTTTCCCAGTAGGCCCGTTCCTGGGCTTCGCTGGTGAACTTCGGGACGGGCTTCAGAATGGGTTTAGTTGGCTTGTTCATAGATGGCTCGCTCCTTTCGGTGCAAATCTCTGGCTGAAATGACGCGAATCAACGCGCCGCCCTGGCGCAGCGTGAAGGTAATGTGCAACCCTCGCCCGCTATCCGTTTGGCCCAAAGCGTGGACCCTGATTTCTTGTTGGCTATGCCCAACGTCGGTCAGCAGCAAAAGGGGCGCGTTGAAGAAAACCTGTTCGGCTTCAGCCATGGACACACCGTGTTTGTCGTTCTTTCGGGCGTTTCCGTCGTCCCAATCGAAACCCGTTACGGCGTTCAGATCAATCATTTATGTATATTACCATCATGTACACGATTGTGGCTTAGGGGGGTCGCTGGACAAGACCCAGCCCTGCTGGCGCAGTACATCGACGGTGAGAACCTGCGCCATCAACGCGACGAGTTCACCATGCTTGCCCGCCCACGGCTTTAGCCCTGCGGTTCTTGCCTTGCTATGATGGTTCGACCTGAAATTGCCGGATTTATTCCTCCAGACTCCATGCATAAAACTTTGCGCTTGATACGGTTTTGGCTGGCGATCAGTCTGTTGGCAAGCGCGCAGCACGTTCAGGCCCAGCACCCCGCGGAC
Source organism: uncultured Polaromonas sp. (assembly GCA_964371235.1). Lineage (GTDB taxonomy): Bacteria > Pseudomonadota > Gammaproteobacteria > Burkholderiales > Burkholderiaceae_C > Polaromonas. The sequence goes on from CAYJMW010000119.1 coordinate 7,391, forward strand.
CATTGGGAGTTTGCCGTCGAGGCGGGTTATCTGACAAAGGTCAGAAACAATTCACCGCTCGACTATCGAATCGTCCCAACGCAGGTGGCGTGGCGCAGTCCGGCATTGTTCGATTTGTGGCAAGGCGAAAGTGGCGCAAGGCTGACGGTGCGAAATCGCGCGGCGATTGTGGCCGAGACGTTTGTCAGGGGGCCGGAAAACTACTATCTCGCATTTGCCGGAGCGCCAACTTTCGAGTTGTGGTCAGCCAGCCAGCAAACAGCGCTGTTCTACGAAATAGGCGGCGGAGTCGGGCTGTTGAATTCAAAGGGCGTGGCGGGCGGACAAGGACAAGATCTGGCATTCAACTGGTTCACCCAGCTGGGTGTACGCCAACAACTGAACAAGAAGATGGGCCTCACGGGAGGGGTCTATTTCACGCACCATTCCAATCTTGGCATGACCACGCCGAATCCCGGGATTGACGTGCTGGGAGTCAATTTTGGCGTGGTGTGGCAGATCGATTGATCTTATAGTGGGGGTGCGGGGAGTTGCGTTGTGGCCTCAGGCCTGCTTGCCCTCCAGCAATTTCACCAAGGCCCACAACACCCGGTTGGCCGGCGTCGCAATACTCAGCGCCTCGCCGCGCCGCACGACCAGGCCATTGAGGTAATCGATCTCGCTGCGCTTGCCGCGCGCCAGGTCTTGCGCCGTGGATGAAAACTGGCTGGGCATGCTTCCTGCGAGTTTGTCCACGGCCGCATGCACATCACCCTGCACCTGCACGCCCTCGGATTGCGCCACGGCCAGGCATTCGGCCACCACGTCGCGCATCACGTCTTTCACGCCCTCACCCACCACCGCCCGGCCGTAGGGCAACTGGGTGATGGCCGAGACAGCGTTGTAGGCGCAGTTGAGGATCAGCTTGGCCCACAGCGCGCCGCGCACGTTGTTTGAGACCTCGGTGGGCACGCCAGCGGCAATCAGGGCTTGCGCCACGGCCTGGCTGGCGCTGGAGGGCTCGACCACGAGATCACCGCGGCCGTGGTGCCTGACGTGGCCGGGGCCGGCCATTTCGGTGGCGACGTACACCACGGCGGCGGCCACTGCGGTTCCAGTGAGCACGGTGCGCAGGCGGTCGGCGTTGTCCACGCCGTTTTGCAGGCACAGCACCAGCGCATCGGACGCCAGATGCGGTTGGATTTGGGCGCCGGCGGATTCGGTATCAAGGGACTTGACGCAAAACAGCACCAGCCTGGCGCCCTGCACCGCGCTGGGCTCGCTGCTGGCGACCAGGGGCACGCGTTCGTCGAAGCTTGTGGTTTCCATGCGCAGGCCGTCCCGGGCGATGGCCTCCACATGCTGGGGCCGGGCAATCAGCACCACTTCGTGCCCGGCGCGCGCCAGCATGCCGCCAAAGTAGCAGCCCACGGCGCCTGCGCCCATCACGGCGACTTTCATGGATGAATGGGTCATGGTCTGCATTTTATTGACAAGCAGCACTGGCTACACTGCGGCAAGCGCCCGACTGGCCAAAACCCACTGGAGGATGAACCCGTGATCACCGCTTTGAAACTTGTTGTCGTTCTGGTCGCCGGCCTGCTCGTCATGCTGCTGGTGGCGGGCCAGTTGGGCCTGTTCAAGGGCAGGCCGCCCAGCGACCTGGGTGTGCGCGACGGTCGTCTCAAGGCCCCCTCAAAAACACCCAACAGTGTGTCCAGCCAGGCGGGCCTTTATCCCATGCATCCGCAGCGCGCCTATGCCGACATCGCGCCCCTGGATTTTTTGGGGTCAGAGCCCAAATTTTCTCAGCCAAAGGCTGACCCTTCGG
>CAYJMW010000120.1:0-9199 GCA_964371235.1 uncultured Polaromonas sp.
GCGTCAGGTCGGCCAGCTTCTCGCGCACATCCTTGAGCTTGAGCTCAGCCAGGCTGCTGGCTTCGTCGCAGTGGGCTCCATCTTCCAGCCTGAGCAGCTCGGCGATCTCGTCCAGGCTGAAACCCAGCCGCTGCGCCGATTTCACAAAGGTCACCCGCGTCACATCGGTCTGGCCATAACGGCGAATGCTGCCGTAAGGCTTGTCCGGCTCCAGCAGCAGCCCCTTGCGCTGATAAAACCGGATGGTCTCTACATTGACCCCGGCCGCCTTGGCAAAGGCACCAATAGTCAAATTTTGTAATTTATTTTCCATATCGCTTGACTCCGTACAGAACTACGGAAATAAGCTTACGCCATTCATTCGATACCTGAAAGGAAAACCGTATGCCAGAACCTCAAAGCGGGCGTGGCACCCTGCTCACTGGCGGGCTTGCCGCCCTTCTTGCTTCCACCTGTTGTCTGGGGCCGCTTGTCCTGGTCGGACTGGGTTTTAGCGGCGCCTGGATCGGCAACCTGACGGCACTGGAGCCTTACCGGCCAATCTTCCTCGGTTCAGCGTTCATCGCGATGTTCTTTGCCTGGCGGCGCATTTATCGGCCGGTTGAGAACTGCAAGCCGGGTGAAGTCTGCGCCATCCCGCAAGTACGCACCACGTACAAGCTCATCTTCTGGGTGGTGGCTGCGCTGCTCGTGGTTGCGCTTGGATTTCCCTATGTCCTTCCCTTGTTCTACTAATCCTTTTATTCATCAGGAGTTCACCATGAAAACGCAAGTGTCGGCGCAAGCCAAAAAACTGTTTGCCTCACTCGCATTGATTGCTCTCGCTGCCCCCGCCTGGGCCGCCATGCAAACCGTCACGCTGTCAGTGCCGGGCATGACTTGCGCCGCCTGCCCGATTACCGTCAAAGCCGCCCTCGCCAGGGTCGATGGCGTGAGCCGGGCCGACGTGAAATTCGAGCAGCGCGAAGCCATCGTCACCTTCGACAACGCCAAAGCCAGCGTTCAAAAGCTGACCCAGGCAACAACGAACGCGGGCTATCCGTCCAGCATCAAGGAATAAATCATGGACAAGAACAACTCAAAGCTGCTCAAGCTGGGTATTGGCGGCTCCATCATCGTGGCCCTGTGCTGCTTCACACCCATTTTGCTCATCCTGTTGGGCGTCGTCGGCCTGGGCGCGCTCACCGGTTATCTGGACTACGTGCTGCTGCCGGCCCTGGTGATATTTATCGGTATCACGATTTACGCCCTGCAAAAACGGCGACGCGGTGAGGCGAGTTGCTCCACAAACAACGCGGTAGAAAAACAATGATCAGCTTGACCATCGAAGGCATGACATGCGACTCGTGCGCGAGCCATGTGGGTGAGGCCCTGCGCAAGGTCTCTGGGGTGGAACGCGCCGACGTGGCTTATCCCGCAGGCCGCGCTACCGTGAGCGGAAAAGCGCTGGACGCACAGGCATTGATCGCCGCCGTCTCGGCCCTGGGCTACAGCGCAAGGACAGCAACAGGATTGAAGCCAACGGCCACGGATTTTCCACCCAGCCCTGAGAAGATTGGCAGAGGCAGCGCAGATCTGCACATTGCCGTCATCGGCAGCGGCGGCGCTGCCATGGCCGCAGCACTCAAGGCGGCCGAACTCGGCGCGCAAGTCACGCTGATCGAGCGCAGCACCATCGGCGGCACTTGCGTCAACATCGGCTGCGTGCCGTCCAAAATCATGATTCGCGCCGCCCATATCGCGCATCTGCGGCAAGGCAGCCCCTTTGATGCAGGCATCAGCGCCCATGCACCGCGCATTGACCGGCGCGCCCTGCTTCACCAGCAACAGGCGCGGGTTGACGAATTGCGTCAGACCAAGTACGAAGGCATTCTGGACGGCAACCCGGCCATTACGGTGCTGCGCGGCGAAGCCCGATTCAAGGACAGCCACAGCCTGACGGTGACTCTGAACGAAGGCGGTGAGCGCACGGTGGCGTTTGACCGCTGCCTGGTCGCCACTGGCGCCAGACCGGCCGTGCCGCCTGTTCCCGGCTTGAAAGAGTCGCCGTACTGGACCTCAACCGAAGCGCTGGCGAGCAACGCGATTCCGCCCCGGCTGGCGGTGATTGGCTCTTCAGTGGTGGCGCTGGAGCTGGCGCAAGCCTTCGGCCGGCTCGGCAGCCAGGTGACCATCCTGGCGCGCAACACGCTATTTTTCCGCGAAGACCCGGCCATCGGCGAGGCCGTTACGGCGGCCTTCCGCGCCGAGGGCATCGAGGTGATGGAGCACACCCAGGCCAGCCATGTCAGCCATGCCAACGATGAATTCATGCTTGTCACTTCGAACGGCGAGTTGCGCGCCGACAAGCTGCTGGTCGCCACCGGGCGAGTACACAATACGCATGGTCTGGCACTGGAAGCGGCGGGCGTAAAGGTCAATGTGCAGGGAGCCATCGTTATCGACAAGGCGATGCGCAGCAGCCAATCGCATATTTACGCAGCGGGCGACTGCACCGATCAGCCGCAGTTCGTCTATGTGGCGGCAGCGGCTGGCACCCGCGCGGCCATCAACATGACCGGCGGCGATGCCTCGCTCGATCTGAACGCGATGCCGGCGGTGGTGTTCACCGACCCGCAGGTGGCCACGGTGGGCCTGACCGAAGCGCAAGCCCGGGCACAAAACATTCAGACCGAAAGCCGCACCTTGAGCCTGGACAACGTGCCGCGTGCGCTGGTCAATTTCGAGACGCGCGGCTTCATCAAGCTGGTCGCCGAAGTGGGCAGCGGCCGGCTGATCGGCGTGCAGGCCGTGGCCCCGGAAGCGGGTGAACTGATCCAGACTGCTGTGATCGCCATCCGGGCGCGCATGACGGTTCAGGAACTGGCCGACCAATTGTTCCCCTACCTGACGATGGTCGAGGGGCTCAAGCTCTGCGCCCAAACTTTCTTCAAGGATGTCAAGCAGCTGTCTTGCTGTGCGGGCTGAATGCCACCCGCCTGCGCCCGGAATCAACCTGGCGCGCGCCCTCCCCGAAAGCGCGCATTATTTACAGGAATTCGACAAGGGGCGAATCAAGCCCAGCGCAATGCATGAAAGTTGAATCCAATTTCGATGCTGGGCTTGACGACCTGGAAGTACGGCGAGACATCAAAATCACGCGGTGCAAACAGGCTGTGATGGCGTATTTGCAGAATTTCTTCCATGCAATCGAGGCAGTTTGGGTCGTTGGTGCTGCGCCTGTCAATGACTGGCAGGATCGGATAGCGGATTGACTGAAACGCCTGCGCGATCATGGTTGAGCAGATGGCGCGGGTCGGGTCGCCACTGCCCAGCGCCAGCATACGGCGCCGCAAGCGCAGCGGAACGGGTGGTGTGGGCAACAAATACCGGGCAAGATCAATGACGTTGCGCAAATCGTACTGGTTGCCAAGCCGGGCAATCGCGAACGCCGTGACCTGGCGGCACTCTGCCTCGCTCAAGCCCACCGGGCGGCAGATGCGGGTGTGCAGGTCAGCAAACTGACCAATACCAACACTTCGCACACCGTCAACCAAATCGGCCTCGACAAAGCAGTGAGATGAATTGCCTCCCGCTTCAGTCAGATGGCCGCCGACGTAGATTGCAGCATGTGACCAGGTGGACTGGGTCAGGTATTTGATCGCCGCGCTGAAACGGCTTTTGCCCTCAACCAGCAATACGTCGCCAGGCTTGAGACACGCGAGCAGGCGATCCGGGGCGGTGGGCGGGCTAATGCCGCCAGCTTTCGATGGTCTTGCAAGGTACCGGGCCAGGCGCCCGCCCAACCAATCAAGTGACATTCCCATCGTGACGTCTCCCGTGTTTTGTAGCAGCGACAATGACTGCATTGACGAGTGATCCGGTGATCCCGCGAAGCCGGCCCTGGCCCCCTGGCTGTCTTTCGAAGTGCCGACGCCAGCCCGACAGTCGCTCTTGGCTTTGAGCGCGACGCCGAAGCGGCTCGTTCGTGGTAGTCGCGGGAGGCTGCCGCTTTCTTACAGTGCCTGACCTGTTGCCTTGCCCTGACCGGGGGCAAAAGCCCGGATTAAAAAGCAGATACGAATGGTCATTTTTAGTACCATCAACATGATGATTCGTATCGACAAAACCATGGACAGCCTGACCGCCCTGCTGACTCACTTTTCACTGCATGCCGGTGTTTTCTACACGGGGAACATCTGCGGCATTCATGATTTTGAAAAGGACGCGTTGCGCGGACACCTTCACCTGGTCAGGCGCGGACCGGTGCAAGTGATTGGGGCAGGCCATGAAGTGATCAACATTGGCGAGCCAAGCTTGTTGTTCCTGCCGCGCCCGGATACACACCGTCTGATGGCGGACGAGCGTGCAGGCGCCGATGTGGTCTGCGCAACGGTTCAGTTTGGCGGTGGCGGCAGCAACCCCATTGCGGATTCGCTTCCAGAGGTGGTGCTGGTCGAACTGGCCCTGCTGCCAGGCGTTGAAGCACTGCTGGGGTTGATGTTCGAGGAGGCATTTTCCGCGCATTGTGGCCGCCAGGCCGTGCTCGACCGCTTGTGCGAGGTGCTGATGATTCGATTGCTTCGGCACTGCATTGATCAGGGTCTGACACAAGGCGGCACTTTGGCTGGACTGGCTGACACTCGCCTGGCCAAAGCCTTGGTCGCCCTGCAGGAAGACCCGGCCCGACAGTGGGCGCTGTCAGAGATGGCGGCCGTGGCTGGGATGTCGCGCGCGCGTTTCGCTGTCCGCTTCCGTGAGGTCACGGGCGAGACTCCCGCCGACTATCTGGCCTCCTGGCGCATCATGATGGCTCAGCGCCTGCTCAAGCGGGGTATTCAACTGAAACACGTTGCCTATGACGTTGGCTATGGCAGCGCCGGCGCCTTGACGCGCGCCTTTGTTCGCAAGCTGGGCGCTTCCCCAACGCAATGGCTCAAAAGTGGGCAGCCCGATGAGTGGCTCTCCCCCAAAGCATGAAACGCAAGGTGCGTCGAACGAGACGCGCGACCCATCTTGAGTGCGCAAGCGGACCTAATATATCTACGGCGGTACGGAACTCGACGAACTCTCGTCCGGTTGGAAGTTATCGCCCGTTTCACAGGAGAACCCGTTGATGTCCGCAGCCCCCTATGTCAAGACTTTGCACCCGATTGAACGCGCCAGCACGCAAGGTCCTCAAAAAGAAATTCTCGATGCTGCGTTCAAGCAGCTTGGCTTCATCCCCAACATGTATGCCAACATGGCGAATGCGCCGGCCGTGCTCAGCACGTATCTGCACGGCTACGGCTTGTTTCGCAGTGAATCGGGTTTGAAGCCGGCTGAGCAGGAAGTGGTTTTTCTGGCGGTCAGTCAGACCAACGGATGCAACTACTGCGCAGCGGCTCACAGCATGATTGCCGACAAGATGTCCGGCGTGCCCAAGGAGGTGCTACAGGCGATTCGCGAACACCGGCCGATTCCCGACGCAAAACTGGCAGCCTTGTACGCCGCCACCACGGAGTTGGTCCGAAGCCACGGTCTGCCCAGCGCGGAAACCGTGAAAGCGTTTCTGGATGCGGGCTATCAGGAGCGTGATCTGCTATACATTGTGTTGGCCATTGCCGTCAAAACCTTGAGCAATTTCACCAACCACGCATTTGCGACTGAAGTGGATGAACGCTTTGCCGCCTACAAGGTGGCCTGATCACGCAGCCCCATGACGCCGATTTTTGCAACAGGCCGCTCACCATGAACATTAAGGCGCTCACCTTCGATACGGGGGGCACCATCCTGGACTGGCACGCTGGCCTGTGCAGCCGATTTGAGCAAGTCGGCGAGCGCCATGGGGCGACGCGCGACTGGCATGTCGTGACAAATGACTATCGGCGCCTGGCCATGCAGGGAATCGTCGGTCAGGTGCAGCCGGCGTTCAACATGGACGATGTGCATCGCACGGCACTGGATGAAGTGCTGGCGAAACACGGGTTGCAAGACTTTACCCAGCCGGATCGGCAGCACATTTTTCAGGCATGGCGCGAGCTATCGGCATGGCCCGATTTCCCGCCTGCCCTGGCACGCTTGCGAAAAAAATTTCCCGTCACTTCATTCACCATGTTGCCGCTGTCCATGGTTGTTGATGTTTCCCGCAGAAATGGTCTGGGCTGGGATGCGGTCATCTCGTGCGAGATGATTGGCGTGTACAAGCCCCACCCTCAAGCGTATCTTAAAGTTGCGCAATGGCTGGGTCTGGAGCCCCCAGAGATTCTGATGGTGGCCTGCCACAACTTTGATCTGAATGCCGCGCGATCCTGCGGCTTCAAAACCGCCTTTGTTCGAAGGCCCGATGAATGGGGGCCAGAAGGTCCGCCTGACCCGAAGCCTCACCCCGCGAGCGATCTCGTTGTTGACGGCTTTTCCGCATTGGCTGACCGACTCGCTTCATAAAGGCCGCGCCACATCCGATACGGCGCCGCGCCGGGAATTACACGCGGCGCCGGCGACAGATAGGCGACCCTTGCCCTCTCCTGCGCAAACCCGGGTAATTGCTGCCCAAAAACGTCAAGCCACTTCAGGCTGCGCTCAAACCATCAACCGCCTGAAACATGGCCTGCCGCGCCTGCGCGACAATCTGCGCCCGCCACTCGTCGGTATCGACATAAAAGGCGTGCATCATTTGCCGCTTGATCGCAGCCTGCTGTTCGGTCGGCGCTTCGGGATGATTGTGCAGCCAGTGCTCGGCGCGGAGAGCGGAAATCATGTCGAAAATGGGCAGCGTGCCGTACTCCATCGCAATGCCGGTGTATTGGGCTTGCGGGCACTCACCATAAACAGCGCTCCACATCAGCCCGGTCAGGCGGGCCGAAGTGGAGGAGCCGTCGTAAAACGAGGTCACGGGCGTGGCGCCGCCGCTGCTCCACCAGGCGCGCGTGCGGGCCAGCGCCTGGGGGTCATCCTTGCAGGCAAAAATGCGCTCGCCGACGCCGCTGGGGCCCAGACCCGTGTGCAGGTCGATCCAGGCGATGCGGCGCGCCCGCTGCCCGTAGCTCCGCAGCACCTGGCGCAGGGTGCGGTTGCTCCAGGTCGCCTCAGTGCCGCCGAAGAACAGGCCGTCGGCAAACTCGTGCTGCCCCTGCGACACGGCGGCCTGAAAGCGCGCCAAGCCGTGAGCCTGAATATGGGCTGCGATGGCCGCCTGGTTTTCGGCGCTGGGCGGCCACTGTTCGGGCAGCAGCAGGGGGTGAAGTTCACGATAGGCCGTGTTGACGGGCAGCGGCTGGCTGAAGTCCTGGAAGTTGCGGTTCAAGTCCACATTTTCGTGCGTGGTGCGCCGCACATGCGAAAAGCCATAGGGATTGAGCGCATGAATATAGAGCACCGCCACGCCAGCCTCGCTGGCCTTGGCGCGCCACTCGGCGTCGTGCGCGGCGCATATCTGCACGCCCGATCCGCAATAGCCTTCCACGCCGTGACAGCCGCTGCTGACAATGAAAAGCCGCTCGGCGTCGGGCGCACCGTCGAGCGCCACATCGAGCGCCAGCGTTTCGCCGTCGCGCCCCTTGAGCGGATGCTCGTAAGCGCGCAATGCCATGTTGGCATTGGCGACGGCTTCAAGAAACTTGTCGCGCGCTGCCACATAGCGGGTTGAAAAGGCTCCGTGCAAATCCATGGTGTTCCCTCGATCAGTCAGGCTCAAGCCCGGGCAGGTGTGTTGAGCCAGCGCGTGGCCAGTTGCACCCAATAGCTGCCGCCGAGCGGAATCAGCGCGTCGTTGAAGTCGTAGTTGGGGTTGTGCAGCGTGCAGGGACCGGCGTCGTGGCCCCCGCCATCGTAGTTGGCGCGGTGGGCGCCGTCGCCATTGGCGATGAAGCAGTAAGCCCCCGGCCTGGCCTGCAGCATGTAGGCAAAATCTTCAGCGCCCATGGTCGGCTCCTGCACCCGCACCTTGGCAGCGCCCACCAGGTCAGTCATCACCTGGCGCGCAAAATCGGTTTCAGCGGCGCTGTTGACGGTGGGCGGGTAGTTGCGCACAAACTCGAATTCGCAGCGCGCTTCAAAGGCCGCGCAGGTGTGTTCAGCTATTTCCTTCATGCGCTTTTCAATCAGGTCCAGTACGTCAATGCTGAAGGTGCGCACCGTGCCCTGTAATTCACAAAAATCGGGCACCACGTTCGTGGCTTCGCCGGCATGAATCATGGTCACCGAAATGACGCCCGCATCAACCGGCTTTTTGTTGCGGCTGATAATGGTCTGAAAGGCCTGCACCATCTGGCAGGCCACCGGCACCGGGTCAAGCCCCAGGTGCGGCATGGCGGCGTGGCTGCCCTTGCCGCGAATGGTGATTTTGAATTCGTTGCTTGACGCCATGACCGGCCCCGCGCTGACGGCAAAAGTGCCAACCGGCGCGCCGGGCCAGTTGTGCATTCCGAAGACGGCCTCCATGGGAAATTTCTCGAACAAGCCGTCCTTGATCATCTCGCGCGCGCCGCCGCCGCCCTCCTCGGCGGGCTGAAAGATCAGATAGACGGTGCCGTCGAACTCGCGATTGTTGGCAAGGTGCTGCGCAGCGGCCAGCAGCATGGCGGTGTGGCCGTCGTGGCCGCAGGCGTGCATCTTGCCCGGGTGGGTGCTGGCATGGGCGAAATGGTTGGACTCCTGCATTGGCAGCGCATCCATGTCGGCGCGCAGACCCACGCCACGGCCGCATTTCCCCGCGTCGCGTCCGTGCACGATGCCGACCACGCCAGTGGTGCCCATGCCGCGGTCAATGGAAATGCCCCATTCAGTGAGCTTTTTCGCCACCACGTCGGCAGTGCGAACTTCCTGGAAGCACAGTTCCGGGTGCGCATGGATGTCGCGCCGCACGGCGGCGATGTTGGCCGCCTCGGCCAGGATGGAATCCATGATCTTCATGATGATCTACCTTAAAAAGACACATGGTAACCAGACCATGTCTGACATGCTGGGCACAGGGTTTCAGGCTGCCTCAGATCCGGCCCTCTTGCACGGCGTGGCAGGCCACGCGGGCGCTGCCCATGTGAATCATCTCTGGCGTTTCGCTCTTGCAGCGCGCGTTGGCATGCGGGCAGCGCGGATGGAAGGCGCAGCCGCTGGGCGGGCTCAAAGGATTGGGCACTTCGCCCGATACCGGGGTGCGGGCGCGGCCGGTGTCGTGCATTTTCGGAATGGCGTCGAGCAGCATGCGCGTGTAGGGGTGGCGCGGGCTGTCAAACAGCGTGTG
>CAYJMW010000121.1:0-9124 GCA_964371235.1 uncultured Polaromonas sp.
CGGGGGGCAGCGCAGTACACGCAGTGACGAGCGTGGGGGCATCAATACCCGCCTTTGCCCAAGGGCTGGGGCAGGCCAGCCACTTTCGGGCCCTGTTTGGCCGGGCCGATCGGGAACAGGTCGTACAGGTACTTGCTGTCCACCTCCGGTCGAATATCGGCCATACCCTTGAGCATGGCGCGAAAGTTCGGCGTGTGGCCATGCTCGCGGTACTGGTCGCGCAGGAAGTTCACCACCTCCCAGTGCGCGTCGGTCAGTTCGATGTTCTCCGCTGCGGCAATCACGCGCACCGCCTCATCGTCCAACACCGGCTCCAGCAGGTAACCCTGATCGTCGGTCTCGTAGTCCACGCCATTGATCTTGTATCCCATCGCTCAGTCTCCTTGTCAATTTGGCAAATAACTCACACCGCCGCCGCCGACTTGTGGGGCACAAACAGCCCACAACCCAGCAGCCGCTGCGGTCCCAGGCCACGCTGTTGCAGCAGCAGCGATTGCGCCGGCGACAACTGGTGCATCATCAGGCTGAAGGTGTCCTGCAGCCGCCCGGCCGCCTGCATGTGATGGTGCAGCCCACACACTGCCACACCACCTATGCCCAGCTCAGCCAGCTCAGCACCGATGGCGGCCATGAAGGCAAGCTCGTCGGCGCCGTCGGCAGCCACCCGGTGGGCGTACAGGGTGGCGTGCGGCAGCAGGCCGCGCAGGTGCGCTGCGCCCAAACTCACGGCCTGACCACCAACCTGCAAGGCCAGCCCCTGCAGCGCCAACAATTCGTTGGCGCGCGACGCGCCGACCCGCAGCATCAGGCGTACGCGCCGCGACAGCAGGGCTGATTCGCCCAGGCCGTGCACCATCCTGATGGGATGAATCCCGGCCAGCGGCTCCGTCAGCAGCCACGGCAATTGCGCGCACAAGGCCTGTTGCAGGGCCTGCGCATGGTCGCGCGGCATCGCACGCGCCTCCAGCGGAAAGACCACGTCCACGGTCGCGTCGCTCACTGTCGGCGCGCCAGGCATGTCGGCACCCGCGTTGATCATGTCGGCGCCTGCGTGGGCAGCGTGGACTCGGGCTGGGCGTCAGCCCAACGCAGCAGCGCCGCGCCCCACAAGCGCGCGGTGTGCGGGTCGATCTCGAACACGGTGAAACGGCTGCCCTCGCGAATGCGGGTTCGCAGCAGGCTCATGCCGCCCCCGTCGTGGTCGAACTGCTGCAATTCGATCACCTGCCGCCCCAGCGGGCTGGTCAGTTTTTCGATTGGCGTGATCGTGCTCATGCCCGCTATTGGGCGCAAAGGACAGCCCTGCCGTCTATAGCCGGCTCGGGTGGGGTGATATAGCCCCAATGGGTAGCCCCCAATACTCAACGAGGGTGATAGCGCGGCACGCATGCGAAACCTACCATTTGTCCCATCGTTGAACACGAACTGGCCCAACGAGGCAGACCTCGCACCGGGCTTGAGTGATGGCCGCCACCTGACAGGAGACACCCATGAGCAAGAAACCGCACGACACCCCCATGCTCGACCAGCTTGAGAGCGGTCCCTGGCCCAGCTTTGTGACCGGCCTGAAGCGCTTGGCCAAGGACAGCGACTACATGACCGACCTGGTCGGCCAACTGGAGCACTCCTACAAAACCCGCAAAGGCTACTGGAAAGGCGGCACAGTGGGCGTGTTTGGCTACGGCGGCGGTATCATCCCGCGCTTCTCCGAGGTAGCCGACATGTTCCCGGCGTCCAAGGAGTTCCACACGCTGCGTGTTCAGCCGCCAGCGGGCATGCACTACAACACCGAGGTACTGCGCAAGATGTGCGACATCTGGGAGCGCCACGGCTCGGGCCTGATCGCCTTTCACGGCCAGTCCGGCGACATCATGTTCCAGGGGGCCAGCACCGCCAATGTGCAGGGTGCCTTTGACGAATTAAATGAACTTGGTTTTGACCTCGGCGGGGCCGGCCCGGCAGTACGCACCAGCATGTCCTGCGTCGGTGCGGCACGCTGCGAGCAGTCCTGCTTTGACGAGGCACGGGCGCACCGTCAGGTGCTCAACACCTTCCTTGACGATATGCACCGCCCGGCGCTGCCCTACAAATTCAAGTTCAAGTTTTCGGGCTGCCCCAACGACTGCATGAACTCCATCCAGCGCGCCGACATGGCCGTCATCGGCACCTGGCGCGACAACATACGCACCGATGAACCGCTGGCACGCAAGTGGTTCGTCAAACATGGCCTGACCGAGCTGGTCAACGACGTGGTCAGCCGCTGCCCGACCAAGGCGATCATGCTCAAGGAGACCAAGGACGTCGCCAGGGGTCCGAAGATCACCAGTGTTGCGCTCAACGACACGCAGTCGCTGGAAATCGATAACGCCAACTGCGTGCGCTGCATGCACTGCATCAACGTCATGACCGGCGCGCTGGCTGCCGGCACCGACAAGGGCGTGACCGTGCTGATGGGCGGCAAGCGCACCCTCAAGATCGGCGACCTGATGGGCACGGTGGTGGCCCCCTTCATGCCCATGAAGACCGACGAGGATTATCAGGCGCTGGTGGAACTGGGAAAGAAGTCAATCGATTTCTTTGCCGAAAACGCGCTGGAGCACGAGCGCACCGGGGAGATGATCGAGCGCATTGGCCTGGTCAATTTCCTGGAAGGCATCGGGCTGGAAATTGACCCCAACATGGTGTCCACCCCCCGCACCAACCCCTATGTCCGCGCCGACGGCTGGGACGATGAGGTGGCCAAGATCAACGCCCGAAAAGCCTCCGCCTGAAAACATGAAACCTTGCCGGACGGTCCGCAGCTACGCCTGGTGAGCAAGCTCTGTCCCCAACAAATTAAGGAAGACGAACATGGCCACCATGCGTACCCCCATTGAGAGCGGCGTCCCGGACAACAAGCCGTATCTGCACCCGCTGATGCTCAAGAACTACGGCAACTGGAAGTACCACGACCGGCCGCGTCCGGGCGTACTGCACCATGTCTCGCATACCGGCGACGAAATCTGGACCGTGCGCGCCGGCACCCAGCGGCAGATGGATCTGTACACCATCCGCAAGCTATGCGACATCGCCGACAACTATGCTGACGGGCATGTGCGTTTCACGATTCGCAGCAACATTGAGTACATGGTGTCTGACGCAGCGCGTGTGGCGCCGCTGGTTGATGCCCTCACCAGCAACGGCTTTCCGGTGGGCGGCACCGGCAACTCGGTGTCCTCCATCGCGCACACCCAGGGCTGGCTGCATTGCGACATTCCCGGCACCGATGCCTCGGGCGCAGTGAAAGCCCTGATGGACGACCTGCACGCGGAATTCATCAAGGAGGAAATGCCCAATCGGGTGCACCTGTCCACTTCCTGCTGCGAGATCAATTGCGGCGGCCAGGCTGATATTGCCATCATCATCCAGCACACCAAGCCGCCCAAGATCAACCACGATCTGGTGGCCAATATGTGCGAGCGCCCGACCGTGGTAGCGCGCTGCCCGGTGGCGGCCATCCGGCCAGCCATGGTCAACGGCAAGCCGTCACTGGAAATTGATGAGGCCAAATGCATGTGCTGCGGCGCCTGCTACCCGCCTTGCCCCCCCATGCAGATCAATGACCCCGAGCACAGCAAGCTGGCGATCTGGGTGGGCGGCAAGAACTCCAACGCCCGCGGCAAGCCCACCTTCATGAAGATGGTGGCCTCCGGTCTGCCCAACAACCCGCCGCGCTGGCCAGAGGTTTCGGCCATGGTCAAGAAAATCCTGTACACCTACAAGGAAGACGCGCGCTCATGGGAACGGGTGGCGGACTGGATCGAGCGCATCGGCTGGCCTCAATTCTTCGAAAAATGTGATCTGCCGTTTACCAAGTACCTGATTGACGACTGGCGCGGTTCGCGCTCCAGCCTGAATGCGTCGACACATATCCGTTTTTGATTGCCACTGGAATTGACCCCAACATGAAATTCGGCTTAGTTGTGAGTGAAGGGCCCTACACGCACCAGGCGTCTGACAGCGCCTACCAGTTCGTGGTCGCGGCCTTGGCCAAAGGTCATGATATCCAGCGCGTGTTTTTCTATCACGATGGCGTCAACAATGCGACCCGGCTGACCGAGCCGCCGCAGGACGACCGCCATGTGGTGAACCGCTGGTCGGCTTTGGCTTTAGAGCACAAGGTGGATCTGGTGGTGTGTGTGGCGGCTGCGTTGCGCCGCGGTATCAAGGAAGAGGTACTGGCGCCGGGCTTTCGCATCTCTGGTTTGGGCCAATTGGCGGACAGCGGCATCAAGGCCGACCGCCTGGTCACGTTTGGCGATTGACCGATTGGGAAACCCGTGATGAGCGAACAAGCAACACCCCAAGCCAGCGGCCCCAAAGTGAAGAAGTTCATGTTTGTGAACCGCAAAGCCCCTTACGGCACCATTTATGCCCTGGAAAGCCTGGAGGTGGTCTTGATCACCGCCACATTCGATCAGGACGTGAGCCTGGTCTTCATCGACGACGGCGTCTATGAACTGGTCAAGGGCCAGCAAACCAAGGACATCGGCATGAAGAACTTCTCGCCCAGCTACCGTGCTCTGGACGGTTACGACGTGGAAAAACTCTATGTCGATCAAGCTTCGCTGGCGCAGCGCGGGCTGACCGAAAAGGACCTGCTGGTTCCCGTGGAAGTGCTCGATGCCCAAGCCATGGGCCGACTCATGGCCGAGCAGGATGTGATCCTGAGCTTCTGAGGCGAGCATTCGAAACCGAGGAAACCCCATGCTGCACATCATCAATAAATCGCCGTTCCAGACGAGCACACTGCAGAGTTGTTTAAGGATCGCACAACCCGGTCACGCACTGCTGCTGATCGAAGACGCCGTCTACGCCGCGACGACCGGTACCGGGGTTGAGGACCACGTGCGCCAGGCCTGCTCAACTTTGAAGGTCTACGCCCTTCAGCCCGACATGGACGCGCGCGGTGTCACAGCCAAGCTGATCGAAGGCGTCACACTGGTCGACTATGGCGGCTTTGTGGACCTGACCCTGAAACACCACACCTCGCACTCCTGGCTGTAAGCCAAAACGGATTTGCGACTCTTTTTACCTGGAGAAAAACATGAGCTTTGAAATCGACGGCAAGAACTACGACACTGATGAAGAGGGTTACCTGCTGAATCTGGCCGACTGGACTACCGAGGCCGCCACTCACCTGGCCGAAGAGGAAAAAGTCGCCCTCACCGACAACCACTGGGAAGTCATCAACTTCCTGCGCGAGTACTACAACGAGTACCAGATTGCACCCGCCGTTCGCGTGCTGACCAAAGCCATTGGCAAGAAGTTCGGCGAGGAAAAGGGCAACAGCAAATACCTCTATGATCTGTTCCCCTATGGCCCGGCCAAGCAGGCCTGCAAGATCGCGGGCCTGCCCAAGCCGACCGGCTGTATCTGAGCGTGGCCGTGGCGTCGCGCTGTTGCTGACCGGTTCTGCTTGTCGGGCTCCCATCCATGTCGCTGCTGACTGTCTCCTTTGCGGTCCTGCTCAACGTCGCCGTCCTGGTGTTCGTGGTTGGGCTGGCACGCAAGATCCGCAGCTACGCCAAGACCCCGGCGCCACTGAATATCCCCACCACACCGGCGCCAGTCACGGCGGTCGGGGTCGGCTGGCGTATGGCCCGCGAGGTGGTGCTCTTTGAGAGCCTGTTCAAGTCCAGCAAATGGACCTGGATTTTCGGCTGGACCTTCCACGCTGCGCTGCTGCTGGTGCTGCTGCGGCACGCCCGCTATTTTCAGGAGCCGGTGTGGCTGCCGGTGGTGCTGATCCAGCCCTTTGGCACCTATGCCGGCTTTGCCATGATCGCCGCTCTGGGCGGACTGTGGGGTCGGCGCTGGCTGGTGGACCGCGTGCGCTACATCTCCACCCCGTCGGATCACCTGATGCTGGCCCTGCTGCTGGCCATTGGCCTGACCGGCCTTGGCATGCGCTTCGTCAAGCACACCGACATCGTGGCGGTCAAGGTCTTCATGCTGGGCCTGATGCGTTTTGACTGGCAGCCTTTGCCAAGTGACCCGGTGCTGCTGGTGCACTTGGCACTGGTGGCGTTGCTGATGATCATCTTTCCGATCAGCAAACTGTTGCACGCGCCGGGGTTGTTCTTCAGCCCGACGCGCAACCAGGCGGACAACGCCCGCGAGCAACGCCATATCGCGGCCTGGGCTGCCGCGCTGGACAAAAAGGCCTGAAGACCATGGCTACTGCCGCATTTGAAACCCCCAAGCTCAAGAGCTACCCGGTCATCCCCTTGGTGCAGGTGGGTGCCATGTCGCACATCAAGTCTTTTGCTGCGGCAGCACCGATTCAAAAGGCTCTTGGATTCCCGGAAGCGCTTGTCGGGGACTGGCAGACCAAAGCTATTGCCAAGATGGGCGAGTTGCTGGGCAAGTACCGCTCGCTGCAGGTCTATATGGACACTTGCGTGCATTGCGGAGCCTGCTCTGATAAATGCCATTATTTTCTGGGCACGGCAGACCCCAAGAATATGCCGGTGGCGCGCCAGGACTTGATGCGGAAAATTTACCGCCGCTACTTCACCTTTGCGGGTAAACATTTCCCCAAACTGGTGGGGGCCGTGGACCTCACGCGCGAGGTGCTGGACGAGTGGTACAGCTATTTCAATCAGTGCTCCGAATGCCGACGTTGCTCGGTGTTTTGTCCCTATGGCATTGACACCGCCGAGGTCACCATGGCCGCCCGTGAAATCATGGACTCCATTGGACTGGGGCAAAAGTATACAAACGAAATCATCGGGAAAGTACACAGCATCGGCAACAACCTGGGCATGCCCGGACCGGCGCTGAAAAACACGCTCGAAGGACTGGAAGAAGACACCAGGGACGAAACTGGTCTTGACATTAAATTTCCGCTCGATGTCAAGGGAGCCGAGGTTCTGTTTATCACGCCCTCAGCCGATTTTTTTGCCGAGCCTCACATTGAAAGCATGATCGGCTACGCTAAAGTTTTCCATGCCGCCGGCATCAGTTGGACCTTGAGTTCACACGCTTCGGAGGCCGGCAACTTCGGATTGTTTATTGGCAACTACGAGCAGATGCGCAACATCTCGCTTCGCGTGCGCGAGGCAGCTTTGGAGCTCGGCGTCAAACGCATTGTGGTGGGCGAATGTGGCCACGCGTGGCGTGTGGCTTACAGCTACTGGAACACCTTGATTGGCCCGTTTGATTACCTCGATCAGCGCTACCCGGTGCCACAGCACATTTGCGAATTCACCGACGACCTGATTCAGCGCGGCGCACTTCAGTTTGACAAAGAAGCCAACGACGACCGCATCATCACCTTTCACGATTCCTGCAATGTGGCCCGGGGCTCGCGCATGGGCAATATGCCCGGGGGTCAATTCATCATTCCACGCCGCATCATTACGTCGGTCGCCAACCACTTCCATGACATGGCCCCAGAAACCATCCACGAAAACACCTTCTGTTGTGGCGGTGGTGGCGGTCTGCTCACTGATGACCTGCTGGAACTGCGCGTCAAGGGTGCCTTGCCCCGCATGGAAGCCTTGAAGAACGTGGTGGACGACCACGGCGTGAACTTCATGGTCATGATCTGCGCCATTTGCAAGTCCCAGTTCACCAAGGTGCTGCCCTACTATGGCTTCAACATGAGCATGATAGGCGGCGTTCACCAGTTGGTCAGCAAGGCGATCCGCCTAGGCGACAAGTAGCCTCGCCATCGGCCGCCCCCACCCCGTTCAGGAGACCCCGACATGTCCACCCCTATCGAGAATATTCCGACCAAACCCCTCAATTTTCGTCGCTATAAAGACGGCGACGACAAGGTACAGTCATGGCAAAAGGAGATTTTTGACGCCGGCCACTCACACAAGTGCCCCACCTACATTCAAAGCACTGCGCCGTGCCAGGGCAGTTGCCCGGCCGGCGAGGATATTCGGGGCTACCTCAACATCGTGCGTGGCATCGAGAAGCCGCCTGCTGGCATGATCTGGCAGCAATACGCGTTTCAGAGACTGGCCGAGGCCAACCCGTTTCCGTCGGTCATGGGGCGGGTCTGCCCGGCGCCTTGTGAATCGGGCTGCAACCGCAACCAGGTGGAAGACTTTGTCGGCATCAACTCGGTCGAGCATTTCCTGGGCGACTATGCGATCCAGAACAAGCTGGCGTTCGCCAAGCCTGCGCTTCAGACTGGCAAGAAAGTGGCCGTGATCGGCGGCGGCCCGGCCGGGCTGTCCGCCGCCTACCAACTGGCACGCAAGGGCCACGCGGTCACCCTGTTTGACGAGCGCGCCGAGCTGGGCGGCATGATGCGTTACGGCATTCCGGGCTTTCGCACACCGCGCGATGTGCTGGACGCGGAAATCCAGCGCATCCTGGACCTGGGTGTGAGCACCCGCATGAACTGCCGCATCGGCACCGACATCAGCATGGCCGACATTCGTGCCGAGTTTGACGCGGTGTTTCTGGGCCTGGGCGCCCAGGCGGGACGGGCCTTGCCGGTGGAAGGCGCGGATGCCCCCAACTGCGTGACCGCCACTTCCTTCCTCAAGGCCTTCAACGACGGCCGGCTACGCCATGTTGGCAAACGGGTGGTAGTGGTCGGCGGCGGCGACACCTCGATTGACGTCGCCACGGTGGCCCGTAGGCTGGGACATATCGACAAGGTAAACGAGTCGGATCGTCCCGAGCATGCGATTGCTGGCCACGTGGCGCACGATGTGGCCGAGGTCTCGGCGCGCCAGGGCGCGGACGTGACGCTGACCTCGGTGTTTGCGGTGGAGAAGATGCAGGCCACACGGCACGAGGTGGAACAGGCGCTGGCCGAGGGCATCACCATCCGCGGCGGCATGGCGCCGATCGGCGTGGTGCGCGGTCCCGATGGCCGTGCCACTGCCCTGCGTGTGATCCGCTGCGAGGCCAAACTCGCGGGCGGGCGGCTGGAGATCAAGAACATCGAAGGTACCGAGGAAGACATCCCGGCCGACCTGATCGTCTCGGCCATTGGCCAGGCGGTGGACTTCACCGGCCTGGACGAATTCAACAATGGCAAGGGCGCCGTCAACAGCGACAAGAACTACCAGGTGCAGGGCCAGCCGGGCATCTTTGTCGGCGGCGACGTGGTGCG
>CAYJMW010000122.1:0-8927 GCA_964371235.1 uncultured Polaromonas sp.
AGGGCTACACCAAGCTGCTGTTTGATGACAGTCCGGAGACGCATGGCCACGGCAAGATTCTCGGTGGCGGCATGGTCGGCACGCACGCGGGCGACATGATCGGCGAGGTGGCGCTGGCGATCGAGATGGGCGCTGATGCGGTGGACATCGGCAAGACCATCCATCCGCACCCGACCCTGGGCGAGAGCATTGGCATGGCGGCGGAAGTCGCGCATGGCAGTTGCACGGATTTGCCGCCGTCGCGGCGGTAGTTCTCCAGCCAAGCACCGTGGGCGAAGGCGACGCATCGCACCGGCATGGCTAAAAAGTTTCCCACCCACCCCCAGCACCCCGAGCGGGTGTGCTGGGGGTGCGACCTCTACTGCGCCGCCAAGGATATGCGCTGCGGCAATGGTTCCGACCGCACGCCGCATCCGGTGGAGTTGTTTGGCGACGATTGGCGGGAGTGGAGTCCGGACATCGAAGGTCAGGTCGAGCCGACTGAAGCCCAAGCCGTCGCCGTCCCTGCGCGGAACTAAGGGCGAACTGAAAATGGCAGTGGACTAAACCCCATGTATCCAACGCGACGCATGGTCAGCTTCTCCGGCGCTTTGGCGCTCGCGGTGGGCTTGGTGTTGTCGGCGTATTGGGTTGGCGCGCGCACGGCAGCTGACAACCTGCACCAGGCGGGCGAGCGCCAGTTGCAAATCATTGCGCTGGACCTGGAAGCGGTGCTGGACCGCTTTGACACCCTGCCCTACTCGGTAGCTCATTTGCCCCTGGCCTCCCAGCTCCTGGCCAGCCCTTACAATCGCGCGCTGCAACAGGAACTCAACGGCACGCTGCAGGAGCTGACACTGCAGGCCAAGGTGGCCGCCATCTACCTGATAGACCGCTATGGCAACACCATTGCGTCCAGCAACTGGGATAGCCCGCAAAGCTATATTGGGCAAAACTACGGGTTTCGCCCGTATTTCCGGGACGCCATCCACGGCAAGCCAGGCTCTTTCTACGCCATTGGCAACACGACCAACATTCCCGGCTATTTCATCTCGCAAGCGGTTTACCCCTTGGGCGCCAAGCGCGGCTCGGTCGCACCCATAGGCGTGATTGCTGTCAAGATCACGCTGGATGCGTTTGAGCAAACCTGGCGCAGCAACGAAGACCCCATCGCCCTGGCAGACCGCCAGGGCGTGGTCTTTCTGAGTAACCGCAGCGAGTGGAACTACCACAGCCTGCTGCCATTAGCCCCCGCTGTGCAACAGGACATTGGGCAGACCATGCAGTACATGGGCAAAAGAATTGACCCCATCGCCCATCTGCCAGCCCAGGCACGTAGCGACTTTGGCGCGTACGTCGAGCGTCCGGTGGGTCGCCTGGGCTGGCAACTGATGCTGTTTCCGGCGCAGGGGAAAATTCTGCGCGCCGGCCTGCAGTCGGCCGTCGTCATGCTGCTGCTACTGGTGGTGGCGGCGGCCGTTGGTGCGGTGTATTACCAGCGCAAGCGCCGCCTGGAAGAGCGCCGCACGGCGCAGCAAGCCATGAAGCAGGCTGCCGATGAGCTGGAGCAAAAGATCACCCTGCGCACCCAGGAACTGCTGTCGGCCAACGAGCAGTTGGCCACCAAATATGGCAAGCTGCAGCAAGCAGAAAATCTGTTGCGCTCCACCCGCAATGAAATGGTGCAAGCCGGCAAGTTGGCCATGTTGGGGCAAATGGCGGCCGGCATCACACACGAGCTGAACCAGCCGCTCACCGCTATTCGCGCCTTTGCCGACAACGCCAGCACATTCCTATCGCGTGGGAAGGTCGACCAGGCCGATGAGAACCTTCGCCATATCAGCGCCGCCAGTGCCCGCATGGGCAACATCGTCGCGCAGCTCAAGGGCTTTGCTCGCAAGAGCCCGGAAGCGGTGGCGGTGGTGGAGGTCAACCAAGCCATCCATGACGCCGCGCTGCTCCTGCAAAGCGAATTTGATCGGCATGCGGTACAACTCCAACTGCACATGCCCGACACGTTTCATGTGCTGGGTGACACCGTGCGGATCGAGCAGGTGCTGATCAACCTGATGCGCAATGCGCTGGATGCGGTGGATCACTCAGCAGAGAAAAAAGTGCGGCTTGTGCTGGAGGCGGATGCCCAGCAGGTGACAATTCGCATCCTGGACTCGGGCAGCGGCTTGCCTGAAGAGGTGGTCAAGCATTTGTTTGAGCCGTTTTTCACCACCAAGGCGACGGGCCATGGTTTGGGTTTGGGCCTGGCTATTTCGTCGTCGATTGTGCAGGCCATGAATGGTCACCTGACGGTCCGCAACCATGCGCCGTGCGGAGCCGAGTTTGTGGTCAGCATGCCTCGCTGTACCGAGGCAAAAACATGAGGGAGACGGCGGTGTTCAAGCTCAATGCCATTTTGGTGGAAGACGAACAAGCGGTGCGCTTGGCCACCGCGCAAACCCTGGAGCTGGGCGGCTTCACCGTGCGGGCCTGTGCCAGCGCCGAGCAGGCCTACGCCTTGTTGCACGCGGACTATAACGGCATTGTCGTCAGCGATGTGCGACTGCCCCAGGCCTCGGGCCTGGACCTGCTGGCGCATACCATGCGCCTGGACGCCGACCTGCCGGTGATTGTGGTCACCGGCCACGGCGATGTTGTCATGGCGGTTGAGGCCATGCGCCAGGGTGCCTACGACTTCATCGAGAAACCGTTTGCCGCCGATCGCCTGCTGGAGAGCTGCCTGCGGGCGCAGGAAAAACGCCGCCTGGTGCTGGAAAACCGCCGCCTGGCAAAGGCCTGGGCCGCCCACCCCGCCATGCCCGAGCTGGTGGGCCAGTCGAGCGTTATTGAAAAGCTGCGCAAGTTCATCCAGAACATCGGCCCGACCCCGGCCGATGTGTTGATCAACGGCGCCACCGGCTGCGGCAAAGAGGTGGTGGCGCGCCAACTGCATCTGGCCAGTGGCCGCAAGGGCGAGTTCGTGGCCATCAACTGCGGGGCGCTGCCGGAGTCCATGTTTGAGAGTGAGATCTTTGGCAGCGAGGCCGGTGCCTATACTGGCGCGCAAAAGCGGCGCATCGGCAAGCTCGAATATGCCCATGGCGGCACCGTTTTCCTGGACGAAATCGAGAGCATGCCCTTGGGGCTACAGATCAAGCTGCTGCGCGTCTTGCAAGAGCGCCAGTTGGAGCGCCTGGGCGGTAACGCCACGGTCGAGCTGGACTGCCGTGTGATTACCGCCACCAAATGCGATTTGCGCCAGCTCAGCAGCGAGGGCAAGTTTCGCGAAGACCTGTACTACCGCTTGGGCGTGGTCCACGTGGACCTGCCCCGACTCAACGAGCGGCGCGAGGACATCCCCCTGCTGCTGGCGCATTTTGTGCAGCGTGCCGCCCTGCGCTACCAGAAGCCGCTGCCCCACTGGAGCGCCGCCGACATGGCGTTGTGGCAGCAGCGCGACTGGCCTGGCAATGTGCGCGAGCTGCGCAACTTCGCCGACCAGTTGGTGCTGGGCGTGGCCGACACGGGCGCCCCTGGCGTTGGCGAGCAGAGCGGTGCCGGACCCGAGACCGATGGCCTGCCACGGCGGGTGGACGCCTATGAAGCCTCACTCATCGCACAGGCCCTGCGCGGCAGTGCGTTCAATGTGGCTTTGGCGGCGGAAAGCCTGGGCATCCCCAAGAAAACCCTGTACGACAAACTCAAGAAACACAATATCCCGGTGGGCCGACCGTAGCGCGCCATACGGGTGTTGGCCAGGGACCCAAGCAAAAAGGTCAGCGCCGGTTTGTTGCCGTGCAGTGTGCTGAATTCCGCATAGCCCGGCGCTGAGTTTGCGGAAATCCGCACGCCCGGCCTGACTCGCCCGCAGGGCGAATCAAATTTCTCCTTTGTTTTCAAAGACATAGGCGGTGTCGCCGGCGCACGCCTGGCTGGCACAAACAGTGCATAAGCATGACCGAGGATGGATCGGTTTCCGAACCCAAGCCCGCCAACACAGAGGCTGTCGGAAGCGAAATTCCTATGGCGATTCAGAACGGCAGGCATGGCCCTGCGACCGGCTGATCGAATTATTTTTATACGGTTCTATGGAGACAAATATGACACGCACAGGTATTGCTTATGCACGACGTTCGTTTTGGTTGGGCTTGGTCGGGGCGATTTGCCTGATCGCGGCGCCCGCGATCCAGGCGCAACAGACTTTTATCAATGTGTTGACCGGCGGTCAAAGCGGCATCTACTACCCGCTGGGTGTGGCGCTGAGCCAGGCTTACGGCAAGGTGCTGCCAAGCGCCAAGATTTCGGTGCAAGCCACCAAGGCGTCCGCGGAAAATCTGAACCTGCTGCAACAGGGCAAGGGTGAAGTGGCGTTTGCGTTGGCCGATGCCGTGTCGGACGCCTGGAAGGGCGACGAAGAAGCCGGCTTCAAGACGCCGCTGAAAAAGCTGCGCGCCGTGGCCGGCCTGTATTCCAACTACATCCAGATCATCGCCAACGCCGAGTCCGGCATCAAGACCATTGCCGACCTGAAGGGTAAGCGCATCTCCGTCGGTGCGCCCAAGTCCGGCACCGAACTCAATGCCCGCGCCATCCTGAAGGCCGCAGGCCTGAGCTACAAGGACTTCGCCAAGGTGGAATACCTGGGCTTTGGCGAATCGGTGGAGCTGATGAAGAACCGCCAGTTGGACGTGACCCTGCAATCCGTGGGCCTGGGCGCGGCCTCCATCCGCGATCTGGCCGTATCGATCAACATCGTGGTGGTCTCCATTCCGCCGGAAGTGGTTGGCAAAGTGGGCGATCCTGCCTACCAGGCGGCCACCATTCCAGCCGACACCTACAACGGGCAAAAAACACCGGTGCCCACGGTGGCCATCAAGAACATTCTGGTGACACACGAAGGTGTCGCGAACGATGTGGTTTACGCCATGACCAAGTCCATGTTTGACAACATCGATGGCATGGTGGCTGCACACACGGCGGCCAAAGGCATCGTCAAGCACGATGCCGCTCTTGGCCTGCCTATCCCCTTGCATGCTGGCGCCGAGAAGTACTACCGCGAAGCCGGCCTGTTGAAGTAATCGACAGCGTGTCCAGCTAAGCCCGCGTGCGGGGCTGGGCATCTTCGTACACCATTAAAATTATTGAGGATTCACCATGAGCCATGCATCTTCCGCGGCGCCTCCCGCGCAAGCGGGCGTCATCGACCTTGACGCCCTGCTGGACCACAAGCCGCCCGCAGGGGCCGAACCCGAATTCGAGGAACACGGCAGAAAGCGTTCGCCACACGGTCTGTCGGCCACCATATTGATGGTGTTCGCGCTGCTGTTTTCGGTCTACCAATTGGTCATCGCGGCCGATCTGGTCGCCCTGTCGAGCCTGCCGATTCGTTCGATTCACGTGGGCTTCTTGTCCTTGCTGACTTTCATCCTGTATCCCGCCTTCAAGAAAAGCAGCCTGTCCGCCGTGGCCTGGTACGACTGGCTACTGGGCCTCAGCGGCTTTGCCATCGGTTTCTACCACCTGATTTTTGAGGCCGACGTGATCCAACACAGCGGCGATCCGACCCAAGTCGAATTGGTGCTGGGCACCACCATGGTCGCGCTGGTGTTCGAAGGCACGCGCCGCGTGATGGGCTTGGCCTTGCCCATTGTGTGTGGCCTGTTCCTCGCCTATGGCTTGTTCGGGCAATACCTGCCGGGCAGTCTGGCGCACCGGGGTTACGACTACAGCGCCATCATCAACCAGCTCTTTTTGGGTACCGACGGCATCTATGGCACGCCCACCCTGGTGTCGGCCACCTACATCTTCTTGTTCATCCTGTTTGGCTCTTTCCTGGAGCACGCCGGCATGATCCGCCTGTTCAACGCCATTGCCCTGGGTTTTGTCGGCCACGCCAAGGGCGGCCCGGCCAAGGTGGCGGTGTTGTCGTCGGGCTTCATGGGCATGATCTCGGGCTCGGGCGTGGCCAATGTGCTGACCGTGGGCCAGTTCACCATTCCGCTGATGAAGCGTTTTGGCTACTCCTCGGTGTTTGCCGGTGCGGTCGAGGCCACCGCATCCATGGGTGGCCAGATCATGCCCCCCGTGATGGGGGCCGTGGCCTTCATCATGGCCGAGACCCTGAACCTGCCCTACGCCGAGATTGTCAAGGCGGCCATCATTCCGGCCCTGCTGTATTATTTCACCGCCTTCACCATGGTGCACCTGGAGGCCGGGCGTGCCAAACTGCTGGGCCTGCCCAAGGACCAGTGCCCGAATCCGTGGAAGCATATGCGCGAAAACTGGTACCTGATGGTGCCCCTGGTCGTGCTGGTGTTCATGCTGTTCCACGGCTTCACGCCCAAGTTTGCCGGCATGATGGGCCTGTGCATGACCGCGCTACTGATTCTGGGCGCCGCGCTGGCGGCGCGCATCCACTCCACGGCGTTTCGCTATGTGCTGTGGTTTGCACTGGGCATAGGCGCCTCCAGCTTCATCCAATGGGGGATTCAACCGGTGCTGGCCGTGATTGCGGTACTGGTGGTGGCGTGCCTGTTCATCCACGGTGGCAAGAAGACCCTGCACACCTTGCTGGCGGGCCTGACCGATGGCGCCAAACAAGCCGTGCCGGTCGGTCTGGCCTGCGCGGTGGTCGGCGTCATCATCGGCGTGTTGTCGCTGACCGGCGCGGCCACCAGTTTCGCGGGCATTGTGCTGCAGGTTGGCGAGACCAGCATCTTCCTGTCGCTGCTGTTGACCATGCTGGTCTGCCTGGTGCTGGGCATGGGTATTCCCACCATTCCCAACTACATCATCACCAGTTCCATTGCCGCACCGGCCTTGCTGAAGCTGGGCGTGCCCTTGCTGGTGTCGCACATGTTTGTCTTCTACTTTGGCATCATGGCCGACCTGACGCCACCGGTGGCACTGGCTGCCTTTGCTGCAGCCTCGATTGCCAAGGCCTCGCCTATGAAGATTGGTTTCAAGGCGACCCAGATTGCAGTGGCCGGTTTCGTCATCCCGTTCATGGCGGTCTACGACAACGCCTTGATGTTGCAAGGCAACTGGACTTATTTGGCGGTGGCCTACGTCGTGCTCAAGTGCCTGTTGGCCATCGTGTTGTGGGGCGGCGTGGTGGTGGGGCATTTGCACGCCGACCTGACCACTGCACAACGGGTGTGGTGTGCCATCACGGCAGGCATGCTGGTGTCTGCCTACACGCTGACCGATGAGATCGGATTCGCCATGGCCGTCGTTCTGGTGGTGTGGGGTCTGTTGCGCAAGCGCAGGCGTGGGGTCGCGTCTGCCCTGAACGCCGACACTGCCGCCAAACCGGTTGCCTAGGCATGTCCTGGCTGGCAGCCCTGTGCCTGATCGCCGGAAGCTTGCAGGCGGAGCTTCCGGTCCACCAGTTCACGCTGCGCTGGCAGCATTCGATTGAAAAAATCGACTGGGAAGAGGACTACATCCTCGCGGGCGACTGGCTGTTCTTGGACAGCGCCCGGGTCCGTGGATCGGGCGCCGGCATGGAGCCGCCACCGGGTTCTGTTTATGCCAAGGGTGTGTGGCACTACCGCCCGGCCCCTGACATGCGCTGGACGCGCCGCCTGCTGCTGACGCGCTCCGAGTTTGCCCGCGACTACGACATTTGCATCGCCGGCACCTGCCGTCCCATGTCGGATTGGATTCCCATCTCAGCGGGCACCACCACGGCCGCACCCTGCCTGCGGCGCTGAGGCCGCGGCCGGGGAGGGTGTGACAAGTGCCCAACTATCAGGAGACAAGCGTATGTTGAACGCAAAACGAATTGCCAGCCTTCTGCTGGCAACCCTTGGTGTGGTGGCTCACGCCCAAGTTTTGATCGGGCAAACCACGGCTGTGACCGGTGCCGTGGCCGCCACGGTCAAGGAGACCAGCATTGGCGCCAAGCTCTACATCGATGCCATCAACGCCAAGGGTGGGGTGGGTGGCGAGACAATAGAACTCATCACGCTGGATGACAAGTTTGACCCCAAGCTGGCTGCAAGCAACGCCCGTGAATTGATTGAAGAGCGCAAGGTCGTGGCCATGTTCATGACCCGTGGCACACCCCACACTGAGGCTATTATTCCGACACTCGAACGATACGGTGTGCCCTTGATTGCGCCATCCACAGGGGCCCTGGTGCTGCATTCACCCGTCAGAAAAAACGTATTCAATGTTCGCGCGACCTACCAGCGTGAAGCCGAGAAGGCCATTGTTCATCTGACCTCGATTGGAATCAAACGCATTGCCATCCTGCACGTGGACGACAGCTTTGGTCTGGATGGGCTTGTAGGTGCGCAAAAAGGCCTGGAGGCGGCCCATCTCAAGGCGGTTGTGGTGGCAAAATTTGATCGCAACAAGCCCGATTTTTCTGTCATTGCGCCGCTACTGAACAAGGAACGGCCGCAGGCCGTCATGATCATTGGCACAGGGCCTGCCGTCGTAGCCGGAATACGTGCAAGCAAGGCCGCTGGCAGCAAGGTGCAGTTTGTAACCCTGTCCAACAATGCCTCAGACGGATTTATTCAACTCCTTGGCGAAGATGCACCAGGGGTGATCGTGAGCCAGGTCCTGCCAAAATCTTTGATATTCCCCTTTGTCAAGGAAGCGTTACAGTTGGCCAAAGCCCGCAACATCACCGACCTTAGCCCCGCCATGCTGGAGGGGTTTGCGTCGGCTAAGGTACTGGTGGAAGCGTTGCGCCGAAGCGGCAGCAAGCCCACGCGGGAGCGAATTCAGACTGCCTTGGAGGGCATGCACAAGTTCGATCTGGGCGGCCTGGAGATCAGCTACAGCCCGACCGACCATACCGGGCTGGACTTCGCCGATCTGTCCATCATCAGCTCAGCGGGCAAGTTTAGGCGCTGACGCAGTCAAGGGGCCATGCGCGTGCGAACAAGCGCATGCTGATCCTGGGCGGCGGCATCATTGGCCTGGAAATGGGCACCGTC
>CAYJMW010000123.1:0-8791 GCA_964371235.1 uncultured Polaromonas sp.
AGCGTGGGGGCCATATTACTTGCGCATGACCTTTTCGGAGGGCGTCAGCGCTTCGATGTAAGCGGGGCGTGAAAAGATGCGCTCGGCGTACTTGAGCAGCGGCGCCGCATTTTTCGACAGGTCAATGCCGTAGTAGTCCATGCGCCATAGCAATGGCGCAATGGCCACATCCAGCATGGAAAAATTGTCGCCCAGCATGAACTTGTTTTTCAGGAAAATCGGTGCCAGTTGCGTCAGGCGGTCGCGAATATGCGCGCGGGCCTTATCCAGCGCTTTTTCATTGCCCTTGGTGGCGCGCGATTCCAGCGCACTGACGTGAACGAACAATTCCTTTTCGAAGTTGAGCAGGAACAGGCGAACGCGCGCACGGTCAACCGGGTCCCCGGGCATCAGTTGCGGGTGCGGGAAGCGCTCGTCAATGTACTCGTTGATGATGTTCGATTCGTACAGAATCAGGTCACGCTCAACAAGAATCGGCACCTGCCCATAGGGGTTCATGACATTGATGTCTTCGGGCTTGTTGTACAGATCGACGTCACGGATTTCAAAATCCATGCCCTTTTCAAACAACACGAAACGGCAGCGATGCGAGAAGGGGCAGGTTGTGCCTGAATAAAGGACCATCATGATTCGAAACTCCTGAAAACAAAAGAGTGGAGGACAGGAATCAAACCCTGGACCCTTCCACTCCGAAGATGCCGATGTGCGCCGGGGCGCAGCCACGGCAGATACACCAGCGAAAAATTACTTGACGTCTTTCCAGTACGCCGCGTTCAGGCGCCAGGTGACGAAGGTCAACAAGAGAAGGAAAATCATCACCCAGACACCAATGCGAACCCGGGTGTTTTGATCCGGCTCGCCCATCCACTGCAGGTAACCCACCAGGTCGCCAATGGCCTGGTCGTATTGCAGCGGCGTCATGGCGCCGGGCGTGACCTGCTGCCAGCCCTTGAAGACTTCACCCTTTTGGCCGTGCTCTTCCTGCTCGGCGTACACCGGCTTGCGCTCGCCCTGCAGTTCCCATAGCACATGCGGCATGGCCACATTGGGAAAAGTCAGGTTGTTCCAGCCGGTAGCCTTGGTCTCGTCGCGGTAATAGGTGCGCAGATAGGTATAGAGGTAATCGGCGCCTGATCCGCCGGCACCGGAACGCGAACGGGCAATCACGGTCAGGTCGGGCGGGTTGGCGCCAAACCAGGCCTTGGCCTGGTTTGGGTTGATTGCGGCCGTCATGGTTTCGCCCACTTTTTCAGTGGTGAAGAGCAGGTTGTCCTTGATCTGCTGGTCGGTCAGGCCGATGTCTTTCAGGCGATTAAAGCGCATGAAGGCTGCCGAGTGGCAGCTCAGGCAGTAATTGACAAACAGCTTGGCGCCGTTTTGCAACGCGGCCAGATCGTTCGTTTTGGCAGGCGCTTTGTCCCAGGCAATGCCGCCGGTGCTGGCCTGTGCGCCGGCCAGCAAGCCGGCCGCGGTAATCAGGGCGAGGATCAGTTTTTTCATGGTTATGGTTCTCAAGCTCAGTGGGCCACAAAAATCACGCGATCGGGAACGCGCTTGAAGCTGCCCAAACGGCTCCACCAGGGCATCAAGAGGAAGAAGCCGAAGTAAAACAGGGTGCCAACCTGCGACACGCGCCCACCGATCGCCGAAGGCGGCTGCATGCCCAGGTAGCCCAGCACGAAAAAGTCGATGACAAAAACACCGTACAGGACCTTGTTCCAGCCCGGACGGTAGCGGATCGATTTGACTTCGCTGTGATCCAGCCAGGGCAGGAAAAACAGGATGATGACGGCACCGCCCATCGCCACCACGCCCCAGAACTTGGCGTCGATCATCAGCATGGCGGCGACCATCACCGCGGCAGCGCCCACGATGACCGCCTTGAACAGATTGGCGACCCTGGCCTTGACCACACCCAGCACCGCGCCGGCCAGCACACAGGCAATCAGCACATACATCATCTCGTTGGTAATGGCACGCAGCATGGAATAGTAGGGCGTGAAATACCAGACCGGGGCAATGTGCAAAGGGGTCTGCAGCGGATCGGCAGGGATGAAGTTGTTGTACTCGAGGAAATAGCCGCCCAGCTCGGGTGCGAAGAAGATGATGGCCGAGAAAACCATCAGGAACAGGCTGACACCAAAAATGTCGTGCACCGTGTAGTAGGGGTGAAACGGAATGCCGTCGAGCGGATGGCCATTGGCATCGCGCGGCGCGTTCGGGCCCTTGATCTCCACGCCGTCAGGGTTGTTGGAACCCACTTC
Source organism: uncultured Polaromonas sp. (assembly GCA_964371235.1). Lineage (GTDB taxonomy): Bacteria > Pseudomonadota > Gammaproteobacteria > Burkholderiales > Burkholderiaceae_C > Polaromonas. The sequence goes on from CAYJMW010000123.1 coordinate 2,265, forward strand.
ATGCAGCGCAATGACGTGCGCCACCACCAGGCCCAGCAGCACCAGCGGAACGGCAATCACGTGGAAGGAAAAGAAACGGTTCAGTGTCGCGTCACCGACCACATAGTCGCCCCGGATCAGCAGCGCCAGATCAGGGCCGATGAAGGGAATCGCTGAAAACAGGTTCACGATGACCTGGGCACCCCAGTAGCTCATCTGCCCCCAGGGCAACAGGTAGCCCATGAAGGCCTCGGCCATCAGCGCCAGAAAAATGGCGCAGCCGAAAATCCAGATCAGCTCGCGCGGCTTGCGGTAGCTGCCGTAAAGCAGACCACGGTACATGTGCAGATAAACGACAACAAAAAAGGCCGAAGCACCGGTCGAGTGCATGTAGCGGATCAGCCAGCCCCAGGGCACGTCGCGCATGATGTACTCGACCGAACCAAACGCCAGCGCCGCGTCGGGCTTGTAGTGCATGGTCAGGAAGATTCCGGTGATGATCTGGATCACCAGCACCAGCAGGGCGAGCGAACCGAAGATGTACCAGAAGTTGAAGTTCTTCGGCGCGTAGTACTCGCTCATGTGCTCCTTGAAGAGCTTGGTGGCGGGAAAGCGGTTATCGATCCAGTTCATCGCTTTGGCAGCAAACGGGGCATCGGGAGAAATTTCTTTGAATTCAGCCATAACTGATCCTGGTTCGGTGGGGTTCTTTGGCAAGCGCTCGCTGCAGTGCTGAGGTATCAGGACGACCTGTCAGGCGGGTTCCGGCTGCAAGGTCTGTTGAAGACGCTGGCACGCCTTCAAGCCTTCTTGTCATCGCCAATCAGCAACTTTGAGTCTGACAGGTACATGTGCGGGGGCACTTCCAGATTGTCGGGTGAGGGCTTGTTCTTGAAAACGCGACCGGCGAAATCAAAAGTGGAGCCGTGGCAGGGGCAAAACCAGCCGCCGTCCCAGTTGTCCGGCAGCGAAGGCTGCGCGCCGGGCTGAAACTTGTCTGACGGCGAGCAACCCAGATGCGGGCAGATGCCCACCACCACCAGCGTGTCGGGCTTGATGGAACGGCCTTCGTTGCGGGCGTATTCGGGCGTCCAGTCGGGCAGCTTGCGCTGCGACTTCGGGTCGGCCAGGAAAGGGTCGTTCTTGGGCAAGGTGGCGAGTTGTTCCGCTGTGCGTTTGAGAATCCAGACCGGCTTGCCGCGCCACTCAACTGTCATTTTTTCGCCCGGCTTCAGAGCGGAAATATCAACTTCCACAGCGGAACCAGCCGCTTTGGCTTTTTCGGACGGCTGAAAACTGCTGACAAGGGGAACGGCGACAGCTGCAACGCCAGCGCCGCCCACGGCGCAGGTGGCCACGATCCAGTTTCGTTTATCTTTATCAACAGGCGCGCCGTGCGGCAGACTGTTCAGGGTTGCTTCGGTCATGAAAATCCTTCAAGAACTGGCTTGAAAAAGGCTTGGGTAAGGTCAACTGGCAATTGTAGCGGAGCGCAAAGCCGGTTTTCAAGGCAGATAATCGCTTGTTGAATCTCGCGGCGCGCGACCCGCAAGGCCCCACAACCAAAGGAGCAGTTCATGGGAATGATGCAGGAATTCAGGGAATTTGCCGTCAAGGGCAATGTGATTGACCTGGCCGTCGGCGTCATCATTGGTGCGGCTTTCGGCAAGATTGTTGATTCCGTGGTGGGTGACCTGATCATGCCGGTGATAGGCTCGGCGGTCGGCAAGCTTGATTTTTCCAACCTGTTCGTGGTGCTTGGCAGCGTGCCGACCGGCACCGCAACCACCCTCGATGCACTGAAAAAAGCCGGCGTCCCGGTGTTTGCCTATGGCAACTTCCTCACGGTGGCGGTCAACTTCGCCATCCTGGCGTTCATCATTTTCCTGATGATCAAGCAGATCAACCGGCTCAAACGAAAAGATGAAGCCGCTCCTGCAGCGCCTGCGGCACCGGCCGAAGACATCGTGCTGCTGCGCGAAATCCGCGACAGCCTGAAACACTAAGTCCCCGAAACGCTATTAATTCAGTAGCTGTATGCGCCCGTTCTTATTGGGCAAAAGATAATTTTCATTAAGTATTTGATTGGCCCGCCAACTTGCGCGCCATGCCGATGGCGGCAATCAGGCTGGACGCGTCCGCCGTCCCCGTGCCGGCAATGTCAAATGCCGTGCCATGGTCGGGGCTGGTGCGAACCAGCGGCAGCCCCAGCGTGACGTTCACGCCCTGCTCCACGCCCAGATACTTGACCGGAATCAGCCCCTGGTCGTGGTACATCGCGACCACCACGTCGAACTCGCCCGGCTGGCCCGGGGCATGGCGCGCCCGCATGAAGACGGTGTCGGGTGCGAAGGGGCCGCTGACGTTCAGGCCTTCGGCCCGGGCCGCGGCAATGGCGGGGGCGATGACGGTCTGCTCTTCGCTGCCAAACAACCCGCCCTCGCCGGCATGCGGGTTAAGGCCCGCCACCGCAATGCGGGGAGACCGCCCCAGGCTGGCGCTCAGGGCCTGGTGCGTGATGCGCAGGGTTTGCAGCACGTTTTCAAAGGTGACAGCCTCGATCGCCTTGCGCAACGACATGTGAATGCTCACCAGTACGGTTTTCAGTTCGTCATTGGCCAGCATCATGCGCACCGGCACCTCGCTCACTGGCTTGCCCAGAAACGCGGCGGCTTCGGCCTGCAGCATCTCGGTATGGCCCGGAAAACCGGCCGCCCAGCCGCCGGCGGCAGCCAGCGCCTCCTTGTGAATCGGCGCAGTGACCATCGCCGCAGCGTCGCCGGCCAGCACGGCGCGGGCCGCCCAGACAATACAGTCGGCTCCGGCTTGACCCGCCAAAGAACTCACCTGCCCATACGGAACGGGCGCAGGCAGCTCACATTTTTGTAGCACTGCGATGCAGTGCGGCGGCACCGACGGCGCTTCGGCCAAGCTCTCAAGGTACGCCACCGGCAAGGCCAGGGGCGCCGCCAGCAGCGCAGCGGCGCGGCGCATCGTGGCGACGTCACCGACCACGACGCAGCCCGTCATTTCGGCCGGTGAATCGCGAAACGCCCTGGCAATAATTTCCGGGCCGATGCCGGCCGCATCGCCCATGGTGATGAGCAGGGGCTTAGTCATGAAGGTTTATTCATGCCGGGTTGTCAATATCGATGAACTGGTGCGCCAGGCCGAACTGCGCCGCCACCTTTGCCGCAACGGCCGGCGCGCCGTAGCGCTCCGATGCATGGTGGCCGCAGGCGATGAAGGCCACGCCCATCTCGCGCGCGTAGTGCGCTTGTGGCTCTGAAATCTCGCCGGTGATGAACGCATCAGCCCCCGCCGCAATTGCCGCTTCGAAGTAGCCCTGCGCCCCGCCGCTGCACCATGCTATATTTTTAATAGCATCATGTTCCCGTCCTATATGGACTACAGGCCGATTTAATACATTTTCAAGGCGTTCAGCGAGTGCCTTGGCGCTGGCAAAACTTCCGCCATCGGCCCGCCCGCCCAGAAAGCCCAGTTCCTGTTCACCAAAGCGCCCGCGGGCCGCAAGACCCAATTTCAGGCCCAGTTGCGCGTTGTTGCCCCATTGCGGGTGGGCATCGAGTGGCAAATGGTAGGCAAACAGGTTGATGTCGTGGGCCAGCAGCAGCGCCAGGCGCTGCTTCATCCAGCCGGTGACGCAGCCGTCCTGGCCGCGCCAGAACAGGCCGTGGTGGACAAAAATCGCATCGGCCTGCGCGGCTATGCCCGCTTCGATCAGCGCGCGGCTGGCGGTGACGCCGGAAACGATCTTGCAAATCTGCGCACGCCCCTCCACCTGCAGGCCGTTCGGGCCATGGTCGTTGAATCGCTCAGGCTGCAGCAGCGCATCAAATGCTTGCAGCAGATCCTGACGGTGAGTTGACGGGGCAATTCCCATGCGCCAATTGTCTCAGCTTGAGGGACAATCGTTGCACGCGTTTTTCGCGCTGGTTTCCAGCTTTTTAGAACCTTAGGCATTTATGACCATGAAGCGCACCTGGCTCCTCTTTTCCCAGACCGTCACCGTACTGTTGGCAGCTTACTTTGTGGTGGCAACACTCAAGCCGCAATGGCTCGACACTGGAGCGTCACTCGGCGGCTTGTCCGTGGTCGAGGCGCCGGCCAGCAGCGTGCCGCGCAGCGCCAGCCCGGTCGGCAGCTTCGCCTCGGCCGCAAAACAGGCCTCGGCGGCAGTGGTCAGCATCAACACCAGCAAGGCCGCGGCCAGAAACCCGAACGCGGATGACCCGTGGTTCAAGTTCTTCTTCGGCGACCAGGGCGCGGGTGAGCCGCAGGCTGGCCTGGGCAGCGGCGTCATCATCAGCGCCAGCGGCTACATCCTGACCAACAACCACGTCGTCGAAGGCGCCGACGACATCGAGGTGATCCTTAACGACACCCGCAAGGCCAGGGCCCAGGTCATTGGCACCGATCCCGACACCGATCTGGCCATTTTGAAGATCAAGCTGGACAAACTGCCCGTCATCGTGCTGGGGGACTCCGACACGCTGCAGGTCGGCGACCCGGTGCTGGCCATCGGCAACCCGTTTGGCGTGGGCCAGACCGTGACCGGCGGCATCGTCAGCGCGCTGGGCCGCAACCAGCTGGGCATCAACACTTTCGAGAACTTCATCCAGACCGATGCGGCCATCAACCCCGGCAACTCGGGCGGTGCGCTGGTCGATATCAATGGCAACCTGATGGGCATCAACACCGCGATTTACTCGCGCTCGGGCGGCTCCATGGGCATCGGCTTTGCCATACCCGTGTCCACCGCCAGGCAGGTGCTGGAAAGCATCGTGAAAGACGGCCAGGTCACGCGCGGCTGGATTGGCGTTGAGCCGCAGGACCTGAACCCCGAGCTGGCCGCTACTTTCGGCCTTGCGCCTGCCATCGCGAAAGCCGGCGGTGTCATGATTACCGGCGTGCTGCAAAACGGCCCGGCCGCGCAGGCGGGCATACGGCCCGGCGACGTGATCACCGCCGTCAATGGCAAGGCCGTCCACAACGTAAGCCAGTTGCTGACTGCCGTGGCAGCCCTCAAGCCCGGCACGCCCGCGCCATTGAGCGTGCTGCGCGCGGGCAGCCAGACCGAGATTTCAGTCACGCCGGGCAAGCGCCAGCGGCCAAGAATTCAGCAATAAAACGCTCTGGTCAGGGCTTGGCCGCTTCGGTGTCGCTCTCGGCCTTGGGGGCCTTGCTGTGCTTGACGAAAAATTGCGCCGCCACAATACCGAGTTCATACAGCCCGCCCACAACCATCAGCAGCATGATCATTGAGCCCGCATCGGGCGGCGTGACCAGCGCCGTGCCAATGGCGGCGAGCACCCAGAAATAGCCGCGATACTGGCGTAGCTGCGCCACGCTGAGCACGCCCATGCGCACCAGCAAAATCACCGCAATCGGTACTTCGAATGCCAGACCGAAAGCCAGGAACATGCCGAGCACGAAGTTGAGGTATTCCTCAATGTCTGGCGCCGCCGTAATGGACTTGGGCGCAAAGCCCTGGATGAACTTGAAGACCTGGCCAAACACAAAGTAGTAGCAAAAAGCCACGCCCGCAAAAAACAGCACAGTGCTCGAAATGACCAGCGGCATGACCAGTTTCTTTTCGTGCGAATAAAGGCCGGGCGCGATGAAGGCCCAGACCTGATACAGCACCACCGGCAGCGCAATCATGAAGGCGGCCATGAAAAGAATCTTGATCGGCACCACGAACGGCGAAACGACGTTGGTGGCGATCAGCGTGGCCCCCTTGGGCAGGCTGGCCACCAGCGGCGCGGCCATCAGGTCATACAGCGCGCCAGGGCCAGGAAACAGCGCCAGCACGGCCGCCGCAATGCCAATGGCAATCGCCGCCTTGATCATCCGGTCGCGCAGTTCCACCAGGTGCTGCACAAAGGGCTGCTCGGTGCCCGCAAGTTCGTCAGGCTTGTCGCTTTTTTGGGGGTCGGGGTCGCTCATGAAGGAGTTTTGCGCTGGATGGTTTGCGCCGGAGTGCACGCGAAAAAAGAAGGATCAAGAGGGAAAATCAGCAGGAAAGATCAGACATGGCGGCCCGGTTGCGGGCGAAAGCGTGCCACGCGGGCAGCGCCCGACAGCGCCTTGGTGCGCACGCCCGAACGGGCCTTGTACCATTGCGGCGTGGCGCCCTGCTTGAGTCGCCACTTCTTTTTGGGGTGCCGGTATTCGGGGAAAATTTCCTCGCCAGGCAGCGCGCCGCCAGAAGCCATGCTGGTGGTTTCAGCCCATGATTTCTCAAACTCGCTGGCGTTGGTCTGAATCGAGCTCTCGACATCGCGGGCGGCCCCCTCAACCGTGTCTTTCATTTTTTTGAGTTCGTCAAGCTCCATCGACCGGCTGACTTCCTGCTTCACGTCGGCCACATAGCGCTGCGCCTTGCCCAGCAGGGTGCCCACGGTGCGGGCTACGCGCGGCAGCTTTTCCGGGCCGATGACAATCAGCGCCACGGCGCCGATCAGCGCCAGTTTGGAGATGCCCAGATCAATCATGCAGAGTCGCTTCGAGGGTTACTCGGCCGC
>CAYJMW010000124.1:0-8501 GCA_964371235.1 uncultured Polaromonas sp.
AGAACTACCAGGTGCAGGGCCAGCCGGGCATCTTTGTCGGCGGCGACGTGGTGCGGCCCCATTTGCTGACTACCGCCATCGGACACGGTGCCATCGCGGCCGACGGCATTGACCGCTTCCTGCAGAACGAGCCGCTGGAGAAGCGCCCCAAGATCGACGTGCACGCCTTCGACCTGAAGCGCAAGATGATGGAGAAGGGCTATACGTTCAGCGAAGTGCATGAGCCCATTCGCGGCACCGACAAGAGTACGGCCGCCATCCACAACTTCGACAACCGCTCCGATCGCTACGTGATCTCGCACAAAGAGTTGTTCCTGGGCCATTTTCCCTATGTAGCCCGCAATCGGCGCGGCACCATCACCCTGACTGCCGAGCAGGCGCTCAACAACTTCGAGGAGCGCCTGCAGCCCCTGCTGGAAGCCCAGGCGGTGGCCGAGGCTAAACGCTGCATGAGTTGTGGCCAGTGTTTCGAGTGCGACAACTGCGTGGTTTATTGCCCACAGATTGCGGTGTTCAAGGTGCCCAAGTCCAAGTCAACCACCGGGCGTTATGTGGACACCGACTACAGCAAATGCATTGGTTGCCACATCTGTGCCGATGTCTGCCCCACCGGCTACATCCAGATGGGTCTTGGAGATTGAACATGGCTCCCCCCCAAGCTGCGCGCACTTCGTGTCGCTCCGCCCCCCCCCTGCAGGGGGCGACACCAGCGGCCCGGCAAAGCCGGTTCCGCGGTGTCCCGCGACTTGGTGCCCTTGTATTCCTGCTTGGTCTGCTGATCGGCGGGGCTGTCCATGCGGGCGACGCATCGGTCTCGCGCGTGCCCCAGCCGGTGATCGAGGCGGCTCGCGGTGGGCAGTGCGTGGCCGATCCGGCCTTCATGCGGCGCAACCACATGGATTTGCTCAAACACCAGCGCGACGACACCTTGCGCGGCGGGGTTCGCACGGGGCAACACAGTCTGAAAGCCTGCATTGGCTGCCACGCCAGCCAGAGCACCGGCAGCGTGAATGCGGCGGGGACCAATTTTTGTCAAAGCTGCCACACTTATGCGGCGGTCAAGATCGATTGTTTCGGATGTCATGCCAACCAGGCCCCCACCGCAGCTGCCGCTCTACCGGTGTCCCAAGGCAAGCCATGAAGCCAGACCTCACGCCGCCTGCTGCAGACCCATCGACCGACACGCCGACCAGTCGACGCGGCTTTCTGGGTGTCGCAGCGGCCGGTATCGCCGGCATTCTGATCGCGCCTGGTGTGCGCCTGATCGAGATCGCCCAGGCCGCGCCTACCGGCAACGGCCTGAGCCCTGGCGCCAGCAGCAAGGTGCGCTGGGGCATGCTGATCGACAGTGGCAAGTGCGCCAGCGGTTGCACCGATTGCGTCACCGCCTGCAATACCGAGAACGGGCTTTCCGGCGGCACCAAGGCGACCGATTCGCAGTGGATTCGCAAGATCGAGATCAAGGAAATCCGCACCGGCAAGACGCAGTCGCTGCCCATGATGTGCCAGCACTGCGCCGAGCCGCCGTGCGTGGATGTGTGCCCCACCGGCGCCTCTTTCAAACGCGCCGACGGCATTGTGCTGGTGGACAAACACACTTGCATCGGCTGCCGCTACTGCGTGATGGCCTGCCCCTACAAGGCGCGCTCCTTTGTGCACGAACCCCAGAGCCATCAGAAGCCCGATGTGCCGCGTGGCATGGGCACGGTGGAAGGCTGCACGATGTGCGTGCACAAGGTCGATCGCGGTGAATCGCCGGCCTGCGTGCAGGCCTGCAGTGCCGCCGGGCATGAGGCCATTATCTTTGGCAACCTGAACGATCCTGACAGCGAAATCTCCAAACGCGTGGCCCGGTACGCCACGCGCCAGATCCGCGAGGACCTGAACCTCAACACCGGCGTGCGCTACATCGGGATCTGAAAATGAAGATCACTTTGCGTCAACTGGAAGGCCGAAGCGCCGGCTACTACGGGCTGCTCGGCGTCCTGGCTTTGATCACCGGCATCGGCCTGGCAGCGGCCTGGTACATGGAACATAACGGCCACATCGTGACCGGCATGAACAACCAGATCGTCTGGGGCCTGCCGCATGTGTTTGCGGTGTTTCTGGTAGTGGCGGCTTCGGGTGCACTCAACGTGGCGTCCATGGCCTCGGTCTTCGGCAAGACAGCCTACAAGCCGCTGGCGCCGCTCTCGGGCCTGCTGGCCATCGCCCTGCTGGCCGGTGGCCTGGCCGTGCTCATGCTCGACCTGGGCCGGCCCGACCGGCTAATCGTCGCGATGACCTACTACAACTTCAAGTCGATCTTCGCCCTGAACATCATTCTCTATTCGGGCTTCATGGGCCTGGTTGTCGCCTACCTGTGGACCATGATGGAGCGGCGCATGAACCCCTGGTCCAGCTACGCCGGTTTTGCCGCTTTCATCTGGCGTCTGCTGCTGACCACCGGTACCGGTTCCATCTTCGGCTTCCTGATCGGACGCCAGGCCTTTGGCTCGGCCCTGCTGGGCCCGATGTTCATCGTGTTCTCGCTGTCCTACGGACTGGCGGTGTTCCTGATAGTGCTGCTGGGGGCCAGTCACTGGAGCCACCGCCCGCTGGGCCCGGGCCTGCAGGCCCGGCTGGTGCGCCTGCTGGCAATCTTCGTGGCCACCGCCGCCTATTTCGTGCTGGTCTATCACCTGACCAACCTGTACTTCGCCAAGCAGGGCGGCCTGGAGCGCTTCCTGCTGCTTGAAGGCGGCCTGTACACCAGCCTGTTCTGGTTCGGCCAGATGCTGCTGGGCAGCCTGCTGCCGCTCATCCTGCTGCTGCATCCGCGCACCAGCGGCTCGCGCAAGATGATTGTGCTGGCAGCCTTGCTGGTTATCCTCGGCGGCATGGCCCAGATGTACGTCACCATCATCGGCAGCCAGGCTTATCCGCTGGTGCTGTTCCCGGGCTACCAGGTCAGCAGCAGCTTTGGCGACGGCGTGGTCAGCGCCTATGCGCCCAGCCTGCCCGAGTGGCTGCTGGGCCTAGGCGGCTTTGCCATGGTGGGCGTGATCGTGGTGCTGGCACTCAAGCTGCTGGGCTTTCTGCCAGACCGCATGGACGACCAGCCCGAAGAAGCGGGCCACACGGCTGCCGTAGCGGCCGCGCACTGAAGCGCAAAGTCATGAACCACCGCCTGCTCATCTCGGCTGCCCACAAATCGTCAGGCAAGACCATGGTCAGCGTCGGGCTGTGCGCCGCCCTCACCGCGCGCGGCCTGCGCGTGCAACCGTTCAAGAAGGGGCCCGATTACATTGACCCGATGTGGCTGGGTCAGGCCAGCGGCCGGCCCTGCTTCAACCTCGACCCCTATCTGATGTCGCCCGAGCAGATTCGAAGCCTGTTCGCGCAGCATGACTCCCAGGCCGACATCAGCTTGATCGAGGGCAACAAGGGCCTGTACGACGGCCTCGCGCTGGACGGCAGCAACAGCAACGCGGCGCTGGCCCACATGCTGGACCTGCCGGTGGTGCTGGTGATCGACGCGCGCGGCATGACGCGTGGCATCGCGCCGCTGATCCTCGGCTACCAGGCCTTCGACCGCAATATCCGGATTGCCGGCGTCATCCTCAACCAGCTCGGTGGCAGCCGGCATGAAGCCAAGCTGCGCGCCGTGATCGAACATTACACCGATGTGCCGGTGCTCGGCGCGATCGCCCATGACCCGCTGCTCAGCGTCACCGAGCGGCACCTCGGCCTGATGCCCAGCCATGAAGCCGACGATGCCGCGCAGCGCGTCCGCGCCATCGGCCAGCGCATCGCCGACCAGGTGGACCTGCAGAAGGTGATGGACGTCGCCGCCAGCGCACCGGCTCTCGTGGTGCCATCGCCCTCCGTTCTGGCTGAGCCTGTCGAAGCCCGCCACTACGCCACACAGAAAACCCTTCGACAAGCTCAGGATGAACGGGCATCTGTTGTGCGCATCGGCTTGGCACGCGACAAGGCTTTCGGTTTTTACTATCCCGACGACCTGGCGGCGCTCGAAGCGGCTGGCGCCGAGCTCGTCCCCTTTGACACCCTGAACGACCCGACCCTGCCCGAGGTGGACGGTCTGTTCATCGGCGGCGGCTTTCCTGAAATGTTCATGGCCGAACTCCAGGCCAATGCCGCGCTGCGCGAGGCAATCGCCAGCGTCATCGAAGCCGGCCTGCCAGTGTATGCCGAGTGCGGCGGCCTGATGTACCTGGCGCGTTCCGTGAGTTGGCGCGGCCAGACCTGCCGCATGGTCGGCGCGATTCCCGGTGACATCACCATGCATGACAAGCCCGTCGGGCGCGGCTATGTCACCCTGGCCACCACGCCCGATGCGCCCTGGCCGGCTCAGCAGGCATCATGGCCGCACGAGTTGCGCGGCCATGAGTTTCACTATTCCAGCCTGGACAATCTGGCGCCCGACGTGCGCTTTGCCTACCGCGTCAAGCGCGGCCACGGCGTGGATGGGCAGCATGACGGCATCGTGCATCGCAATGTGCTGGCCTCGTATGCGCATTTGCGCAGCATCGGAGCGGATGGCTGGGCTGGGCATTTTGTCGATTTTGTGCGCTCCAGGCGCGCGGCCGCAGTGGGCCCGACCTCACAGGCCGCCCTCCTGGCAGAACCCGTTGGAGCGGCAGCATGACCGCGAGCCCCGCCGTGAATGACGTCTTCACAAAAACGCTGCTGGTCAACGGCAAGCCGGTCGAGACCGACTCCGAGGGTTACCTGAAAAACCTCTACGACTGGTCCGAGGACTTCGCGCGGGCCCAGGCTCAAAACGAGGGGCTGAAGCTGACCGATGAGCACTGGCAACTGATCCGTTTCCTGCGCGACTATTACGCTGAACACGGCGTTCAGGCCCAGGTGCGCGCCATGATCTGGCACTTCACCGAAGTCTGGGGCCCCGAACACGGCAACAACCATTACCTGCACGACCTGTTCCCCCGGGGCGGTCCGCAGAAACAGGGCAACCGCCTGGCCGGCTTGCTCAAGACCAAGGGCGAACATTGAATCGCAACAGGAGCACACCATGTTTACACTGACCAGCGCCGCGGCACAGCAGATCCACCAGGCCGCCCGCGACAGCGGCGCGGAAAACCTGACCTTGCGCATCGCCGCGCGGCTGGGGACCGATGGCTCGATCGATTACGGCATGGGCTTCGACGATGCGGGCGAGCAGGACATGCGGCTCCAATTCGAGGAAGTGGCAGTCGTGATCGCTGAACACCACAGGGAACTGCTTGAAGACACCATGCTCGACTTCGTCGAACTCGAACCCGGCCAGTTCAACTTCATCTTCGTCAACCAGCGCCAGGAAGCACAAGACGCCCCGGGTGCTTGTGCTCCCCAGGGTTGCGGCAGCGGCGGCTGCGGCAGCGGCGGTGGATGCGGCAGCAAGGGGACCTCCCATTGAAAAACCTCATCTCCCCGACGCCCTACCGGCGCGGCCGCGTTTACCTGGTTGGGGCCGGGCCCGGCGATCCGGAGTTGCTGACCCTGCGGGCCGTGCGCCTGCTGCGGCAAACCGAGGTGATCGTCTACGACCACCTGGTGTCAAGCGCCGTGCTGGACTTTGTATCGCAAGGCGCCGAGCGCATTTACGCCGGCAAGCGCCGCAATGAGCACACCATGCGGCAAGAACAAATCAACGCGCTGCTGATCAAGCTGGCCACCGAGGGCAAGCAGGTGGTGCGCCTCAAAGGCGGCGACCCGTTCATCTTCGGGCGTGGCGGCGAGGAGATGCAGGCGCTGGCGGCACATGGTATCGCCTTTGAGGTGGTGCCCGGCATCACCGCGGCCTCGGGCGTGTCAAGCTACGCCGGCATCCCGTTGACGCATCGCGACTATGCGCAAAGCTGTCTATTTGTCACCGGCCACCTGAAGGACGGCACCGCCGACCTCGACTGGCCCAGTCTGGTCAGGCTGCACCAAACGGTCGTGATTTACATGGGGCTGGGGGGCCTGAGCGAGATTTGCCGCCAGATGATGGCCCACGGTGCGGCTGCAAGCCTGCCGATTGCCGTGGTGCAGGACGGCAGCATCGCCACCCAGAAAGTGGTTACCGGAACGCTGGCCGATATGCCTGAGCGCGTGGCACGACATGGCCTGAAATCACCCTGTCTCACCATCATCGGTGAGGTCGTGACCTTGCATGAAGCGCTGGCCTGGTTCGATCCGCATCTGACCAGCGCGACCGTATCACCCACCCGGCCTGCTGACTGCGTCAGCCCTTGACTTTTTCGACCGCCTCACTGGCCGCCTTGACCCCGTCCGGTGAACTGCGGTACTCGAACGCAAATACCGCCGCTTCAACCCGCGAGCGCAGGTTGAGCTTGTCCATGATGTGGCGCACATGCAGCTTGACGGTGTTGTGGCTGATATCCAATGCCTTGGCAATGACCTTGTTGCTCTGGCCGCGCGCAACGTGATCGAGGACCTCGCGTTCACGATCGGTAAGCGAGGCGACCAGATCGCCCTTGACCGATCCCTTGGGGCCGGATTGGAGGATTTGTGCAAGCTTGAGCGTCATGGCGGATGCGACCACCATCTCGCCACGCGCCGCCCGCCCGATGGCGTCGATCATTTCCTCGGGTTCCATATCCTTGAGCAGGTAACCGCGCACACCTGCGCGTAGCGCCGCCGACAGGTCATCCTCGCTATCGCTCATGGTCAACACCACCACAGTGATGTCCAAACCCTCCGCTCGAATCTGGCGCAACACACTCAGACCATCCGTGGTGGCCAGGCGCAAGTCCAGCACCATCAGGTCCGGCTGATGCTCACGCAACATCGGCACCACCTGCTCGGGCGCACCGGTTGCGCCCACCACGGTCATCCCGCCGCGGTGTTCCAGAAGCTCCGTGAGTCCACTGCGGCACAACGCGTGATCGTCCACCAGCATCACCCGTAATCTGGTCGTCATGTGCCAGCCCCCGCTGTCGTTGAATTCGCTGGAAGTATCAGCCGCACGCGCGTGCCGCCACCGTCATTCCTGCCAACCTCGAGACAGCCGCCTATGCGTTGTGCCCTGCCCTGCATGATGTCCATGCCGAAATGAGCGGCTGATGCGAGCCCCTGCGCGGTGGTCACAATGGTCGACACAGACGGACTCGCCATACCCAGTCCATCGTCTTCAATCAGAAATTCGAGCCGCTGGGGTGTCCTGTCAATCATCACCACGGCATGCCGGGCCATGGAGTGCTTGGCGATGTTAGCCAATGCTTCCTGAATAATATAAAACACCTGAATTTCCTGTTCGTCGGTCAAGCCTAGATTCTGCGCCGAATTTCTGATCTCCAATGTGATGCCATTGCGGCCAGCAAAACCGTCCGCAACGCCCTGCAGCGCGTGCAACAGGCCCAATGGGTTCATGCGCGTGCGGAAATAAGTCATCACCTCGCGCAGGTTATCATGCACCTCACCAACGGCCTTCTTGACATCCGAGAAGTACTTAAGTGAACTCGCGTCGTCGTGCGCCAGCATGGCATCGTTGAGCAGGGGCAATCGCATCTTCACGTAGGCCAGCGTCTGCGCAATCGCGTCATGCACTTCATTGAGCATCTCCTGACGCTCTTTCATCACCGTCGCGCGCAGGCGCTCGCGCTCAATGCGTGCGTTGTGCAGCGCCAGCCCGAGCAACTGTCCAATCAGGCGCAGAATAGTCTGGGTCTGCGCGCTGAGTTGGGTCTCGGTTTCAAAAAACAGGTTGTAAATGCCCAATACCTGGTTCGCGTGGAGCAATGAGATGGCCAGCACGCTCTTGCATTCCAGTCCAAAGTAGGGCTCGGTGCCATGACGGGCGCAAGATCGAACATCGTCCACCCAGCCCAGCACATCGCTGCCGACGGCAATGCCGCACATACCGCAGTCACGCTCTACCAGGCGTTCGGTGCTCAGCACATCCGGCGGCAAACCGAGCTGCCCGACCAGCCGCATATGCTGCTCATCGTCGGTCAACACCCGCACCGCGCCAGCACGGGCGCCGGCCAGCGCCACAATGGAAACCAGGAAGCGCCCCAACAACGACTCCAGATCGGTACCCGCAGTCAACTCGCTCGTCAATCCGCCGACGAGCGCCCCCGTATCTTCCGGCATTGCCGGGTTTGACTGGGTCGGATTGGAAATCATGGTCAGTCTGCTTCCCGGCGATGCTAATACATTACCGAAAGCTGATACAGCGTGCAAACCCGCGGCACCTGCCAAGCCAATATATATGGCCAAAGCGCCTTAGGCAAGAGGTATGGCGGTGTCAGCCGCACACGCGTACGCTACCCATTTGGGTTACTCCAAAGTACCCGTGTCGGTTATAGACGCGCTCGGGTGTCCCTGCATCTAATAGGGTCACTGTCACAGCCTGTCCAAGCGTCTTGGTGCGGCGCGATTGAGAGCATTCCCTTTAGTTGGCCCGTCATCAAATCACGCAATCACCGCATGTCTGCCAAACCGCTTCACGACCCGACCGCCGAGGCGATGCCTGGCGCCGCCACCGAGAC
>CAYJMW010000125.1:0-8404 GCA_964371235.1 uncultured Polaromonas sp.
GCCAAACTGGTCGAGAATTTTCAGGTGATTTTTCTCGGCCAGCGCCTGAAAATCGCGCAGCGTGCCGACGCGGATGTTGGGCGTGTCGTACCACTGGTAGGGCAGCACCTTGGTCACCGGCATGCGCCCGCGCAGCACGGCCAGGCGATTCGGCCAGTGGCCAAAATTGGGGAAGGCGACGATGCCGATGCGGCCGACGCGCGCGGTCTCGCGCAGCATGACCTCGGCATTGCGCAAATGCTGCAGCGTGTCGATCTGCAGCACCACGTCAAACGAGCTGTCGCCAAACATGGCCAGGCCTTCTTCGAGGTTGAGCTGGATCACGTTCACGCCGCGTGCCACGCAGGCCTGCACATTGGCGTCGTTGATTTCGATGCCGTAGCCGGCGCAGCCGCGCTCGCGGATCAGATGGGCCAGCATCTCACCGGTGCCGCAACCCAGGTCAAGCACCCGCGAGCCGTGCGGCACCAGCCGCGCCAGCGACAGCAGATCGGGGGACGGGTTTGAAGCCACTTCGGGCAGCCGGTTCATGGCGCCACCTTGCTATTAAAATAGGAGCGCACCACGCCCATATAACGTGGGTCATCGAGCAAAAAGGCATCATGCCCATGGGGTGCGTCGATTTCGGCGTAACTCACGTCGCGCTGATTGTCGAGCAGCGCCTTGACGATTTCCCGGCTGCGCGCGGGCGGAAAGCGCCAGTCGGTGGTGAAACTGACCAGCAGGAATTTGGCGCTGGCTTTTGCCAAAGCGCGGCTGAGGTCGCCGCCGAACGCGCTGGCCGGATCAAAGTAGTCGAGCGCGCGGGTGATGAGCAAATACGTGTTGGCGTCAAAGTACTCGGCAAACTTGTCACCCTGGTAGCGCAGATAGCTTTCAATCTCGAATTCAATCTCCTGGGTTGAAAACCTGATGGCCGCGCCGCCGCGCAACTGGCGGCCAAACTTCTCGTTCATCACGTCGTCGCTCAAATACGTGATGTGGCCGATCATGCGGGCGATGCGCAGGCCGCGTTTGGGCAGCACACCATGCTGGTAAAAATGACCGCCATGAAAGTCGGGGTCGGTCACGATGGCGCGCCGCGCGACTTCGTTGAAGGCAATGTTTTCGGCTGTCAGATTGGGCGCGCTGGCCACCACCACGGCGTGCAGAACGCGCTCAGGATATTGCAGCGCCCAGCTTAGCGCCTGCATGCCGCCCAGGCTGCCGCCCATGACGGCTGCCAGCGTCTGGATGCCCAGCGCATCGAGCAAGCGGGCCTGGGCGTTGACCCAATCCTGCACGGTGACGACCGGGAAATCGGCACCGTAAACCTTGTGCGTGTCGGGATTGGTCTGCATCGGCCCGGTAGAGCCGAAGCACGAGCCCAGGTTGTTCACGCCAATCACAAAAAACCGGTTCGTATCGACCGGCTTGCCCGGGCCGATCATGGAGCTCCACCAGCCTTCGGACTTTTCCTTGACGCAGCCGGCCTCGTCGAGGTAAACACCGGCCACATGGTGCGAGGCATTGAGCGCGTGGCAAATCAGCACGGCATTGGATTTGTCGGCGTTGAGCGTGCCATAGGTTTCATAGGCCAGGTCATAGGCGCGAATCGACGCGCCGCTTTGCAGCGCAAGGGCCCCGGCAAAATGCATGGACTGAGGTGTGGCGACAAGGACTGAGGCGCAAGACACGATAGGAACACCCGATCTCAGGACAGGAAACCGCGGAAAGCCAAGCGGCGAAAAAAGAAAACCCGGCATCGCTAAGGGCGAGTCCGGGTTCGTGGAGGGTCGTCTTTAGCGGTACTTTTAAAGCGCCCGCAAGCTGAGCAAATCGGCGCGTTGTGAGTATAACAAGCCGCACACACAAGCGGCCATGAGCCTGTCACTTCACATTTTTCCCGGCCCAGCGCGCATGGTCTTTCGGGAATGCTGCGCGGTAGCGCGCCAGATACAGCGCCGCTTCATCATCGCGGCCGAGCAGCACGGCGCTTTCAATCAGCTTTTCAATGACGCGGGGCTCGGGCGAATAGTGCAGCAGTTCCAGCGCCATGGCGTGTATGGCCGCAGCGTTGTCCGGCGTGAGCGCGGTCACGCTCAACTCGGCAAAGCGCGCCTGATCACGAAACAGCCAGCTGCCGCCTATCTTGTTCAGGGTTTCGTCGCGATAGGCGGCGCTTCGCTGCTCGGTTGGCAAGTAGATCTGGCTTACGCGGTAATAATCGACGGCGGCATACAGCAGGGCAGCTATCAAAATAGTAGCTGTCAATGCACTAGTAATAAGGGCTGCAGCGCTGTTTCCCTTGTTTTTTCGAAGGCCCTTGAGGTCTGAGGCCGCGCCTGCCCGGGGCTCCGGCGCGGCGACGGTCGCCCACAGCAGCCCGACGCACAAGCCCGCGGCGAGCTGGAACGGCCCATACCAGAGCGGGTACTCCACCATGCTGTGCAGCGCGATGACGGCCAGCACGCTCCAGGCCATCTGCCGCGCCGGGTTTGATTCGCGCCACGGCTTGGCGCGCCAGACCACCCAGCCCGCACCAACACAAGCCATGAATGCGGCAGGAAGCCCCAGTTCCACCGCAAGATGCAGCGGCAGATTGTGGGCGTTGTCCAGGATGTCGCAAAAGCGCGGGCCGGCGTACTGCGTCGTGAAGTGGGCATAGTCCAGCTCACCCCAGCCCCAGCCCAGCCACGGTTTTTGCGCGATCAGGCTGAGCACGTTGGACCACAGCAGCCGGCGGCTGGCGCAGCCGGGGGTCTCCACCAGCCGCCCAAAAAGCCCCGCACTGGTGACGCCGGTCGTCAGCTCCAGCAGCCAGGGCAGCGCCAGTACAGCGACCGCGTAGGCCAGCATGGCCCGAAGCACAAACATGAGCAATTGCCGCCGCCCCGGCGCAGCCCACCCCGCCGTGAGCGCCAGCACCAGCACCCACTGCAGCATGCCGGTGCGTGAACTGCTGGCGGCATTGCCCAGGGCCAGCAGAACCGCCAGGGCGTTGGCCCACCAAGGCACGCCGTTGGCCGCTGGTTGACGGGTTCCAGGCAGCGCAAGCATGGCCATGAGCGCAATCAGGCCCATGCTGGTGAGCGTGGCGAACTGATTGCGCTGGCGCAGGTTGGCAAACGCATCGCCGGTTGCGGTTTGGCTGACCCAGGGACCGAGCGCGTGCGCCAGCCCGAAATACTGCAACAGCCCGATCACTGCGCTGAGGCTTGCGGCCAGCACCCAGGCGTGGGCAACAAGCCGAACGCCAAGGCTGCGCCGCAGCAGCCACACGACGGTTGCGCAGAAAGCGCTGATCAGCCATGGCCATGCATTGGGGGTAGGCCCTGCGGTGTACGGGCTGAGCCAGGGCAAGACCAGCAAGGCAATCAGCCACGGATTCGGCGAATAACGAGGGTCTGGCGTTTGCAGCACCGGGAAATTCACTCGGCTCTTATGAAGGACAGGTGCCGGACGGCTGATGCTTGCCAATGCAACGCGAAGTCATATGCCAGTGATTTACCGACGAAAAAAAGTCCGCGTCATGCGGACTTTGGTGTTTTGGCATGGCCGCTTCAAGCCATGAAAACAGCGATGAAGGCCAGCAGGAATATCAGCACGGCACCAGCCAGCGGCAGCACCAGGGGAATCAGTGGCACCACGGCCTCGACAGCGTCTGGCTCATAGGCGGGTGCGGGGCTGGTGTGCGCGACGTGGGGAGCGTGGGTTGCTGGGGTGGACATGGATCTTCCTGAAATGCTTTGACAAGTGCCAGGATTTTACCTTTTTTGCCGCATCGGCCGTTGCCGGCTGTGCAACAGGCAACAGTGCTACAGGATCACCTGCCTGGACTGCACCATGCGCTGGGCGGTCTGCGCGCCTGCCAGCACAAAGCCGCGTTGTTGACCGGCCTCATCCAGCCACTGCCAGAGTCCGGGCTCCGCCTGCGCCCAGTCTCCGGCGGTTCCCGGCCTGGGAGGCGCAACAACCAGAGGCAGTGCCGGTGTTTTGACGGTCACCGGCATCAGCGGGAAAACCAGCTCGCTTGGCTGGCCCGCCAGGTTGGCGGCCAGCGCCCTGGCCGCTGCCATGATGGGCATGACGTAAGGCAGCGTTGAGCCGTGCGCCGACAGCGGCGAGGCCGCGCTGGCGTACTGCGCACTGTCGCCCAGCGCATACACGCCGTCGGCGCTGGTCTGCAGGCGCGGGTTGACCACAATCGCGCGATCCACCACCAGGCCTGCCGCCCGGGCCAGCGCCGTATCGGCGCGCAAGCCGATGGCGCTTAACACGCAGTTGGCGGCAATCACTTGACCATTGGCCAGTGAAATTTCGAGTGAGCTTGAAGCGCTTGACTGACCTGCCGCCAGATTGACTGCGCCCACCGTGGTGCCGAAATGAAAACGGACACCCAGCGCCTGCAGCGCCTCCTGCAGCGCCGCGCTGGCGGCCTCCGGCAACAGGGCCGCCAGCGTCCGCGCGCCCGGGTCCACCACGCTGACGCGATACCCGGCCTGGGCCAGATCGTTGGCAAACTCGCAGCCAATCAGGCCGGCACCCATGATGAGCACATGCTGGCCATTGGCAGGCTGCAGCCGGGCGTGAAAGCAGGCAAAGTCATCGAGCGAGTTGACGCTCACCACCTGATCCGCTGCGTCGCCGCCCACCGGCACGCGAATCGGCTGGGCGCCGGTCGCCAGCACCAGTTGGCTCCAGGCCAGCGTTGCACTGCCAGTGGTGACGGTTCTTCCGGCGGTGTTGATCGCTTCAACGCGGGTGCGTGGCAGCAGCGTGACCCCCAGCGTGTCGGCCATTTTCGCGGCTGGCGTGTTGATGAGCTGCGCTGGCCCCCGCGCCTGCGCAAAGGCGTTGGACAGCGAAGGTTTGGCATAAAAATCGCCACTGTCCGCCGTAATCAGCAGCACCGGCGTGGTGCTGCCCTGTTTGCGCAATTCGCGCACCGTGGTCCAGCCTGCCAGACCGGCACCAATCACGATCAGAGGGGTTTGCATCGTTGCCTAAATTTCGACCACTTCAAAGTCGGCCTTGGCCACGCCGCAGTCCGGGCAGGCCCAGCTTTCGGGCACGTCGGCCCAGCGCGTGCCGGGGGCCAAGCCGTCGTCGGGGCGACCCGCCGCTTCGTCATAGACAAAGCCGCAAACAATACAGAGATAGGTTTTCATGGTGTTCCTTGGTTTATTAGAAAAAAGTGCCGTTAGCCCACGTACAACATGGGTAATGCGCTATTAATTTGGTAGCCATCTGGCGATTCGGGCGAGCACCGCTTCAGGCGATGTTAGACGAGTTGGCGTTCACCTGGGCCAGTTGCGCCTGGTAGTGCCTGGCGTGCCGCTCTTCCACCTTGGCCAGTGCCGCAAAACGCTTTTACGCTTTTTCAAGCGTGGCCCGGACAAAAAGGCGCGCGGGACATGTGTCCCGCACGCCCCACACCTCCGGAATCACGCCAGGTCGAAGCGATCCAGGTTCATCACCTTGTTCCAGGCAGCCACAAAGTCATGAACGAACTTCTGCTGCGAGTCCGCCGCGGCATAGACCTCGGCCAGGGCGCGCAGCTCGGAGTTTGAGCCGAAGACCAAGTCGACACGGGTGCCGGTCCACTTCGGTTTGCTGGTCTTGCGATCACTCCCTTCAAACAGGTCATTGTCCGCGGAGCTTGCCTTCCAGGTGGTGCCCATATCGAGCAGGTTCACGAAGAAGTCGTTGGTCAACGCCTCCGTCCGCTTGGTAAAGACACCGTGTTGTATCTGGCCGACGTTGGTGTTCAGGACACGCATGCCGCCAATGAGGACCGTCATCTCCGGCGGGGTCAGCGTCAGCAGTTGCGCCTTATCCACCAACAGATGCTCGGCCGCGACGGTGTACTTGGCCTTCTGATAGTTACGGAACCCATCCGCGATCGGTTCGAGCACCGCGAAGGACTCCACGTCGGTCTGCTCTTGCGAGGCGTCCATGCGGCCCGGCGTGAAGGGTACCGTCACGTTGATGCCGGCGTTCTTCGCCGCCTGCTCCACGCCCGCGCAGCCGGCCAGGACGATCAGGTCCGCCAGCGAGATCTTCTTGCCGCCGGTCGCTGATTTGTTGAACTCGCTCTGTATGCCTTCGAGCGTCTTCAGCGCCTTCGCCAGCTGGGCCGGCTGGTTGACTTCCCAGTCCTTCTGCGGCGCGAGGCGAATGCGCGCGCCGTTGGCGCCGCCGCGCAGGTCGGAGCCGCGGAACGTCGAGGCCGAGGCCCAGGCGGTCGAAACCAGTTCGGACACCGATAACCCGGACGCCAGCAGCTTGGCCTTGAGAGCAGCGGCATCCTTGTTGTCGATCAAGGGATGATCGACGGCGGGGATGGGGTCTTGCCAGAGCAGCGCTTCCTTGGGCACTTCGGGGCCGAGATAACGCGAACGCGGGCCCATGTCGCGGTGCGTCAGCTTGAACCAGGCACGGGCGAAGGCGTCGGCGAATTCATCCGGATTCTGGTGGAAGCGCCGGGCGATGGGCTCGTAGATCGGATCCATGCGCATCGCCATGTCCGCGTCGGTCATGATGATGGGCACCTTTTTCGACGCATCGTGCGCGGCCGGGGCCGTGTTGCTGTCGGTCGCCTGCTTCGGCGTCCACTGCCAGGCGCCCGCCGGGCTCTTGGAGTTCACCCAATCGTTGCCGAACAGCACATCCAGATAACTCATGTCCCATTGGGTCGGAGTCGGCGTCCACGAGCCTTCCAGACCGCTGCCGATCTGATCACCGCCTTTGCCCGTGCCGTAGCTGCTCTTCCAGCCCAGACCCATCTGTTCGATGGGCGCGGCTTCGGGCTCCGGCCCCACGTGGGTCGCCGAGCCGGCGCCGTGGCATTTGCCGAAGGTGTGACCGCCGCAGGTGAGCGCAACCGTCTCCTCGTCGTTCATCGCCATGCGCGCGAAGGTCTCGCGCACCAGGCGACCGGATTCGAGCGTATTGGGTTGGCCGCCGGGGCCTTCCGGATTCACATAAATCAGCCCCATCTGCACAGCGGCGAGTGGGTTCTCGAGGTCGCGTTCGCCGGAAAAGCGGGCCTTGTCGTCCAGCCATTTCTGCTCGTTGCCCCAGTAGACGTCGATCTCAGGCGCCCAGATGTCCTCGCGCCCACCGGCGAAGCCGAACGTCTTGAAACCCATCGATTCCATCGCGACGTTGCCCGCGAGAATGATGAGGTCGGCCCAGGAGATTTTCCTGCCGTACTTCTGCTTGACCGGCCACAAGAGCCGGCGCGCCTTGTCGAGGTTGACGTTGTCGGGCCAGCTGTTGAGGGGCGCGAAACGCTGGTTGCCGTGGCCCGCGCCGCCACGCCCGTCGCCGGTGCGGTAGGTGCCGGCGCTATGCCAGGCCATGCGGATGAAGAAAGGCCCGTAGTGTCCATAGTCCGCCGGCCACCAGTCCTGCGAGTCGGTCATCAGTTCACGCAGGTCCTTCTTCACGGCCTCCAGGTCGAGAGTCTTGAATTCTTCCGCGTAGTTGAAGTCCTCGCCCATCGGATTGGACTTGGAGGAATGCTGGCGCAACATATCGAGCTTAAGCTGGTTCGGCCACCAGTCCTGATTCGACGGGCCGGCGCCAGCGGTGTGATGGAATGGGCACTTTGCTTCGGTAGACATGTGTTCTCTCCTTTACTTCGTTACATTAGGTTCGCCGTGAAATTCCCGGAGCCTGTCACGGCTCCAGGTCCGGTTCGTTGAGGGCGGTCAAAATCCCGCAAAGATGAGTCATGGTAGTCAAAGTAAATTAACAATGCCAATTGAAATTTGCTAATTAATTGATAGTGGCTATCGACAGGCTGACCAAAATCAGCTTATTGGCGCAAACGGCGATTGAGGCGTATGAAGCGGCGGCGCGCAAGGCAACCGTCTGACTTGGGGCAGGTCACACCATTGCGCTCACGGCCGGCCAGTCGTTTGTCAGCGAAACCCTGTCCACAGCGAAATGGAATACGACCGGATGGTCGAATTGATGAATTCGCTTTTGGAGGTGACGGGTGATGACGAAGACCACCCCTTGTCAAGTTTGCTGGAACTGGCAAGCGACCTGGTCTCCCGATACGAACAAGAGCACCACGCCATTGAAGCTGCGAGTCCCAAGGAGGCCTTGCGTTTTCTGATGGAGGCACGCGGTCTGAGACAGAAAGATCTCAGCGCCATTGTTCCCCAAAGCAATTTGTCAGCGATTCTGGCGGGCAAACGCAAGATCAGTGCAACGATGGCGGGCAAGCTGGGCAAAGTTTTCGGTATCAGCCCTGCTGTATTCGTGCCGACATAGTTGAACCTAGAAACGGCAGTTGACCGCTTGATGACTTTGGCAGACCCGCATGAAATCCAGCTTTTTTGCCTTCGATGACGCTCACCTTTTAGGTGGGAGCGCTACACACCCGATGGCACTGCGCTTGCCGCGCCAT
>CAYJMW010000126.1:0-8403 GCA_964371235.1 uncultured Polaromonas sp.
AGGCAGTTTGACTGGGGCGGTCTCCTCCCAAAGGGTAACGGAGGAGTTCGAAGGTACGCTAGTTACGGTCGGACATCGTGACGATAGTGCAATGGCATAAGCGTGCTTAACTGCGAGACTGACAAGTCGAGCAGATGCGAAAGCAGGACATAGTGATCCGGTGGTTCTGTATGGAAGGGCCATCGCTCAACGGATAAAAGGTACTCTGGGGATAACAGGCTGATACCGCCCAAGAGTTCATATCGACGGCGGTGTTTGGCACCTCGATGTCGGCTCATCTCATCCTGGGGCTGTAGCCGGTCCCAAGGGTATGGCTGTTCGCCATTTAAAGAGGTACGTGAGCTGGGTTTAAAACGTCGTGAGACAGTTTGGTCCCTATCTTCCGTGGGCGCTGCAGATTTGAGGAAGCCTGCTCCTAGTACGAGAGGACCGGAGTGGACGAACCTCTGGTGTACCGGTTGTCACGCCAGTGGCATTGCCGGGTAGCTAAGTTCGGAAGAGATAACCGCTGAAAGCATCTAAGCGGGAAACTCGTTTCAAGATTAGATCTGCCGGGGCCTTGAGCCCCCTAAAGAGTCGTTCAAGACCAGGACGTTGATAGGCAGGGTGTGGAAGCGCAGTAATGCGTTAAGCTAACCTGTACTAATTGCTCGTGCGGCTTGACCCTATAACTTTGATTGATTTCAAAATTGATTCAAAGTTGTTATGCCAGGTTGACGCATTCAAAAAGCGTAATGCAATACTTAATTGCTTACGCAAGAAACTAAATAAAAGCTGATTTACTCTATGAATTCGACGGGTTGTTGCTGCAACAACCGGTCAAAAAGTTATGCCTGATGACCATAGCAAGTTGGTACCACTCCTTCCCATCCCGAACAGGACAGTGAAACGACTTAGCGCCGATGATAGTGCGGATTCCCGTGTGAAAGTAGGACATCGTCAGGCTCTTACAGTGAGAAAAGCCCAGTTGATCTTCGATCAACTGGGCTTTTTCTTTTGTGAAAATGAGTTGCCGTTGATGTCGTTCAGGCGTTCTGGATATAGGCCCCCTCTTTGCTGGCCACGCCTGCAGCAATGAGTTCCGCGCACAGTTGCTCTATCCAGGGGCGAATCGGCACGCCATTGAAAAACCGTTCCCGGATTTGCATGAAATACGGGGTTGCGATGGCCCATTGTGCAAACTCATCAAAAGACTGTCGTTGAGTTTCGAGTAATTTGAACTTGAGCAGTACCTTCACGGCATGGTGCGCGTGTTTGAGCGGATGATTCACAAAGGACTCCAGGCGCTGGCGTGCGCGTGCCAATACCTCAGGGGTGTAGTCGAAAACCCGGCCATGCCCGGGAATGACGATTTTCGGGTTCAGTTGCTCAATCATGTCCAAGGTAGCTGCGACTTCCGCGAAAGCATCAACCCCTTCCAGTTCGGGGAATACCACACCAAAGCCGTTTTCCCACAAGGCATCGGCGGAGATCAGGATTTTCTTGGCAGGTTCGAAAAAAACCAGTGAATGCGGATCATGCCCGGCGGCAGCATGAACTTGCCAAAGACTGGTGCCAAACTGCATCTGGGTTCCGGGCTTGAGAGTCTGGTTGAACTTGAACTGCGGACAAAGCTGACCGGTTGGAACGTAGGTGAGCGCAACCGGGTCCCATTGCGCAACATCGCTGGCCTGGCCTGGCGGAATCAGTGTTTCAAGGGCAGGGTAACGCGTCTGCAAAGCGGCATTTCCCCCGCAATGATCGCTGTGCAAATGGGTGTTGACGAGAAAGTCGAGCGCTCGCTCGCCGAGAACACCCTCAACCAAAGCCAGCGTTTGCGCGGAATGGGTGCAGTAGCTGCTGTCCACCATCAAGGTTTGATTGCCCGCGGCAAACAGAATATTGTTCGCGGACAGCCAGCCGCGCTCAAAAACGTGCAGGCCGGCTGGAAAATCAGGTGTGGGCATCAGCAAGCCATTGCAACCGGGCCTTCAGGCTGAAGCACGAAGCTCGCGCCTGAGAATTTTCCCGACATTGGTTTTTGGCAAGTCATCGCGAAACTCAATATATTTGGGGCGTTTGTAGCCGGTAAGCTGCTGTTTGCAATAGGCGTTCACGCTGTCTTCGGTCAGTGCCGGGTCATTCCTTACGATGAAAACCTTGATGGCTTCTCCTTGTTTGTCGTCCGTTACGCCAATGGCAGCGCACTCAACAACACCCGGGCACAGGGAAATGACGTTTTCCAACTCATTGGGGAAAACATTGAAGCCCGAAACGATGATCATGTCTTTCTTGCGGTCGATGATTTTGGTGTAGCCGCGCTCATCCATCACGCCAATATCGCCGGTGCGCATGAAGCCGTCGCGGGTGAAGGCTTTTTCATTTTCTTCGGGCTGCCGGTAGTAGCCCGTCATCACTTGCGGGCCCCTGATGCAGATTTCGCCGGAATCGCCAAGCGCCAGGGACTGCCCGTCATCATCCTTGATGGCTACTTCAATGCTCGGCAGTGGCAAGCCGATCGTGCCTGTGAACTCCCTGTTGTTTACCGGGTTGTTGGTGCCGATGGCGCAGGTCTCGCTCATGCCCCAGCCTTCGATCATGGGGCAACCGGTGACCTCCAGCCAGTGGCGGGCTGTTCCTTCCGACGCTGCCATGCCGCCGGCCTGCGAAACGCACAGACTGGAAAAGTCAACCGTCTTGAATTGAGGATGCAGCAGCAAGGCATTGAACAGGGTATTGACCGCTGGCAGCATGTGAAATGGCCGCTTCTTCAGCACCTCAATGAATTTGCCAAAGTCGCGTGGATTGGGGATCAGCGTCAAATGGGCGCCCCAGCGAATGGTCAGCAGACACAGTGTCAGCGCGAAGATGTGATACAGCGGCAAAGCCGCAATGTTGTTGATCTTGCTGACATCGCCCACGCGGCCCAGCGCTGGCGTGAACCAAGCCTCGGCCTGCAAAATGGCGGCAACGACGTTGCGGTGCGTGAGCACTGCGCCTTTGGACAAACCGGTGGTGCCGCCGGTGTATTGCAAAAAGGCGATCGAGTCCAGGTTGCACTGTGCCGGCCTGAGTGTTCGCCCACTCCCCTGCGCAACGGCAGAACTGAAGGCCGTGACTGTGCGGCCAGCGCTCAGGGGCAGCCTGAACGCTGGAACCATTTTGGCCAGATGACGAACCGCGAAAGTGATCCAGTGGCCGTACCAGAAGCCGAGCAAGTCACCCATGGACGTGATGATGACGTTCTTGACAGGTGTGCGTTCAATCACCTCCGCCAGCGTGCCCGCAAAGTTTTCCAGAATCACGATGGTGGTGGCACCAGAGTCCTTGAGTTGATGCTCAAGCTCGCGTGCGGTATAGAGCGGGTTGACGTTGACGCAGGTATAACCGGCCCGCAAAACGGCAGCCATGGTGACGGCGAACTGCGGCACGTTGGGTAGCATGATGGCCACTCGCGAGCCCGGCTCAAGGCCCAGGTTTTGCAGCCAGGCACCCAACGCACACGACAAGCTGTCAAGTTGCGCGTAAGACATCCAGCGGTCCATGCAGACCGAAAACGGATTGTCCGCATTCTTTTTGAATGAATCTTCCAGCAGTTGATTGAGCGAGTGAAATTGCTCCGGATCAATTTCGTGGGCAACGCCGTCGGGGTAACTGTTGAGCCAATGCCTGTTCATATAAACTCCTTCCGGCTGATTGTGAAAGCATTGCGGCCCAATCCGCATGGGGCTTTTCCTAATGCCGGCCTGCTATGAGGGGCTCGCCGCCAGCAAATGGCGCAATTGGGTCTCGCAGGTGACAGTTTCACCCTCAAACAGCAACCGGATCCACTCCAGCTCACGCGCCCTGACCAACTTCAGGAACTCGTCTGATCCGCGCATCCCGGCAAACGCGTCAAAGCCGGTTTCCAGAAAATGTTGAAGCGAGGTCAGGCCCGCGGCCGCCGCCGGACGCCGCATCATCCTGAGCAAGGTACGCAGCCCCGGTGTGCGTGTCAGACGGTTTAGCGCCTGACCGAGCTGCATCACCACCTCAAGTTGCTGGTGCCGCTCGGCAGCGTCTCCCACAGTGCGCCAGCAATGGATATAACGGGCGCATTCACTGCCCAGCGGGTTGGCGGATTGTTCCGAGCGCCACCGTTGCGCCATCAGATCGTCCAGTGTTTCCGTCAACGCATGGACCTCGGCCAGCGCCGCGGCCGTGTTGACGACAGCTTGCGGAAACAGCCTGGCGATGGTGCTGGCAATGCGGGCAAATTGCTGATCGCGCTCGGTGTAGTCCTTGTCGCTGTACAGCTCATGCAGGAAGAAGGCGGTGGCCGATTGATAGCGTGGACTGTGCAGCAGATCAGCGTAGGTGGCCTGAAAGCGGCGTGCCTGGAACCGTTTGACTTCAGCGCTTGCCTGTGCCAAGGCAGAGTCAGTGTCGTGCCGCTGCCGAAGTTCAAACACAGTTTGCAGAGCGTCGTGAATCTTGCGGGCATTGGGGTCCATACAGTTCTCAAGTTTATCCAGCTTCATCTAGGGATGGCGCTCTATTGAAACGGCAGTGGTCATGAGAAACTTCCGCCATGCAAAGAAGAACGCTACTCAAACTCGGCGGCGTGTCAGCGGCGATACTGGTTGTTGCTGGCGGCGCGCTGGCCCTGCTGCAGCCGGGTCTGCAAGGCGGCGTATTGAGTGCAGCAGGTCGTGAGGTGTTTGCAGCGGTCGGTCGCGCCATTCTGGACAAGAGCCTGCCCGCTGACGAGGGCGAGCGCCGGCTCGCGCTCAATGCCCTGCTCAGCCGCATCGATACCCTGGTGCAGGCGCTGGCGCCGCACGCGCAAGGTGAATTGTCGCAACTGCTGGCCTTGCTGGCCAGCGCTGCGGGGCGCAGATCGCTGGCCGGTCTTGGCCCGTCCTGGCCCGACGCCTCCGTAGCCGACATTCAGCAGGCGCTTCAGGCCATGCGCCTTTCCACGCTGGCTTTGCGCCAGCAGGCCTATGCCGCCCTGCATGACATCACTGCAGGCGCATACTTCTCTGACGCGTCAAGCTGGCCCTTGCTGGGTTACCCTGGTCCCCGGAAAATCTGAAATTCATCGAAGGCAGCATGAGTCAACTGAAGGACCCGATCAAGGGCGGAATTCAACGCGGCTGGAAAGTCCATGGCGGCGCACTGGGCCCGGTTCCCGAAAAAATCGTTTGCGACGTTGCCATTGTTGGCAGCGGCGCAGGGGCCGGCATCACTGCCGAACTGCTGGCCAAGGCCGGGCTGCAGGTGGTGATCATTGAAGAAGGGCCGCTCAAGAGCAGCACCGACTTCAACCAGCTCGAGTCTGAAGCCTACCCATCGCTCTACCAGGAGAGCGCCGCGCGCAAGACCGCAGACAAGGCGATCAACATTTTGCAGGGCCGCTGTGTGGGCGGCTCCACCACGGTCAACTGGACCAGCTCCTTTCGAACGCCCGCCTCGACGCTCAGGTTCTGGCAGGAAAAGTTTGGCTTGAAA
The DNA here is from genome assembly GCA_964371235.1 of uncultured Polaromonas sp. GTDB lineage: Bacteria > Pseudomonadota > Gammaproteobacteria > Burkholderiales > Burkholderiaceae_C > Polaromonas. The sequence continues at coordinate 5,473 of CAYJMW010000126.1, forward strand.
GGCTACAGCGTTGAAGCCCTCGCGCCTTATTTTGCCCAGGCAGAGCAGCGCCTGAACATCTTGCCCTGGCTCATGGCACCCAATGAAAACAACGATTTGCTGCGCCGCGGTGCGGCCAGGCTCGGGATTTCCGCTGCGGTTATTTCGCGCAATGTCAAAGGCTGCTGGAATTTGGGGTCGTGCGGTCTGGGCTGTCCGACCAACGCCAAACAGTCCATGCTGGTTACCACCCTTCCCGTGGCGCTTGATCAGGGCGCGCAATTATTGACCGAAACGCGGGCGGAAAAGTTTGAACTGTCCAACGGCAGGGTGAGCGCGCTGATATGCCGAGCCGTAAAGAAAAATGGGGCTCTAGCCCAGGCAGAAAATGCACAGTCAGCTATTAAAATAGTAGCAAAACATTACGTGCTGGCAGGCGGCGCCATCAATTCGCCAGCGGTGCTGCTGCGCTCGGGCGCGCCTGACCCGCACGGCCGGCTGGGGGTGCGAACCTTTTTACATCCAGTGGTGATGTCTGCCGGTGTGTTCGAGCAAAAAGTCGAAGCCTGGAACGGCGCGCCACAAAGCATTTACTCCGATCATTTCATGCAGACGCAGGCGATTGACGGCCCCATCGGCTACAAGCTCGAAGCGCCGCCGCTGCACCCGGTGATTTTTGCCTCCACCGTGCCGGGTTTCGGCCAGAGTCAGCATGATCTGCTTGAAAGCTTCCCGCACAACCACACGCTGCTGGCGCTGCTGCGCGACGGATTTCATGAAGAATCCCCCGGGGGCAAGGTCAAGCTGCGCAGTGACGATTCCGCCGTCCTTGACTACCCACTGACCAGCTATGTCCTGGAAGGCGGCCGCCGGGCGCTGCTGTCGATGATGGAAATCCAGTTTGCCGCAGGGGCCCGGCAGGTGTTCCCGCTGCACGAAATGGCCGAACCCTACACCTCGTGGGCGCAGGCGCGCGATGCGGTGAATGCGCTGCCCATGAAGCCGCGGCTGGTCAAGGTGGTGAGCGCCCACGTGATGGGTGGCTGCGGCCTTGCCGGCACCGAGCAGCGCGGCGTGACCCGGCCCGACGGCGTGCATTGGCAACTCGAAAATCTTTCCATCCATGACGGCTCCCTTTTTCCGACCAGCATTGGCGCCAACCCGCAACTGTCGGTCTATGGCGTGGCCAACCGGCTGGCGCAAGGGCTGGTCAATCGCCTGACCGGCCGGGACGTCACGCTCGCCTGACCAGCGCCAGCTTCGCTCTGAATCCCATGCTGTCGCATCTGCAAAAACTCATCACCCTTTGCCTGCTTGCCGCCGCATGCGCCTGGCTGCTTTATTTCACAAGCAGCGCCCCCGTTCTGGCCGTTGCCGGTTTTTTGGCTATTGCGCTAGGCTACTCAGGCTTTCTTGCAATGGAGTTCATAGCACTCCGGTACGTCAACAGGAAGGATTCCGCGCCCCAGCCGACATGGAAGGAACTGGTCAGCGCCTGGCGGGGTGAAACTTCGGTTGCGCCTCAGGTCTTTTGCTGGCGTCAGCCCTTCCGCTCCAATGCCATTGCCGATCAACTCTCGCCGCCAGCGGCGCTTGCCGGGCAGCGCGGCGTCGTATTTGTGCATGGCTTTTTTTGCAACCGGGGCTTCTGGACGCCATGGCTCAGGCGCTTGCAGGGCCGTGGGCACGCCTTCGTTGCGGTCAATCTCGAACCCCTATTCGGCTCCATCGACCACTACGCACCGCAAATTGAAGAGGCGGTCCAGCGCGTCACCCGCGCCACCGGGTTGCCGCCGCTGCTGGTATGCCACAGCATGGGCGGGCTGGCGGCCAGAGCCTGGCTCAATCAGATGAAAGGCGAAGCGCGGGTGCATCATGTGGTCACCATTGGCACGCCGCACCACGGCACCTGGCTGGCCCGCTTTGGCCGCGGCCACAACAGCCGCCAGATGCGCTTGCGCTCCGACTGGCAAGCCCGGCTCGACCACGACATGCCCGCCAGCCGGCACGCGCTGTTCACCTGCTGGTATTCCAACTGCGACAACATCGTTTTTCCAGCCTCCACCGCAACCCTGTCCGGCGCCGATAACCGGCTGGTTCGCGGCGCCGCCCATGTACAACTCGCCTTTTTGCCGCAGGTCATGAATACCACGCTGGCTTTGCTGGACGACAAGCGCCACTGAGCTTCAGCCCCGAGCGACGCAGCCGCCGCCCATGGCTCCAGCAGGCCGCTTAGGCAAACAGGGGCGGATGTTGCCGGCCAGCAACGTGCTAAATTACGCCTCATCATGAGTTCACCCTTACCCGCCACCGATGGGGGGCTGTATGCCCACCTGACGCCCGAGCTGCGAACACTGGCATTGCGCGGTGTGGTGCGCAGCTACCCAAAGAAGAAGGTGATCATCAAAGAGGCAGAGATCGGCGACAGCCTGTTTGTGCTGCTCAAAGGCAGTGTCAAAATCTTTTCGATGGACGAACGTGCGCGGGAAATCACTTACGGAAGAATCCACTCGGGCGACTATTTCGGGGAAATGTCATTCGATGGGGGGCCGCGCTCCGCCTCGGTCATCACCCTGGAGCCGTGTACCTGTGCCGTGCTCAGCCGCGAAGACGTGAGCGAACACCTGGCCCATGAACCCGAGTTTGCCATTGACCTGCTGACGCAGGTGATCCGCCGCGCCCGCGCCGCCACCGAAGCCGCGCGAAACATGGCGCTGCTCGATGTCTATGGCCGGCTGACGGCCGCGCTCGAAACGCACGATGGCATTATCGCGAGCATCACGGCCGGACGCGTCACGCTGGAATCCGTCACGCACCAGGACCTTGCCGGCCGCATCGGGGCATCGCGCGAGATGGTCAGCCGCCTGCTCAAAGACCTCGAAAAAGGCGGCTACATCGAGATGGGCACCAAGCAGATTACCCTGCTCAAGAAGCTGCCAAGCCGCTGGTAGG
>CAYJMW010000127.1:0-8359 GCA_964371235.1 uncultured Polaromonas sp.
TTTGCTAACCAATTGATTTTGTTCGAGTTTTGACCGGACACTACTGGGTCAGAGCCCAAATTTTCTCAGCCAAAGGCTGACCCTTCGGGTGCGACGCATGGCGTCGCAGAAAAATTGGTGTCTGACCCCAATAAATCGTGGCATGCCAGGTTGTGGCAACACCCACAACTGCTTTAGGCTTAAACTATTTTCATCCCTTGTTGGAAATTACCGACACCATAGCATTTTCTGCAGTGCTACCTTTGCACCATGACTGCCGATGTCCTTCGCCGCACCGCCGCCAAGCCCCTGAGAATCTGGGACATCTCGCCCGCGGTCGATGAGCGGGCCGAGGTTTTTCCGGGCGACACGCCTTACTCGCAGCAACTGCATTTTTCGCTCTCTGCCGACTGCCCTGTCAACGTCAACCGCATCACGCTGTCGCCGCACACCGGCGCGCATGCCGATGCGCCGCTGCACTATGCCGCTGGGGCGGCGGCCATCGGCGAGCTCGACCTGGCACCCTATCTGGGCCCGTGCCGGGTGATTCACTGCATTGACTGCGGACCACTGGTACAACCCCATCACATCGCTCACGCGCTTGACGCCCTGCCCGCGCGCGTGCTGCTGCGAACGACGCGCAGCGCCAACCAGTCATGGGCATCATTTACGGCGCTAGCCCAAGAAACGATTGTGCTTCTAGCTACCAAAAGCATAGCAACTCCGCTGCTGCTGGTTGGCATCGACACGCCCAGCATTGACCCCGCCAGCAGCCAGGGCCTGCCCAGCCACCACCAGTTGCTGGCGCACCGGCTACGTGTGCTGGAAAACCTGGTGCTCGACGATGTGCCTGAAGGCGACTACGAGCTGATTGCCCTGCCGCTCAAGCTGACCCGCGCCGACGCTTCTCCCGTTCGCGCCATCCTGCGCGAACTTCCCTGAAAAGACGAGCCCAAAATGACGACCACCCTGCAAGACTGCCGCGCCATGGATGCGCAAGACGCGCTGCGCCCCCTGCGCGACCAGTTCGTACTGCCGGGCGGCGTGATTTACCTTGATGGCAATTCACTGGGCGTGCTGCCCAAAACCGCCGCCGCCCGCGTCGCCGAGGCGGTGACGCAGGAATGGGGCCAGGGCCTGATCCGTTCCTGGAACAGCGCAGGCTGGTTCGATCTGCCGCAGCGTCTGGGCAACAAGATCGCGCAACTGGTGGGTGCCGGTCCCGGCGAAGTGGTTGCCACCGACAGCACTTCGGTCAATCTCTACAAGGTGCTCAGCGCCGCGCTGCACATCAGTGCGCAGGATGCGCCCGGGCGCAAGCTGGTGGTGAGCGAGCGCAGCAATTTTCCGACCGATCTCTACATTGCCCAGGCGCTGTGCCAGGAGCGCGGCTTGCGGCTGCAACTGGTTGAGCCCGAAGAAATTTCCGGCGCGCTGACGGCTGACGTGGCCGTGCTGATGCTGACCCATGTGAACTACCGCACCGGGGCCATGCATGACATGCGCGCCGTCACCGCCGCCGCGCACCAGGCCGGCGCCCTCACGGTCTGGGACCTGGCGCACAGCGCCGGCGCGGTGCCGGTGGACCTGCACGCGGCCCAGGCCGACTTCGCCGTGGGTTGCAGCTATAAATACCTCAACGGCGGCCCCGGCGCGCCGGCCTTCGTGTGGGTCAGTCCCCGCCATGCCGAGCGCTTCTGGCAACCGCTGGCCGGCTGGTGGGGCCATGCGGCGCCCTTTGAATTCAGACCCGACTACCGCCCGGCAAAGGGTATCACCCGCTACCTGTGCGGCACCCAGCCGATTCTGAGCATGGTGGCGCTGGAGTGCGGGCTTGACAGCGTGCTGGCGGCGCAGCCGCTGGGCGGCATGGCGGCCTTGCGAGGCAAGTCGCTCGCGCTGACCGACCTGTTTATCGAACTCGTGGAACAGCGCTGCGCGGGCCACGGCCTGGGCCTGGCCACACCCCGCGCGCACGCCCAACGCGGCTCGCAGGTCTGCCTCACCCGCGGCGAAGGCGCTTACGCCATCATGCAGGCGCTGATTGCCCGCGGCGTGATTGGCGACTTCCGTGCGGGTGACCCTTCGGCAGGCTCAGGACTAACGGGAAAACTGGACATCCTGCGCTTTGGCCTGACGCCGCTCTACATCGGTTTTGAGGACGTGTGGCAGGCCGTGGAGCATCTCCGGCAGGTGCTGGACACCGGCGAATGGCAGCAACCCGAACTCAACCAGAAACAGGCGGTCACCTGATGAACAAGCAACAACCCGAAGACATCGTGCGCGCTGAAAAAGCGCAGCTCGACTTCAGCCAGTCCATGAGTTATGGCGACTACCTGCAGCTCGATGCCATCCTGGGCGCGCAAAAACCGCTCTCGCCCGCGCACGACGAAATGCTCTTCATCATCCAGCACCAGACCAGCGAGCTCTGGATGAAGCTGATGCTGCACGAGCTGCGCGCGGCGATTGCCAATGTGGCGGCGGACGAGCTCGGCGACGCCTTCAAGAAATTGGCGCGCGTGAGCCGCATCATGGAGCAACTGGTGCACGCCTGGGATGTGCTGGCCACCATGACGCCGCCCGAGTACAGCGCAATCCGGCCCTATCTGGGCCAGTCCAGCGGCTTTCAAAGCGCGCAATACCGCTGCATCGAGTTTGCGCTGGGCAACAAGAACGCCGCCATGCTGGGGCCACACGCGCACCGCCCCGAACTGCTGGCGCAGGTACAGGCCGCGTTTGCCGCGCCTTCGCTGTACGACGAAGCGCTGCGCCTGCTGGCACGGCGCGGCCTGCCGGTGCCCGCCAGCCACACCGGGCGCGACTGGACTCAGGGCTATGTCGCAAGCGACGCGGTTGAAATGGCCTGACTGACGATTTATCGCGATCCGAAACACTATTGGGATCTGTACCAGCTGGGCGAAGAACTCACCGATCTGGAAGACGCGTTCCGGCTCTGGCGTTTCCGCCACGTCACCACGGTCGAGCGCATCATCGGCTTCAAGCGCGGCACCGGCGGCACCAGCGGCGTGAGCTACCTGCGCAAGATGCTTGATGTGGTGCTGTTTCCGGAGATCTGGAAACTGCGCACGGACTTGTGAATGAAACAGGCCTTCAGCCCACGCAAACAATAGACGATATGCTACTATTTCAGTAGCAAGTCACTACGCCGCCGATGGCGCACCATACAGCCAGGGTATGTCCAGCAGCCGCTCGCCCAGCAGTTTGAGTGAAGCATCGCGGCCCCAGCGCAGCAGCCCGTCGGCGTGGAATATCCGGCCGTTGCGCAGCGCGCGGGCCTGCACCCTGGCGTTGCGCTGCCAGCGGTTGAGCGCATAACGCTGCAGCACCAGCGGCACCTCAAAGGCCGGGTCAAGGCCCTGAGCCAGCGCCTGCCCCAACCCGGCGGCGTCTTCAATCGCCATGCCAGCGCCTTGCGCCAGATAGGGCAGCATCGGGTGCGCGGCATCCCCCAGCAAGGCAACACGGCCCACGGCATGCTGATGCGCGCCCTGCATCGGCGGGCGATCGCGCAGCGCCCACCTTTGCCAGCCGCCAAGGGTATTGAGCAAATCGCGCAGCGCGCTGCAACTGCCGACCAGCACCCGGTTCAGATCGTCCAGATCGGATGCGCTGACGCCGTGGTTCCAGGGGTCCGCTTCGTCCGGCAATTCCCCCCGCACAATGACCACCACGTTGAGCCACTCGCCCGAGCACACCGGATAGTGCACCACATGCATTTGGGGACCCAGCCAGACCGTAATCCGCTGGCTTCTGAGCGGCTCTGGCAGCAGGGCCTGCGCCGCCATGGCCCGGAAAGCCATATAGCCGGTGCGCTGCGGCAGGCCGTCACCGAGCAACTGCTGGCGCACCGTGCTCCACAAGCCATCGGCGCCGATCAGGGCATCGCATTCAATCTCGGGACCCGTGCCCGCCTGCACCACAACGGCCGCCGCGTTTTGCCGGAAGGAAAGCAGCGCATGGTCAAGCACAAGCGTTGCGTCAGTGTGCTGCCGCACGGCTTTAAGGAGCAGCGCCTGCAAGTCGGCCCGATGCACGGTGGCGTAGGGCGCGCCATAGCGCTGAACCATCGCGCCGCCCAGTGGCAGCTCGCCCAACAACTGGCCAGAATCGATGCTGCGCACCTGCAGCCGCCCGGGAAACGCCGCCACCGCGGCAAGTTCGGCCTCCAGCCCCCAGCCATGCAGCACCCGGACCACGTTGGGGCCAAGCTGAATGCCCGCGCCCACCTCGCTGAAGGCGGCGGCGCGCTCAAACAGACGCACCTCCCAACCGGCGCGCGATGCAGAAAGCGCCGCCGCCAGCCCGCCGATGCCGCCACCGGCAATCACCGCTTGTCTGATCATTTGGCCAACAGTTGGCGGAGCACGAACGGCAGGATGCCGCCGTTGCGGTAGTAGTCCACCTCAATGGGCGTGTCCACGCGCAGGATCACGGCGACTTCCTGGCGCGAGCCATCGGCGCGTGTGATGACCAGTCTGGCCTCGCTTTGCGGCTTGAGTTCGGGGTGCGGAATCACGTCGATGATTTCCGAGCCCGTGAGCTTGAGGGTCTGCCACGAATCACCCGGCCTGAATTGCATCGGCAGCACGCCCATGCCGACCAGGTTGCTGCGGTGAATGCGCTCAAAGCTGCGCGCCACCACGGCCTTGATGCCGAGCAGCTGGGTGCCCTTGGCGGCCCAGTCACGGCTCGATCCGGTGCCGTATTCCTCGCCGGCAAAAATCACCGTGGGCGTGCCATCGGCCATGTAGCGCATGGCAGCATCAAAGATCGGCATCTTCTGGATCACGCTTTGCGGCGTGCGATGCGGCGGATGGTACAGCGTCACGCCGCCCTCCTCGCGCGCGCCGTCCCGGCCCGCCGGAACCATGAGGTTCTTGATGCGCACATTGGCGAAGGTGCCGCGCATCATCACGTCGTGGTTGCCGCGGCGCGCGCCGTAGCTGTTGAAGTCGGCCTTTTGCACGCCGTTGGCCTGCAACCACAGGCCCGCGGGCGAGCTGGGCTGAATGGCGCCGGCGGGCGAAATATGATCGGTCGTGATCGAATCGCCAAACAGCGCCATGATGCGTGCGCCCGTCACGGAAAATTGATCATTTTTGGCTGTAGCCCCCGTATCACCTTCGCGAGCAGCTTCCATTTTGATAGCGAAATGGTCGAAGAATGGCGGCTCGGCAATGTAGGTGCTGGCCGGCCAGGTGTAGGCCGTGCCGCTCACTCCCTTGATCCGTTCCCAAAGCTTGCCCGGCTCGGTCCTGATCCTGGCGTAGTTGGCCCGGAAGGCCTTGCCATTTCTGGCGTACTTCATGAGCGCGTCAATCTCATCGCTGGCTGGCCAGATATCACCCAGATAAACGGGTTTGCCGCCCTTGCCCGTTCCCACAGGCTCGGTCATGAGGTCGCGCAGTACCGTGCCGGCCAGCGCATAAGCCACCACCAGCGGCGGGCTGGCCAAAAAGTTGGCCTTGATGTTGGGATGAATGCGCGCTTCGAAGTTGCGGTTGCCCGACAGCACCGCTGCGCAGACGAGTTCATTCCTGTTGATGGCCTCGTTGATTTCGGGCGTCAGGTCGCCCGAGTTGCCGATGCAGGTGGTGCAACCATAACCGGCCAGCGCAAAGCCGAGTTTTTCCAGATACGGCAGCAAGCCGGTTTCTTTAAGGTATTCGGTCACGATGCGCGAGCCCGGCGCCAGCGAGGTCTTGATGTGCGGCGCGACCCGCAGCCCGGCTTGAACCGCCTTCCTGGCCAGCAGGCCAGCGGCCAGCAGCACGCTCGGGTTGGAGGTGTTGGTGCAACTGGTGATGGCGGCGATCAGTACGTCGCCATTGCCCACGGTGAACGCCGGTTTCGCCGGGGCCTTGATGTCGCACACCACCGACGAGGGGCCCTCCACCGCCGCCAGCGCGGGCCGGTTGCTGACCATTTCTTCCACATCACGCTTTGCGCCCGGCGCCAGCGGCGGCGCCTCGCCAGCCGACTCGCCCCCGCCGCAGTTCACCGGATAGCGCTGACCGAGCCGCTCGGCGCGCTGGTTAAAGCCGTTCTCGGCATTGGGCTTGCTGAACAGCGCGGCAAACTGGCTGGCCACGCGGCCCAGTTCGATGCGGTCTTGCGGGCGCTTCGGGCCGGCCAGGCTGGGCGTGACATCGCCCAGGTCGAGCCTGACCACCTGCGAGTAGTCAATCTCGCCCGCCTTGGGCACGCCGAACAGGCCTTGCGCGCGAAAGTAAGCCTCAAAGGCTTCAATCTCCGCCGCGGTGCGGCCGGTGCCCTCGAAGTAGTCAATCGTCTTCTCATCGACCGGGAAGAAGCCCATGGTGGCGCCGTATTCGGGCGCCATGTTGCCGATGGTGGCGCGGTCGGGCAGCGCCAGGGTGCGCGTGCCTTCGCCAAAAAACTCGACAAACTTGCCCACCACTTTTTCACGGCGCAAGGTTTCGGTCACGCGCAGCACCAGGTCGGTGGCGGTAACGCCCTCGCGCAGCCGTCCTGTCAGCTCGACGCCGACCACGTCGGGCGTGAGCAGATAGACCGGCTGGCCGAGCATGGCCGCCTCGGCTTCAATGCCGCCAACGCCCCAGCCAACCACGCCAATGCCGTTGATCATGGTGGTATGACTGTCGGTGCCGACCAGCGTGTCAGGGTAGTAAACGTCATCAGCGCCAAGCTTGCGCTGGTGCACGCCGCGCGCCAGGTATTCGAGGTTGATCTGATGCACGATGCCAAAGCCCGGCGGCACCACGCGAAACGTGTCAAAAGCCTGCATGCCCCATTTCATGAACTCGTAGCGCTCGCGGTTGCGCTGGAATTCGAGCTGCATGTTCAGGTCGAGCGAATTCTTTTTGCCGTAGTAATCGACCATGACGGAGTGGTCCACCACCAGGTCCACCGGCACCAGCGGCTCGATCAATTTTGGGTTCTTGCCCAGCCGGGCGGCCACGCTGCGCATGGCGGCCAGGTCGGCCAGCAGCGGCACGCCGGTAAAGTCCTGCAGCACCACGCGCGACACGACAAACGGGATTTCTTCGGTGCGCGCGGCGTTCGGCAGCCAGTGCGCCAACTGCTCGACATGGCTGGCCGTGACTTTCTTGCCATCGCAGTTGCGCAGCACCGATTCGAGCACGATGCGGATACACACCGGCAGCCGCGCCACACTGGGGAACTGTCTGGCAAGCGCCGGCAGGGAATAAAACCTGCCCGTCTTGCCAGCGGCGGTCTTGAAGGTTTTAAGGGTGGAAGCGAAAGCGTGGATACCTGGGCGCGCAAGGATGGGTGATTTGGCCATGGCAAGCTCCTTTAAATAAACCGGCAGCCCCTATTCTGGCAGGCAGGCGGACCGTCAGGAAGTGAATGTCCCGATCACCATGCCATGCACATGTGGGGATTGCCTTCTGATTTATCCGGTGAACAGGTCACACAGCTCGGTCAGCGTGGTCACTGTTTCGTGCGGTTCGTCAGGATGCACCCATAAGTGGTCAGCCCGATTGAGCCAAACGGCTTGCATGCCGCAATTGAGCGCTCCCAGCACGTCGAGCGCGGCGTCGTCCCCCACATGCAATACCTGGCTCGGCTGCACATCGGCGGCACCGGCAGCGGCGTGAAAAATGCGGGGGTCGGGTTTGCCCACGCCAAACTGCTGGGCGCTGATGCTGGCGCGGAAATAGCCGGCAATGCCGATGCGCTGGATGTCGGCATTGCCATTGGACAGCGCCACCAGCGGAAAGCGGCTGGACAAAAACTCCAGCGCCGGCACGGCGTCCTCAAACAGGGTGACCCGGTTGCGCTCGTTATAAAAAAAGTCAAAGGCCGGCTCGGCCAGCAGGGGGTTTTCTCCGGCGCGGTACAAGGCGACCCGAATCGCTTCGCGGCGAACGGCACTCAGGTTGTACTTCAGTTCGGGGCGCGAACGCGACACGTACTCACGAATTTCATGCCGCGCCGCAGGACTGGCAAACAGCGCGGCGGTCATGGGCGCATACCGGCCAAGCCAGTCGCCAAGTGCTTTCTCGGCCTGTTCTATGGCGGGCAAAACGGGCCACAGCGTATCGTCGAGGTCCAGCGAAATGGCTTTGATGGTTGTCAGGTCCAGCATAGGTAAGCGAGAATAACCCATGTCATTTGCCCCTGAACCGCCTTTTACCCACGGCGCGCCGCCGACGGCTTCGTCGGGCACCGCCATCCTCCTGTGCAACCTGGGCACGCCCGATGCGCCCACCGCGCCCGCGCTGCGGCGCTACCTCGCCGAATTTTTAAGCGACCCGCGCGTGGTCGAAATTCCCCGGCTGGCGTGGTGGCTGATCCTGCACGGCATCATTTTGAGAACCCGGCCCAAAAAATCCGCCGCCAAGTACGCCAG
>CAYJMW010000128.1:0-8181 GCA_964371235.1 uncultured Polaromonas sp.
CTTGCTGGAATTTGCATCCCTGTCGCACAAGGCCGATGCCAAGCTCGGCGAACTCTCGGGCGGCATGAAGCGGCGGCTGAGCCTGGCGCGCGCGCTGGTGAACGACCCGCAATTGCTGCTGCTCGACGAACCCACCACCGGTCTCGACCCCCAGGCCCGGCATTTGATGTGGGAGCGCCTGCAGCGGCTGGTGCAGCAAGGCAAATCGATCCTGCTGACAACGCACTTCATGGACGAAGCCGAACGCCTGTGCAACCGGCTGCTGGTGCTGGACCACGGCAAAAAGATGACCGAGGGCGCGCCGCGCGAGCTGATTGCGCAAAACCTGGAACCCGATGTGGTCGAGGTCTATGGCGCGGGCGCCCTGGGCCTGGCCGACTCACCGCTCAAGGCGCTCGCCGCACGACTTGAGGTGAGCGGCGAAACCGTATTTTTCTACACCCAGGAAGCCAAGCCGCTGCTGGCCGCGCTGGCAGACTTTCCGCAGTTGCGAACGCTGCACCGACCGGCCAATCTGGAGGATTTATTCCTCAAGCTGACCGGACGCCAGATCAGGGAGGACGCATGATGACCGAACGCCCCATCGCACCGCCTGCATTGTTCAGGCCGCCGCAAATCAGCTGGCGCTGGCTGCCGGTTTTTCGCCGCAATCTGCTGGTGTGGCGCAAGCTGGCCATCCCCAGCCTGGTCGGCAACATCGCCGAGCCGCTGATCACACTGGTGGCCTTTGGCTACGGGCTGGGCGCGCTGGTCGGGCAGGTGCAGCTCAATGGTGCGGCCGTGCCCTATATCCTGTTTCTGGCCAGTGGTTCGATCTGCATGAGCGCCATGAATGCCGCTTCGTTTGAAGCGCTGTACTCGGCTTTTTCGCGCATGCAGGTGCAGCGCACCTGGGACGGCATCATGAACGCGCCGGTGCAGCTCGATGACGTGGTGTTTGCCGAAATGCTGTGGGCGGCATACAAGGCCATGTTCACCAGCGTCGTCATCCTGGTCGTCATGTTGGCGCTGAACATCAGCCATAGCCCGATGCTGCTGCTGGCATTGCCGCTGCTGGCCCTGATTGGCATCGTGTTTTCCAGCATTGCCCTGATCTTTAACGCACTGGCCAAGGGCTATGATTTTTTCACCTACTATTTTTCACTCTTCCTCACGCCGACCATGTTTTTGAGCGGCGTGTTTTTCCCGCGCGACCAGTTGCCGGGCGCGTTGCGGCTGATCTCCGATGTGCTGCCGCTGACGGCTGCGGTGGAGTTGATACGCCCGCTGTTTCTGGGTGAATGGCCGGCCCGGGCGGCGCTGCACCTGGGCGTGCTCGTAGCCTATGCGATTGGCGGTTTCTGGCTGGCACTGGCGCTCACGCGCAAGCGTTTCCGGAACTAAGCTACCGCGTCGTTCACGCTGCCGACACCGCAAAACGAGTGCTTAGCTCGCCCAAGCCCAGTTCCGCCAGCACCTGCTGCAAACGCGCTTGCGCGTCGCGGCATTTGGCCGCATTGGGCGCTGCCGGGCGGCTGGCCAGGATGAGCTCGTTTTTCATTGAATGCTCCCAGCCCACCAGCTCGGTCACGCTGACCTGGTAGCCGTTGGCCTCAAGCTGCAGACAGCGCAGCACGTTGGTGATCTGGCTGCCGAATTCGCGCGTGTGCAGCGGATGTCGCCAGAGTTCGGCGAGCGGGGTTCTGGTCGTCGAAAAAACCTTGTTTCTTTTCAGCACACCCGCCACCTCGGCCTGGCAGCAGGGCACCAGCACCATGTGGCGCGCCTGTTTGGCCAGGCCAAAGGCAATCGCGTCATCGGTGGCCGTGTCGCAGGCGTGCAGCGCCGTGACGATATCCACCTGCGGCGGCAGTTCTGCCGACAGCGTGGCCTGCTGCACCGAGAGATTCAGAAACGACATGCCCGCAAAGCCCAGGCGCGCGGCCAGCGCGCGCGACTTTTCCACCAGTTCGGCGCGGGTTTCTATGCCGTAAATGTGTCCCGCTGTTTTTCGCCCCTGGTGCGCCACGTTGAAAAACAGGTCGTAAAGAATGAAGCCGAGGTAGGACTTGCCAGCGCCGTGGTCGGCCAGTGTGAAGGCGCGGTCATTCGCGGAGACTTCCTCCAGCAGCGGCGCGATGAACTGATACAGGTGATAGACCTGCTTGAGCTTGCGCCGGGTGTCCTGGTTGAGCCGGCCCTCGCGCGTGAGGATGTGCAATTCCTTGAGCAGCTCGACGGATTGACCGGGCCGGATCTCTTCAATGGCCTGTTCGGCTGGAGCGCCCGCTTTGCGGGCGGGCCTGGCGGCGCGTGATGGGCTCGATGTGTGCATGGCCCTCCAGTTTAGTGCCGCACCCCATTCCTGGCGCGGCGGCGGCAAAACGGTCTTGCCAGATCGCTCTTGCCAATTACATTGCACACAATTTAATTGTGCGCTACAATTAAGTCATGTCAACCAAAACCGATACCCTGCTGCAGTTGGACCACCAGCTTTGCTTTGCGCTGTATTCCACCTCGCTGGCGATGACCAAACTGTACAAGCCGCTGCTCGATGAAATCGGGCTGACCTACCCGCAGTACCTGGCCATGCTGGTGCTGTGGGAGCAAGACGGCTTGATGGTGTCTGAGCTGGGCGAGCGGCTGTTTCTCGATTCGGGAACGCTCACGCCCTTGCTCAAGCGACTTGAAGCCGCCAGGCTGATTTCGCGCCTCCGCGCTGTGCAGGACGAGCGCCGCGTCCACATCACACTGACCGCCGCTGGCCGCAAGCTCAAGGCCAAGGCCGCAAAAATTCCGGGCTGCATCATCAGCGCCACCCAGTGTTCCATTTCCGAACTGGTGGCGCTCACGGGCCAGGTGCAGGCCTTGCGCCAGCGGCTGACCGCGCAGTCGCAGTAGCGCCAAGCCCATTTTGATTTTTCAACCCCGCCTTGATCCCGAGGCATTTCTCACAGGAAAACCATGACGACAAAACTCGACAAAGTGATTTACACCGCCCACGCCCATACCACCGGTGGCCGGGACGGCCAGTCCAGGACCGATGACGGGCGCCTGAGCGTCACCCTGAGCCCGCCCGGCACCGCCGGCACGGGCACCAACCCCGAGCAACTTTTCGCCGCGGGCTATTCGGCCTGCTTTCTCGGCGCCATGAAGGCGATGGCCGGGATGCAAAAAATCACCCTGCCCGAAGGCGCCAGCATTGACGCAAGCGTCGATCTGGGCAAAATTCCCGCCGGCTACGGCATTGCCGTGCGTCTGGACATCGGCTTGCCCGGCATGGAGCACGCCGCGGCGCAGGCGCTGGTTGATGCAGCGCACCAGGTGTGCCCCTACTCCAATGCCACGCGCGGCAATATCGAGGTGACGATTACGCTCAAGTGATGATTCGCGCGCCGGGCATTCCCAGGCGCTCTTTCCGGTGTATTCGAAACGCTATATATTTTATAGCTATTTATGCCCTGTTTACGAGGGCTAACAGCACTTTTCCTTTAGTATTTGAAGTCCTGTCCGGATTGCTACGACAATAGGGCATGACTGACAAACAACCGGCCGCGTCAGCCCCCGATGCGGTGCACGCCTACGAGAAACTCACGCCTTATGTGGTGCTTGATGCGCTGGCCAGCGTCGGTCTGGTGGGCGATGGCCGCCTGATGGCGCTGTCGAGCTACGAGAACCGGGTGTACCAGGTTCATCTGGAGAGCCCGGTCGGCAGCGACGAGCTGGCTGGCGACGTGGTGGTTGCCAAGTTTTACCGGCCCGGGCGCTGGACCGATGCGCAGATTATCGAAGAGCATGAATTTTCCGCCGAGCTGATGGCGGCCGAAATTCCGGTGGTTGGTGCGCTGGAATTGAACGGCACGACGTTGCACCATTTTGGCGGCTTCAGCTTCAGCGTCTCGCCCAGCCGGGGCGGACGGCGGCCCGAACTTGACGAACTCGACGTGCTGGAGTGGATAGGCCGCTTCCTGGCGCGCATTCACACCGTGGGCGCTGCCCGGCCTTTCAGGCATCGCCCGGCGCTCAACCTGCAGACCTTTGGCACCGATTCAGCCGACATATTGCTGGCCGGCAACTACTTGCCGCTCGACATGGAATCGCGCTGGCGCACGGCTTTTGACGAAGCCATGACGGTGGCGCAAGCCGTGTTTGACAGCGTTGGTGATATCCGGCAACTGCGCCTGCATGGCGACTGCCACCCCGGCAACATTTTGTGGACCCCCGAGGGCCTGCCGCTGGCGGGCCCGCACTTTGTCGATCTGGACGACGCCCGTAGCGGCCCGGCGGTGCAGGACTTGTGGATGCTGCTCTCAGGCGAGCGCGCGCAATGCACGCCGCAACTGGGCGCGCTGGTGGATGGCTACGAAGAGTTTCGGGAATTTCCCAGGCGCGAACTGGCGCTGATCGAACCCCTGCGCACGCTGCGCCTGGTGCACTACAGCGCCTGGCTGGCGCAGCGCTGGAACGACCCGATTTTCCCCATCTATTTCCCGTGGTTTGGCTCCAGCGACTACTGGAAAGGCCAGGTCGATATGCTGGTGGAGCAGACCGAGGCGATGCAGGCAGCGCCGCTGATCTGCTAGAACGATTTTCCCAGGCTCACACCAGCAAGGCATTGACCCGCTTCACATACGCGGCAGGGTCTTCCGGCAAGCCGCCTTCGGCCAGCAGCGCCTGGTCAAACAGGATGTGCGCCAGGTCGTCAAAACTGGCCGCATTGCCAGCGCCGTCAAGCGCCTCGAGCTTTTTCACCAGCGCGTGCTGGGCATTGACTTCGAGAATCGGCTTGACCTCGGGCACGGCTTGCCCGGCCTGCTTGAGCATGCGCGCCAACTGGGTGGACATGTCGCCGCCTTCCACCACCAGGCAGGCCGGTGAATCGACCAGCCGCGTGGTGGCGCGAACGTCCTTGGCCTTGTCTTTCAGCGCTTCCTTGAGCTTGTCGAGGATGGGCTTGAACTGGGTTTGTGCTTCCTCCAGCGCTTTTTTCTCGCCCTCGTCCTGCAGCTTGCCCAGATCGACCGCGCCCTTGGCCACGGACTGCAGCGGCGTGCCGTCAAACTCGTGCAGGAAGTTCAGTGCCCACTCATCGACCCGGTCGGCCATCAATAGCACTTCAATGCCTTTCTTGCGGAAGATCTCAAGCTGCGGACTGCTCCTGGCGGCGGCCAATGTGTCGGCGGTGATGTAGTAAATCGCGTCCTGGCCTTCCTTCATGCGGGCCTTGTAGTCGGTCAGCGACACCAGACCGCCCGTTCGGGCTGAGCTTGTCGAAGTGTCTGCAGCGGCTTCGACAGGCTCAGCCCGAACGGGAACAGTTGAGGCAAAACGCAGCAGCTTGGCCAAGCGCTCGCGGTTCGCAAAATCTTCGCCCAAGCCCTCCTTGAGCACCGCACCAAACTCGGCGTAAAAGCCGGCGAATTTTTCCGGCTCGTTGGCGGCCAGCTCTTCAATCATGCTCAGCACGCGGCGCGTATTGCCTTCGCGGATCGCCTTGACGGCACGGCTTTCCTGCAGCAACTCGCGCGACACATTCAGCGGCAAATCTGACGAATCCACCACGCCTTTGACAAACCGCAGGTAGCTTGGCAGCAGCGCCTGCGCATCGTCCATGATGAAAACGCGCTTGACGTAGAGCTTCACGCCCGCGGCCTTGTCGCGGTTGAACATGTCCATCGGCGCCTTGGCCGGGATGAACAGCAACTGCGTGTATTCGGTGGCGCCTTCCACGCGGTTATGGGTAGTGGCCAGCGGCGGCTGGCTGTCGTAGCTGATCTGCTTGTAGAACTCGTCGTAGTGCTCCTGCGTGATGTCTTTTTTGGGCCGCGTCCAGAGCGCCGCCGCCTGGTTTACCGTTTCCCACTCGCCGGTGGTCACCATTTGACCAGGCTGGTCGTTTTCGCCTTCTTTCCATTCTTCCTTGGGCATCAGGATGGGCAGCGAAATGTGGTCGGAATATTTGTTGATGATGGCCTTGAGCTTCCAGGCGTTCAGGTACTCGCCGGCATCGGCCTTCAGGTGCAGGATGACACTGGTGCCGCGCTCGGCGCGTTCAATCTCGCTGACCTCGAACTCGCCCGTGCCTTCACTGCTCCAGCGCACGCCCTGGCCGGCGGGCAGACCGGCGCGGCGGCTTTCCACCGTGATGCGGTCGGCCACGATGAAGCCCGAATAAAAGCCCACACCGAACTGGCCGATCAGTTGCGCATCGTTTTTCTGGTCGCCCGAGAGCTTGGCCATGAACTCGCGCGTGCCGCTCTTGGCGATGGTGCCCAGGTGCTCAATCGCCTCCTGCTGCGACAGGCCGATGCCGTTGTCGGTGATGGCCAGGGTTTTGGCGGCCGTGTCAAAGCTCACGCGCACCTGCAGATCGGCATCGTTTTCATACAGCGCCGCGTCATTGAGCCCCTCAAAACGCAGCTTGTCGCAGGCGTCCGAGGCATTGGAGATCAGCTCACGCAGGAAGATGTTGGGGTTGGAGTAGAGCGAATGCGTGACCAGCTTGAGCAACTGGGCGACTTCGGCCTGGAAGGAAAGGGTTTGCTTGTTCATTGTGGTTTTGAATGTCTGACAATTGGAAAATGAAGATGGGCGCCCCGGAACCGGCGCGCGAATTCCCAATTATGAGCGATGCCTGCGCTTTCAAGAGTTGCCGGATTCAGGCGTGAGCGTGATTTTCAGGCTCGACCGAGAGTCGCATCCCTACAGACTTCAACACCGCCAGCAGCGTCTTCAATGTCGGGTTGCCCTTCGGCGACAACGAACGGTAAAGCGCCTCCCGACTGATGCCGGCCTGCGCCGCAACCATCCCCAAGCCGCCGTAGGCTTCGGCCACGTCACGCAATGCCAAAAGGCCCGCCGCACGGTTGTCGGGATCATCGAGTTCCTCCAGCGCGGCCTTCAGATACTCAACGGCAAACTGCCGATCAGCACGCAATTCCTTGATGGTTTCATCGGTGTGAGATACCGATCCAGTCATCTTTTCTTTCATTTCATTCTCCGTTTCCAGTCTACCCAGTAGGCCTTGGCATGCGCAATGTCGGTCTGCTGCGATCCTTTGTCGCCACCGCATAACAAAATGACCAGCGTCTGCCCGTGCTTTCCGTAATACACGCGGTAGCCGCTTCCAATATCGATCCGCAATTCCGAAACGCCTTCACCCACCGATTTGCAGTCGCCGAAATTACCCGCGGATACGCGCCGCAACCGCAGCGCAATTTGAGCCCGCGCCCGCGTGTTGCGCAATCCGCGCAGCCACTCGGTGACGGGGCAGCTTTCATCTTCAAGCTGGTATCGGCGCAATTCGATCATGGCTGATTGTAGTTTTAAAGCTACTTATTGGCAAACTGATTGGGCGCTCGTTCCCAGGTGCCCAATCGCCTCCTGCTGTAACAGGCCAATGCCGTTGTCGGTGATGGTCAGAGTCAGGGTAAATATGTATCCTGTTTGTTACGAACAGCGCCTGGTTTGCCTATTTCCCGGATATCCGAAATTCATTGAAATCTGGTTACAAGACGGGCTGAGGCTGCTCATACTGAAAAAAATACAATAACTTCAATAGGTTTGCGTGAACAATTGCACAAATTCCTGAGGTTTCAGCTAACCAATACTATGACAGCCGGTTATTTTTCGTTACAGTCTTCTCATCCCTTTCGTGTTCCGCATTCATCAACCTTTCTTCCTAACCCAGGAGTATTTCATGAAACACCTCTCAACCTCCCTCAAGGCTATTGTCGTTGCCA
The DNA here is from genome assembly GCA_964371235.1 of uncultured Polaromonas sp. Taxonomy (GTDB): domain Bacteria; phylum Pseudomonadota; class Gammaproteobacteria; order Burkholderiales; family Burkholderiaceae_C; genus Polaromonas. Next base: position 7,722 of record CAYJMW010000128.1, read on the forward strand.
GCCTGGCTTGTGCCGCTGGCCTCGCCGCCGCAGCCGACAGCACAACCCTCGCCGTATCGGCGACCGTAAGCGCCAAATGCAAATTTTCCGCAGCCAGCACCCCGTTGGCGTTCGGCGTCATCGATCCGTCGCTCACCACCGATGCGACGATGACGGCTAACGTGTTCTACAGGTGCAGCAAGGGAACACCGTCCTCAGGTGTGACGGCATCTGGCGGAACAGCCCGGACTATGGCCGGCCCCAGTTCCGACACGATGGCCTATACGCTGGGGTTCAGCGGCGGCACCCAGACCGGTACTGGATTCGGCTCAGGCCAAGACCTCACCTTGGTGGTGACCGGTACGATTACTTCCGGAGCGTACCAGAATGCAACCGCTGGCGCATACGCCGAAAACGTGACCCTCGACATCACGCCCTGAGCCGAGAATGTTGCGACATTGGGTCCGTGTCAGATTGACCA
>CAYJMW010000129.1:0-7932 GCA_964371235.1 uncultured Polaromonas sp.
CCGGTGCGGCAAACCCCAGCCGCGGCAGCAGCAGATAGACCACTCCCATCATGGCCAGCGTCACGCCGACGATGCAGCCGTGGTAATGCGCCGGAATGCGCACGTTGCTGCCGCTGATCACGAAGCCGATCAGGCCGCCCGCCGAAAACAGCAGCAGCGACGCGATCAGGCTGGCCCGCAGCGGGCGCTTGTCGGCTGCGATAGCGCGAACCGGCCAGAGCGACCACAACACCGCAAACGCGATGGGCGGAATCACCAGGCCACCGCCGAATCGCATCAGCAGGGTCTGCATCGTGTGGTGCTCGACGGATGTGACGTCATACGCAAGATAGCTGACTGGCGTCAGAAACACACTTGTCAGGGCGATGGCAAACAACAGTGTGACGATCCGCGGTGACAGCGGCAAACGCGCACCAACGGCAGATGCCAGCCAGATCCAGCAGACCAGCATCAACAGGGTGTACGCGAACTGCAGCACATGGCCGCCGCCCCAGAAAACCAGTTCGTAGTAGATGCGGGGATCAAGCGCGCGCGGCAGCGCAAGCCAGGACCAGGCAAACGCGGCTGCCGCCACCGCGCAAGCCACCAGGGCGGCTCGAAGGCCGAAGCGCAGTGCGCCACTGCCGCTCAGACGGGTCCCCACCGGTGTGACCGCCAGCATCGAACGCAGGCACAGCAGGGCGATGCCGATCCCGAACAGGATCAGTCCGGATAGGAACACCGGGCCGTCAAGCACCGGCACATAGTTGGCCATGACCGGAGTGGGGCGCTCAACAAACGGAGACAGACACATCGCCGCTGTGCCGACGGCCGACAGGGCAAACGCAAACCAGGCCATTAACTCGTAGCGCGCAGTCCCGCTCAAGGTCCACAGTGCGCCACCGAAAGACAGAAACCATACCAGCACCGAGAGGTCAACATGAACGACCAGCGCGACCCGAAAGAAGTCGGCGATCGGGAACAGGGTCTGCAGCTGCGGGGTGCGTGAGAGCACCAGCAAAACCGAGAACACGCCGGCCGCCAGCAACGCCACCATGCCAAGCCCAAGCCAGGCGATGGCAAGCGGCCTGCGTGCATCCAGCGGAACTGCGAGGTCGAACTCCGGTGCGCTTGTGCCGATTCGGTTGCGCTCAATGCCGAATTGACCGTCAGCCACCGGCGAGACCGGCAGGTTCATATCAGTCATGAAGCTCCCCTTGCAAGGGGTTGGGGGAAGTCCTGAGCGGCCGGCCAGCCCGCATTGTTGCAACGGCAAGGCTGACGCGTTGATGGTCATGCCCCGCCCAGACCACCGCGATGCGATCACGCGGCGTGGCGGCGCGCAGGCGCGGCTCACGCGCGCCGGTGAAGCGCTCCTGAACCCAGTGATCGCCCAGACGGAATTCGCAATCTGCCTCGCGGCAGCCGGCAATCACCACGCCCTGCGCGCCCAGCCGGAGCGCGTAGTCGATAAATGAGGGCGGCAGCATGCCCACGCATTCCAGCTCGATCACGGCCGTTGCAGTATCCGGGAACAAGTTGCCGGCAACTGCCTGGCGGCAGGTAAACAGCATGATTTTCGGTGTCTCCGTCAATGCAGCAAGCCTTTGCTGAAGCTGTTGGCGCAGCCGGGCGACAGGAGTGTCGGGCAGTTCAATGCCGGAGACGAAGTCTTCGATGCGGCGAAACGGTGTTGAAGACGGGCAGGCACCCACGCAGATTCCGCAAGCTGCGCATTGCTCGGCAATCACCGAGGCTTGCCGCAAATGATGGCGCTGGTCGGTGCGCGCAATCATGACGACCGCGCCAAAGGGGCAATCGGCAGCGCAGCGCGCACAGCCGTTGCAGTTGGCCAGATCGACATGGGCGGGCTCTCCAGGCGCGACTGCGTGGGAGCGCACAGGCCACAGCGGCATGAGGGCCAGAACCAGTGTGAGTCCAGCCGCGAGCAGCCAGACGGTCTGCGGGGAAAGCGTCTCCACCAAGGGGTGTACAAACTGGTAAAACCAGTCCAGCGACAGGGTGGCGGCAACATGGCCGGTGTCTGCGGGGCCAAGGCTTTGGGCGGGGACGAGCAGCGCCAGCAGCGCCAGCATGACCAGACTGCCGAGGGTGAGCGCAAGCGGCGGCCAGATGCGGGCGTGCGACACCCTTTCCACATGGATCCACACGCCAGCCAGCAGCAATAGCGGCACACCGATGTGAACGAAAATAATAAGTGAGAAAAAGCGGTCATTCAGCGCGCCCGGGGTGAGGAAGTTGCGCGCCAGAAGGTCGGCCGAAAGCGGCAGCGCCTGCAGCCATTCCGCGGTTGCGGTAACGCTGTACAGCGCGCGCTCGTCCCAGAGCAGCCATAAGCCGGTGAGGCCAGCGATCCAGAGCAGCCAGACCAGTGGAATTCCTGTGATCCAGGAAAACCAGCGCACGCCAAGAAAGTGCCCGCGGACCGCTTCGCGCACCAGGTGCAGCCCGGTCAGCGCCATGAAACCGTCGGCTGCGTAACGATGCAGCCCGCGCAGCAGGCGGCCCAGCAGCATCGGATCGAGCTGCAGCCGTCGGCCTGACTCGTAGGCGCCGTTCACGCTGGTGTCGTAAAGCGCGTAGGCCACGATGCCACTGACCACCGAGATCGCCAGACACAAGAAAGCCAGAGCACCCAAGTGGCGCCAGGGATTGTGGGCCGGAGCGAACGCGTGATCAAAAGCACTGCTCAGGCTTTCATCGCCGCGGCGCAGGGTGAGAATGAGGGAGGCCATCGTCTGGCTTCATGGGTGCGTGAACACAAAACCGCCGCTGCCGATCTGGAAATCGACGATCACGACCTGGCCGGGCGCCAGATCGATGGTGGCATCATGGACATGGTTGAATGCGCCATCCGGACCGTCGGCAAGGCGGGCGTGAAACTGGTGGCGCCCGGCAGGAATTTCCAGGCGACGATAGACGGTTGCGGCGCCATCCTTGTGCAAGCCCGTGGGCGGCGTGCTGATGCGGTAGAGCGGCTTGCCATCCATGTCGAGCTCGACCGAGACCACTGCGCGCTCGCGCTGACAGTCCAACTTGCTGCGCATGTTGGGTGCCAGCCTGGCAAGTTCGGCCTCGCTGCGCTCGCGGCAAGGCTGCATCAACTGCGCGGAATGGCTGAAGGAGAGCTTGATCACGGCTTCATTGTCGCCTCTCAGGCGATAGACGGGTGACGTGGAAAAATAGCCCAGCGTGGCGGCAAACGCGCCGTACGCAAGCGCCTGCAGGACGTAGCGCAGAGCTGCGGGAAGCGGTTGGTCAGGCATTTGTGCCCCCAAGTTTCACCATGTCGGCCGGCGCTGTGTCGAGCGGCTGGTGCGGTGCCAGACGGAAAGCATCGGAAAAACAGTCATCGCTGGAAATTCCGTGTTTGACGAATGCCGGCTGTGCCGCTTCCACCATTGGCACCGAACCGCAAGCGTAAATTTGGTGTTTGGAAAGATCAGGGAAATCGGCCAGGATGGCTTCATGCACCAGGCCCGTGCGGCCGGTCCATTGGTCTTCCGGGAGCGGCTCCGACAACACTGGAACAAAAGTGAAATTGGCATGCTCGCGCGCCCATTGTTCAGCCAGTTCGCCGAGATAAAGATCGCGTCGGCTGCGCACGCCCCAGTACAGAATCATGGGGCGCTTCAATCCACTATGGAAGGCATGCTCCAGCATGCTTTTTACCGGTGCAAAGCCGGTTGAACCGGCGACAAACAGGATCGGCTTGTCGGTGTCCTGGCGCAAGGTGAATGCGCCCAGCGGACCTTCGAATCGCAGCGTGTCGCCCACCTTCATTCGGGTGAACACTTCGGTGGTGAAGCGACCGCCCGGAATCAGGCGGACGTGCAACTCGATTTCATCGGCGGCATGCGGCGCAGTGGCAAAGGAAAAGCTGCGCCTGGCCCCGTCTTCAAGCACGATGTTGAGATATTGACCGGCATGAAAGTGCAGCGCGGTGCCATCTTCCAGACGCAGGCACAGGCGCATCACGTCTTGCGCGAGCGGTTCAAGCCGGCTCACCCGCGCCACATACCGCTTGACGGGTAGCGCCTTGGGGCCGATTTGCCGGACGTATTGAATTTCGACATCGCTCAGCGGCGCGGCGCAACAAAGCAGCGTCTTGCCGGCGTCACGCTCGCCCGATGTCAGGGCCGACTCCTGATAGGGCTCCAAGCGGACTTTGCCGTTCAGCAGGGTCGCCTTGCAGACGCCACAGCCGCCATTGCGGCATTCAAAAGGCATTGGCAAGCCCTGACGCAAACCGGCATCGAGCAGCGTCTCGCCGCTGCGCACATCAACAATGCGTTCGTCCGGATGAGCCGCCATGCTCCACTCCGGCTGGCGACCGTCGCGGCGCGGCGGCAGCCACGGCAATGCCAGCAGCAACAGGGTTGCTCCGAGCGTGAGCAGCCAGGTCTCCGAAGGCCCCCAATGTTCAATGAGTGGATAAAGCGGCAGATAAAACCAGTCCAGATTCACGAATGCGGGGAGCGTGGCCATGTCGGCCTGTCCTCCCTGGCTGATGGCCGGCTTGATGAGTGCCAGCGCGGTCAGGCTCAAAACAATGCCAATCATCATTGGCCTTGGCGGGTTGGTCCTGGCGCTCGGTGTGCGCTGGGTATGGATCCACAGCACGGCCATCAGGACCAGGGGTAGCCCGATATGCAGGAATGACAACAAGGAAAAAAGACGATCGCTGACGTTGGCGTTGGAAATGAAATTGCGCGTCATTGAGCCGCCGATCACAGGCAATACATCAAACCATTCAGTGGTGGCCGTGACCACGAACTGCGCCAACCGGTCCCAAGGCAACATGTAGCCGTTGACGCCCGATGCATAGCTAAGCCACAACAGCATCACGCCGGAAACCCACGAAAACCAGCGAAAACCCCGATGGCGGTCGAACGTGAAATGCCGGATGAGATGCAGCACCATGCCCAGAATCAAGCCGTCCGAGGCATAGCGATGCACGCTGCGGAGCACTCCGCCGACATACCACTGACCGTAGGTGAGCGCTTCTACCGAGGAAAAAGCGCCGGCGACACTGGTTTCAAAGAATGCGTAGAGATACAGCCCGGTCGCAATGACGATCCAGAGCAAAAAATAGGTGATCGCGCCGAGGTAATAAAACGGATTGAACCGGACTCCAAAAAAACTGTTGAAGATTTTCTCAATCGCGAGAAATACGTTTTGGGCAAGGGTCTGCAATAAATTGAGCACAACAAGCAGCTTTGATGGAAACGCGAACGACGGCAGACTGTGATGCTACAACGCAGGCGTATCGGCGCGATGATCCATATCAACATTGGCGGTCAAGAGGGAATTCGCTGCGCTGGCACGGGACGCTGTCTGCAAGGATTGCTTGCGGCGCGCCCGTCGCTGTGTTTGCCATTCGGCGAGGAAGAACCAGATCATTGCCAGCGCGAAGGTCACTCCGCCAGCGACTTCAAGGAGCAAATCATATTTGACACGGTACCGGCCGGTTTTTGGGTCATAGACGGTGCAAAGGATGCGCACGCGATCAATAAGATCTTCCAGTCGCAACTGTTGCGAAACCGGCGCGCTGTTGAGCAGTTGCCTGAGCGGCTCTCCGATCGCATCAGCGTTGGGCTCCTCACCGTAAATCTGTCGATAGATGCGCCCTTGCGAATCGAGCAGCGTGACTTGAAGCACGTGATCAAAACCGGCCGCCGTGGCTTGGTAACTGAAACCGAATTCCCGTGTCAGGGGTGCAACGATTGACGCGTCCGGACTTAGAAATTCCCAGTTGGGCGCATCAATCCGGTACTGACGGGCAAAGGCCTTGAGGGCCTGGGACGAGTCAGCAGGCTGGTTGAAGCCGATACTGACGACGTTGAATTGATGGGTGCCGAACACGCTCCGGCCTCCCTCGATGGCACTTTGCAGTGAGCGTGTTGTCACGGGACATTCCTGAAAACATCCGGTGTAAATGAAGCTTACCAGCAGGGGCTTGCCGCGGTAGCGCGCCAATTGGACCGGGCGACCCTCGCGGTCCAGCAGAGAGAAATTGCTGACCGTATTGCCCGCTACCGACTGGCTCAGACGCAGCGCAGCGTTCTTATCCAGGCCAACGGGAGTGGCAATGGTCGCAATCTCAGCGCCGCTTGCCGCGAGCGCCTGACCGGTGCCAAATGCTGCAATTGCCACACTCAGCACCAGGCCAAATGACACGGAGCGTGCTACCGGGCGGGGCGTGTGGACGGAGTCAGGCATGGCGACTACCCTGGCAGCTTGCATTAACGCATGAGGCTGTCGAGCGTCGCGCCGGCGAGCAGCAGGCTGAGCTGAATCAGCGACGCAAAAAATGCCCCCATGGCCGTTTTGCGCGAAGGTGCGCGCGCCAGCAGCCATGCCCTATAGACGAAATAACCACTGCCAGCGAGCGCGCCGGCGAGGTAGATCGGCCCTGCGCCGAACAACCCTGGCAGCAGCGCGGTCAATGCCAGCGCAACAGTGCTCAACAGGACGATGCGCGCGGCGCGCGCCACACCCACCACCACGGGCAACATTGGAATGCCAGCGGCGGCGTATTCAGCCTTGTTGGCGATGGCGAGGCTCCAGAAATGCGGCGGTGTCCACAGAAACAGGACAATCGCCAGCAGCACTGGCAGCGCTCCAAGCTGCGGGTTGACCGCCGCAGCGCCTGCCAAAACGGCAAAGCTGCCTGCCAGACCGCCAACCACAATGTTGAGCCAACTGCGACGCTTGAGCCATACGGTATAAACGACGGCGTAAAAAAATGCGCCAAGAAAAACAAAGGCAGCCGACACCGGATTGAGCACCCACGCAGCGGCCGAAACCGAACCGGCCAGCATGACGGCCATAAGGATCAGCCAGGCCGGCGTGTGCGGCAGCGCACCGGTGACGAAGGCACGGCCGCGGGTGCGCGCCATCAGGCGGTCGCTGTCGTGCTCGTAGTACTGGTTAAATGCCCCCGCGCTGGCTGACGACACGAGCACAGCCAGGGCCAGCGTCAGCAGCTTTGGCCAGCCGGGCGAAGGGCCTGACGTGACGGCCAAACCCACCAGTGCGGTCAGCATGATCATGAAGCCGATGCGAAGCTTGAACAGCCCGAGGACATCGCGGGCCGTGCCCATGACTGATGGAGTGCTTGCTGATTTCCCGTTCATCGTTTGATTTTCCTTGCGGCGCGAGAAGCCAGCATACGGCGATACGCGGGTTGTTGCCCGGGCACGCTCAGCCAGATTAACTCAAGCCCCATACTTGAGACAGGTATTTCCAGTTAATGAAATAGTAAAGAACGAAAGCCACAAAGAACACCATCGCCAACACAAAAGTGCCCGGTGCGGCGAACCCGGCAGAGCCATAAGTCTGTGCCACTGCCGTTGGTGCCGTGCGTGGAATCGGCGTGAAGCTGGCGCTCTTGCTGCCGGCGTCAAGCTTGCGGCCCCACAAAATCGACCCGACGGTGATGTATATGTAGATGGCTCCGCCGACGATCGCAGCGATGCCGGCAATTCCGACCAGCCCCATCAGCAGGTAAGCCGCGCCCGGCCACTCATAAGCCATTGCAGCGCCACTGAACGCCATGTCCCAGTGGCGCCGCGAGACGCCGAGCGTACCGGCTCCCATCATGACCAGGCAGAAGAAATACATCGACAGGCCGAACAAATAGGGCTGAAATTTCGCCAGGCCCGGGTTGATCATTTCACGCCTGAACAGCACAGGAATCAGGAAGTAGGTGAGCGCCATGAACGACAGCGTGGTGCCGACCACCACGGTGGCGTGGAAATGACCCGGCACATAGACGGTGTTGTGGATGATCATGTTGAGTTGCTCGGTGCCCATCATCACGCCGGAAATGCCGCCCAGGAAGCCAAAGCCGATTAACGAGATGAACATGCCTGAAAACACCGGATTGCCCCAAGGCGCCTTGCGCAGCCATTCGAACAGGCCATTGTT
>CAYJMW010000130.1:0-7889 GCA_964371235.1 uncultured Polaromonas sp.
GGGGGCAATTTTATGGGCGAGGAGTTCAGGCAGCGGCGAGCAATCGCGTCAATTCAGCGGCGGGAATCTCGCGGCAGCCGCTCGCGTTCTGTCCCGACCAGAGGGCAGAGAAATCATCGCGACCGAGCTTTTCGGCAGCGGTTTTCAGGGGCATCAGTGCGGATGTCGCAAACGGAAAGGCCGGCGGCGCGTCGCTCAACGGGCCAAGCTCGCTCATCAGCCGGTTGTAAATGCCCCGGGCCGGGCGGCCGGTGATCAAGTTTGTGAGCGCGGTGTGTTCTGCGCGCTCGCTTTTAAGTGCGGCGCGATGCAGCACCGTGGTGGTGGCCTCGGGGCATAGCAGGTAGGACGTGCCGACCTGCACGCCAGCGGCACCCAGTGCCAGTGCAGCTGTCACACCCCGTGCGTCGGCAATACCGCCGGCCGCGATTACGGGCACGCGCACTGCGCGCAGGACCTGCGGCAGCAGCGCCATGGTGCCGACCTGAGTCGTGAGGTCCTCGCTCAGAAATATCCCGCGATGGCCGCCGGCCTCAAGCCCCTGGGCAATGATCGCGTCAGCACCGTTCGCCTCCAGCCAGCGTGCTTCCGCGACGGTGGTGGCCGAAGACAGTACCTTTGCGCCCCAGGACTTCACGCGTTGCAGCAACTCCGGCGAAGGCAGGCCGAAATGAAAGCTTACGACGGGTGGCCTGAAAGCCGCCAGCAGTTCGGCGAGTTCACTGCTGAAAGGTGCTCGTCCGCCGCCGACCGGCACCGTGGCGAGATCGATGCCGAGTTCAGCGTAATAGGGCGCGAGTGCGGCGCGCCACCTTGCCTCGCGGGCCGTGTCGGGCGCGGCTGGCGTGTGGCAGAAGAAGTTGACGTTGTAGGGCCGGCTGGTCTGCGCAGTGACGGCCGCCAGTTCTGCGCGAAGGGACTCGGGCGTCAGCATCGCGGACGGCAGCGACCCCAGGCCACCGGCGTTTGAAACGGCAATCACCAGTGCGCTGGTCTGCACGCCAGCCATGGGCGCTTGGATCACTGGCAGCTCGATGCCGAAAAAGTTCTGAATGTTCATGCGCTGGTCTTTTCGAAAGTCACGAAGCTGAAGGGCAGGCCGTTGCTTGACACATGCGCTTCCCGCGCGATTTCCTGCCATTCTTCACCCAATGGCGGCGCAAAGGCATGGCCCTCAAAGTCCTGAGCGATTTCGGTGACTTCAATGCGCCCGGCCAGTGGCTCGGCTTGTGCGTAGATTTGCGCGCCGCCGATGATCCAGACCTCTTCCGATTGCGCGCAGAGTTTCAGCGCATCGGACAGGCTGGCGGCGGGTTCGGCCCCAGATTCATGCCAGCCTGACTGCCGCGTGATGACCACGTTGGCGCGGCCGGGCAAAGGGCGGAATTTGGGCGGCAGCGAGTCCCAGGTCTTGCGACCCATGATGACCGGCCAGCCGTTGGTCAGGCGCTTGAAGTGCGCCATGTCTTCTGGAAGATGCCAGGGCATCGCGCCCTTGTTGCCGATTACGCCATTGGCTGCGCGCGCAAAAATCATGTTGATGCGGGGCTTGGAGTGCGGCACGACGGTCGAAAGCTCCCGTTGAGCGTTCATCAGACGGCCACCGGCGCCTTGATGGCCGGATGGTGCTGGTAGTCCGGAAACTCAAAGTCTTCGAACTGGTAGTCAAAAATAGAAACAGGTTTTCGCTTGATGTTGAGCGTCGGGTAAGGCAATGGCGCACGGCTCAATTGCAGGGCAACCTGTTCCTGGTGATTGCTGTAGATGTGGCAGTCGCCGCCGGTCCAGATGAAGTCGCCCACGTCCAGGCCGCACTGTTGCGCGACCATGTGCGTGAGCAGCGCATAACTCGCAATATTGAAGGGCACGCCCAGAAAGATGTCGGCGCTGCGCTGGTACAGCTGGCAGCTCAGCTTGCCCGGTTCACCGGCGACTTGCGGGGGAGTCACATAAAACTGAAAGAACGCATGGCAGGGCAGGAGCGCCATTTTGGACAGGTCTGCCACGTTCCACGCGCTCACGATCATGCGGCGCGAATCGGGGTTGGCCTTCAGTGTCTTGATGACTTCGGCGATCTGGTCAATATGGCCGCCGTCGGGCGTGGGCCAGCTGCGCCACTGCACGCCATAGACCGGGCCCAGGCTGCCATCCGCGCGCGCCCACTCATCCCAGATCGTGACGCCGCGCTCCTTGAGCCAATTGTTGTCGCTCGATCCCTGCAAAAACCACAGCAACTCATGCACGATGGATTTGAGGTGAACCGTCTTGGTGGTGACCAGCGGAAAACCTTCGCTCAGGTCAAAGCGCATCTGATAGCCGAACACGCTTTGGGTGCCGGTGCCGGTGCGGTCGGCCTTGAACACGCCGTGCGTCGCCACATGGCGCATGAAATCTTCGTACTGGGAGCGGATGGGTCGGGTGGTCATGTCGATCGCCTTCAGGCGCTTTATCAAAGGCTTTCCGGATGAAATGGTGCTTCGCGCAACCGCTTGCTACTGTACGCCGCATTTGAACAGAATTTAGCGGCTGCGCCGCCAGAAATTCGGGTCCAATAGGGCCATGGAACGCCCGCACACCATCGAACAGCGCCTGACCGATCTGGAGATCAAGGCCAGCTTCACCGAAGACATGGTGGATCAACTCAACCTGGTTATCGTTCGCCAACAGCGGCAGATCGACTTGCTGATTCGTGAGATGGCCCAGCTTCGGCAGCAAATCCCGGACGGGGAAGCGGGCGCACCAAGCCGCTTGCGCGACGAATTGCCGCCGCATTATTGATTCAGCCAGACTCACACAATCCGGTTAAACCAGAGCAGCGACAAGGCAGCCGAGACCAGCGCCAGCGCCGCCGCAAGCAGCGCCAGCAAGCCGGAGATTTCGGTTTCTTTTTTCTCCACGGTCAACCGGGAACTGAGCGTTTCATAGACCCTTTTTAGGTCAGTGGCCGAACCCGCATAGAAATATTCGGCCTGGGTCGCTCTGGCGATGCCTTTGAGGGTTTCCTCGTCGAGCCGGACACGCATGGACCAGCCTTCAAAGCCGATGGTTTCACCCGCCACGGTGCCGATGCCGACGGTATAGACGCGCACGCCGCGGTCGGCGGCTGCCTTGGCGGCATCGAGCGAATCGATGCCGGTGGTGCGCTGGCCGTCGGTCAGCAAAATAATGGCCGCCGAGGTGTAGGAGCCGGGCGCGACCGGCGTGAATTCCTTTTTCGCGTCCTTGCCGTCCTTGCCTTGTTTGAGCGCCTCATCCAGTGAGATGCCATGCTGGCGCTCGCGGCCGTATTGCATCGACGCGAGGTCGATACCGGCATCAGGAAACAGCTCGGCCAACGAGACGATGATGGCGTTGCCAATCGCGGTGGCGCGCTGCAACTGGAATTTGTCGATCGCGGCGACCAGATCTTCACGGCTGAGCGTCGGTGCCTGCACCACCGATGCGGTGCCGGCAAAGGCGACGATGCCGACCCGCACGCTACGCGGCAAATCGGCCAGAAAGGCCTTGGCGGCGTTTTGCGAGGCCACCAGCCGATTGGGCTCGACGTCAGTGGCCCGCATGCTGCCGGACACGTCCATGGCCAGCATGATGGTTTGCCGTTCCGATGGCAGGGTGACAACGGCAAATGGTCGCGACGCGGCCATCAGCATGGCCGTGAGAGACAGCAAAAACAGCAGCGGTGGAATGTGCCGGCGCAGGCCCTGTCCCTTGCCCATGGCTTCGCGCACGATGGACAGGCTGGCGTAGCGCAAGGCCATTTTCTTCTTGCGGCCAAGCAGCCAGAAATACGCGAGCACCAGCAGCGGTATGGCCAGCAGCAGCCAGAGAAATTGGGGCCAGAGAAATGTCATGGCAGTTCCTTCAGGCAGCGGGCTTCAGGTGAGCGGGCAGTTTGCCTGCGGCTGCATGAGTGCCCATCGAACGGCTGCGGCATTGCCGAAGGTCGGTGAAACGCACGATGGCATCCACCAGTGAGTCATCGGTGGACAATTCCAGTGTATCCACCCCGGCGAGCGCCATCGCCTGCCGCAAATCGGCTTCGCGTTGGGCTGCGATGCGCGCGAAGCGTTGGCGAAATCCCGCGTCATGGGTATCGACCAGCAACTGCTCACCGGTTTCCACGTCATAAATTGGAATCAGCCCGAAATCGGGCAGCGTCAGTTCGAGCGGGTCAAGCAGGCGCACCGCCACCACTTCGTGCCGCTGGGCGAGCATTCCCAAGGGCTTTTCCCAGCCAGGCTCGCTGATGAAATCGGACACCACAAATAGCGTGGAGCGCCGCCGCACCAGCGTGGCCGCAGCCTGCAACAACTCGTGCAGGCGTGTCGGCCCGGCATTTGCAGCAACGCCGGCGTCACTCGCCACCGGCCGCGTCTGCAGGGTATGCAGCAACTGCAGCACATGCTTGCGGCCGCCGCGTGCCGGTATCACGGTATCGACGCCGCTGCCATAGAGCAGGGCGCCCACACGGTTGCCGTGGCGCGTCAGCAGGCGTGCCAGCACGGCGACGAATTCGGTCGAGACGTCACGCTTGCGCTGCTCGCCGGAGCCGAAGTCCACGGACGGGCTGAGGTCGAGCAGGAACCAGGCGCTCATTTCGCGGTCTTCGGTGAAGACGCGCACATGCGGTTGATCGAGCCGGGCGGTGACATTCCAGTCGATGTGACGCACGTCGTCGTGGTACTGGTACTCACGCAGGTCAGCCAGGTCCATGCCAGCGCCGCGCAGCAGCGTGCGGTAGTCGCCCTGCAGCAGGCCATCCAGCCGGCGCAGCACCGTCCATTCAAGCCGGCGCAGCAACTGCTCCGCACCTGCGGGCGCCGCAGTGGTCGAAGATGCAGGCGCGGGGGCGCCCGGCCGCCGCGCCGGGCCGCCCCAAGCAAGGCCAGCCCCCTCGGGGGGCAGCGCAGCACGCGAAGCGGCAAGCGTGGGGGCTCCAGCACTCTGCGCCGGGCCGCCCCAAGCAAGGCCAGCCCCCTCGGGGGGCAGCGACCCGCGTAGCGGCGGAGCGTGGGGGCTCATAGTGCTAGGCGGCGAGCTTTTCATGTTCAAGCGGCTTGGCCGGTGGCGGGATTTTGGCCATGATCCTGCCGACCACCGCATCGGCCGAAAGCCCTTCAGACAGAGCTTCATAAGACAGCACCAGACGGTGCCGCAGCACGTCGGGCACCAGGTCGGTCATGTCCTCCGGCAGGGCGTAACTGCGGCCACGCAGCATTGCCAGCGCCCGGGCGCCTTCGGTCAGATTGATGGTGGCGCGCGGACTGGCGCCAAAGGTGATGAATCGTGACAGATCCTTGATCCCGTGCCTGGCCGGATCGCGTGTCGCGGACACCAGGCGCACCGCGTATTGCACCAGTGAGGGATCGACATAAATGCGCCGGCATTCAGCCTGCAGCGCGGCCAACTGCTCGGTGGTGGCCACGCTTGATACGGTCACGGCCGGGCCGGTGACGCGCTGGACTATGACGAATTCTTCCTCGGGGCTAGGGTAGTCCACCAGCACCTTCATCATGAAGCGGTCCACCTGGGCCTCAGGCAGCGGGTAGGTGCCCTCGGTCTCGATCGGGTTTTGCGTCGCCATCACCAGGAAAGGCTCGGGCACTTTATGGCTGATACCGGCAATCGTCACCTGTCGCTCCTGCATCACCTCCAGCAGCGCGCTTTGCACCTTGGCAGGCGCGCGGTTGATCTCGTCGGCCAGCAGCAGGTTGGTGAACACCGGCCCCAGGGAAGTGCTGAACTCGCCGGTTTTCTGGTTGTAGATGCGTGTTCCCACCAGGTCGGCCGGCACCAGGTCGGGTGTGAACTGGATACGTTTGAACTGGCCGCGCACGGTGCTGGCCAGCGTTTTGACCGTGAGTGTCTTGGCCAGGCCAGGCACGCCCTCGACCAGCAGATGACCCTGCGCCAGAATGGCGACCATGACGCGCTCAAGAAACAGGTCTTGTCCGACCACCACGCGTTTGACTTCGTAGAGGATTTGCTCCATCAGATGCGCCGTGTCGTGACCGGCCGGTGAATGATGTTGGGCAGGCGATTCCATACAAGTCCTTCAGAAGGGGGGCAGGCCGGCGGCGGCGGCGGCGTTTTCAATGGGCACGGCAAATCCAATACCGATAAACGTTCGTTGCTGGTTGGGGTTGAAGATGGCGGTCACGATGCCAATCACCTCGCCGTCCATGGTGACCAGCGGCCCGCCCGAATTGCCGGGGTTGGCGGCGGCGTCAAACTGGATCAGATTGGTCATCATCTGTTTGCCCTCGGGCGAGCGGAAACTGCGCTGAAGCCCCGAGATGACGCCGCTGGAGGTCGAGGGGCCAATGCCGAACGGGTAGCCAACCGCCACCACCTGATCGCCTGGCGCCAGGCCGGCGGTGGAGCGCATGGTGGCCGCGGCCAGGTCATCCGGAATGGTATGCGCCTGCAATACCGCCAGGTCGTTTTCCGGTTGCACGCCGGTAATTGATGCGCTCGATTCCAGACCATCGGCAAACGTGACCTTGATGGTCTCGGCACCCTGCACCACATGCAGGTTGGTCAGGATGATGCCTTTGTCCACGATGACCACACCGGTGCCGACGCTGCGCTCCGCGTCATCCTTGCCGTTCTTGTCCTTGCCCAGACCGACCACGCGCACCAGCGACGGGATGATGGCTTCGTAGGCTTTGACAGCGGGGGAAGGAAGGGTGCTGGTTTCCAGGGTTTTCAAAACCGCTGCCTTGATGTCGTCCTGGGTCGGTTGACGGGCCGCGGGCCGCAGTGCCTGCGAAAGACTCATGGCCAGCAGCAAAGCCAGCAGGCCGACCAGCGACCAAAGCAGGGCCGGTTGCTTGCCGGAGAAACGCTCAATCAGGCGTGAAAGGTGTGCGCGTGGCGCCGGTTGCGGCGGTGCAGCCTGGGCATCGGGCGGCGCATCACTGCCGCTGGCACTGTGCCGGGAGCGGCTGGAGCTACTGTAAAGGGCAGGCCTTCGCATCCGTTCACCTGTAAGGTAAATATCAAAACCCGGGGATTACGGATTGCACCGTATCACGATTTTTGCATCCCTGCACGCCATCCCGGTATCTTGCCAGCGTCGGTGTAACAGACGGCTTTTTGCAGCCTTGAAGCGAACTGTGCCAGGCCAGAAAGCCAGCAGGTATCATGATTTGCATGACGACCTGGATTGACACGCATTGCCACCTCGACGCGGCGGAGTTCACGTCGGACCTGGCCGCCGTGCGGGCGCGGGCAGCGGCCAACGGGGTGGTGCATTGCGTGCTGCCCGCCGTGGGGGTGGCCAACTTTGACGCCGTGCGCTTGCTGGCGCATGAGTTTTCCGACAGCTATGCGCTGGGCATCCACCCGCTGCTGGTGCCCGAAGCGCAAGACGCCGACTTGCAGGCATTGGATTCAGAGCTGGCGCGAAGAAAATCCGACCCGCGGCTGGTGGCCGTCGGTGAAATCGGCCTTGATTATTTTGTGCCCGCGCTGACGCAAAGCCCTCTGCGCGAGCGCCAGGAGCATTTTTACCGCGAGCAACTCTTGCTGGCGCGCAAGCACGGCCTGCCGCTGATCCTGCATGTGCGGCGCTCGGCCGACAAGCTGCTCAAGCACTTGCGCGAACTCGCGCCAACAGGCGGCTGGAGCGGCATTGCCCACGCCTTCAACGGCAGCGAGCAGCAGGCAATGGAATTTATCAAGCTCGGTTTCAAGCTGGGCTTTGGCGGCGCGGTGACGTTTGAGCCGGCCCGCCAGCTCAGGCGCCTGGCCGCTGAACTGCCGCTAGCGGCGCTGGTGATGGAAACCGATTCGCCCGACATGCCGCCGCAATGGATTTACACCACGGCCGGGCAGCGTGCGGCAGGCGTGGCGCAGGGCCGCAATGAGCCGGGCGAGTTGCCGCG
>CAYJMW010000131.1:0-7870 GCA_964371235.1 uncultured Polaromonas sp.
CGCTCGGAGCCGCAACCGGGAAAATAAAACACTGCTTCAGTCTCCGCCGTGGTGCTGCTCGGATTGCGAATGATGGGAACGTAATCCTTGTTCTCAATGTCAAGCAGGGCGCGCGCGGTCTTCTTGGGCAGGTCGCCGGGCATCTTCTTGTTGATGAAGTGAATCACCTGCTCCTTGACCGGCGCCTTGCCCACTGTTGCCGCGGGCCTGGCGGTTTGCTTGCGTGCCAGGCGGCGCAGCAGGTCATTGGCCAGGCGCTGGGCCTTGAAGCCCACACCCACCATGGCGCCGCGCATGAGCTTGATGGTTTGCGGACTGGTGGCGTTCAGGAAGAACATGGCGGCGGCGTTGCCCGGCCGGAACGACTTCTGACCCATCTTGCGCAGCAAATTGCGCATGTTCATCGACACCTCGCCGAAATCGATATCCACCGGGCAGGGGCTCAGGCATTTGTGGCACACCGTGCAATGGTCAGCGACATCCTCAAATTCTTCCCAGTGCCTGATGCTGATGCCGCGCCGGGTTTGCTCCTCGTACAAAAAGGCCTCGACCAGCAGCGACGTTGCCAGAATCTTGTTGCGCGGGCTGTAGAGCAGGTTGGCGCGCGGCACATGCGTGGCGCACACCGGTTTGCACTTGCCGCAGCGCAGGCAGTCCTTCACACTGTCAGCGATGGCGCCAATATCGGACTGCTGCATGATCAGCGACTCGTGGCCCATCAGACCGAAACTCGGCGTGTAGGCATTGGTCAAATCGGCATCCAGCCCTTGATTAACGGGCGTGACATGCTCCTGATTTCGTAGCAACTTGCCCTTGTTGAAGCGGCCTTCCGGATCGACCCTGTGCTTGTACTCGGTGAACGGGCGCAGTTCCTCGTCGGTCAGGAATTCGAGCTTGGTGATGCCAATGCCGTGCTCGCCGGAAATCACGCCATCGAGCGAACGCGCCAGCACCATGATGCGCGCCACGGCTTCGTGCGCGGTTTGCAGCATCTCGTAATCATCGCTGTTGACCGGCAGATTGGTGTGCACATTGCCGTCACCCGCATGCATGTGCAAGGCGGCCCAGACACGGCCTTTGAGCACCCGTTTGTGGATGGCGTTGCACTCGTCAAGAATCGGCTGAAATGCACTGCCGGTAAAAATGGATTGAAGCCGGGGCCGAATCTGGGTTTTCCAGCTGGCACGCAGCGTGTGGTCCTGCAGTTGCGGGAAAAATGTGTCGATGCCGCGCAACCAGCCAACCCAGAGCGCGCGCACTTCAGCAACCACCGCCAGTGCCTGGGCAACCCGGTCTTCCAGCAACTCGGCCGGGGCAATCACGTTGGCGTCGTCGGATTTGCCCAAAGGCAGGTGGCCCCTGAGGAAAAACGCTTGCAGTTCATCGCATAGTTTGACCTTGTTGCGCAGGCTCAGTTCAATATTGATCTGCTCAATGCCGTCGGTGTATTCGGCCATGCGCGGCAGGGGAATCACCACGTCTTCGTTGATCTTGAAAGCGTTGGTGTGCCTGGAAATAGCCGCCGTGCGTTTGCGGTCGAGCCAGAATTTCTTGCGCGCCTCGCCGCTGATGGCGACAAAGCCTTCGCCACTGCGCGAATTGGCGATGCGGACAATTTCGCTGGCGGCACGGGCGACGGCATCCGCGTCGTCACCCGCGATGTCGCCCACAAGAACCATTTTTGGCAAGCTGCCGCGCTTGGACTTGGTGGCATAGCCAACCGCGCGCAGGTAGCGGTCATCCAGATGCTCCAGTCCGGCCAGAATCGCGCCGCCGCGCTTTTGCTCGGCAAACATGAAATCCTTGATTTCGACAATGCTGGGCACGGCATCCCTGGCGTTGCCAAAAAACTCCATGCAGACCGTGCGGATGTGCGCGGGCATGCGGTGCACAATCCAGCGCGCGCTGGTAATGAGGCCATCACAGCCTTCCTTCTGGATGCCCGGCAGGCCGCTCAGGAACTTGTCAGTCACGTCCTTGCCCAGCCCCTCCTTGCGGAAAGCGGTACCGGAAATGTCAAGGCGCTCGGTGCGCAGATGGGTTTTGCCGTCGGCTGCAAAGTACTTGAGCTCAAAACTCGCGGTCCCGGCATCGTGGATCTTGCCCAGGTTGTGGCCAAGGCGCGTGACTTCCAGCCACTGGGCATCGGGCGTGACCATACGCCACGAGGCCAGGTTGTCCAGCGCCGTGCCCCACAGCACGGCTTTCTTGCCGCCTGCGTTCATGGCAATGTTGCCGCCTACGCAGGAGGCCTCGGCCGAGGTGGGATCGACCGCAAACACGAAACCGCCGCGCTCGGCTGCATCGGCCACGCGCTGGGTCACCACGCCGGCTTCGGTCCACACCGTCGCCACGGGATTGGCGACGCCGGGCAGCGACACCATTTCCACTTCGCTCATGGCTTCGAGTTTTTCGGTGTTGATGACGGCTGACTTCCAGGTCAGCGGAATCGCGCCCCCGGTATAACCCGTGCCGCCGCCGCGCGGAACAATCGTCAGGCCAAGATCGATGCAAGCCTTGACCAGGCCGGCCATTTCTTTTTCGGTATCAGGGGTCAACACGACAAAGGGATATTCAACGCGCCAGTCGGTCGCGTCGGTGACATGCGAGACGCGCGACAGGCCGTCGAACTTGATGTTGTCCTTGAGCGTGAGCTTTCCCAGTTTTCGCCCGGCCAGCCCGCGAAGCTCGGCTATTTTCCCAAACGAGTCGGCAAAGCGCCTGACCGCCTCCCGGGCCGACGCAAGCAACTCACCGACGATGGCATCGCGCTGCCCGTCCGCAGCAGGCGTGCGGCGCTTTTCTACCTCGGCAAGGCGGTGCTGCAGGGCATCAACCAGCAATTTGCGACGTTTGGGATTGTCCAGCAGGTCGTCCTGCAGATAAGGGTTGCGCTGAACCACCCAGATATCGCCCAGCACCTCATACAGCATTCGGGCGGAGCGGCCGGTGCGCCGCTCGCCGCGCAGAAGGTTCAGCAGATCCCAGGCGCGCGCGCCCAGAAGGCGAATGACCACCTCGCGATCGGAAAACGACGTGTAGTTGTAGGGAATCTCGCGGATGCGCGCTTCTCCGGGCGTTGCTTCATCGGCAAAAACGGTCTGTTCTTCGAGGGTGGTTGGGGCGTTCATCGTGAAAAGGGAGCAGCATCGGACCCATGTCCAGCGCGGTTGCCCGATATTATCGCAGCGCAGCATTTTTCGTGAGCAGGGGGGCAATGGCCTCATGGAAATCCCGCTTGTCAGGAAGACCGCAAATCGCTTAAATGGATTTGTCACAAACAGTTTTTAAACTTCCCCTTTTATATGTCTCGCACCAATCAGGAGTTGCAATGAAGAAAAACTTGATCGCTATCACTTTGGCCGCATGCGCGCTCGTCGCGCCGCTTGCCGCCAACGCCCAAACCGAAATCCAGTGGTGGCACTCGATGACGGGTGGCCTGAACGACTGGGTGATCGATTTGGCAAACGGCTTCAACAGCAGCCAAAAAGAGTACAAGGTTGTGCCCACGTACAAAGGCACTTACGACGAAACCATGCCCGCCGCCGTTGCCGCTTTTCGCGCTGGCAATGCCCCGCACATCCTGCAGGTGTTCGAGGTCGGCACGGCCACCATGATGGCCGCCAAGGGGGCCGTGGTGCCAGTCGGCAAGGTGCTGGCCGACGCCGGCTACAAGTTCGATCCAAAAGTTTATATTCCTGCCGTCGTCGGCTACTACACGGCACCCAGCGGCCAGATGTTGAGCTTCCCGCTGAACAGCTCGACGACGGTCTTCAACTACAACAAGGATCTGTTCCGCAAGGCTGGCCTGGACCCCAGCAAGCCGCCCGCAACGTGGCCCGAGTTGGTGCTGGCCGCGGCCAAGTTGAAGGCCTCAGGCGTGAGCTGTCCGTTCACAACCAGTTGGCAAGGCTGGACCCAGCTTGAGAGCTTTTCCACCTGGCACAACACGCTGTTCGCAACGCAGAACAACGGCTTTGGCGGCACCAGCGCACGCCTGGTTGTGAACAGTCCCCTGCACGTCCGCCACATCGAGAATCTGTCCAACATGGCCAAACAGGGCCTGTTTGTGTACCGCGGGCGCGGCAACAAGCCCGATGCGGCCTTCTATTCGGGGGAATGCGCCATGGCGACGGCATCGGCGTCGACTTACGCCAGCATCAAGAAAAACGCCAAGTTCGATTTTGGTATTGCGACGCTGCCCTACTACCCGGACGTGGCGGGCGCGCCGCAAAATACCATCATCGGCGGGGCCAGCCTGTGGGTCATGGCGGGCAAGCCAGCAGCCGAATACAAAGGCGTAGCGGCGTTTTTCAATTACCTGTCCAGCCCTGAAGTGCAGTCGGCCAGCCACAAACGTACCGGCTACCTGCCGATCACGCTGGCGTCGTTCGCCCTGACCGAAAAATCAGGTTTCTACAAGCAGAACCCCGGCACCGATGTGGCTGTCAACCAGATGATCCGCAAAACCACCGACAAGTCGCGCGGGATTCGATTGGGTAACTTCATCCAGGTTCGCGCCGTCGAGGACGAAGAGCTGGAGCAGGTCTGGGCCGGCAAGAAGACGGCCAAAGAGGCGCTAGACAGCATCGTAAGCCGGGGCAACGAGCTGCTGGAACGGTTCGAGAAAGCCAACCCGCGCTAATCGCTGTCGGCGCGACGCGGGCGGGGCCCGCGTCCAACCGGCGCCTCTTGCCCCCCCGGGTCACACCGGCGAGCTCGAATCTGACTGAATTACTGTGGCTTCTGAAAAACGCGTCGTATTTCGTTCTGCATGGCTGCCGTGGGTGCTTCTCGCGCCCCAGGTGACCGTGATTGGCGTTTTCTTTTTCTGGCCGGCGGCACAGGCATTGCTGCAGTCGTTTCAGCAATCCGATGCGTTTGGCCTGTCCACTGAATGGGTCGGCCTGCAGAACTTCGCCAACCTGATCAAGGACGACGCCTACCTGGCCTCATTCAAGATCACCGCGGTCTTCTCGGTGCTGGTCGCCGGACTGGGCATCGGAATATCACTGCTGCTCGCAATATTCGCCGACCGGGTGGTCAAGGGCGCATTGTTCTACCGCACCTTGCTGATCTGGCCCTACGCGGTGGCACCGGCCGTGGCGGGCGTTTTGTGGCTGTTCATGTTCGCGCCGTCGATTGGCATCGTCTCGTATGCGCTTCGAGGCCTGGGATTCGACTGGAACCACCTGCTTAACGGCACGCACGCAATGACCCTGATCGTCATCGCCGCGGTCTGGAAGCAGATCTCCTACAACTTCCTGTTCTTTCTGGCCGGGCTGCAAAGCATTCCGAAGTCGTTGGTCGAAGCCGCCGCCATTGACGGTGCCAGACCCTGGCGCCGCTTCTGGACGATCCAGTTCCCGCTGCTGTCGCCCACCACTTTTTTCCTGTTCGTAATCAATGTCGTGTACGCCTTCTTCGACACCTTCGCGATTGTGGACGCGGCCACGGAAGGCGGTCCCGGCAGGGAGACCGCGATCCTCGTGTACAAGGTCTATTACGACGGATTCAAGGCGCTTGATCTGGGCAGTTCAGCCGCGCAATCCGTGGTGCTGATGGTGATCGTGATCGCGCTGACCATCATCCAGTTCCGGTTCGTCGAGAAGAAAGTGCAGTATTGATGATTGGCCCTCACTTTCACTTCGTTCACTGCCCCCCGAGGGGGCGTTCAGCGCCCTTCGGGCGGCCGGGCGGTCGCTGATGGTCGAACGCAACCCCGTTTTGCGGATCGTCTCGCATCTCGTGCTGATCGCCGGTGTGCTGCTGGTTGCCTTTCCGCTCTACGTAACCCTTGTCGCGTCAACACAAACCGCCTCCGAGATTTTGCAGGCGCCCATGTCACTGCTGCCGGGCCGGCATCTCGTCGAAAACTACACCGCCGCGTTGCAGGGCACAGGGATGGGGGCGGCATCGAACGCTCCGGTCGGTCGAATGATGATGGTCAGCCTGATCACGGCGCTGGTGATCGCTATCGGCAAAATCGCGATCTCCCTGCTCTCGGCGTTTGCGATCGTTTACTTTCGTTTCCCGTTTCGCATGTTCTTCTTCTGGGCGATCTTTGTTACGCTGATGCTGCCGGTCGAAGTGCGTATCGGCCCTACCTACGCCGTGGTGTCGAACCTGGGGCTATTGAACACTTACGCCGGGCTCACAATACCCTTGATCGCGTCGGCAACAGCAACATTCCTGTTCCGGCAATTTTTCCTTACCGTCCCGGACGAGCTGGTCGAGGCCGCGCGCATGGATGGTGCCGGGCCGATGCGATTTTTCAAGGACATCCTGGTGCCGCTTTCGACGACCAGCATTGCAGCGCTGTTTGTGATCCAGTTCATTTATGGATGGAATCAGTACCTGTGGCCCTTGCTCGTTACGACCAACGAAACCATGTACCCGGTGGTGATCGGCATCAAGCGCATGATCAGCGGAGGGGATGCAGCGACCGACTGGAACATCGTCATGGCCACCGCTGTGCTGGCAATGATCCCGCCCGCACTGGTTGTGATGCTGATGCAGCGCTGGTTCGTCAAAGGCCTGGTAGATACCGAAAAATGAACCACTTTGTTGCTGCATGGCGCATTGCGCGGCAATCAGGTCGACCCTAACTGATCATATAAAAATGGCCTCCATTCAACTGAAAAACGTCACCAAGCACTACGGCGCGGGCCGGAGCGCCGTGCAGGTGCTGTACGGCATCAATGCCGAAGTTGCCGATCACGAATTTGTCGTTATCGTCGGGCCCTCGGGCTGCGGCAAATCAACCCTGCTGCGCATGGTCGCGGGGCTCGAGGAAATTTCTGAAGGGCAAATCGCGATCGGCGGCAAGGTGGTCAATGACCTGGAACCCGCGGAACGCGACATTGCCATGGTGTTTCAGAACTACGCGCTGTACCCGCACATGAGCGTGTTCGACAACATGGCGTATGGCCTGAAGATTGCCAAGGTGCCCAAGGAAGAAATCAGGACGCGCGTTGACAAGGCCGCCAAAATCCTGGAGCTTGGCCAGTTGCTCGAGCGCAAACCGCGCGCGCTTTCCGGCGGCCAGCGCCAGCGCGTGGCCATGGGCCGCGCCATCGTGCGCCAGCCGCAGGTGTTTTTGTTTGACGAGCCGCTATCCAACCTGGACGCCAAGCTGCGCGTGCAGACGCGCCTTGAAATCCAGAAGCTGCACCGGGAACTGGGCATTACTTCGCTGTTCGTCACGCACGACCAGGTCGAGGCCATGACGCTGGCGCAACGCATGATGGTCATGAACGCCGGGCGCATGGAACAGTTCGGCACGCCCGAAGAGGTGTACAACCGGCCCGCCACCACCTTTGTCGCGAGTTTCATGGGCTCGCCGCCCATGAACCTGCTCCGGCAGGCCCCCAACGCCGATTTCGGCGGCAAGCCAGGAGCCATCATGGGCATTCGCCCCGAGCACCTGCAAATTGGCCCCACCGGCTGGGCGGTGCAGGTCGATACGCTGGAAATGCTGGGCGCCGAACGGCTGGTTTATTGCCGCATGGGCGACGAGTTTTTGGTTGTGCGTACCGACGAAAGCCTTTCGTCCGCGCCAGCGATCGGCGCCACCCTTCACGTCACGCCGCGCGCCGACCGGTTGCACTGGTTTGATGCCGAAACGGGCAAGAGACTATGAATTCCTGGCTTTACCCGCGCTGGATCGCGCACCGCGGCGCGGGCAAGCTGGCCCCTGAAAACACCCTGGCAGCCATGCGCCTCGGAGCCGCTCATGGCTACCGGATGTTTGAATGCGATGTGAGGCTGAGCGCCGACGGCGTGCCGTTCTTGCTGCACGACAACACGCTGCCGCGCACCACCAACGCACGCCAGCACTTGGGCGCCGGCAACAGCGCGGTGGCCGGCG
>CAYJMW010000132.1:0-5329 GCA_964371235.1 uncultured Polaromonas sp.
TGCCCGACCGCCTGTCCATTGACCCGCGCAGTCCCCATCACGTCGCCGCCGTGTTCGAACATGACATTGGCATTCGATTCAATGACAAGGAGCGTTCGGATGTCGAGGAGTACTGCATCAGCGAGCGCTGGGTGAAGGTGCCCGCCAGCAAGACGCTGGATCGCAAGGGTGATCCGCTGATGATCAAGTTGAAGGGCAAGGTCGAAGCGTTTTATCGATAAGATTCTTCTTGCCGTCAGCCGGCAACATTTGCATTAAAAAAGGCCAGAAGCCCAATCAGGACGGGCGCAAGCAGCTATCAAACAGATAGCGCTTGCGCCGTCTGGACGTTCAGCGCACGACGCGATCGAACTTGAACACACCGGGCTCGCGCACCGGGTCCACATCCACCGGAATCACGCTCTTGGGCGGGAAGCGCCCTTCGAGCAGCAACTTCGACAGCGGGTTTTCGATGCGCTGCTGAATCGCGCGCTTGAGGGGTCGCGCGCCGAACACCGGGTCAAAGCCGACCTTGGCCAGCTCGGCAATCGCCGCTTCCGACACTTGCAGCGTGAGCTCCATCTTTTGCAAACGCTCCTCCAGCACCTTGAGCTGGATGCGGGCGATGGCCGCGATGTTTTTTGCGTCGAGCGCGTGAAACACCACGGTCTCGTCAATGCGGTTCAGGAACTCGGGGCGGAAGTAGTTTTTCAGCTCGTCCAGCACCGCGTCCTTGATCTCGTCGCCCGGCTTGCCGACCATGCTTTGAATGATCGGCGAGCCGATGTTGCTGGTCATCACAATCACGGTGTTCTTGAAATCGACCGTGCGGCCCTGGCCGTCGGTCAGTCGGCCATCATCGAGCACCTGCAGCAGCACGTTGAACACATCGGGGTGGGCTTTCTCAACCTCATCGAGCAGCAGCACGCTGTAGGGATTGCGCCGCACCGCTTCGGTCAGATGCCCGCCTTCCTCGTAGCCGACATAGCCCGGAGGCGCACCAATCAGGCGGGCGACAGAATGCTTTTCCATGAACTCGCTCATATCGACACGGATCAGGTGGTCTTCGCTGTCAAACAGAAAACCCGCCAGCGCCTTGCACAGCTCTGTTTTGCCGACGCCCGTGGGGCCCAGGAACAGGAAGGAGCCGGTCGGACGGTTCGGGTCGCTCAGGCCCGAGCGTGAGCGGCGAATCGCGTTGGCGACCGCGCCAATGGCTTCATCCTGCCCGACCACGCGCTCGTGCAGCCTGGTTTCCATCAGCAGCAGCTTCTCGCGCTCGCCCTGCATCATCTTGGAGACGGGAATACCGGTGGCGCGACTCACCACTTCGGCAATTTCCTCAGCGCCGACCTGCGTGCGCAGCAGCCGGGGCGCGTTGTCAGCGCCCTTGTGCTCTTCACTGTCTTTCGCTGCCTTCAGGCGTTTCTTCAGCTCGGGCAGCTTGCCGTATTGCAGCTCGGCCACCTTGTTGAAGTCGCCCTTGCGGGTGAACTCCTCGATCTGGGTATTGATGGTGTCAATCTCTTTCATCACATCCTTGGAACCAAGGGCCTGGGCTTTTTCGGCCTGCCAGATTTCGTCCAGGTCGGAGATTTCCTTTTGCAGTTTGACGATCTCCTCTTCAATCAGGCCAAAGCGTTTTTGCGACGCCTCGTCTTTTTCGCGGCGCACGGCTTCGCGCTCGATCTGCAGCTGGATCAGCCGACGGTCGAGCTTGTCCATGACCTCGGGCTTGGAGTCGATCTCGATCTTGATCTTGGCGGCCGCCTCGTCGATCAGGTCAATCGCCTTGTCGGGCAAAAAGCGGTCGGTGATGTAGCGGTGCGAGAGCTCGGCCGCGGCCACGATGGCCGGGTCGGTGATCTGCACGCCGTGGTGGGTTTCGTATTTCTCCTGCAGGCCGCGCAGGATGGCGATGGTGGCCTCCACCGACGGCTCGCCCACGAGAATTTTCTGGAATCGGCGCTCCAGCGCGGCATCTTTTTCAATGTATTTGCGGTATTCGGCCAGCGTGGTGGCACCTACGCAGTGCAGTTCGCCCCGCGCCAAGGCAGGCTTGAGCATGTTGCCGGCGTCCATCGCGCCTTCGGCCTTGCCGGCGCCCACCATGGTGTGCAGTTCGTCAATAAAAACGATGGTCTGGCCTTCGTCCTTGGCCAGGTCTTTCAGCACATTTTTCAGGCGCTCTTCAAACTCGCCACGGAACTTGGCACCGGCCAGCAAAGCAGCCATGTCCAGACTCAGCACACGTTTACCCTTGAGCGAATCGGGTACTTCACCGGCCACAATGCGTTGCGCCAGGCCTTCGACAATAGCGGTCTTGCCGACGCCGGGCTCGCCAATCAGGACGGGGTTGTTTTTGGTGCGGCGCTGCAGCACCTGGATGGCGCGGCGGATTTCGTCGTCGCGGCCAATCACCGGGTCGAGCTTGCCCAGGCGGGCGCGCTCGGTCAGGTCCAGCGTGTATTTTTTGAGGGATTCGCGCTGGTCTTCGGCGTCGGCGCTGTCCACGTTCTGGCCGCCGCGCACGGCATCAATGGCCGCTTCGAGCGCCTTGCGGGTCAGGCCATTTTCCTTGGCCAGCCTGCCAACCTCGCTCTTGCTGTCTGCCAGCGCCAGCAGAAAAAGTTCGCCCGCGATGAACTGGTCTTTGCGCTTGATGGCTTCTTTTTCGGTGGCCTGCAGCAGCTTGGCGAGATCCGGGCCGACCGAGATCTGGTCCTGGCCCTGCACCTGCGGCAGTTTTTTGACGGCGGCATCGGCGGCCTGCGTAAGGCCGTTGACGTTGACGCCGGCGCGTTCAAGCAGGGCGCGCGGCCCGTCGTCCTGGTGCAGCATGGCCGCCAGCAGGTGCGCCGGTTCGATATAGCCGTTGTCGTTGCCCAGTGCGAGCGACTGGGCATCGCTCAGGGCTTCCTGAAATTTTGTGGTGAGTTTGTCTTGTCGCATGAGGTGACCTCCCAAAAAGTTGATTGTTATTGATTTTGGGCTGTTGCCACAGCTTTTCAAGTCACGCGCGAGATCAGGGCCGACATTACCCTGCGCGGCTTGATGCAGATCAAGCCCGCGCCTTGCCAGTCAGGCGTTTGGGGTGCTCATCCCGGTGACACCCCATTTGGCCAGCGCCGCGTCGTCGCTGCCGCGCGCATCGACCCAGCGCGCGCCTTCGGGCGTCTGCTCCTTTTTCCAGAACGGAGCCTGGGTCTTGAGGTAGTCCATCAGAAACTCGCAGGCCTTGAAGCTTTCACCGCGGTGCGCGGAAGTCACCGCCACCATGACCACCTGATCGAGCGGCTGCAGCAATCCAACGCGGTGGATCACCCGGGCGGCATAAATATCAAAGCGCGCGAACGCCTCGTCAATCATGGCCTCGATGGCTTTTTCGGTCATGCCGGGGTAGTGCTCCAGCTCCATGCTGCTGACGCTCTGGCCATCATTGCGATCGCGGACGGTGCCGATGAAACCGCAGATAGCGCCGACGCGCTTGTCATTGGCGCGCAGCGCGGCAATCTCATCGGCAAGATTGAAGTCTTCGGTGCTGATCAGGATGCGGGGAGAAACCATTGTGCGATTTTGCCACCGCCCTCCAAAAACCGGGTAAGATTTATCGCATGACTGGTCACACCCATTTCCCAACAGCCTGGACGCCACGCGGCGCCAGTGCGGCTGGGGCGTGCGCCGGCAAATCGCAAAAACCGTTGCTCATTTGACCGGGGCTGCGGTTCCGTCGTCGAATGAGCGATGGAACCGCCAGCTACTTTCAAGTCTTTTGCGGACACCACCTCTTGTTCTGATGACGGCCTTTCAAGCCGGTCAGTTTTTTTGGGATGTGTCTTCATGCAAACAGTGCGCAATGTGAACCAGGATTTCTCGGGGCTCTGGATCCCGCTCATCACCCCTTTCGACCACGGCTGTGTTGACCCTGCGTCTTTAAAGCGCCTGGTCGCGCATTACCGGTCCAGCGGCATTGCCGGGCTCGTGGTCTGCAGCTCCACTGGCGAGGCAGCGGCTCTCAGCGACGAGGAGCAGCTGGCAGTGCTGGAAATCGTCAGGAAGGAAGCCCTTGGCATGCCCATCGTCATGGGCTTGTCGGGCTGCCACCTGGGCAAAACCGCGGCACGCATCCAGGCACTGGCTGCGCTGGATATTGCCGGCATCCTGCTGCCGGCACCCAGCTATATCCGGCCCGCCCAGGCCGGCCTCATGGAGTGGTTTACCCGGCTGGCCGACGCCAGCGCCGTGCCGGTAATTCTCTATGACATTCCGTACCGAACCGGCGTGAAGATCGAACTGGATACCTTGATGGCCCTGGCTGGCCATCCGCGCATCTGCGCTATCAAGGACTGTAGCGGCGACATTGCCAAAACCCGGGCGCTGGTTGCAGATGGCCGGCTGCAGGTTCTCAGCGGCGAGGACTCGCACATCTTTTCAACCATGGCGCAGGGCGGCCACGGCGCGATCGCGGCCGCTGCGCATCTGCACACGCGGCGTTTCGTCCGGATTCTTCAACTCATCAAGGCAGGCGAGATGGCCAAGGCCAGCGCGCTGTGGGAGCCCCTGCTGCCGCTGATTGAAGGCCTTTTCTCCGAGCCCAACCCAGGCCCGCTCAAGGCACTGCTGGCGCGCCAGGGCCTGGTTCGCGACGAACTGCGCAGCCCGATGACCCGGGCTTCTGCCGTGCTGACCGAGCACCTGCAGCGGCTCGATGCGCTGATTGACTGAGGTCGCTGACTCAGCCGCCGGTGACGGGCGGGAAAAAGGCGACTTCGCAGCCTTCGCTCAAACGCGCCGACTCGTCGCTCATGACCTGATTGAGCGCCATGCGAACCGCCCTGCCGCGCGCCAGGCTGGCGGCGTGGGCGGGGCTGGCGGCCAGCAACTCATCGCGCAAGTCCGACAGGGTGGCTGCCAGGGTTTCGCGCCGCTCACTGCCCTGCCCGATGGTTTCGCGGATGGAAGCAAAGTACTTGATGGTGACTTTCATACAGGGGCTTTCACGAGGCGAAGTTCACGACAGGAGCGCTGAAAACGGGATGAACCGGACCATCTCGCCGCGCGCAATGCTTTGGCCAGGCGGGTTATCAACCAGCCCATCGCCCCAGACAGTGGAGGTAAGCACGCCGGAGCTTTGGTTGCCAAACAGTTCCAGTCCGCCCGCTGCGTTCTGCTTCACACGCAAAAATTCACGGCGTTTATCGGCTCTGGCCCAGTCGAAATGGGCCGATACAGCTATCGATTCAGGAGCAACCGCGGTCGCCCCCTGGAGCTTGAGCAGAAACGGCCGGACCAGCAGCAAAAAGGTGACGAAGCTCGATACCGGGTTGCCGGGCAGACCCATGAAGTGCGC
>CAYJMW010000132.1:5429-7771 GCA_964371235.1 uncultured Polaromonas sp.
CCATAGGCAAACGGTTTGCCCGGCTTGATGGCGATCTGCCACAGATTGAGCTCGCCCAGCGCCTGCACTGCGGGCTTGATGTGGTCTTCTTCACCGACCGAAACGCCGCCGCTGGTCAAAATCAGGTCGTGGCTCTGGCTTGCACCCTGCAGCGCCGCCACCGTGGCGTCCAGCCGGTCGGGCACGATGCCCAGATCGGTCACGCTGCAGCCGAGCCGGTGCAGCAGGGCTTTGAGGAAGAAGCGGTTGGAGTTATAGACCGCACCGGGCTTCATGTCAGAGGGCAGAACCTCGCCGGGCATGACCAGCTCGTCGCCGGTGGAGAACAAGGCCACGCGCGGCCGCCGGGCGAGCCGCAGCTTGTCAAAGCCGATGCTGGCGGCCAGGCCGAGCCCGGCCGGGCTCAGACGTGCGCCGCAGTGCAGCACCACCGCACCAGCGGCAACGTCTTCACCACGGCGGCGAATCCACTGCCCTGGGCTGGGCTGGGTCTGAATGCGCACAGCCGAATGCAGCGGGTCTTCGGCCGGCACCAGCTCGCAATCCTCTTGCATCACCACGGCATCAGCGCCGGGTGGAATGGGCGCGCCGGTGAAGATCCGCGCCGCGCCAGCCGGGGCCAGCGCGTGCCCGCTGCTGCCGGCGGGAATGCGCTGGCTGACCTGAAGCACGCTGGCGGCACTGCTCCAGTCAGCACAACGCACGGCGTAGCCGTCCATGGAACTGTTGTCGTGCGCCGGCACATCCAGGCTCGAGACGAGGTCCTGGGCCAGCACGCGGCCATCGGCGTCAAAAGTGGAAACCGTCTCAAAACCGGGCAAGGGCAGCGCCCGGGCCAGCAGTTCCGCGAGCGCTTCGTCAAGGGGTTTCATGGGCGGGCGCGCGGCGCGAGCCGTGCTGGCCGGGGGTGTTGGCGTGGTGGAGGCAAGGCTCATGGCGAGGTATCCGGGACTGGCGTTGACAAACTAAAGCTGATCGAATCGATGTTCAAACGAATAGGCAAACCGTTCGGAATTGTTCACCAGGTAATCGGCCACGGCATCCGCATCGTTCAAATCCAGCACCGGTCGCAAGGTTGCCTGCGGCAGTTTCTCGGGCGCGTCGGTGGCGATGGCGACGATGAAGGCATCTTCCATGTAGCGGGGGGACTTGCCGGCGTAGGCGGCCGACGGGGCGCGCCAGACTTCGATTTTCAGCAAATCACTGTCCTTGTAGCCCTCCACCAGCACCCAGTCCACGCCGTCATAAAGTTCGGCAATCAGGTGGTGAACCGTCAGCTCGGAAGGCTTTTCGAACTCGCGCATCAGCGCCAGCCTTTTGGGCGAGGCCACCACCACTTCAAAGGCGCCGGCCTCGCGGTGGCGGAAGGTGTCTTTGCCGGGATGGTCAATGTCAAAGCTGTGATGGGCGTGCTTGACAACCGACACCCGCAGGCCACGCAGCTTGAGCGCCGGGATCAGCTTTTCAACCAGCGTTGTCTTGCCCGAGCCAGAGTACCCGGCAAATCCAACCACGTTCATGCGAGCACTTTCAGGAAATCCATTTTGCTATCAATTAAATAGCTGCTTACGCCCATAATACGTGGGCTAGAGGCATATTTAATGCACATTTTCGGCGATGTATTGCTTGATCACCGCGACGTCGGCGGGCAGCACTTTGACGCGCTTGGGCAAGGCCTCGATGCCCTCAAACCGGGCCGGGCGCGGCGGCGTTTTGCCCAGAGCTTCCTGAATCGTTTCAGCAAACTTGATCGGCAAGGCGGTTTCCAGGACGATCATGGGCACGCCCGGCTGAAGATGCTCGCGCGCCACCTTCAGGCCATCGGCGGTGTGCGTGTCGATCATGATGCCAAAGCGCTGGTAGATATCCCTGATCGTGGCCAGCCGGTCCGCGTGGGTGCTCTTGCCGCTGACAAAACCGTAGCGACCGGCAATGGATTTGAAGGCTGGCGTGGCGCTCAGGTCAAAACTGCCGTGGCGTGCCAGTGCGTCCTGAAACAGCGCTTTGGTCTTGTCGCCGTCGCGGCCCAGCAGGTCAAACACAAAGCGCTCGAAATTCGACGCTTTGGAAATGTCCATCGAGGGGCTGGAGGTTTCAAAGGTGTCTGCGCTGCCGCGCACCCGATAGACGCCAGTGCGGAAGAACTCGTCGAGCACATCGTTCTCGTTGGTGGCCACCACCAGTTGGGCAATCGGCAGCCCCATGCTGCGCGCCACATGACCGGCGCAGACATTGCCGAAATTACCCGATGGCACCGCGAAGCTGACGGATATGGCCCCCACGCTTGTCGCTTCGCGTACTGCGCTGCCCCCCGAGGGGGCTGAGCTTGCTTGGGGCGGCCC
>CAYJMW010000133.1:0-7619 GCA_964371235.1 uncultured Polaromonas sp.
CCCAGACGGCATGGAAGTATTCTTTAATTTTATAGCCGCTTTGAGCGGCTCACATTTTGAAAGCCATCGACTTTGCCGGGGGATGGTTACTTTATGTTCGTTGTGCCTCTTGACAAACTTGGGCTGGTGTCAGGACTTGCACCCGACTGGATTCTTGCCATGCACGGCACACGTCCCTCCTCCGGTGATGGCGACCGGCTACAGAACCGTCGCGTCCATCATCTCAACAAATCCCTGCGCCGCAACCGTTAGCTTGCTGGCCGCGCGCCAGACCAAGTAGATCGGCCGACGCAGGTCAGGCGAAATGATCGGTATCGCTCTCACCCGAACCGGGTTAAAGTACGGTATAGCCACTTGCGGCACCACGCTCACGCCAAGACCATTGGCCACCATGCCCGCCAGCGTCGCCAGTTGCTCGACCTCTAGGCCGGTATCGTTGACCGAGACTTGACTCAAGGCATTCTCTAGGATTTGTGCGATGCTGCCGGTGCGCACCAGCCGGATGAAGTCGCATCCAGCAAGGTCGGCCAAGTTGATGCGGCTGCGCCGCGCAAGCTTGTGTTCAACGTGACACACCAGCATGAACTCCTCCTTGAAGAGCAACTGACTTTGCAGTCCGGCAAGGCTCGGGGCGCAGGCCGTCAGCGCAAAGTCGGCTTGGTGTTGACGCACCATTTCAAGCGCCTGGTCGGGCACGGTATCGAACACGCCAATGCGAATCCCGGGGTAGCTGGCACGGTGTCTAGCAATGATTGGCGGCAGCCAGTGCGCTGCAAGTGAAGGCAACGCACTGATCATTACCTGGCCTTTGCGTCGGGTGGCGTGGTCGCGCAGGTCAGCGCCAATTTCTTCCACCTCTAGCATTATGCGCCGCGCGGTCGCGACGAAACGCCGACCTTCGTCGGTCAGGGTCACGCGGCGGCGATCACGGTCGATAAGTCGCAAATCGACGTCTCGCTCAAGCTTGTTCACCATCTGGCTCAGCGCTGACTGGGTGACATTGCAACGCTCAGCCGCTAATGAAAAGTGACGCAACTCATCAAGCGCAATCATAGCGCGTAGGACGCGGGTTGATAAATTAAGCATTTTACTAATCACAGAAACTGAATAGTTAATTTTACTTTCATATCGAGCCCGCCTAGCATCAAGGTGAATCGAACAGCAGAGACAAGACCAACATGCAAATTCCACCACGAGGCCCTGCCGGTGCGCTCAAGGGCCTCCGCGTCGTCGATCTGACCACGGTGATCATGGGCCCCTATGCGACCCACATCCTCGCGGATATGGGTGCTGACGTGATCAAGATCGAAGCACCCGAAGGTGATGCCTTCCGCCGCTATGGGCCCAGCCGCCACGACGGCATGGGGGGCTCTATTCTGCAGTTGCACCGCAACAAACGTAGCGTCGTGCTTGATCTCAAGCAGGCTAATGCGCGCGCGGCGCTCAATCGAGTGATCGAAAGCGCAGACGTGTTGGTGCACAACCTCCGGCCGCAGCCAGCAGCGCGTATGGCGCTTGACTGGACTTCGGTGCAGAAGATAAACCCGCGCATCATCCTGTGCGCTGCGCGAGGTTTCGGTTCCAGCGGGCCATACGCCAACAAGGCGGCTTACGACGACATCATCCAGGCCGGCTCGGGTTTAGCGGCACTGCACATGCAGGTGCATGGCAAACCACTCTACGTGCCAACCGCAATCTGCGATAAGGTCGCCGGCCAGGCCATCGTCTACGCGTTGCTGGCGGCGCTGCTCCACCGCGAGCGCGGCGGCAGTGGCCAAGAAATCGAAGTGCCGATGTTCGAGACGCTGATCGAATTCATGCTCGCCGAGCATCTCGGCCCGGGTGCATTCGAGCCACCGCTCGGCCCAATCGGTTTTGCGCGCCAGCTATCTGCCGAGCGTAAGCCGTATCGAACCAGCGATGGCTGGGCCTGCATCCTGCCCTACTCCGACCGCAACTGGCTCGACTTCTTTGCCTTCATCGGGCGACTAGCGCTGCGCGATGATTCTCGCTTTGCGGATATGGATTCGCGCGGCCGCAACGTTGACGATCTTTACCGCATCGTCAACGAGGAAGCGCCGAAACACAGCACGCGTGACTGGATTAGGTTTTGCGACCAGGCCAGCATTGCCTGCATGCCGGTACTTTCGTTCGATGAGCTCGGTGACGACCCGCATGTTCGAGCGGTCGGCCTGTTCGAGCACTCCGAGCATCCGAGCGAAGGCGCCTATCGTGCGGTGCGCTCTTCGATCCGTTTCGGCGCCACGCCGTATGCACTCACCCGACATGCGCCGCGGCTGGGTCAGGACACCGAGGACGTGTTACGCGAGATCGGTCTGACCGAGTTGCAGATTTCCCAACTCACCTCGGCGGACCGTCCGTCGGCCACTGCACGGCCCGTCGCAAGTACTTCGAACCACAGCCCTTTCAAAGCGACCGCATAACCATGACTCCTTTCATCAAGTTTGAGCAGGACGGCGCCGTCGTCACGCTGACCATGAACCGCCCGGAGATTCGCAATGCGCTGATCGGCCAAGACGACGGCGACGATATCCTCAACGCCTGCCAGCGCATCACGCGCGATATGTCGGTGCGCGCCGTCATCCTCACCGGCGCCGGCACCTGCTTTTCGGCTGGTGGCGACATCCGCAAGATACGGGAAACGCTGGGCACTGGGCTCGGCGAGCCAGCTCGGACGCGCCACGCCTACCGCAACGGGATCCAGCGCATTCCATTGGCACTGTACAACCTCGAGGTGCCGATTATCGCTGCGGTGAATGGCCCGGCGATCGGCGCCGGCTGCGACCTGACGACAATGTGCGACATTCGGCTCGCGTCGGAAAAAGCCACTTTCGCTGAGAGCTTTATCAAGATCGGCTTGGTCCCCGGCGACGGTGGCGCCTGGCTGCTGCCGCGGGCTGTAGGCATGAGCCGGGCCTGTGAAATGGCCTTTACCGGTGACGCGATCACTGCGCAGCAAGCCCTTGAATACGGACTGGTCTCGCGGGTGGTCCCGCCCGAGCAGTTGTTACCGGAGGCCCAAGCCCTCGCTGCTCGCATCGCCAGTAACCCGGGGCAGGCGCTACGTATGAGCAAACGCCTGATGCGGGAAGGTCAGCATACGCGGCTGGATACCCTGCTAGAGATGTCAGCCAGCTTCCAGGCGCTCGCGCACTGGACCGAACAACACGAAGAAGCGGTCGATGCTTTTCTCGCGAAACGTCCGCCGATATTCAAGAACGATTGAGACCGCATAACGATGAATCTGGTTCATATTCAACCCTGCACCCTCGACGAGTGCTGCGATGCGCTGCGCCAACAAGTGCGCGACTTCATCGCTGCCGAACTGGTCGACATTCCGCCACTCGAGCGTGCCAAGAACTGGACTGCCGTCAACCCGGCGTTCAGCCGCAAGCTCGGCCAGCAAGGCTGGATCGGCATGACCTGGCCGCGTGAGTACGGTGGTACCGAACGCTCTTCGCTCGAACGCTATGTGGTGATGGAGGAGCTGCTAGCGGCCGGAGCCCCGGTGGCCGCCCACTGGGTGGCTGATCGGCAAAGCGGACCGCTGCTGATGCGCTATGCACCCGCGCTCGCCAAACGCCTGGTTCCTTCAATCGTGCGCGGCGAAACCTACTTCTGCATCGGCATGAGCGAGCCTGACAGCGGCTCCGACTTGGCATCGATCCGGACTCGCGCCGAGCACATTGAGGGCGGCTGGGTAATAAACGGCACCAAGCTGTGGACCTCGTTTGCCCAACATGCCCACTATATGATCGCGCTGGTCCGTACTGGCACCTCTGGCGGCCGCCAGGAAGGGCTGTCGCAGTTCCTCATCGACATGAAATCACCTGGCGTACATGTCAGTCCGATTCGGAACGTGGTCGGCGATGCCGACTTCAATACCGTCGTTTTGGACCAAGTCAAAGTGGCCGATGAATGCCTGATCGGCCAACCCGGCGACGGCTGGGAACAAGTAACGTCAGAGCTGTCGTTCGAGCGCAGTGGGCCTGAGCGCTACCTGTCGAACACGCAGTTGTTACTCGAGATGCTGGCGATCGCCGATCCCGGCGATGCGCGTCAAACCGCCGAGTTGGGCCGGCTGGTGGCTGACTACGCGGCTTTGCGGCAAATGTCACTGGGGGTGGCCGGCATGCTGTCGCGTAAGGAGGACGCCGCGCTCGCCGCCGCGCTGGTCAAGGATCAGGGTGCGCTTGTCGAACAGCGCCTGCCTGAGGTTGCACACCAGCTGTTCGGTGACGAAGTGTTCGCCGCTGACGGTTCTTTCATGCAGGTCAGCGACTACGCCACGCAGGCCAGCGTTTCCTACTCCATGCGCGGCGGAACGCGCGAAATCCTGCGCGGCATCATTGCCCGTGGACTGGGGCTGAGATGAGCGACCTTCACAATATGATCGAGGACAGCGTCGGCCGCCTGTTTGGCGACCTCGTCACCGGCAACGCACGCGAGGCCTTCGACCGCGACGGCATTTACGAGCCGCTATGGCAAGCCTGCCGCGACGCAGGGCTGGAGCGTGCTATGGCCAGCGAAGCACATGGCGGCATCGGTGCCGAACCAGCCGATGCATTTGCGATTCTGCATGCGATCGGCTACCATGCCGCTGCGACACCATTGGCCGACACTCTGATGGCTGCATGGCTGCTGTCAAGCGCCGGCATCGAGCCCCCAGAGGGCGCGATTGCTCTTCTCGACAACCACCACTTTGCGGCCCGTCTGCAGTGCGAGCCAAGTCCGGAGCAAGCTGCAACGATAAGTGGACAGATATCCCGTTCAGCCTGGAGCGCGCAAGCCACATGGGGTGTAGCCAGTGTTGGTAGCCCCGGCGACCACGGCCAAGCGCGGATTGCTCTAGTCGCACTTGAACAAGGTAAGAGAGTCCGCCTCAAGTTGAGCCATAACCGTGCGGGCGAACCAACGGCCGACCTAAAGTTCGACGCCGCACGCGTCCAAGCCTCGGCAGTGCTGGCTTGGCATGGCGTGTCTGATCCGGTGTTGTATGCGGGTGCGCTGGCGCGTAGTGTGCAGATGGTCGGCGCGCTCGAGCGGGTACTCGAACTCAGCGTCAAGTACGCGCTAGAACGTTCGCAATTCGGCAAGCCAATCGGGAAAAATCAGGCCTTGCAGCAAATGCTTGCCGCGCTGGCGGGGCAGATTGCCTCGGCCCGCTCCGCCGCGATGACCGCCTGCAGTGGCAGCGCGAACTCCGCATTTGATATTGCCGTCGCCAAGGTCCGCACCAGCGAAGCGGCTGGGGTCGGGGCCGGAACCGCGCACCAAGTGCATGGTGCGATCGGCTTCACCCAAGAACACGATCTGCACTTCTTCACACGTCGCCTCTGGTCCTGGCGCAACGAG
Organism: uncultured Polaromonas sp.; assembly: GCA_964371235.1. Classification (GTDB taxonomy): domain Bacteria; phylum Pseudomonadota; class Gammaproteobacteria; order Burkholderiales; family Burkholderiaceae_C; genus Polaromonas. The sequence continues at coordinate 5,377 of CAYJMW010000133.1, forward strand.
TTCGGTACTGATGCCTGGTGGAGCCAGCAGCTTGGCCGCGCCGCCATCGCGGCTGGGCCGACGATTTTTTGGTCTTCCGTGGTGGCGCGCGGCTGGCCCTCGCCGCAGGGCTTTTGAGAGCCTGGAAACCTGATCCCACGACATTTTCTTCGAATAGCAACCCATCAAGCAACAACATGACTGAACCGAGCACCCCCACCCGCTACCGCGCCAGCCTCGGACGCTATTTCGAAGACTTCGTCGTCGGCGACGTCTACGAGCATTTTCCCGGCCGGACGATCACCGAGACGGACAACATCCAGTTCTCCCTGCTCACCATGAACAACCATCCGATGCACTGCGACCACGCCTTCGCCGCCAAGAGCGAATTCGGCAAGCCGCTCGTGAACAGCGGTCTGACGCTCGCGATCGTCCTCGGCATGACCGTCGCGGACGTGAGTGGCAAGGCCATCGCGAACCTGGGCTGGACCGACATCCAGCTCATAGCCCCCGTGCATCCCGGCGACACCATTTACGCGGAATCCGAGGTGCTCGAGAAGCGCGAGTCGAAGTCGCGCCCGACACAGGGCATCGTCACTGTCCGGACCATCGGCAAGAAAGCAGATGGCATCGTGTTCATGTCCTTCGTGCGCTCCGTGCTCATTCCCAAGCGCGGTCACGGGGTACAGGACATCGTCTGAGACGTTCCACAAAGGGACGGACGGGCGACACCCCCCGCTGCGATCACGCAGCACTCACCATAAACCACTAGAGGAAACATCATGGTCAAACGTTCCGTTTTCAGGGCCACTTTGGCCACCATGGCTACAGCCTTCGCCGTAGCCATCAGCCCCACCCTGCAGGCCACCGAAATGGTCCTGCCAAGCGAGATTGCCGTTACGCACTGGAAGACTAGGTATATGAATGAATTCGCCGACGAGGTGAAGTTGCGCACCAACGGCGCGCTAGTCGTGAAGGTCTTCCCGGCAAGCACGCTGTACAACGACCAGGACGCGCTGGCGGCCCTGGGCACCGGCGCCGTGCACATGGTGTGGCCGCTGGCGGGCCGCCTCGAAACCATCGATCCGCGCACCGGCATCATCAGTCTGCCCTTCATGCTGAGTGATGAGCTCATGCAAAACCGCTGCTTCGCGGACGGTGTCACCAATCTCATGTCTTCCTATCTCGAGCAGCGGAAGCTTCGGGTGTTGGGGTTCCTTCGCACTGCAGACTTCATATTCGTATTCAAGAACAGGGATATTCAGAAGCTCGAAGACCTCAAAGGCACCAAAATCCGCGTGACCGGCGGTAAGGTCTTTCTGGACACGATGCGCGCGCTCAATATGAGCCCCGTCTCTATGGCCGCCTCCGAGATGAGCACCGCGCTTTCGCAGGGCGCAATCGACGGCGTGTTCACCTCGCCCGCCGGCTGGGCCGAGATGATCGGCATGACGGCCAAATATGCATGGTACGTCCCTGGAATGACGTTGGGCGTCTACGCCGTCGTGGTGGACCAAACTTGGTTCGATAAGCTTCCTGCAACCCAGCGTAAGGCCGTTTCCGGCTCGATCGACGAGATGGTGCAGCGGCAATGGAAGGAAGCCATCGAGGCCGACAAGAAGCTCATCCAGAAGATGACTGCCCAAGGTGCCGTCTTCCGCACCGCATCGGCCGCGGAGATCAAGCGCTGGCGCGAGCGCGCTGAACCTGGCAATAAGGCCTTCACCGACAAGTATCCCGACGTCGCCCAGAAACTCGCTGTTATCGAACAAAAGTGCTCGATGGGAAAGTAAAGTGAGTACGCCCGACCGCGCAGCAATGCAACGCGGCGGGGTGTGGGACCGTTTCGAATCCGGGCCGGTCCTCAACCTCGCGGCGCTTTTTTTCATAGCCTCAACCGTCGTCATGCTTTCGGAGGGACTCAATCGCTCATTGCGCGATGTGAGCTTCTTCTGGGCGGAGGAGTTGGTGCGATACCTTATGATCTGGGCATTCTTTCTCACCCTCGGGGTCGCCGGTCGTCGCGGACACCACATTCGTACCGAGATGCTGGTAGACGCGATGCCGCACGGGATCCGCCGCGGCATGCACTTCGTCTCGGTGATCGCCGGGATCGTCTTCAGTGCTGTTCTGTTTGCCTCCTCGATCCCGCAACTCGTGCGCTACTACACAATGGGAATGGTGTCCGAGTCAAATCTCGACATCCCACAGTGGATCGTGTTCCTCGCCATGCCGATCGGCGCGGCGCTCCTCTTCGGCTACTA
>CAYJMW010000134.1:0-7609 GCA_964371235.1 uncultured Polaromonas sp.
GAACGCGAATGCCCTCGGGCATCACCTCCTTGCCAATGCCGTCACCGGCGATGACTGCAATTCGTTTTTTTTCGGTGCTTTTGTTCATACTCTTTTCCTTTTGATTCATGTATTGAAAAACTCTTGTGCGACCGTACGGCTGCATGTTGGAAAACTAAGCCCCCCGAAGCTTCGCGGGCCGCACTACGAGACTCACGCCGATCGCCGTAAGCGCCGTTCCCACGACGGTGGTCATGGTGATGAGTTCGCCAAACAGCGCCCACGCCATCAGCGCGGTGGTGGGTGGAACAAGGTAGAGCAGGCTGGCCACCAAGGTCGCCGCGCCGCGCTGAATCAGCAGGTAAAGCAGCGAGCTGCCGCCCAGCGTCAATGCCAGCACCGACCAGGCCATGGCCCCGAGAAATTCGCGGTTCCACACAATCGCGCCGGTTTCAAGCAAGGCCAGCGGCAACGTCACCAGCAAGGCCGCGCCCAACTGGATAACGTTGGCAGTGCGCACGTCGGTGGGTTCCAGGAAGCGTTTTTGGTAAAGCGTTCCCGCGGTGATTCCGAGCAGCGCGATCACCGCGCAAGCCAGCGTGAACACAGTCGCTTCGCCGCCGCTACCGAACTTGCGCGAAACCACCAACAGCAAGCCGCCCAGGCCCAACACCAGGCCCATCCACTGCCGCGCCGTGACCCGGTTGTGCGCGTTCGCTTTCGCCGGGTTGCCCAACGCGCTGACACCAGAAATCCACAACGCCGTCAGCACCGGCTGCAAGCCGACAATCAGCGCCGACAGACCCGAGCCCATGCCAGCCTTGATCGCCATCCAGACGCCGCCCAGATAAACGGCGTGCATCAGCAGCCCGGTGACCGCCAGATGCAGCCACTGTTGGGGCACTCGCGGCCAAGGCGCGTGCGCCAGCCGGATCCAGATCAGAAAGCAGACGATCGACAGCACATAGCGAAGCACCAGAAAGGTCAGCGGCGGCGCGTAAGGCAAGCCGAATTTGGCAACGATGAAGCCGGTGCTCCAGATCAGCACGAATACGGCGGGCATGGCCCGGATCAGGGTATGGGTGGACGACGCGGAACTCACCAGCAACTCACTTCAGAAAGCGCTCACTTGGCCCGCGCACGGATTTCCGGAATGGCCTTTTTCAGGTAGTAAATCATCGACCAGACCGTCAGGATGGCTGAGATCCAGATCAGCCAGGTTCCCCACACGTGGGTATCGATCACTCCGAATAGCCTGCCGTCAAACAGCAGGAAAGGAATGGCCACCATCTGGAACACGGTTTTAATCTTGCCCAGCATATGTACCGCAACACTTTTGTTGGCCCCTATCAGCGCCATCCATTCGCGCAAGGCGGAAATGGCAATTTCGCGGCCAATGATGATGAGCGCCACAAACACGTCGGCGCGCTGCAGATGCACCAACACCAGCAGCGAGGCGCTTACCAGAAACTTGTCGGCCACCGGATCGAGGAAAGCACCGAACGCGGAGGTCTGGTTCAACTTGCGTGCCAGAAAGCCGTCGAGCCAGTCGGTGGCAGCGAACACCACAAACATCACCGTGGCAATCAGGTTGCGCTCGACCGCTGGAATATTCAAATAGAAAACCCCTACGATCAACGGAATCGCAACGATGCGGGTCCACGTCATGATGGTGGGGATGGTCAGAAACATGGCCCGATTCTGGCATGAGCGGCGCCGCCCTTGCCAACCCGGTGGCCAGGGCAGGACCAAATAGCGCCAGACGTTGCACAAAAACGTCTGATCCGACGCGCCAGCCGCCTCAATGCAAGGCGCGGTAGATTTCCTCGGCCAGGTCTTTCGAAATGCCATCGACCATCGCGATGTCTTCGGCACTGGCCGACGCAATGCCGCGAATGCCGCCAAAGCGCTGCAACAGGCTGGCGCGCCGCCTGGGACCGATCCCGGCAATATCTTCGAGGCGGCTAGAGCCCACCCGCACCTTGGCGCGCTTGGCGCGCATGCCAGTGATGGCAAAGCGATGCGCTTCATCCCGGATTTGCGCAATCAGCATCAACGCGGCCGAATCGTGGCCGAGATAGACTTTCGCGCGCCCATCGGCAAACACCAGCTCTTCCAGGCCAACCTTGCGGCCTTCTCCTTTTTCAACACCGGCAATCAGTCCCAAGTCCAGCCCCAGCTCTTCAAACACCCCCCTGGCCATCGACACCTGCCCTTTGCCGCCATCCACCAGAACCAGGTCTGGCAGCCTGGCCTGGCCATTGCGCGCAGCCTCGGCCAGCTTGGTGTAGCGACGCTCAAGCACCTGGCGCATGGCCGCGTAGTCATCGCCCGGCGTAATACCTTCGATGTTGTAGCGGCGGTATTCACTGTTTTGCATTTTGTGCCCGGCAAACACCACGCAGGAGGCCTGGGTTGATTCACCGGAGGTATGCGAGATGTCAAAACACTCAATTCGCAGGGCGTCCAGATTGTCCAGCGGCAGCTCCAGCGCCTCCGCCAGTGCGCGGGTGCGGGCCTGTTGCGAGCCCTGCTCGGCCAGCAGGCGCGCCAATTGCAGACCGGCATTTTTCTGCGCCATCTCCAGCCAGATACGGCGCTGCGCGTGTGGCTGGTGAATCGCGGTGACGCGGCTGCCCGCCTGCGCTGCCAGCGCATCGATCAACTCCATATCAACCGGCTCGCTGCACACCAGCGTGGGCGGTACCGGCACGTCAATGTAGTGCTGCGCAATGAATGCTTCAAGGACCAAAGTTTCCAGTGATTTCGCGCGCGGCTGACCGGCTGGCGCATCGGGCTCCGCGTCGAGCGCGGCTGCGTCGGTGGCGTGTTCCACATGCGTCGGAAAGTAAGCCCGGTCACCCAGGTGGCGTCCGCCGCGCACCATCGCCAGGTTGACGCAGGCTTTGCCGCCCTGCACTTTCACTGCCAGAATGTCCACATCCTTGTCGCCGCCGATTTCCATCGATTGCTGGTGCAGTATCTTGGACAGTGCCGCGATCTGGTTGCGCAGCTCGGCGGCCTGCTCAAACTCCAGTTTGTCGGCGTGTTCGAGCATTTTCCGTTCAAGCCCGGTCAGAATTTCCTGCGTCTGGCCCTGCAAGAACCGCTCGGCATTCGCCGTGTCCAGCGCGTACTGCCCGGGCGACACATGACCCACGCAGGGCGCGGAGCAACGCTTGATCTGGTACAAAAGACAGGGCCGGGTGCGGTTGTTGAACACGGTGTCTTCGCAGGTGCGCAGCCTGAATACCTTTTGCAGCAACAAGATGGTCTCTTTCACCGCCCAGGCGCTGGGGTAGGGGCCAAAGTAGTGGTGTTTTTTCTCGACCGCGCCGCGGTAGTACGCAATCCGCGGGAACGCCGCCGCCGACGCAGCGGCGCCCTCCCCGACCACGCGCGCGGCAGTCACTTTCAGGTAGGGATAACTCTTGTCATCGCGAAACAGGATGTTGTATTTCGGGTTGAGCGTTTTGATCAGGTTGTTTTCAAGCAGCAGCGCCTCGGCCTCGGAGCGAACCACCGTGGTCTCCATGCGGACGATCTGGGTCACCATGTGGCCAATGCGCGTGCCGCCGTGATTTTTCTGAAAATAACTGGTCACGCGCTTTTTCAGGTTGCGCGCCTTGCCGACGTACAGCACCCCGCCTTCGGCATCAAAGTAGCGGTAAACCCCCGGCAGAGCGGGCAGTGCCGCCACTTCACTGAGCAATTGAGGGTCGAATTCGTGGACTTTGGTCATGCAAACATTTTGGCGAGTGTCACGTATTGTGGACAATCCTTTCATGAATCGCAGCCTGCAGTGGGACATTTTTTGCAAAGTCATCGACAACTTCGGCGACATTGGCGTGGGCTGGCGCCTGGCCGCCAACCTGGCCGCGCGCGGCCAGCAAGTGCGGCTGTGGGTTGACGACGCCTCGGCGCTGGCCTGGATGGCCCCAGCGGGCTGCAAGGGTGTTCGCGTGCTGCCTTGGGGCGTTCCGCTGGATTTGGCCGCCGCAGGGTTTGAGCAGCAGCCACCCGACGTAATGGTTGAAACGTTCGGCTGCCCAATTGCTCCTGAATTCGTAGCGTCATGTGCCCGTATTGAAAGGGCTAGAGGCACAAAACCCATATGGATCAACCTTGAATACCTGTCAGCGGAGCCCTATGTGGAGCGCTGCCACGCCCTGCCCTCGCCGGTGCAAAGCGGCCCGGCCAGCGGCTGGATCAAATGGTTTTATTACCCCGGCTTCACAGCGGCAACCGGCGGCCTGCTGCGCGAGTCTGACCTGGCCGCGCGGCAGGCCCGTTTTGACCGCAGCGCCTGGCTGGCGACCCAGGGCATCCCGTGGAGCGGAGAAGAAAGTGGCGAAAAACTGGTTTCACTGTTCTGCTACGAACCACCTGCGCTGGCCGGGGTCCTGGGGCAATGGGCTCAGGACGGAATCGCAGGCCAGCCGGTGCGACTGCTGGTGGCGGCCGGACGCGCCGAAACCGCGGTCAAAACCATTCTTGGTAACAAAACAGGCTTTATGCCCAATAAGGACGGGCGTGAAAAGCTATCAATTTCATACCTCCCGCTGCTGACTCAGCGCGACTACGACCACGTACTGTGGGCCTGCGACCTCAATTTTGTACGCGGTGAAGACTCGGTGGTGCGCGCGCTCTGGGCCGGCAAACCCTTTGTCTGGCAGATTTATCCGCAGCATGACGATGCACATCTGGCCAAGCTGCTCGCCTTCCTCGACTGGCTGGACGCGCCTGCCTCGCTGCGGCGATTTCACGCCGCCTGGAATGAGGGCGCAACCCGCCGGGCTCCCCCGGGCGGCTCGATGCAGAACCTGGCGGACCTGCCGGCATGGCAATCCTGCACGCGCGCGGCGCGCGCCCGGCTGATGGCCCAGGACGACCTGAGTACCCGTTTGCTTTGTTTTGTGGCAAAAAACCGTTAAAATACGAAGTTTTGCGGCGCAGCCTGGTGAGGCCAGCCGCAACATTAGCCACATCACCTGGCCTATAACCCGCCGCGGAAGCTCCACACCACCGGAGATATTCAGCGGCCTACTACTTCAGTAAAACCGCTATGAAAATCGCTCAAGAAATACGCGCTGGCAACGTCATCATGCAAGGCAAAGACCCGATGGTCGTGCTCAAAACCGAATACAGCCGTGGTGGCCGCAATTCCTCCACCGTGCGCATGAAACTCAAAAGCCTGCTCAACAACTTCAACACTGAAGTCGTTTACCGGGCCGACGACAAGATCGACCAGGTCATTCTGGACAAGAAGGACTGCACCTACTCCTACTTTGCCGACCCCATGTATATCTGCATGGACGAAGACTTCAACCAGTACGAAGTCGAAGCCGAAAACATGGGCGACTCGCTCAACTACCTGCAGGACGGCATGGACCTTGAAGTGGTGTTCTACGACGGCAAGGCCATTTCCGTCGAAGTGCCCACCAGCGTGCAGCGCGAAATCACCTGGACCGAGCCCGCCGTCAAGGGCGATACTTCCGGCAAGGTGCTCAAGCCCGCGAAACTGGCCACCGGCTTTGAAATCGGCGTGCCGATTTTTGTGGCGCAGGGCGATGTCGTTGAAATCGACACCCGCACGGGTGAGTACCGCAAACGCGTTTAAGCTGTTGCGGCGCCCCACCGCACTCAAAAAAGGCTCCACCGACGGAGCCTTTTTTCATTGAACCGCCGAGATCCCAGGCGCCCAGGATAGCCCACCCCTTCTTCATTCTTGTATGGACCTTCTCCAGCGCATTGCCCAGGTCATCATTCCGGTTTTCCTGATCGTGGCCATCGGCTATTTTTACGCGCGTCGCAGGTCACCCGACATGTCGGCGTTCAACCGCATCGCGCTGGACGTACTGGCACCGCTGCTGGTGTATTCGGCGCTTGCTTCCGGCGACTTTCATCTGGGCGATCACAGCTGGCTGCTGTTTGGCGGCGCGCTGCTGATCCTGGGCAGCGGCCTGCTGGCCTGGCCGCTGGCGCGGGCCTTTGGCACCCAGCCCCGCACATTGGTGCCGGTTGTCATGTTCAACAACTGCGGCAACATGGGACTTCCCCTGGCGCTGCTGGCCTTTGGCGCTGAAAATTTTGGCGCCGCGGTGGCGCTGTTTTCGATCAGCAACTTGCTGCATTTTTCATTGGGCGCGCGCATCACCAGCAGCCATGCGCGCACGCGCGATCTGCTGCTCAGCCCGCTCATGCTGGCCACGGCACTGGGTTTTGCCAGTGCGCTGACCGAAGTCCGCCCGCCCGAGGTGATTCTTTCAGGCATGAAGCTGCTGGGCGACGCCATGCTGCCCATGATGCTGTTTGCGCTCGGCGTGCGGCTGACCGCGCTCACGCGCGCAGGCGTGGCAGCAGGTTTGCTGGGTGCGCTGGCACGGCCGCTGCTCGGGTTGGCCGTCGCGTTGCCACTGGTCTGGCTGCTGGGGCTGGTTGGCGCCGCCAAGGGGCAGTTGCTGCTGTTTGCCGCGCTGCCGCCCGCCGTGATGCAGTTCTTGCTGGCCGAGCGCTACCACCAGGAGCCGGAAAAAGTCGCCGCGATGATCTTGCTGGGCAACGCCCTGGCGCTGGTGTTTGTTCCACTCGCGCTCGCGCTCGGTCTGTAGGCTGTCCGCTTACGTCGTTCACAATCTCCTCATGACCACCACACAACACTTATCCGAAAACCGCCTGGCCGATGCCTGGGCCGAACTGCAAGCGCATTCCAACCAGGGCAATCCGCTACAGGCCGATGCCTATCGCCTGGCCTTTGCCGACCCCGAGTTTTTGCTGCGCCGCGAAACGCGCGGCCTGCGCATCCAGCTCGAAATGCTCAAGCCCGAGGTGGAGCAACAGGCCCAGGGCATTGAAAACACCATCGTGGTATTTGGCAGCGCGCGATTTGCGGCTCCCGAGCAAGCCCGGCAAACCCTGGCACGGGCAAAAAAAACCGGCGATACGGCGGCAATGGCACTGGCCGAGCGGCACCTGCGCAATTCACGCTACTACGACCAGGCACGGTTGTTTGCGCGTCTGGTGGCCGCTTACAGCAAACCCCGCCCGCCCAAGGAGCAGCTCTTTATCTGCACCGGCGGCGGCCCCGGCATCATGGAGGCGGCCAACCGCGGCGCCCACGAAATGGGAATGCCCAACGTGGGCCTGAATATTGCGCTGCCGCATGAGCAGGTTTCCAACCCCTACGTCTCACCATCGCTGAACTTCAAGTTTCACTACTTCGCGATGCGCAAAATGCACTTCATGATGCGCGCCAAGGCGCTGGTGGCGTTCCCGGGCGGTTTTGGCACACTCGACGAACTGTTTGAAGTCATCGCGCTGGTGCAGACCGGCAAGGCCAAGCCGGTGCCCATTATTCTGTTTGGCTCAAGCTACTGGAAACGGCTGCTTGATTTTGATGTGCTGATTGAAGAGGGGGCGATCGAGCCGGAAGACCTGGAACTCCTGCAGTACGTGGACGAGCCGCAGGACGCCTGGGACGCGATCAAGAAGTTTTACGAACTTTAGGGAAAAGCCCGGCGGAACCCCGCCAGGCTCGCGCATCAACTTTCGTCCGGGTCTTTGTCCAGGGGGATAAGCCGGGCAGATTCAATCTCGGGCAGGGCCTCGACGTTGCGCAAAGCCTTGCCCA
>CAYJMW010000135.1:0-7565 GCA_964371235.1 uncultured Polaromonas sp.
CGCATGGTCACTGCCTCTGCGGCAAAACCGAACTGTGTTCACCGGACACTACTGGCTCTGACCCCAAAAAATCCATATCAACAGACCGGGACCCATTATGAATTCCAACGACAAGATTGCGCTCGTGACCGGCGCGGGCAGCGGCATCGGCAGGGCGGTGGCGCTGGCGCTGCTGCAGGGTGGCTGGCGCGTCGCGCTGGCCGGACGCCGGATTGAGCCACTCGATGAAGTCGCCAGGGCAGCGGGCGCCGGCCGCGCCTTGCCGGTGGCCACCGACGTGAGCCGGCCCGAGTCGGTGGCGGCCCTCTTTGTCAAAATCAGGGAGGTGTTTGGGCGTATTGATCTGCTGTTCAATAACGCTGGCGTCAGCGGCATTGGCACCGGTTTTGAGGACATCGCTTTCGAGACCTGGCAAAACGTCGTCAATACCAACCTGACGGGCTCTTTTCTTTGCGCCCAGGGCGCCTTCAAAATGATGAAAGACCAGCAGCCGCAGGGTGGCCGCATCATCAACAACGGCTCAATCTCGGCCCACGCACCGCGGCCCAACTCGGCCCCCTACACGGCGACCAAGCACGCCATCACGGGCCTGACCAAATCGCTTTCGCTGGATGGCCGCAAGTACAACATCGCCTGCGGGCAAATCGATATTGGCAATGCGCTGACCGAACTTGCGGCGCCCATGACCCGGGGCGTTCCCCAGGCCAACGGCGAGATCGCCATCGAGCCGATGATGGACGTGCGCGAAGTGGCCAATGCGGTGCTTCACATGGCCACGCTGCCGCTGTCAACCAACGTTCAGTTCATGACCATCATGGCGACGAAGATGCCGTTTGTGGGGCGGGGTTAAGGCAACCGTTTAAGGCCCCGGCCGGGACCATGCAAAGGAAGCTGAACTTTCCCATTCAACCCACGTCGGCACTGTGCAAAGAGGTGCTGGCGCTCGGCATTGATACGTTCGATCAACTCGCCGAATACGTCCGCTCACTGCCTTACAGACGAACGACCCATACTGCTGATCCGTTGGTTGTGCTTCAGGAGAAGCGCGGCACTTGTAGTGCCAAGCATCGACTGCTCGCGGTAGTCGCGCACGATTGCGGTCATTCGGAGGTTCAGCTTACTGTTGGGGTTTACGAAATGTCCGATAACAACACCCCCGGTGTCGGCGCGGTACTGCGCGCTGCGTTGCTCACCTCCATTCCGGAAGCTCACTGCTACCTTACCGTCGAGGGTGAGCGCTTTGATTTCACGGGGCTTCCGTCAGGCAGTTCTTCTCCGTTCACTGCCCTCCTTGCAGAACACTTCGTACCGCCAGCCGACCTTTCACAAGCGAAGGCGAGTATTCATAAGCATGCCGTGGCAACTTGGGCAGATGCTCGCGGTATCTCCCGGGAAAGTGCCTGGGCGACGCGAGAGGCTTGCATCGCGGCGTTGGCGGCTCGCTCCCTCGGTCAAGCGGACGCCTGGCAGCGTCGCTCGCCCCGAACGGTATGGCCTTGAATGCGCCACGAGCGGTAACGTCCACGCTGTCGTTCGTGAGACACGCCTGTAGTCGGTGCCTTTCTACACTGCTTGGGCACATGAATAGAAAGGCCCGAAAATGTCTCCACTCAATGACCCCTTGCAATCACTGCGCCAACTAAACGAATTGGCTGCGTTCAATCGGTGGTGCGGCATTCAAGTGGTCGAGGCGGAGTCGGGGCGGGTAGTCATTGCCATGCCATGGCGTCCGGAACTGGGGCAGTACGTTGGGTACATGCACGCTGGCGTGGTCGGCGCACTGATCGACACCGCCTGCGGCTACGCAGCAGCTACGATGCTCGGCCAAAACTTGCTCGCCTCCCACTTCTCTGTCAATTGTCTCCGGCCAGCAGTTGGAGAGCGATTCACAGCGCGCGCACGAGTGGTCAAGCCGGGCCGATCGCAGGTGTTCACCGCGTGCGAGCTTTTCGCGAGTGCCAAGGGCAAGGAGACACTTGTTGCCACAGGCGAGACGCTCCTGACCGTGGTGTCCAGTGGCGCGAAGGCCTGACCGCTCCATCGGTGTCCACGCACCAACCGGAAAAGACTTTCTTGCGCGCTTCGTTTTCGGCTTTGTTAACCGGCCTTGAGCGCCACGGCGCATTTTGGAAATGCCCGAAGCAGCTTCTGGTCCATCGTGACTAGCGTGGCGCCGAGTTTGATAGCCAGCGCAATGAACTCGCACTCGTAAGCCGAGCAGTCGCTGCTTTGCACCAGCCCAAGCACGGCGCGTGAATCTACCTCGAACTCCGAGCCCGAAAGCAGGCTTTCCGCCTCGCTTTGCACGCTTAGAGCCTGGTCAAAAGTCAACGTCTTTCGCCTGATGTAGCCCGCCAGAATATTTCGGAATTCGCTCCGCCAAAGAACCGGCGCTGCCCACTGCGCGTCCCGCTCAAGCAAGGCTTCCGCATCGGCGGTGTAGTCGCCTGGCAGGTACAGGTAGGCCACCACATTGGTGTCAACCACAATCACGGGCGATCCAGACGCTTGAGCGTGTCAATGTCGCTGGCCTTGAATTTGCCCAGCGGCAACGCAGCACGCAACTTACGCGCGCGAGCCAGCCGCTCGTTGGGGCTTAACCTGGTCGGCAGCAATGCGGATTCCAGGCACACAATCACTTCGCTGTTCATGCTGCGGCGGTGCGCTTGTGCCGAAAGCTTCAGCCGGTCATACACATCGTCCGGGATGTTTTTCAGGGTCAAGGTTGCGGCCATGGTGGATACACCAAAAAGAAACCATTATGGTGTTTCTGTGATCCGGTCAAAACGGTCAGGCGGCCCCCTGTCGGCCGGTCCAGCCGACCCAGCAACAAATACTCCATCAACGCCTTTTGCACATGCATCCTGCTTTCAGCTTCGTCCCAAACGACGGATCCGGGCCGTCAATCACTTCGGCTTCGACTGCCTTGCCCCGGGGATTTTTTGGGGTCAGAGCCCAAATTTTCTCAGCCAAAGGCTGACCCTTCGGGTGCGACGCATGGCGTCGCAGAAAAATTGGTGTCTGACCCCAATAAATCCAGCTGATGAACGCGGAAGACGGGTGACTCAGGACTCGCCGCGGAGCGGGCCTGCGTCAGTGACTCGACGGTTGAAGCATCTGGCGGGAATTTCGGTCGGCGATGCGCTGTGGCCCATTCCCATGAATTCGCGCCAAGAGTATATTCAGACGATGATCCAGACCACCACCGAGGAGCCAGAGCATGACTTACCAGGACGATTTGCAGAAAACCATTGACGATCTGGTGCAGGAGGGTCGCGGCATACTCGCGGCAGATGAAAGTTCACCCACCATCGCAAAACGCTTTCGCGCCATCGGCGTCGAATCCACCGAACATACGCGGCGCGACTGGCGCACTTTAATGCTCAGCGCACCAGGACTCGGCCAGTACATCAGTGGCGTTATCCTGTTTGAAGAAACCCTGGGCCAGAAAACGGAGGGTGGCACACCCATCCCGCAAGCTGCCTGGAAACAGCAGATCGTCCCCGGCATCAAAGTTGACAAGGGGAAAATCCCGCTTGCGCTCAACCCGGGAGACTTCATCACCGAGGGGCTGGATGGCCTGGCGTTGCGCCTCATCAATTATCGGGGTCAAGGTGCGCGCTTTGCCAAGTGGCGTGAGGTTTATGCCATTGCTCAATCCGTTCCGAGCGCATCCGGTATCGCCGCCAACGCGGAAATGCTGGCGCACTATGCCGCCATCTGTCAGAGCGAGGGCTTTGTCCCGATTGTTGAGCCGGAAGTGCTGATGGATGGCGACCACACGATCGCGCGCTGCGCAGAAGTCACTCAAGCCGTGCTCCAGGCCGTATTTCACGCGCTGCAGCGCCATCACGTCGTACTCGAACACATGCTGCTCAAGCCGAACATGGTGCTACCCGGTACGGGTCAACCCAAGGCAAGCCCGGCAGCCGTTGCCGATGCCACGCTCAAGGTGCTGCGCCGGACCGTGCCGGCGGCAGTACCCAGTGTCAATTTCCTGTCCGGCGGCCAGGGGCCTGAAGAAGCGACCGCCAACCTGAACGCTGTAAACCGCGCTGGCGGACAGTCACCGTGGCGGCTGAGCATCTCGTATGGCCGCGCCTTGCAGCAGCCCGCACTGCATGCCTGGAACGGCAAGTTGGAGAATGTGCCAGCGGCCCAGCAAGCGCTGCTCAAACGCGCGCGCCTGAACAGCCTGGCGATGCGTGGCAGCTATACATCCGCCATGGAAGACGACGCTGCAGTCTGAGTATCAGCCGCAAAGAATTCGCGGCATTACTGGCGACCGAGCAACAAATACTCCATCAAGGCCTTTTGCACATGCATGCGGTTCTCGGCTTCGTCCCAGACTACCGACTGCGGCCCATCAATCACCTCGGCCTCGACCTCTTCGCCACGGTGCGCCGGCAGGCAGTGCATGAATAACGCATCAGGTTTGGCGGCGCGCATCATCTCGCCATCGACGCACCAGTCAGCAAAGGCTTTTTTGCGCGCTTCGTTCTCGGCTTCATAGCCCATGCTGGTCCAGACGTCGGTGGTCACCAGATCGGCGCCGGCGCAGGCCTGCATCGGATCCTTGAACACCCGGTAGCTATCGGCTGAGCGAATGCCGGCAATCGACTGGTCCACCTCGTAGCCGCCAGGCGTGCTCAGGTGGACCTTGAAGCCGAGCAGTTCACTGGCCTGCAGCCAGGTGTTGGCCATGTTGTTGCCGTCGCCGACCCAGGCCACTGTTTTGCCGGCAATGGAACCGCGCTGCTCGATGTAGGTGAAGATGTCGGCCAGAATCTGGCAGGGGTGAAATTCGTTGGTCAGGCCGTTGATGACCGGCACGCGCGAGTGTTCGGCAAAGCGCTCAATCTTGGTTTGCTCAAAGGTGCGGATCATCACCAGATCGACCATGCGGCTGATGACCTTGGCACTGTCTTCAATCGGCTCAGCGCGGCCGAGCTGGCTGCCTTCGGTAGTCAGATGCACCACGCTGCCGCCGAGCTGGTACATGCCGGCTTCAAAGCTCACGCGGGTGCGGGTTGAGGCCTTCTCGAAGATCATGGCCAGCGTGCGGTCAGCCAGCGGCTGATGCTTTTCGTAGGTCTTGAATTTTTTCTTGATGAGGACGGAGCGCTCGAACAGGTACGCGTATTCGCCGGCGTTCAGGTCGCTGAACTGCAAGTAGTGTCTGACTGGCGCCCCCACGCTTGTCACTGCGTGTACTGCGCTGCCCTCCGAGGGGGCTGAACTTGCTTGGGGCGGCCCGGCGCTGCGTTCGCCTGCCACTCCGCCCTGCGTTGGTCCTGTGGCGTTCATGGCTGTTCTCCCAGAAAGCGCTTGATGAG
The DNA here is from genome assembly GCA_964371235.1 of uncultured Polaromonas sp. GTDB lineage: Bacteria > Pseudomonadota > Gammaproteobacteria > Burkholderiales > Burkholderiaceae_C > Polaromonas. The sequence continues at coordinate 5,337 of CAYJMW010000135.1, forward strand.
AGGGCACAAAATGGCCGCGACTTCATCGGCTTCGGCCGGGGTCATGATGAGTGACGGGACCAGGCGAATCACGGAGTCGGCTGTGACACTGATGAGAAGACCGTTGTCGGCCGCGCGTTTGACCAGTTCGCCGCAGGGTTTGCCCAGCTCAACACCCAGCATCAGGCCGCGGCCGCGGATTTCCTTCACGCCATTCACACCGGCCAGCGCGCGCGTCAGCGCGTTCCGCAGGTACGTGCCCACCAGAGTGGCATTGGCCAGCAAACCGTCTTCTTCCATGATGCGGATGGTTTCCACACCGGCCCGCATGGCCAGCGGATTGCCACCAAACGTGGTGCCGTGGTTGCCGGGGCCAAAGATATGGGCTGCCCTGGGGCCAGCCACCACCGCACCCACGGGAACACCCGAGCCCAGCCCCTTGGCCAGCGGCATCACGTCCGGTTTGATGCCCGACCACTGATGTGCGAACCATTTGCCGGTGCGGCCCATGCCGCACTGCACCTCGTCGATCATGAGCAGCCAGTCGCGTTCGTCGCACAGCGCGCGCGCCTGCTGCAAGTACTCATCGCTCATGCTGTTGATGCCGCCTTCGCCCTGAATCGCTTCAAAAAACACCGCAACCACATTCGCGTTTCCCGCGGTGGCGGCTTTTAGCGCTTCGATATTGTTGATGGGAACGCGGATAAAGCCCTCGACCAGCGGGCCAAAACCGGCCTGCACCTTGGGGTTGCCGGTGGCGCTCAGGGTGGCAATGCTGCGGCCATGAAAGGCTTTTTCATAGACGACGATTTCCGGCCTTTCGATGCCCTTGTCATGGCCGAATTTTCTCGCCAGTTTTAGCGCGGCCTCATTCGCTTCGAGACCGGTGGAGCAGAAAAATACGTTCTCAAGGCCCGACAATGCCACCAGCTTGGCCGCCAGTGTTTCCTGCAAGGGCACGTGGTAGTAGTTGGACGTGTGGATGAGCTTGCTGATCTGGTCCTGCAGGGCGGGCACCAGCTTGGGGTGGTTGTGGCCCAGCGTATTAACGGCAATTCCGCCCAGCGCGTCCAGATACACCTTGCCATTGACGTCCCAAAGGCGGCAGCCCTGGCCATGCGACAGCGCGATCGGCAGCCGCCCGTAAGTGTTCATGACGTGGGGCGACGCGGCTTCAATAAGGCTGGGAAGGGCAGCAGTCATGGGGAAAAGCTCCGGAACATGGGGAAAAACAGGGGCCGTGATCACGGCGGCGGATTTGAATTGATTTTAGGCGCAGACGTCGCGGCCATTTGTGAGGATCCCGCATCACAGTCATGCGCCCACACGGTGCTGATCTGGCGGCGTTTGAGTCTTATATAAGATATAATACTTGTGCAGTGCAGCATGGTGCCTTACCCTGGCCCGCTGGCACGCGAAAACCCTCCACCCGATGGTCTCCAAATTCACCAAAGAAGTCTTCATTCAGGGCATCACCCGCGATGGCAAAACGTTCCGGCCCAGCGATTGGGCTGACCGGTTGTGCGGTGTGATGAGTCAGTTTCGCCCGGGCGGGCCGCAGCCGGGCAGCCATCTGACGTATTCACCCTGGTGCGTCCCGACCACAATCAACGGAGTCAAGTGTGTGGTTGTCAACGCCGACTTGCGCGAGGCCGAGCCCATGGCCTGGGATTTTGCGATCAACTTCGCCAAAGACAACGACCTGCTCATGATGGAAGCCAGTCAAATTCCGGAGCTGCGCAGGGCTTGAGTCCGGAGGGCAACAAAAAAGCCGCCAGAGCGAGACACTCTGGCGGCTTTTTGCTTTGCTTGCAGCGCACCCTACAAAACGGCAGACCGCATTTTCAATGAAATGCAGCCGGGGCGGTTTGCCTGATAGCTCAGGCGGCTTTGGTCTCGGCGCTTGCCAGGGCCAGGGCTTTGACCTTGGCTGACAGACGGCTCTTGTCGCGCGCTGCCTTGTTCTTGTGGAAGATGCCTTTGTCGGCAACGGTATCAACGATGCTCTGTGCCTTGGCAAAGAGCTCGGTGGCTTTGGCTTTGTCACCGGTGAGAACGGCTTTTTCGACGTTTTTCACGGCCGTGCGGTATCTGGAGCGCAGCGAGGTGTTCGCGGCGTTGAGTTTGACGTCTTGCCGGACGCGTTTGCGGCCAGAGGCGAGACGGGGGTTCTTTTTCTTGGGTTTGGCGGTGGCCATAAATAGTTTCCTTTAATCCAGGGAGGAGTCTTTGGATGATGCTAGCAAAGCC
>CAYJMW010000136.1:0-7563 GCA_964371235.1 uncultured Polaromonas sp.
AGACCTACTACCGGCAGGCCAGCCTGGTGCTGGACCCAGGCAGGACCGAGATCCGCTACAACAGTGAGTGGAGCGACCCGCTCGGCGCGCGCGGCATGATCGAACTGGCGGCCAAATACAATGTGGCACGCATGATGGAGCGCAATGATTTTCATGACCGCTTCAAGGCCGGAACGCCGATCAGCGTGCATGAGTTTTTGTACCCGCTGCTGCAGGGCTACGACTCGGTCGCCTTGAAGAGCGACCTGGAGCTCGGCGGCACCGACCAGAAGTTCAACCTGCTGATGGGCCGGCATCTGCAGGCCGAGTACGGCCAGGAACCGCAGTGCATTCTGACCATGCCCCTGCTCGAAGGCCTGGACGGCATCGAGAAGATGTCCAAAAGCAAAAACAACTACATCGGCATTTCCGAAGATGCCAACACCATGTTTGCCAAGGTGCTGAGCATCTCCGACGTGCTGATGTGGAAGTGGTACACCTTGCTGTCCTTCCAAAGCGAAGCCGCTATTGCCGCCTTGAGAGCCGAGGTGGCTGCCGGCCGCAACCCGAAAGATGCCAAGGTGGCACTGGCAAAGGAAATCACCACGCGCTTTCATTCCGCCGCCGCCGCCGCCGCCGCCGAGCAGGACTTCATCAACCGCAGCAAGGGCGGTGTGCCTGACGAGATTGCCGAAGTGTCGCTGTCCGGCGCGCCGCTGGGAATTGGCGCCTTGCTCAAGGCCGCAGGCCTGGCGCCGTCGGGCAGCGAAGCCACGCGCCTGATCGAAGGCGGCGGCGTGCGCGTGGACTCGAGCGTGGTGAGCGACAAGGCGCTCAAGCTGGCGGCCGGGACTTACGTGGTGCAGGTCGGCAAGCGCAAGTTTGCCCGGGTCACGCTGGGCTGAGCGTTCTTCGCCATGCCGCCATGAATTTGCCAACCCTGCAGACCCTGACGCCGCAGCGCCTGCTGCGCGCCTCGGTGGTTGTGGCGATCCTCACGATCGTGCTCAAGACCGGTGCCTGGTACATCACCGATTCGGTCGGGCTGCTGTCGGACGCGATGGAGTCCTTTGTCAACCTGGCCAGCGCCATTTTCGGGCTGGCCATGGTCACCATCGCGCAGCGGCCGGCCGACGAAGAGCATCCCTACGGCCACCACAAGGCCGAGTACTTTTCCTCCGGCTTTGAAGGCGCGCTGATCATAGGTGCCGCGGCGGCCATCATCTGGGCGGCCGGTCACCGCATTCTTGACCCCCAGCCCCTGCAGCAGATCGGCTGGGGCCTGGCGCTGTCCGTGGTCAGCTCGGCGCTCAATGGCCTGCTGGCCTGGGTCATGTTTCGCTCGGCCAAAGAGCACCGCTCGATTGCCCTCGAAGCCGATGCCAGGCATTTGGTCACCGATGTCTGGACGTCAGTGGGCGTGGTGGTGGGCTTGGGCGCTGTGGCGCTGACCGGATGGCTGTGGCTTGACGCGCTGGTTGCCATCGGGGTGGCGCTCAACATCCTGTGGGAAGGTTTTCGCCTGATGTGGCGCTCGTCGCAGGGGCTGATGGATGAAGCGGTCGAGCCCGAAGTGCTGGGCCATATTCAGCAGGCGCTGGCGGGATTCGATCACGCCACCATCCGCTTTGACCACCTGAGCACGCGCCGCGCCGGGCAACGCCTGTTTGTCGATCTGCACATGCACATGCCGCCGAGCTGGTCGCTGGGGCGCGCGGCGGCCTTGCGCACCAGCGTTGAACAGGCTCTCATGAGCGCCGTGCCGGGCCTGCGCGCCAGCATCCAGTTGCTGCCCAGCGATGTGGAGCCGCATTTTGACGACGAAAAAGACCTGAATTGATGCCCGGAATCAGCAGCGATACGGGTTCTTGAACCCCAGACCTGCCAATATTTCAACTTCCCGCGCTTCCATCGCCTGCGCATCGGCCGCGCCGGTTTCGTGGTCCCAGCCCTGCGCGTGCAGCGCGCCATGCACCAGCAGGTGGGCGTAGTGGGCCTGCAGCGTTTTCTTGTTGTCCCTGGCCTCCTGGGCCACCACCGGCGCGCACAGCACCAGGTCGGCGCTCACCACGGGCGCCTGGGTGTAATCAAAGGTCAACACGTTGGTGGCGTAGTCCTTGCCCCGGTAATCGCGGTTCAGCGCCTGGCCTTCTTCGGCATTGACGATGCGCACCGTGATTTCGGCGTCACGCTCCAGCGCATGGCGAATCCAGCGCGTCACGCTGTGGCGCGGTAGCGCGGCGCGGTGGCGCGCCAGACTTTTTATGTCGCCGAACTGCAGCGACAAACTCAATTTGTTAAGAGACATTTCGGCCCCTAGCCCTTGAAGAACGGGAGGGAGTAGCTATTAAATCGATAGCATTTTGCGCATCGCCCCGGCTGCTGGGTGACTTGTCGTAGGCATCGACGATGCGCGCCACCAGCGGATGACGCACCACGTCGGCGCTGGTCAGGCGGGTAATGGCAATGCCCTTGACGCGCTTGAGCACGCGCTCGGCGTCAATCAGGCCGCTGAGTTGCGCGCGCGGCAAATCGACCTGGCTCACGTCGCCCGTGATCACGGCCTTGCTGCCAAAACCGATGCGCGTCAAGAACATCTTCATTTGCTCGGGCGTGGTGTTTTGCGCCTCGTCCAGAATCACAAACGCATGGTTCAGCGTGCGCCCGCGCATGAAGGCCAGCGGCGCAATCTCGATCTGCTGGCGCTCAAACGCCTTTTGCACGCGCTCGAGCCCCATCAGCTCGTACAGCGCGTCATAGAGCGGGCGCAGGTAAGGGTCCACCTTCTGGAGCAGGTCGCCGGGCAAAAAGCCCAGGCGCTCACCGGCTTCCACGGCCGGGCGCGTCAGCACAATGCGCTGCACCGTGCTGCGCTCGAGCGCATCAACCGCGCAGGCCACCGCCAGATAGGTCTTGCCGGTGCCGGCCGGGCCAATGCCAAAGGTGATGTCATGCGCGGCGATATTGGTCAGGTAGGCGGCCTGGTTGACGGTGCGGGCGCGCAGGTCGGCGCGCCGGGTGGACAGCGCCACCGCGCCATCGGGCGCCGCGGTCAGTGCCATGTCGCCGGCCAGCATGAGCTGCACGGTTTCTTCCTCAATCGGCCGCTGGGCCATCTCGTACAGGGCTTGCAGCGCCTCCAGCGCCTGCTGGGCCCTGATTTTTGTGCCCTCGATCCTGAACTGCTCGAAGCGGTGTGCAATCGTGACCTGCAGCGCCGCCTCGATGGTGCGCAGATGGGCATCCATGGGGCCGCAAAGGTGGCCCATGCGGGTGTTGTTGGGCGGCGTGAAGGTATGGCGAAGAATCAAAAGTAGGCTCTCCTGAGGGGCTCTCCCGGATCGGTACGGGCAGATGAGTGATTGTCCCTCCATATTCAAGGCCGGGCTGGCTGATAAGATTTGCGCATGATAGGAAGACTCACCGGCCTGCTGGCCGAAAAAAATCCACCGGAAATCCTGCTGGACTGCAACGGCGTCGGCTATGAGGTGCTGGTGCCCATGAGCACCTTTTACAACCTGCCCGCGCTGGGTGAAAAAGTCAGCCTGCTGACGCATTTTGTGGTGCGTGAAGACGCGCAAGTTCTCTACGGCTTTGGCAGCGCCCCTGAGCGCGCCGCGTTTCGCCAGCTCATCAAGATCTCCGGCGTCGGCCCGCGCACCGCGCTCAGCGTGCTTAGCGGCATGAGCGTGCAGGATCTGTCGCAGGCTGTCACGCGCCAGGAAGCGGGCCGCATCATCAAGGTGCCGGGCATCGGCAAGAAGACGGCCGAACGCCTGCTGCTGGAGCTCAAGGGCAAGCTCGGCGCCGACATCGGCGTTCCGGTCAGCGTGGCCGACGATGCGCAGTCCGATATTTTGCAGGCGCTGATGGCGCTGGGCTACAGCGACCGCGACGCGGCGCTGGCGCTGAAAGCCTTGCCGCAGGATATTGGGGTGAGCGAAGGCATCAAGCTGGCGCTGAAAAGCCTGGCGAAATAGCTGGCACTTCGACGTAAAAGCCGTTAGACTTCTTTGAACTAAGTTTAGTAAACCAAGTCCTATGCAAGTCGTCAATATTCACGAAGCAAAAACGCATCTGTCGCGCCTGGTTGAGCGAGCTGCGCAAGGCGAGCCTTTCGTGATTGCCAAGGCCGGGCGCCCTATGGTCAAGGTGAGTGCGTTGTCGGCCGAAGCACCGGAGCCGCCGCGTCGGCTGGGCTTCATGCTCGGCCAACTATCGGTGCCCGACGACTTTGATCGCATGGGCTCTGACGAGATTGCCAAGATGTTCGGCGCATGAGGTTGCTGCTGGACACACATATTCTGCTTTGGGCGGCTGGCGCGCCTGAGCGTCTGTCCGCCAAGGCGCACGGTTTGCTGGCTGACGAAGCCCATGAGTTGCTTTTCAGCGCGGCAAGTATCTGGGAAATTGTCATCAAGTCCGGCTTGGGCCGTGACGACTTCTCTGTGGATGCACGCCAGTTGCGTGCGGCATTGCTGATCAACGGCTACCGTGAATTGCCTGTGTCGTCGCTGCATGCTTTGACGCTGGCGGACCTGCCTGCGCTACATAAAGACCCCTTTGACCGCATCCTTCTGGCTCAGGCGATGCGTGAGGAACTGACGCTTGTCACCGCCGATACTGCACTTGCGGCCTATCCTGGCCCGATCATGAAAGTCTGAAAGCCATGAGCATCCAGACCGACGACTTCGACATGTCCGCTCTGCCGCCCGGCCAGCGCGTGATGTCGGCCGCGCCCGCCTCGCCGCGTGAAGAGGCGATTGAGCGCGCGCTGCGGCCCAAGCTGTTTGACGAGTACGTCGGCCAGACCAAGGCGCGCGAGCAGCTCGAAATTTTCATCGGCGCGGCCAAGAAGCGCAGCGAAGCGCTCGACCACGTGCTGCTGTTTGGCCCGCCGGGGCTGGGCAAGACCACGCTCAGCCACATCATTGCGCACGAGCTGGGCGTGAACCTGCGCCAGACTTCCGGCCCGGTGCTGGAAAAGCCCAAGGACCTGGCGGCGCTGCTGACCAACCTGGAAAAGAACGATGTGCTTTTCATCGACGAGATTCACCGCCTGAGCCCGGTGGTCGAGGAAATTTTGTACCCCGCGCTGGAGGACTACCAGATCGACATCATGATCGGCGAAGGCCCGGCGGCGCGCTCGATCAAGCTCGATTTGCAGCCCTTCACCCTGGTGGGCGCCACCACGCGCGCCGGCATGCTGACCAACCCGCTGCGCGACCGTTTTGGCATTGTGGCGCGGCTCGAGTTTTACACCCCCGAAGAGCTGGCGCGCATCGTCAGGCGCAGCGCGGGCTTGCTCAACGTCATTACCGACGAGGCCGGCGGCTTTGAAATTGCGCGCCGCTCGCGTGGCACGCCGCGCATTGCCAACCGCTTGCTGCGCCGGGTGCGCGATTACGCCGATGTCAAAGGCGTGGGCGAGATCACGCTCGATATTGCCAACAAGGCGCTGGCCATGCTCGACGTGGACCCGCAAGGCTTTGACGTGATGGACCGGAAACTGCTGGAGGCCGTGATCCACCGCTTTGATGGCGGCCCGGTGGGCCTGGACAACATTGCCGCCAGCATTGGTGAAGAACCGGGCACGATTGAAGACGTGATCGAGCCCTATCTGATCCAGCAGGGCTATCTGCAGCGCACGCCGCGCGGGCGCATTGCCACGCTGGCGGCGTACCGGCACCTCGGGGTTGCGCCGCGCAGCGATGGCGAGAATTTGTTTGAGGGCTGATGAAACGCACGCCTTGGTCGGACGCGTGGGATTGGTCGCTGACCCGGTCTGGAAACGCGAACGGAAAACAATGCCATCGGGTACAAACGTCGCCGTCCATTTCTATCGAAGTTACTGCGGTTTATCCTTGTTACTGGAAAAATTGCTAACTTCGTCTCAATACGGGTTTAGATCTATATAGGTATAATTTCTCATGTCCGCGGCGCCCGATGACCCCAAACCTCTGCTATGGGTCGGATCAGCCAGGAAAGACCTTCAGGCCATGCCGGGCGAGGTGCAAGACACTTTCGGGTATGCGTTGCATCTGGCGCAGACGGGCGGAAAACACGCACAGGCCAAGCCTTTGAAAGGCTTTGGATCGGCGGGTGTACTTGAGGTGGTGGAAAGCGAAGCGGGCAGCGCCTATCGGGCGGTATATACGGTGAGGATAGCTGGCGCCGTGTACGTGTTGCACTGCTTCCAGAAGAAATCCACCTCTGGCATTGCCACCCCCAAGCCCGATATGGACCTGGTGCGCGAACGACTCAAGGCCGCACTGGCTCACGCTGGGCGGTGAAGAGCCACCAAACCATTTACAGGAGTTCCACATGAGCACCATCACCATCGAAAAAAGCAGCGGCAACGTCTATGCCGATCTCGGCATGGCCGACGCGCAGGAGATGCTGGTCAAGGCCAAACTGGCTAGCAAGATTGGCGACATCATCAAGCGCCAAAACCTCACTCAGCAACAGGCGGCAGAGCTGCTGGCCATGCCGCAGCCCAAGGTGTCCATGTTGCTTCGCGGGCAGTTCCGGGGTATCAGCGAAGCCAAGATGCTCGAATGCCTGGCCCGCCTGGGGCGCGACATCGACATCGTGGTCAAGCCTGCCCGCCGCCGTGCGGTGGCAGGAGCGGCTGGCCGGGTGAACGTGGTGTTTGCCTGAGCCCGCCAAATATCGCAAGGGGGCAACAGGCATGTCCGTGACATGTTGTTTGCCATCGCCAGACCGTAGGTTCAACCCAGGGGCAAGTAGAGCGTCATCGGGGAGTCAGTGCAGGCAGAAAAGCCGTAGTGCTGGTAAAAAGCCTTTGCCTTTTCATTTTTGGCGTCCACCAGCAAGGCAAAAGCGCCCACCAGTCTGCGCGCTTGCAGGCATCGGTCAACGGCACAAACCATCAGCAACTTGCCCAGGCCCCGGCCCTGGCGATCGGCGTGGCACGCCAGCCGCCCCATTCGAAAGCACGGCACCGGATAGCGTGGCAGTTTTTTGCGGTCAACCTCCTTGAGCTGCGGGGCATCCACCTGAGCGGCGCTGAGGGTGTAGAAGCCGAGAATCACGCTGGGCTGGGCGTCGTCCACCAAGACATAAACCGTACTGACGCCTTTTGCACTTTGCTGCGCCGCGAACCGATGCAGGTAGTCGTCCAGCTCTGGCACACCGCAGCGAAAGCCCGCACGGTCATGTCGCCTGGCATCAAATACCTGCTCTTCAAGCACGCCTGATCTTGGCTGCGGCCGTCAAGGCGCTTTGCAGTGCCGGGTTGGGCTTGAACGCGCCACCAATCGCCGCATTGAAGGCGGCAAAATCACGCTTTGAGAGCGTCACCCGCGACTCCTGCTCCAGCAGGGCCTGCGCCTTTTCTTTGGCCGCGCTGCGAACAAACCCAGCCATGCTGGTGCCCATCAGGCTTGCAGCGCGGGAAAGAAGGTCCTTGTCATCGGCATCGAGCTTCAGGTCAAAGCGGGCGGTGGTAGTCATGGTGATTCCTGAAATACATACGGCATTTTACCGTATCGGCAAGAGCTCGTCAAACCGGCCGCGCATGGCGCGCAATCAAAATCTGCGCGGTGTAGTAAGTGCCCAGCA
>CAYJMW010000137.1:0-7407 GCA_964371235.1 uncultured Polaromonas sp.
CCTCGACGGCTTCAACCACCAACCTCAACCTTCAACTATCAACGGGACATCGCCAAGCTGGCACATGACGGCAAAGCCCACCGGTTCGACGCCTACGGTAAATGCGGCGTTTGCGCATGGAAAGTTCGTGTCCTTACCTGGGGAGATCTGCGACGGTTAGAAGCCGTTGCCTACCCGATTGGGCAGCACCTACAAAACATAGCCAAGTTCTTTGGCAAGATTTGCATAACTGGAGTCACGGTAAAGAAGTTGTTGGGTTTTATCGGACACTTTAGATTTGACCATGCCACTGATAGCAAATTTTCTTGTGATTAGATCGTTGTCATTAGCTGTTGCAACGTAAACAACAAAACCCCCAGTAACTTTCATTGATGTCCAGTCACCTGTGAGATTGGCTGACAACCACTCTTGAAATAAGCCATATGGGGTAGGCAGTTTCTTCTTGTTTTTGTCGAAGACAAGCCCCTTGGGGAGGCTTGCTGATACGAGAGCAGAAAAACAAAAAGGCTTTTTGTGTTTCGTCACGAATGCATTCCAAGTCATATTTGGCATCAACTTCCCCCTTTCTTATTTTGAGTTGCCCAACGTGGAATTAACCGGCTCCGCGATTTTGCGGAGTCCGGGTTGAATGTCGGGTTAGTGGGCAATTTCCGACGCACTCAGGTACTCCGTATCTTTGACATGTTTTGCATTAATGCCGTAGCGCGCAGACGCTTTTCTGCCGCGGGTAATTTGTATTTGTGATGCTGATCTAGGCTGTCCAACTTCAAATCCAGAATGCCATGCTGAAAAAAGGAGAAAGCCTTTTTCTCAAGTGATGCGGACAGGTCAATAAAGTCCTGACGCACAACTGTGCCAACATGTGGATAGTTCTCGTCAGTGACGTAGGCAAGATGCATATGCAAAGTTGCTAGATAGTCTTGAATGAAGTTGACCTCACGCTTGGTTTCGATGGTCAGCCAACTCGTACCCTCCGAAGTCAACTGTGTGAATCTCGCGAACCAGCCCTCAAACGCTTCCTTCGACAGGAGGATTTGCGGTGCCCTGCGAATCTCACCGTTCTCGTCGATTCCGCCGAGCGTAACCATGATACGCATTTCAACTGCGAGCGAGATCACTTTTTCATGGGCTGCTATACGCCGATAAAAGAGCTTGCCCCACATTTGCAAGTTGAAGTCCCGTTTCTTTAGGACGAACGATGCAAAAACGAAAGTACCCCACCTCCAACAGCGCCAATCAAGCCGAAAACAGCGCTTGAGTTGGCAGATAGAAACTGAAGAAGATCAGGTGGCATAGTTCTTTGAACGCTACGTGATGTAGGTCGTCGGATATTCTGGGAATCCAGTTTATCCGACGGGATAAATCCGAATTCCGGCCCCCGATACGAATGACCCATCAGGCGACAAGGCACGTGTTTACGCGGTTCGCCATCCATATTTCAAAAAATCGAAGTCGTTTGTATCACCGTAAACCTTGTCGCCTATCCTGCCCAAATTGAGCAAGTTCCGGGTTCGCTTTCCGGACAACGCTTGTGCCTGCCACTATAGCCCGGTGCTCAACACGCCTGAGTGACTCCTTCCGCTGCCTAACGCCGTTCACACTGCACAGCAATCTGCACGACCCATGCGGACCTTGCATTCAATGGGTTTGACCGGCGTTTGCTCCCTGGCGGGAGATGGGGTGGGGTGGTGGCCGATTTCTGCGCGTTTGGCAGTATGAGGCCGCTACCCCGGCCCATCTCCCGCCTCTCCCGGCCGCGCGCGTTCCTGGCTGTTGAGCCTCCTTTCCGCGCAGGAATAGTGACAAAAAGTGGCTCCAGCCCATACAGAATAAACGCATTTAGCTATAAAAACAATAGCAAAATGGAGCGGCTAAGCCACTGCTTACAATTCTTCAACCCTAGGAGTTGAGTTCCCATGAGCATCAAAAGCGACAAATGGATACGCCACATGGCGCAAACCACCGGCATGATCGAGCCCTTCTCGCCCGGCCAGGTCCGCGAGCAGGACGGCCACAAGATCATCAGTTACGGCACCAGCAGCTACGGCTACGACATCCGCTGCGCGCCCGAGTTCAAGGTCTTCACCAACATTCACAGCACGGTGGTGGACCCGAAGAACTTTGATGAAAAAAGTTTTGTCGATTTTCACGGCGACAGCTGCATCATCCCGCCCAACAGCTTTGCGCTGGCCCGCACTATGGAGTACTTCCGCATCCCGCGCAACGTGCTCACCATCTGCCTGGGCAAAAGCACCTACGCGCGCTGCGGCATCATCGTCAACGTCACGCCGTTCGAGCCCGAGTGGGAAGGCTATGTGACGCTGGAGTTTTCCAACACCACGCCGCTGCCCGCCAAAATTTACGCCGGCGAGGGCTGTGCGCAGGTGCTGTTCTTTGAGAGCGACGAAGTCTGCGAAACCAGCTACAAGGATCGCGGCGGCAAGTACCAGGGCCAAGTGGGGGTGACGCTGCCAAAGGCCTGACTGCGGCGCGGCATTTGTCCTACTTCAATGCGCGCCAATGGACGGCAGCTTTCCCTGACCTGACGTGTTCCCATGGAGGGGTAGCCGGGGTGCGCGTTCTGCGGCAACCGGCTCACGCAATAACCCGCAACCCGCCCATGAAGACACTGATCACTTACCTGGTTGAAGACAACGCAACCGTTCTCCAAAACCTGATCGAAGCGCTTCGGGAAATCGCCGATGTCAAAGTTACTGCTCACTCCGCGACCCAAGCCGAAGCCAGCCGCTGGCTCGACATGCATGTCGGCGCCTGGCATCTGGCCATCGTGGACCTGTTTTTGAAGGAAGGCAGCGGTCTGGGCGTGTTGGCGGGGTGCCGCAATCGCGAGGCGTACCAGAAGGTCGTTGTTCTGACCAACTACGCCACGCCAGAAATCCGCCGGCGGGCGGGCGGCCTTGGGGCTGACGCGGTCTTTGACAAATCAACCGAGCTCGATGGCCTGTTTGCCTACTGCAGAGAACAGACCGCCAACCTCCAGAAAGAGGGGGTCCAGCAAGCTCCAAGCGATGCCATGGAGCGCGGCCGCGCGCTGGCCCCCAAATAGGCGTTGCCGACAGTGCCGGACCGGCTTTCCTGCGTTGTGGCTGCGCCGGAGCGGGTCTGGGTGCCTTTGCTGACCGGTTCATCGGTTTGAGTTGACTACACTCGGATCCTGCTCAAACCAATGCGAAGTGGTCATGGAATTTTTTGTTCTGGCGACGTTGATCGTCTTTGGCGCTTACCTGCTCAAATCGAAAGACGAGCGCAGGCGCATTGCCCTGCTGGGAAGCCATCTGGGGAAGTACCAGATAGAAAAACTGATGGAAAACCTGACCGAGGGCTACCTGCGCGCCCTTGGCGAAGATGACGCGAAGCGCCGTGAAGGCATCTGGAATCTGCTGGGCAGCTCCGAGAGCAAGCTGTGCGATCAGTTCAACAGCTTTGCCGCCGGGTTTTCCAAAGTTGAGGGCAAAGAGACACGCGTGAGCAAACTCGCCTGGCCCATCCCCTATGCAGACAAAATTTTTCCAAACGCCACGTTTGATTTTCGCGAGCTCCTGAAAATTCATGCCCAAGGCATCACCCATGCCGCGAGGAACAGCCTCAATCAGCCACCCAAGAGCAAGGCCTTCGTCATGTCCGCCGAGCTGCTTTTGATGCAGCACAGCTGCCACTGGTTCTGCAAGTCCAAAGCGGTGGCCTCGGCGCGGATGCTGGTGCGGCACAAGACACCGTACGCGCTGGCGCTGGAGTCGGTGGCGCCCGAAACCCGTCACGCCTATCGGGCCCTGACGGGCGGTTGAGGACAGCTCGCGTGGCCTGGGGTTGCGGGTGGGTCGAACCCGGTCCGCCGCAGGTATGCTTGCACCCATCGTGACCGACTTGAACACTCCTCCTTCCCCAGCGCCCCGTGGTTCTTTAACGCTGCCTGCGAGCCGCACCATCACGCTGGCCCAGCCGCTGCACTGGCTGGCGCGCGGCGCCCGGGACATGCGGCGCGGCGGCTGGCTCAGTCTGTTGCATGGTCTGGCGCCAGCGGCCTTTGGCGCCCTGCTGGTGCTGCTTGCGCGCGACCGGTTCTGGCTGCTGGCGGGTGCGTTTTCGGGCTTCCTGGTGGTGGCTCCGGTGCTGGCCACCGGCCTGTACGCGATCAGCCGCGCGCTCGAACGCGGCGAGGCCGTCAACCTGCAACTCATCATCAAAACCTGGACGCGCTGGCAGCACTCGCGTTATGCGGTGCGCGGCGGTTACTGGAGCCTGGTGCGTTTCGGGCTGCTGCTGGCGCTGGCCGGCACCGGCTGGGTGCTGACCTCGGCCGCGCTCATCACGCTGCTGGCGGCGCAGCCTGTCAATACGCCGCTCGATTTCCTGCGCCATGTGGTGCTGGCGCCCGACCACTACCTGTTTGAACTCTGGCTCACGCTGGGGGGCCTGATGGCCGCGCCCATATTTGCCTCCAGCGTGATCGCCATGCCGCTGCTGCTGGACCGCCGCGTCGATGTGCTGCAGGCGGTGCTGGCGAGCTGGCAGGTGGTGCTGACCAACCCTGTTGCGCTGGCGCTGTGGGCCGCCCTGATCATGGGCTTGAGCCTGCTGGGCCTGGGCACGCTGTTGGTGGGGCTGGTGTTTGTGCTGCCGCTGCTGGGCCACGCGAGCTGGCACGCTTACCGGGACCTGGTCGATGCCAGTGCCCTGCCCGAACGCCTGCCGCCCGAAGAGGCCGCCTGATGCTGGGTTACTCGGAAGAGCAGATCGCGGCCTTCGGGCTGACGTTTGGCCTGGGTGCGTTCATGCTCTACATGATGTTCATCATCGGTCACCTGGCATGGGAGTCCAAGGCGGGCAAGTTCGGCACTTTCGTGATCTTTCTCGGTCTGGCCTTCGGCATGGTCGGCTTTGTCGCCAAATACTTCATTCAGTGGTATCTGGAAAAGTAGCCCCGCGCGGTTCGGTCATGCCGGTACGCAACCGCATTAGCGCCCATCCGGTTCCGCGCGGCGCAGGTCCAGACGCGCCAGCAGGCGCAGGTCGGCTTCGGTATCGGGGTTGCCCGTGGTGAGCAGCTTGTCGCCGTAAAAAATCGAGTTGGCGCCGGCCAGAAAGCACAGCGCCTGCACGCCGTCGCCCATTTGCTGGCGACCCGCCGACAGCCGCACCCGGGCCTTAGGCATGGTGATGCGCGCCACGGCAATGGTGCGGACAAACTCAAACGGGTCCAGGTCGGCCTGTTCAGCCAGCGGCGTGCCTGGCACCTTCACCAGATTGTTGATGGGCACCGATTCAGGGTAGGGCGCGAGGTTGGCCAGCTCGGCCACCAGACCGGCGCGCTGGCGGCGCGTTTCGCCCATTCCCACAATGCCGCCGCAGCAGACCTTGATGCCTGCGTTGCGAACCCGGGCCAGAGTGTCAAGCCGATCCTGGTAGTTGCGCGTGGTGACGATGTTGCCGTAAAAATCCGGCGCGCTGTCCAGGTTGTGGTTGTAGTAGTCCAGCCCGGCGCTTTGCAGCGCCTGCGCCTGGCCGTCATCGAGCATGCCCAGTGTGGCGCAGGTTTCCAGGCCCAGCGCCTTGACCGTGCGCACCAGCTCGGCCATTTTTTCAATGTCGCGCTCCTTCGGCGAGCGCCAGGCCGCGCCCATGCAAAAGCGCGTGGCGCCAGCGGCCTGCGCGCGCTGGGCCGCCAGCAGCACTTCCTCGGACGCCATCAGCTTGCTCGCCTGCACGCCAGTGTCGTAACGGGCAGCTTGCGGGCAGTAGCCGCAGTCTTCGGCGCAGCCACCGGTTTTGACCGACAGCAGCGTGGCAAATTCAACGCGTGTGGGATCAAAGTTGTCACGGTGCACCGTTTGCGCGCGCTGCATCAGCTCGGGAAAGGGCAGGTTGAACAGTGCTTCAATCGCGTCAATGCTCCAGCGATCGGTAGCGGCCCCGTGGGCTTGCGGGGCTCGGTTTCGGTGATGTACGTCAACGGCTTGTTCTGCAACCTGGGACATGGTTTGTTTTCTTTCTTGTGAACGGGATTGAACCCAATTGCAAGCGTCTGTTGGCACAGCGCCAGCACAGAACTGCCAAGCGCCCGGTCGCGCCCAGCCCCGCGCGGCGCGCCTTAGTTCGCCGCAAAGCAATACAGCAGCCCGGCGCCACCCGTGCTTTTGAGCGCATCCATTCCGCAGGCGCGGGTGGGGTGCGATTCGTTCCATGATCCGGCCTTGGGGTCGTTGGGCAGGCCCAGGCGATCATGGTGGCCGACCATGGCAGAACCCTCGCCGCTCTTGGTCCAGTTGCCGCAGGTCATGTCTTGCGGGCCGGCAAAGGCGCGGCCATCGGGTTGCGAGCCGGTCAATATGTCGTGCGTGTTGACGGGGTCGCCCCGGCCGCTGACCATTTCGCCTTTTTCGGTCAGTGCGGTCTGCTTGTTAATGTTATTGCTGGCGTGCAGTTCGTCCACATTCTTGGCAATGACCACGCCCTTGGCGTTTTGCCAGGGACCATGACCAATGCGGTCGCGCGCGTTCACGGCTGGGGCGCCGCCCATCGGGCTGTTGCTCAAATAAGCGCGCCACGTGCGGCTGCCCGCGCCCGCGGAGGTGGCGAGTTTTTGGCAGTATTGATCAGCGCCACTCAGGCCACCGAAGTCAGCGCCTTTGCCAGGGTTGCTGCTGGTTACAAAGAATGACATGCCACTGCTGGAGCCTCCCATGTTGCCAGGTCGCATTGGCGCGCAGGCGCTTAGAACCAGCGCAGCCGCGCCGGCAACAAGCAGGGACGGTTTTGTTGAAAGCTTCATGGAGTGACTCCTCAAGGGTTGATGGATGGTGGCGCTGAGCTCCGGTTGGTCAGTACGGGTTGAGACTTTTGCCCGCCGCTGCGAGTTCCGCAAGAGCCGCCGCACCAAGGGTAAACGCCGAGTCGCCGGGGTGTATCAGGGCATCTGGACCGGGATCGTTGAGCGCTGTTCCTGAATGCGGTTGTCGGGGTTGACGAAAACCAGCCTGGGTTTGAAATCAGCAACATGGTCCTCAAGTACCTGGGCAAAGGCGGCAATGATGATCAGATCGTCCACCGCTGCACGGCGCGCCGCTGAACCATTGACCGAGATGATGCGGCTGCCGCGTTCGGCGCGGATGGCGTAGGTGATGAAACGCTCGCCGTTGTTGATGTTCCAGATATGCACCTGTTCGTTTTCGGCCAGGTTGGCGGCGTCCAGCAGGTCTTCGTCGATGGCGCACGAGCCTTCATAGTTGAGCTCGCAGTGGGTGACGGCAGCGCGGTGGATTTTGGATTTAAGCAGGGTTCTGAACATGGCAGGAACAAATTGAGGTCAAAAAAAGACTGCGCAGCCTTGGCTGGCAGGCCATGATGGAGGGACTTTTCACAGGGCTGTAACATTTGCAACCTTGCCCT
>CAYJMW010000138.1:0-6987 GCA_964371235.1 uncultured Polaromonas sp.
AATCAACTAAAAACCCAATTGCGCGCTTTGCTGCACTACCATTGCGGGGTAAAGGTTCTGAAAACCCGGCAATTGATGATGGACCTGCATGCCCTTTAACCTGCAACACCGCCATGCCCCTCTTTTCCCGAATATACGAACAGCCTGTCCCAGAAGCGATTCACCCTCTTGGGCATAAGACCGCGTTGTCCGTTAACGTCAACAAGGTCGCGTTGCTGCGCAACACCCGGCATCTCGGCATCCCGAGCGTGATGCGCGCTGCGGAGTTGTGCCTGCAGGCTGGTGCTCAGGGCATTACAGTGCATCCTCGCCCCGACGAGCGGCATATTCGTGCCGATGATGTGTACGAACTCGCGGCGCTGATGAAGGATTGGCCGCATTGCGAATTCAACATTGAAGGCAATCCCCTGCAGAACCTGATGGACTTTGTGCACAACCTGGCGGCCCGGGGGCTGCCACTGCATCAGTGCACCTTTGTGCCCGACAGCGAAGACCAGGTCACGAGCGACCACGGCTGGACTTTTCCGGACGATGCCGAACGCCTGCAACCCCTGATCGCGCAGGCGCACGAACGCGGTGTGCGCGTGAGCCTGTTCATGGACCCCATTGCAGAGGCCATGGCGGCCGTCAAGGCCGTCGGCGCGGACCGTGTCGAGTTCTACACCGAGACTTACGCCCGGGCCTGGTCCGGCCCTCAAAAAAATAAGGTTTTAAGCCAGTTTGCCCAGGCAGGATGGGCGGCGGTAGCTATTAATTTAGGAGTAAATGCCGGCCACGACCTGAACCGTGACAACCTTGCCGAATTTCTGCGTGCGGTGCCGGGCGTGCTGGAAGTGTCAATTGGCCACGCCCTGATTGCCGATGCGCTGGAACTGGGCTATGACGCTGCCGTGAAAGACTACCTGCGCTGCATCGACGATGCATTTCCCTCATGGCTTCCGGACGAGGTTTCACCATGATTTTTGGCGTGGGCACCGACATTTGCGATGTGCGCCGCATTCACGCGAGTTTTGAGCGCCATGGTGAGCGCTTCGCCCGCAAAATCCTCAATGACGGCGAGATGGCAACCTGGCAAGCGCGGCGCACGCGCTGGCCAGACCGCGGCATCCGCTACCTCGCCACCCGATTTTCGGCCAAAGAGGCTTTCAGCAAAGCCATAGGCTTGGGGATGCGCCTGCCCATGGCCTGGCACCGCTGCGAAATAACCAATGCCGCCAGTGGCAAACCCAGGATTGTGTTGCATGGCCCATTGAAGGCCTGGTTCGAGGCGCGCCACCTGACTGTCCATGTTTCGGTGAGCGATGAAACCAGCTATGCCGCAAGCTTTGTGGTGGTTGAACAGACACCTGGCGCCAGCACGCCGTGACCAGAATGCCCAGCGTTTTTGAACACGCCCCGCTCATCATCGACGTTGCAGGCTTGTCGCTCACGCCTGCAGACCGCCGCCGCCTTGCGCATCCGCTGACCGGCGGCATTGTTTTGTTCGGCCGCAACTGGCAGGATCGCCAGCAGCTCAGTGCCTTGTGCGCCGAGATCAAGCGCCTGCGCCAGGACTTGCTGATTTGCGTTGATCATGAAGGCGGCCGCGTGCAACGCTTTCGCACAGATGGTTTTACCCAACTGCCTCCCATGCGGGCACTGGGCGAGCGGTGGATGAAAGCGCCCCTCGCGGCCACCAATGCGGCCACCGCTTGTGGCTACGTGCTGGGTGCCGAGCTGCGGGCCTGCGGTGTCGATTTAAGCTTCACGCCGGTACTTGATCTGGACTATGCTGAAAGCAGTGTGATTGGCGACCGCGCCTTCGGGCGCGACCCGCGCGTCGTCACGCTGCTGGCCAAGAGCCTGATGCACGGCTTGCTGCAAAGCGGCATGGCCAATTGCGGCAAACATTTCCCTGGCCATGGTTTCGTCAAGGCCGATTCCCACACCGCCATCCCGGTGGACAAGCGCAGCCTTAAAGTCATTCTGGCGGAGGATGCCGCCCCCTATGAATGGCTCAATACCACGCTTGCCAGCGTGATGCCCGCGCACGTGATTTACCCCAAGGTGGATGCGCGACCCGCCGGTTTTTCCAGCAAGTGGCTCAATTTTATTTTGCGCAGCCAGCTCGGCTTTGGAGGCGCGATTTTTAGTGATGACCTGAGCATGGCGGGTGCCCGCCTGATCGACGGCAAGAAAGTGAGCCACACTCAAGCCGCGGTGGCCGCCCTCGACGCGGGCTGCGACATGGTGCTACTGTGCAATCAGTCGATGGGGGAAGGCAGGGCGGTCGATGCGTGGCTCGATGGCATGGCCGGGGCGCTGCTCAAAGGCCAGTGGGAGGCGCTGGAGGCCAGCGAGTTGCGCCGACTGGCGTTGCTGCCGCAGAGCAGGGCGCTTGACTGGGATGCGCTCATGGTGCAGCCCGCCTACATGCATGCGCTGGGCTTGATTGCCTGAGCTTGCCGACGGCTCAGACCGGAGCAGTCCAATCGAGCCGGCCCGCCGCATCGACATGCGTCAGGTACACGCGCAGATCGAATTCATACCGATGGTAGTGCGGCTCCATATGCGTGCAGAGCTGGTAAAAGGATTTGTCGTGGGCCTTTTCCTTGAGGTGAGCCAGCTCATGGACGACAATCATTTTCAGAAACTCCGCCGGCACTTCCTTGAACAGCGTGGCCATCCGGATTTCGCGTTTGCTCTTGAGCCGGCTGCCCTGCACGCGTGACACGGTGCGGTGCGTGCCCAACGCGTGGGTTATAACCTGGAGCCGGCTGTCAAACGCCACCTTCGACAGTGGTTCGGCGTTGTGCAGAAATTCATTCTTTAGCGCCATCACATACTCGTACAAGGCCTTGTCGGTTCGCACCCCGTGCGCCTGGCGGTATTTGGCGAGCAGCATCTCGCCCAGTCGGCCTTGCACCAGCAACTGCTGCACTTGCGACTTCAGCGGTTCGGGGTAGCCCGCGAGGTATTTCATGCTGGATGGATCCATCAACTGCTATTAAAATAATAGCTCCTTGCGCCCGTATCTAAAGGGCTAAAGGCATAAAGTATTCGAAAGTCCTCAAACTTCACGGCGCAGCGCCGGGAAAAGAATCACGTCTCGAATGCTGGCGCTGTCGGTCAGCAGCATCATCAGCCGGTCGATTCCGATACCGCAGCCGCCGGTGGGCGGCATCCCGTACTCCAGCGCGCGAATGAAGTCGTGGTCGTAAAACATGGCTTCGTCGTCGCCGCCGTCCTTGGCCAGCATCTGCGCGTTAAAGCGCCCCGCCTGCTCCTCGGCATCATTGAGCTCGCTGAACCCGTTGCCGAACTCGCGGCCCGTGATGTAAAGCTCAAAGCGCTCGGTGACCCCGGGGTCGGTATCGCTGGCTCTTGCCAAGGGCGAAATCTCGACGGGATGCTCGCAAATGAAGGTGGGTTGCCAGAGCTTTTCTTCCACCAGTTCCTCAAAATACGTCACCTGCAAACTGGCGAGCGAGCGGCCTGAAAGCCGGTCTTTTTCTTCATTCATGCCGAGCTTCTTCAGGGCCTGGATTAGCCAGGCCGGGTTGTCAATATGCTTACCGGCTTCGGTGTGTTTCAGAATCGCTTCGCGTATCGTCAGGCGCGCAAAGGGCAGGCTCAGGTCAACTGCCCTGCCGCCATAGGTTAATTGCAGGGAACCTGCCACCTTTTGCGCGGCATCGCGAATCAATGCTTCGGTAAACGTCATCAGATCGGTGTAGTTCCACCAGGCCGCGTAGAACTCCATCATGGTGAATTCGGGGTTGTGCCGCACGCTGATGCCTTCATTGCGGTAGCTGCGGTTGATCTCAAACACCCGCTCAAAACCGCCGACGATCAGGCGCTTCAGGTACAGCTCGGGCGCAATGCGCAAAAACATTTCCTGATCCAGCGCGTTGTGATGGGTTCTGAACGGCTTGGCGTTGGCTCCGCCCGGAATCGGGTGCAGCATGGGAGTTTCCACTTCCAGGAACTCGTTGGCTACCATGAAGTCGCGGATGCTGCTGACCGCCTTGCTGCGCGCCACAAAACGCTTGCGCGCCGCCTCGTCGGTAATCAGGTCCACATAGCGCTGGCGGTATTTGAGTTCCTGGTCGGCCATGCCGTGAAATTTGTCGGGCAACGGACGCAGGCTTTTGGTCACCAGCCGAAGACTGTCGGCGTGAACAGACAACTCGCCGGTCCTGGTTTTGAACAGCGTTCCGGTCGCCGCCACAATGTCGCCCAGGTCCCAATGTTTGAAGGCGCCGTGGACTTCCTCGCCCACCCCTTCATTGTTGATGTACAACTGAATGCGCCCGCCGGACGGGCCAAACGATGCGTCCTGCAGCGTTGCAAAGCTGGCTTTTCCCATTACGCGCTTGAGCATCATGCGTCCGGCCACATGAACCTTCAGTGCCAGCGGCTCCAGCTCTTCGTTGGTTTTGTCGTTGTAGCGCGCAAACAGAGCCTCTGCCCGGTGCGTGGGCTTGATGTCATTGGGGAACGCCACGCCTTTGCCCTCGGCCTGCTGCTGGCGCATCGCCTTGAGTTTTTCGCGGCGCTCAAAGATGAGCTGGTTCTCATCTTGTGGTGCTGGAGCGGCAAGGGCTGCCGCAGGTGAATTCTGGTGGATGGACATAAAGACTCGGTGTTCCGCAAAGAGGTCGAAAAGTGGGATTTTTTGGGGTCAGAGCCCAAATTTTCTCAGCCAAAGGCTGACCCTTCGGGTGCGACGCATGGCGTCGCAGAAAAATTGGTGTCTGACCCCAATAAATCTATTTTAAGTTTTTAGCGCGGCGTTTTTCCGGTTGAACGAACCGAAAAGCGCAATTGCCCCGGAATGCGGTGCGTTTGCCGTCACAAGCTCAGTGCGAAATACCGGTGCGCTCCAGAATATCGTTGACCAGTTCCAGCCGCAGCAGCGGGTTGTCCAACTGCATCAGGCGCTGTTTGAGCTCGACTTGTATCGGCAACAACTCGCACCAGCGGTTGGCCACCCAGCCGCAATCGTCCAGCCGGTAGGGTGCCAGAAACGGCATTCTTGCCGTTGGCACAGCGCGCGCCTGCAGGGTTTTAATCAGCTTGCCGAGCGCGTTGGCCGTGTGTTGCAGGTCGTCAGGGATTTTGACGGATTGGTCGTCCTCCAGGCGGGTGACATCGGCAATCCATAAACCATGCCTGAGTTTTTCGCGATGGGAGATCTTAAAGCGCTGGGCTCCCATGCAGCTAATCACCATGAGCCCCGGCTGCGGCACCGAAAATTCGGCAATCGTTGCCAATGTGCCTATGGTGTTGAAGGCTTCGCGCGCAAAGCTGTCGCCGTCAGGCCCCGTATTTCCGGGTCGGCGCACTTCCGGGCCTTCAGTAAGGGAAACAATGCCAAACGGCGCACCTGCCTTGAAGCACTTGCCAATCATGTCCAGGTAGCGGACTTCAAAAATCCGCAGCGGCAGCAAGCCGCCGGGGTACAGCACCGTGCCCAGCGGGAACAGCGGAAGCGAGGTCAGCGTCAGGGCGTCGGACATGGTGTCGGTGCAAAGCGATTGGCAGGAGCGTACATCATTCCACGCGTGATTTGTTCCCTGGTGCCTGACTGGGAAAACACGTCCGGGCACAATGGGTTTTTCGTTATGGTTGCTTGCGCGCTGGCAGCAATTGCAGGTTCTTGCCCGATGCCCCATGCACAGCGCCGGAGCGGCGCACAAAGCTGCGTTTCTTAGCTGACAGCGTCCGCCGGTTGCCTGAGCAGCATGGCGAGTGAATTGGCCACTGCCCTGCGCAGTTCACGCCGGTCGCAGATGAAATCAATCGCGCCCTTGCTTTGCAAAAACTCGGCGCGCTGAAAACCCTCGGGCAAGGTCACGCGCACGGTGGATTCAATTACGCGTGGGCCGGCAAAGCCAATCAGGGCCTTGGGCTCGGCAATCACGATGTCGCCCATGAACGCAAAACCGGCGCTCACGCCGCCCATGGTGGGGTCGGTCAGGATGCTGATGAACGGCAGGCTCTTTTTGGCCAGGCGTGTCAGCGCCGCGTTGGTTTTGGCCATTTGCATCAGGCTGAGCAGGCCTTCCTGCATGCGCGCGCCACCGGTGGCGGTAAAGCAGATGAAGGGCACTTTTTGCTCGATGGCGGCGTGTACGCCGCGCACAAAGCGCTCGCCCACCACGCTGCCCATGCTGCCGCCCATGAAGTCGAACTCAAAGCAGGCTGCTACCACGCCAATGCTGTGCACCGCGCCGCCCATGACGACCAGCGCGTCGGTTTCCCCGGTGTTTTCCAGCGCCTCTTTCAGGCGCTCGGGGTATTTTCGGCTGTCCTTGAATTTGAGGGCATCGACGGGCAGCACCTCCTGCCCCAGTTCATAGCGGCCTTCCGGGTCAAGGAAAGCATCGAGGCGGGAGCGTGCGCCAATGCGGTGATGGTGGTTGCACTGCGGGCAGACGTTCTGGTTTTTTTCCAGGTCGGTCTTGTACAGCACGGCCTCGCAGCTCGGGCACTTGACCCACAGGCCTTCGGGAACGCTGCGGCGCTCGGTCGGGTCGGTGTGGCTGATTTTGGGTGGAAGGAGTTTTTCTAACCAAGACATGGCGTCAGTCCTTGTTGAATGGCGTTTGCATCAAGCTGTTTTCAGGGTGGCAGTCGCTGGGCGAAAAGCGCAATTATGCTCCGGGGTTCATTTGCGGAAAGTCAGTCCAAAGCGGCACGAATTTCCTTCAGAAAGTCATGGGCGACAGCCGCGACTTTATCGCGGGGCTGATTCTCAATCAACTGGATGATCTTGCTGCCAATCACCACCGCGTCAGCCACTTTGCCGATGGCTTTGGCGGTTGCCGCGTCGCGAATGCCAAAGCCAACGCCCACAGGCACGTTCACATGCTGGCGAATGCGCGGCAGCATGGCCTCAACGGCACCCACGTCGAGCGTACCGGCACCGGTCACGCCCTTGAGCGAGACGTAATACACATAGCCGCTGGCCAGTTGCGCCACCTGCGCCATGCGCGCGTCGGT
>CAYJMW010000139.1:0-6984 GCA_964371235.1 uncultured Polaromonas sp.
GCGCATTTTGGCGTGACGGGGCACCGCGTGGCGGGTGCTCCCGGTATTTATGTGCGGCTGGACGACCCGTTTTCGCATGCCGCCCTGACGGGCCCGCTCGACCCGTCCGACCCTTTTCGCGGTCTGGGCAAAATCGCCGCATTGGGCATCAAAGTCAGCCGCCACTGCACTTACCACGGGGTCGCGCTGAATGTGGCGATGGACCTGGAACCCTTCTTGCGCATCAACCCCTGCGGCTATGCCGGGCTGCAAACCATGGACCTTTCTACAATCGGGGTATCGGCAAGCTGGCAGGAGGCGGCAGAGGTGCTGGGCCAAAAGCTCGTCACCTATCTGGCACCGTAAGCTGGCCCCCTACTTGGCAGAAGCACCCAACCACCCATGAATCACTCAGACGCCCTTCACCCCGCCAACCCCGCCGTTCGCGAAGCCCAAAGCACCGAGGCCTACAACCCGCTGGCCAAGCAGAAGGCGGCGGCCAAGCTCTCGCGCATTCCGGTCAAGGTGGTGCCGGGCGAGCTGCTGAAGAAACCCGACTGGATCCGCGTCAGGGCCGGCAGCCCGAGCACGCGCTTTTACGAGATCAAGGACATCCTGCGCAGCAACAAGCTGGTGACCGTCTGCGAGGAAGCGAGTTGCCCCAACATCGGCGAATGTTTTGGCAAGGGCACGGCCACCTTCATGATCATGGGCGACAAATGCACCCGGCGCTGCCCGTTTTGCGATGTCGGCCACGGCCGCCCGGACCCGCTGGACGCGAACGAACCCGAGAACCTGGCCAAAACCATCGCCGCGCTCAAGCTGAAATATGTGGTGATCACCAGCGTCGATCGCGATGACTTGCGCGATGGCGGAGCCCAGCACTATGTGGACTGCATCACGCGCATCCGCGAACTCTCGCCCGGCACACAAATCGAGGTGCTGGTGCCCGACTTCCGCGGCCGCGACGACCGTGCGCTCAGCATCCTGAACGCCGCGCCGCCTGATGTGATGAACCACAACCTGGAAACCGCGCCACGCCTGTACAAGGAAGCACGCCCCGGCAGCGACTACCTTTTTTCACTGAACCTGCTGAAAAAATTCAAGGCGCTGCACCCCTTTGTTCCGACCAAGAGCGGCATCATGGTCGGTCTGGGCGAAACCGATGAGGAAATTTTGCAGGTGATGCGTGACATGCGCGCGCACGGCATCAACATGCTGACCATCGGCCAGTACCTGGCCCCTTCAACCAGCCACCTGCCGGTACGCCGCTATGTCCACCCCGACACCTTCAGGATGTTTGAAGAAGAAGCCTACAAAATGGGTTTCTCGCACGCCGCAGTGGGCGCCATGGTGCGCTCCAGCTACCACGCCGACCAGCAGGCCGGGCATGTGCTGGCCTCTTTGTGAGGGGGCTGCGGATGGGATTTGCTATCTATTAAGTAGCTGTTCGCGCCCGTTTTGCGTGGGCTGAAGCCATATTTCATTCATTGATCTTGCCCCCGAAAAACATACTCCATAGCTGAAGTTCAAAATCATGCAATGGAGGTTACAAAATGAGCAAGGGAAAAGACAGGCAGGCAATATCTTCTGCAGGTGAGCCACGCCCCGCCGAAGCGACGGAATAAACGTAGCGCGGATGCGTCGCTGGTTCGTATTTCAACCATGTTTGGGGAGGGCGCGATGAACGACTGGGGATTTGGCAAACGGCTGGCGCAGGAACTGCCGCGCTGGCAGGAAGAAGGGTGGGTGAGCGCAGAGGGCCAACAGGCTATCCTGGCCGATGTTGCCGCACGGCAGCCGAAAGTGGTGTGGACGTCCTCGCTCGCGCTGGCCGGCGCACTGCTGCTCGGCGTCGGCGTCATCACCTGGTTTGCCGCACACTGGAACGAGATGGGCAAGCTCTTGAAGCTCGTTCTCATCGTGCTCTCCCTCACGGCCAGCCACGTCGCGCATGGTCTCTGCCTGACCCGCGGCGCGCTGCCAAAGCTGGCGCAGGGCATGGCGTTCCTCTCGGTGCTGTTGTTTGGTGCCGCAATCATGCTGATCGGTCAGATCTACCATATTGACTCGCATTTTCCCGACGGCATCGCATTGTGGGCGGGCGGCGGCCTGCTGACGGCGTGGCTGCTCGGCTCGCAGCCGGCGATGGTGACATCGATTGCCCTGGCTGCGTTGTGGACATGGACCGAGCAGTTCGACTACCGCGCGATGAACTGGCCGTTGCTCGGCTATCTCGCGCTCGCCGCCGTGCCGCTCTTTCGCCACGACTGGAAGATCGCGGCGCGTGGCTGGGGCCTCCTGTTCATTCTCTGGATGATCGGCTGGCACGCCCTGCCGTGGATCGGCGTCGTTTGGGAGTCGCATGCGCACGTCCGCCTGTTCGCCCTGCAGGTGCTCGGCATCGCGGGCTGCTGGGCGCTGGCGCAGGCGAGTGCGCATCCGTTCGCGCGTGCGGTGCGCGCTGACTTTCTGTTTGCCGCGCTGATTGGAGCCTTCGTCTTCACCTTCCCCAAATTTGCCTGGCACTATACCGAGCCAGGCGGTGACCTTGCGCCCTGGCTCGCTGCCCTCGTCGGCACCGCAGCGATCTACGCCGCCGGCATCGTCCGCCTCGTCCGGGCGAGCGAACTGGCGGCGGAACGGCTGCTCCTCGGCATCGCGCTGGCGATCAGCCTGGCCGTGCTGCTGTCGGTCGAGGTCATCGTGCCGCGCAGCGGTGGCTTGCCGGCGCTGTTCTGGAACGCGCTTTTCCTCGGCGTGCTGTACTGGATCGGTGATCTCGGCATCCGTCACGGCGACCGAATGATGGTGAACCGCGCCTTCACCGGCTTTGCAATCTGGATGCTGGCCCGCTATTTCGACACCTTCTGGTCGCTCATGGACCGCGCGCTCTTTTTCATGGCCGGAGGCGTACTGCTGTTGGCCGGTGGCGGCTGGCTGGAGCGCAGGCGCAGGGCGCTCTTGCGCGATATTGAAGCCAGGGGGCAGTCATGACTGTCCGGCTGAAGATCATGCTGCTGGTGGTAGTCCAGGTCGCCGCTCTCGCGGCGATGATCGCCGACAAACAGTGGACGCTCAACAGCGGTACACCGGTCGTGCTGCAAACCGAACCGGTTGACCCGCGCTCGCTATTTATGGGCGACTATGCACGCCTGGCCTACCCGATCAGCCGGCTGCGTCTTGACGGCGAAACCGCGCTCGGTGGCGACAAAGACTTCAAGCGTCACGACACGGTCTGGGTCGCGATCCAACCCGGGCCCGACGGTGCGAAAGCGGTCTCGGTGCATCACCAGCGCAGTGCCATTGCGCCCGGCCTGCTCGCGCTCAAGGGAGAGGTGCAGTATCTCAACGACAACACATGGGACCGCACAACCAACAAATCAGTCAAGCAACGCACGCTGCAGGTGCGCTACGGTATTGAACAGTACTACGTGCAGGAAGGCACCGGCGGACAGGTTGAACGGCCGCGGGGCGGCGAGAAGGTCGAGATCCTGGTCGCGATCGATGCGCGCGGCAAGGCCGGCATTCTGGCACTGCTGTTCGACGGGCGGGAACGCTACCGGGAGACGCTATTCTGATGAGCCGCGGTACCTCAGCACGCCACAACTTCACGTTGCGGCTGTACAAAAGTCCCCGCGCTACGATCGAGACATGATGATGGGAAAATCGACTTCTCAGAATGCGCTGTATTCGGCGATCGCGGTCTCGGGAGGGATAAACTTACCCCCGAAATCGTCGCATTCTTTTGGTCTCGGACTTTTATACCGCCTCGTTAGCGCTCAGTCGCACACCATGCAAACACCTGACCCGCCGCGAGTGGCAACGCCCAACCATGTCAAAAGGTTTGCCTGGTTGCTGGCCTGTATTCTTGTTGGTCTGGTCATTGCCGTCATCGGCAACTCACTCTGGGAAAATTCGGCTTGGGCGCTGGCCATCCCCGCGGTGGTCGCAATCGGCTGGCTGTTCCTTGCCAACCCGACCGAATGCAAACCACCGTCACGTCAAAAGGCCAAGAGTGCCACCGACGATGAAACCGCACCCTGACAAATAGCGTTACGCGACCGCAAAGTACGCCTGCGCGACGAATGCGCGCGCCGGGGGCGTTTATGCTCGCTGCCATGCAAGCCAATTTATATGCACTGGGCGCCATCGCGCTGTGGGTTACTCTCGCCTCCCTCGGGGTCGCGCTCAAACACATTCCCCCTTTCTTGCTGACCGGCATTGCGCTGCTGGTGGGCAGCGGGCTGGCGCTGCCCTTTGTGCTGAAAGACAAACGGCAATGGGCCATTCCGGCCAAGACCCTCGCGCTGGGCATTTATGGCCTGTTCGGCTACCACTTTTTGCTTTTCATTGCGCTGCGCCATGCGCCGCCGGTAGAGGCGAATCTGGTCAACTACCTGTGGCCGCTTTTGCTGGTCGTGCTGGCACCGCTGTTTCTGCCTGGCATGAAACTGCACCCGCGGCACGTGGTTGCGGCGCTGCTGGGTTTTGCGGGCGCTGCCATCGCCATCCTGGGTACGCGCCAGCAGGCGGCGCTTGCCGGTGGCTGGTCCTGGGGCTTTTTGCCAGCGCTGGCGTCTGCGTTCATCTGGGCCACTTACTCGCTGCTGACCCGGCGCGTCAAACCGTTTCCGACGGCGGCAATTGGCCTGTTTGGCCTGGTCTCGGGCCTGCTGTCGCTGCTGTGCCACTGGCTGCTGGAGCCCGCCGTGGCGTTGTCAGGCCGCGACTGGCTGCTGCTGCTGGTGATGGGGCTGGGCCCGCTGGGCGGTGCGTTTTTTCTGTGGGACAAAGCGCTCAAGCTTGGCGACGCAAGGCAGATCGGCATTTTGAGTTACCTCACGCCGCTGGGCTCCACCGCGCTGTTGATGGTGGTCAGCGGCCGCGCCTGGAGCGCCAGCGTGGCGCTGGCTGCGATGATGATTATTGGCGCGGCTGTGCTGGGAACGCGGGTAAAGTAGCTGCTGAAAGCCCGTCTAAAGCATCGAGGCGGGCTCGTCGCTCTCCAGCACTTCGTGTGCCCACACGCTGAGTTTGGCGGCGTCAGCGCGCAAAATTTGCTGCTTCACCGCCAGAATCTGCGACGGGTGCATGGAAAAGCTGCGCAGCCCCAGCCCCAGCAGCAGCCGCGTCATGGCCACGTCGCCGGCCATTTCGCCGCAGACAGTTACACCTTTTCCCTGGCGCTGGCATTCGGCAATCGTGTCCGCGACCAGCCGCAGCACGGCCGGGTGGCAAGGGTCATACAGATGGGCCACCGACTCATCCGCGCGGTCTATTGCCAGCGTGTACTGGATCAGATCGTTGGTGCCGATGGACAGAAAGTCAAAATACCTCAGGAAGAGCTTGAGCGTGAGGGCCGCGGCAGGAATTTCAATCATGGCGCCCAGCCGCACCGGGCCATAGACAACGCCCTGGTTGTCCAGCAGGGCGCGCGCGCGGTCTATCAGCGCCATGGTCTGGCGGATCTCTCTGGCATGGGTCAGCATGGGCACCAGCAGGTTAACCGGGCCATGCGCGGCAGCCCGCAAAATGGCGCGCAACTGCGCCAGAAACATCGGTGGATCGGCCAGACTCCAGCGAATGGCGCGCAGCCCCAGCGCCGGGTTCAGGTGATGGTCTTGCGCCTTGCCACTGGGCCGGTCCAGAGGTTTGTCAGATCCGATGTCAACGGTGCGAATGGTGACCGGCAGGCCCTGCATCCCTTCAACGGCTTTGCGATAGGCGAGGTACTGCTCGTTCTCGTCGGGCAGCTTGCCCGAGCGGCCCATGAACAGGAATTCGGTGCGAAACAGGCCCACGCCAACGGCGCCGGCCTTGAGCGCGCCCAGCGTATCGTCGGGCATTTCGATATTCGCCAGCAACTCAACGCGCTGGCCGTCCATGGTGACCGCCGGCGTGTGCTTGAGCCGGTTCAGCCGCTCGCGCTCGAGCTCGCCCTGGCGCTGCTGGAACCCGTACTCGGCCAGGATGATGGGCGAGGGGTCAACAATCAGCACACCGGCATCGCCGTCGATGATGACCCAGTCGTCCTGCTTGATCAACTGGCTGGCAGTGCGCGCGCCGACCACTGCCGGGATGTCCATGCTGCGCGCCACAATCGCCGTGTGCGAGGTCTTGCCGCCGACGTCGGTCGCAAACCCGGCAAACAGGCTTTGCTTGAACTGCAGCATGTCAGCCGGGGAAATGTCGTGCGCCACCAGCACCAGTGGCACATCCATGGTGTCGTCGAGCAACAAGTCCTGCTGCGACTGCTTGCGGCCGGCGCCGGCCTGGCCAGCGGGCTGCACCGGCGAAGCCACGCCCTTCATGTGGCGCAAGACACGCTCCACCACCTGCTCGAGATCGGCCTTGCGCTCGCGCAGGTATTCGTCTTCCATGTCGTCGAACTGGCGCGCAATGATTTCGTACTGCGTGGTCAGCGCCCATTCAGCGTTGTAGTGCCGGGCAGTGATCCAGCGCTTCACGCCGTTGATGAGTTGCTCGTCCTGCAGCAGCATCAGATGGACATCGAGCAAGGCAGCGATTTCGTGCGGCGCGTCCTTGGGCAGATCTTGCTGCAAGCGCGTAATTTCTTCCATCACGGCATTGCGGGAAGCCCGGACACGCGTAATTTCTTCCACTGCCTTTGCCGGATCAATAAAGTAGTGCGCCACGTCAGCACGGCTTGATGCCACCAGCACGGCGCGGCCAATGGCGACACCGCGCGAGACTGCCAGGCCATGAATTGACAAAGTCATTCAGCTTTTCCTAAAGAAGTGAAAAGTGTGGGGGCCATGGGCCGCAGCGCCGGGCCGCCCCAAGCAAGACCAGCCCCCGAGGGGCTGGAGCCTGCGGCTCCAAACCTGCTTGAGCAGGTTTGGACAGGCGACAGAGGCGAAGCGTCTCGCGAGCCGCGGCCTGCAAGGCCTCGCGCATTACACGAAGTGAAAAGTGTGGGGGCCATGGGCCGCAGCGCCGGGCCGCCCCAAGCAAGGCCAGCCCCCTCGGGGGGCAGCGCAT
>CAYJMW010000140.1:0-6811 GCA_964371235.1 uncultured Polaromonas sp.
GGGAAGCAGCGCGGACCGATGGTCTGGCCAGGTGTGTTCGACAGCCAGTTGGAGCCTTGGGCTCCGGTTGCTATCCATTGGATAGCTGCT
This sequence comes from uncultured Polaromonas sp., assembly GCA_964371235.1. Taxonomy (GTDB): domain Bacteria; phylum Pseudomonadota; class Gammaproteobacteria; order Burkholderiales; family Burkholderiaceae_C; genus Polaromonas. The sequence continues at coordinate 91 of CAYJMW010000140.1, forward strand.
TGCGCCCGTACCTATTGGGCTAGAGCCCTAAAATGCTTAAACTTCTGCCGCTTCCACGAGAAACCGCACGCGTTTGACGCCCTGCCATTCATCGGTACCTAGCCGGAATGCCGGTGGCCAGGTGATCATTTCCAAGTAATGGACAGATCTAAAAACCCAATCGTCGGTGTGACCCTGTCGAAGTTGTCCTTGTAAATACATCATGATGTGATATATTTATTTCGCTTGTTGAGAATGCGTTCCGGCAGGTATTTTTATAAACAAATCGGGAAGATGGGTCATTGACTCGACAAAGGAGGTTGCTATGAATGTGGTCCAAATGCCCAGGATGATCTTTTCGTTTCATGAAGGCTGGGATGACTTGATCCGGGTTCATCCATCAATTGCCCGTCTGTTCGCCTTGGTGGTTTTTCCTCTGTCCCTGTTGCCGCCAGCAATGATCTATTACGCCGGAGGGCGCTATGACGACGTTTTGTCCCGGGAGTAACGCCCGAGCAGTGGCATGCTGCCGCGGGAATCTTCTTTCTCGCCGAGTTGCTTACCGTTCCCACGGTGGCGTGGCTTATTCACGTGGTTTCCAGAATGAATAATGTTGCGGCCGATTCCCACGAAAGTTTTACCTTGGCGGCTATCGCTCCGATTCCGCTGTGGCTCTCTTCGCTGACGCTTTTTGTGCCGAATCTTTTCGTCGGCATTGTTGTTGGCGGGCTAGCGCTGTTATGTTCAGTTGGACTGATCTATCATGGTGTGTATGCGCTGTTTCGCATGCGCGATGATCTCAAGGCGCTGCAAATGGCGACGGTGGTTGCGGGTGCTGGACTGTTCATGTGGCTGATACTGATGCAAATCGTCCTCATCCACTGACGAGACAAAGTCTGTGAAGCAAGCACGTCACGTCACTGATCTGTTGCCAGCATCGTTTGGGTGGAATGAGAAAATGCCTGCTCACAACGAGTTGGAATGGATACGGCCGTGCCGAAGACTAAAGCGCTATCCCTCGACAAACATGATTTTGAAATACTGTCGGATTTTCGTCACCAGATACGCAAGTACGAGCGCTTTAGCGAGGAGGTGACGCGCCAGCGTGGCCTAACGCCTTTGCAGTATTTGCTGTTGCTCCATGTCAAAGGTTATCCCGGTCGCGATTGGGCAACCGTCGGTGAGCTCGCGCAGCGCCTGCAGGCGCAACAGCATGGTGTAGTCGCACTGATTTCGCGCTGCGAGAAGCTGGGCTTTGTCGAGCGTCGTCGCTCCTCTGAAGATCGGCGACAGATCGAAATTCATCTACTGAAGAACGGCGAAAAAGTGCTCAATAAACTGGCGCGTTTGCACCGGACCGAGTTGCTATCCTTGCGCGGGCGTTTTGTTGTGCCAGATGTGAAGGCTTTTGCTGACAACGCAGTTTCACCTTAAGCGGCATGCTTTAACGCACGTTGCAGATCCGCAATCAGGTCGTCCGGATGCTCTATGCCCACGCTGAGCCGGATCAACCCTTCCGTAATTTCGTTTTGGCGGCGCACCTCGGCCGAGACAAAGCTGTGCGTCGTACTTGCCGGATGGCAGGCCAGACTGTCCACGTCACCCAATGAAACCGCCTGGGTAAACAGCTCAAGCTGGTTCAACACGGCCGCAGCCGCAGAGCGCTCGCAGCGCACCAGCTCGAAAGCCACCATGCCACCAAAGCCGCCTTGCAGCATGCGCTGCGCCAGCGCATGCTGTGGATGGCTGGCAAGACCCGGGTAATGCACCACGCGCACGGCAGGTTGGCTCGCCAGAAAATACGCCACCGCCGCTGCGCCTTCGCAGTGCGCCGCCATGCGCAACGGCAGCGTCTTGATGCCGCGCAGGAACAAAAACGCTTCCTGCGGCGACAGGTTGCCACCCACATGGCCCAAGCCGGTCTTGCGCACCTGGGCAATGAGTTCCGCCGACCCTGCGACGATGCCGCCCGTGGCGTCGCCATGCCCGCCCAGGTACTTGGTCATGGAGTGCAGCACCAGGTTAATGCCGTGCTCCAGTGGCCGCAGCAGGCACGGTGTGCAAAAGGTGTTGTCGGCCACCGTGAGCACGCCGCGCGCCTTGGCTATGGTGGCCACTTCGGCCAGATCATGCAGACGCAGGCTGGGGTTGGTCAGCGTTTCCACCCACACCATGCGCGTGGCCGCTGTCAGACTGGCCCCCAGGCCCTGCTGCGTGGCATCTACCGCCCGGATGCCAAAGCGCTCGCCCAACGAGCGAAACAGCCCCTCAGTGCCGCCGTACAGCGGCCCGAGGAACGCGATTTCATCCCCCGGCTTGAGAAGCCCCAGTAACACCGACGACGTGGCCGCCGTGCCGCTACTGAATGCCACCGCTGCCGGCGCGCCTTCCAGATCAGCCATCTTGGCTTCCAGTGCCGCCACGGTGGGATTGGCAAAGCGGCTGTAGCGGTAACCCGGCACCTCGCCGGCAAAGAGTGCGGCGCCCTGCTCCAGCGTGCCATAACCAAACGCTGTGGTCTGGCTGATGGGCGTTGCAATGGCGCCGGTGGCCGGATCGGGGTGCTGTCCGGCATGGACGGCGCGGGTGCGAAGATGGGTCATAAGAAGGGCTTCCGGGTTCACAAATGTTGTTCGGCTGCAGGTTCGCGCGAACGCAGCAAGTCAAAACGCCGCAGCAGATCGAGCAGCAGGCCCATAAATGCAAGGCTCCAGGTCACCAGCGCCACGATCAAAAAGAGTTGGGGCAAAAATTCCAGAAGTTCAAATTCCATCGCGTGCAACATTTGGTGGGTGCAGGTTGCGTACATGCCGAGTGGAAACACCGCACCCCAGTACAGCGGGTCGTAGCGCATCGGAAAACGCTTGTAAACGTGGCGCCAGATGCTCAGCAATACCAGCATCGGAATCCACCAGGTGCCAGTGGCCCAATAGAACACGGTAAACCCTTTGAGAAAGGGCAGCAAGGACAACAGGAACGGCGCATCGGGCGCATTGATGATCAGCAGCGACCCGGCCAGCGTCGAGATCGCCATGGCACCCATGTTGATCCAGTAGGGCGGTGACAGGTCCCCCGGCGCGAACCGGAAGAAGGTGTAGCGGTAGAAAATCAGCGACATCATCCAGATATACAGCATGCCGCCCCACAGCCACATCGACAGCGCCAGAAAGTTCATCTCCAGCCGGTAGGGCTGGGCCACATGCGCCGCCAGCATCGCCGCCAGCACGGCAACCGATTGCGTCGCCACCACCGCCAGCAGCCAGGCGCCGCTGATGCCTTTGTCCAGCGCCGGCTTGTCCTCTTTGACGGTGAAGGCCGTAAAGATCGCATAGGTCAGCCCAAGCCACAACACCAGCGCCACAATCCACAGCAGCAGTCCGATACGGTAGTCGGCAAGCAACAACACATACTGGGAACCCAGCACGCCGGTGCCGGCCACCATGGTAAAAAATCCGGGGCCGCGCAAATGATCGATCAAGTCGCTGAAAAAACGCCGGGGAAACCACAGCAAGCGTCCCAGCGTCAGCAGCCACAGGGCCGCATACATCACGTTGTTCAGATAGAACAGTGTGCGCGCAAGCTGCGGCCAGCCGAGCAGATGGGCGGCTATGGAGACGATGCCGGTGGCCATCACCAGCCCGAAATACGCTGGTGCCAGGCCGGCCAGATCAGCCAGCAGGCGCGCCTGTAGCGCGGACTTGGCCGGGCGCTGGCCGGTCGCGCCATCGGTGTCTGGCGCAGCCATCAGTGGTGAGCGGCGGGCTGCGACGCAAACATGATTTTCACGGGCACGGTGGCATAGCCCGATGCCGGATAGACCGCGTTGGTTGGCGGGCGCTGTGCAATCGGATCGATACCGGTGGAGCCGTCAAGCAACGCCTGCACTGCCACCACCAACTCCATGCGTGCCAGTGGCGCGCCGGGGCAGACATGGATGCCCGCACCGTACAGCAGATTGGCACTTGCATCGCGGTTCAGACGGAATGACTGCGGATCGGTGAAGACACGGTCATCCCGATTGGCCGCGACCCAGTTCAGGGAAATACGCTCCCCGGCACCGACGATGCGCCCGCCGATCTCGACCGCGCGGGTGGTCACGCGCCGGTTCGCCAACAGTGGGCCGTACAGCCGCAAAATCTCGTCGATGGCGTCGGGCGCCAAGGATGGCTGCGCGCGCAGTTGGTGCTGCAGGTCGGTATGCTCCGCCAGATACTGGGCCATAATCCCGATCGCTGCAGAGATGGTGCCGATCTCGCCCACCGTCCAGTTACGCAGGATGCTGATGATTTCTTCATCGTTTAGCGGCCGCTCATTGACCTGTTGGCCAGCCAGGCTGGCCGTGACATCCTCGCCGCCTTGGGCGCCAGCGGCGCGGCGTTGCTGCAGTAGCCCCGTGACATAACCCGAAAACTCATGGGCGATATCGGCCATGGCTGGCCGATCGTGGGCAAAGATGGCGGCGTGGTTTTTTTGCGCCCACAGGCACAGCAGCTCGTGCATGCTGGTCGGCCAACCGAGAAACGCGCATTGCACCCGAACTGCAAATGGATGGGCAAAGCCGCCAATCAGTTCCAGCTCCGCACGCCCGTGCAGGGAGCGCACCAGCTCGGCTGCGATGCTGCGGCATTGTGGCTCGAACGCCTGCATGGCTTGTGGCGCGAAATAAGGTTCAATGATGCGGCGGTATTGGCCGTGCTCGGGGGGATCCATTCCATTGGGAACCGAGAGATTTCGGGAGACCACGCTGCTGAACGTGTCGGGGTCATTCAGGACGCGAACAACGTCCTCGTGCCGAAAGAGCGACCAGCCCAGCAAGTCACTGTAAGCGACCGGGCAACGCTCACGCATCTCATCACAGGCGGCGCGCTGATCGCGCAGCACCGCAGCGGATTTCGGGTCCCAGCCCTGGGAACGCATAGGGTTCATGGCTATTGCTCTTCAGGAAACAAAACCGCCCAGCACTCCGGCTCGCCGGCCAGCAAGTCGAGCTCGGCGCGGGAAGGTTTTTCACACGCTTGCGCTCCCATCTGCCGGGCAATGTCCTGCGCTGCCGGGGAAAAATAGGCCACTACCTCGCATTGCAGGCGGCCTTCCAGTTCATGCCGCGTAAAAACGGCCATGTCCGCGGGGCGGCCTGCGGCCGCAAACAGCGCCGGGAACATTTTCTGAATCTGATCCTTCGGCGCGTAAGCCAGAACACCGTCACCGAGCTGTTTTGAGAACCATGTCCGCATGCGATTATTTTGCTCCTGCTCCGCTCGCTGTTTCACGAGTCGATTTCAACCACAAAATTGCTGTCAAACAAGGGGTTTTCGTTCACCCCGTCTTTTGCATAGCCACGCGGATTGCACACCACCCGGGTGCCGTTGAGCAGGTAGTCGAAACTATCGTGGGTATGGCCGTGCACCCACAACTGCGCGCGCCGCCCATCAGCCAGATGCTGCAGATCAGACACAAAGCAGCCATTGATCAGTGAGTCGGTAAACCGCGGATGAATGCTCTGGCGCGCTGGCGCATGGTGCGTGATGACGACTGTCGGCCCCGCGTGGGGCTCGGCCAGCCGGCTTTCAAGCCACCGGGCATCGGCGCGGCACAAGGCGGCGGCGTCATCAGGCGTGAACAGTCGCTGCGCTGGCTCGTCCACATGAATCCTGCTGAAATCCCGCATGAAGCGTTGGGCCGCCTGCATCGCCAGTGCGCGCTGCTCGCCGTCGCCCCAGAGCAGGAAATCGGTCCACAGGGTGGCCCCGAGAAAGCGCACGCCGCTGATGATGATCTCGTCGCGGTCAAGCACGTGGATGCGAGTGCCGTCGCACAGCGTCTTGAGCGCTTGCACGGTGTCCGCAATGCTGCTGTTGTAGAACTCGTGATTGCCAGGCACATAAAGCACCGGCCGACCCAAGCCGAGGGCCCAAGGCACCGCCTCAAACGGGCGCGCAATGTCTCCGGCCAGAATCACCAGGTCCGCGTCGTTGCAGGGAATTTCCAGCGCGCCGCGGCTCAGATGCAAGTCAGACAGGATGTGGAGTTTCATGGGGGACATCTGCCAGCCAGATAACAGATATGGTTAAGCCTCCCTAGTTTACCCGGCTATATCATGACGTGAGGTATTTACCAGGAAAAAAAGTGATTGAAACTTGCTGGGTTCTGTCTCACCAATCGCCAATGAGGGTGCGCCGTCATGAATGAAGCGCGATGCCAGCCAAGTTTGGCAATATTGCAAGATATTCGTCACGCCTGCTGCTTGTGCCTGCTTCAGCGCTTGAGCTCTGACCGTTTGTCCGTCACGGACGCCCATTCGTCAGCGTCGGGAAGCGCCGCCTTGGTTCGTGTGATGGCTTTCCACTTTGGAGCGAGTTCTGCATTCAATGCGATGAAGTCTTGCTGATCGGCGGGTACGTCTTCTTCAGCAAAGATTGCGTTGACCGGGCACTCTGGCACACAGACCGCGCAGTCAATACATTCATCCGGATCAATGACCAAGAAGTTCGGACCTTCGCGGAATGCATCCACAGGGCAGACATCGACACAGTCGGTATATTTGCACTTGATGCATGACTCGGTGACAACGAACGTCATGATTTACCTCCTTTGTTCAAGCAGCTTGCTCCAACAGAGCGACAGGCGCTGGTCAAGATCACGCGCTCCCCGACCTGGACTTCTGACACGGCGGTATCGCCTGGAAAGCCGTGCCGACAGGATCCGTCAAGAACATGGCGCAGGGGCTTGGCTTGGTCAGTGC
>CAYJMW010000141.1:0-6750 GCA_964371235.1 uncultured Polaromonas sp.
CACCGGATATTTACAGCGAAGGCACCACTCGCGTTGGCACCGTGCAGATGGGTGACGCGGTAGTCAAAGCGCTTGGTTAATGCTTCAGGCAGGCAGGTGATTGAGCCGACTTACCCCCAAGAGCGGCCAACGTGGTTGCCAGCCGATCTGCAAGGCCCCGGGTCCTACGTCCCTTTGCACCCTGCCATCGGCGAGCCATCCGGTGCACACAGCGAGCGTCCCAGCCAGATTTCGTAGGTATCGGTTTTGGGCCTGGCATTGTGCAGGCCGCTGGTGGCGGGCTGCGCGTTAACCGCCTCGCCCACCACCTTGGTGACCCAGCGTGCGTAGCTGCGGTCGCTCTTGCCCTGCACCCGCACCTGTGTGGTCTCGGGCGCGCGCCCAGCCACCAGCTCGATGGCGGGCGCCTCGTAGCCAAAGCTGCGCAACTTGAGGGCCAATGCCTCGGCGATCGGCCGTTGCGCTTCGTTGGCAATCTGGAGGTAGGCGACCGGGTGGCGCGTGGCCGCCTGCCTGAGCAACTCACGCACCTTGCCGGCCTGCTTGGCGGTGTAGTCGCCGAGCGGCTCAGCAGCGTCAAGCAGCTGCTCGATCTCCGAACGGTTGACCTTCAGCGTTCCGGGCATGGCACTTTGCAGCAGCACCAGCGTGTTGACCACGCCCGACGAAGCGCTTGCGCCCAGCCCGGCCGGGCCACCCTTCAATACTTGTGACGCCTTCCGGACTGCGAAGGGCACCGCATCCGACAAGGCCTGCGGGTCAAGCACAAGGCTGGTGGTGGCGTTGATACGGCGTTCCTTGTTGTCATCGAACAAACCTTCGACACTCTTGGCGAGCTGCGCCACGCTCGTCTGGGGCGGATCTATGCGCGGCGGCTGTTTGGGTGCTGCGACCGGCACGGCGGGGCGCACCGACGCACTGGGTGCTGCGGACACGCTTGTTTCGGTGCCGGTGCGGCTTTCTGCCGCTGGCTTCACGGGTTCGGGCGGGGGGTTCACGGCAACGCGTGTGATCGGCGTGGCCTCACCCTCGGCCACGGACAGTGTCAGCACCTGTTTTTGGGCATCGGTGCGCTGGCTGCGGTCGAGCGGCGCTTCCGTCGCGGTCAGCGCGAGCTTGAACGAATCGAGCGCGTCAGCCAGTTTGCCGGTCTGCGCATAGACGTGACCGAGGTAGTAGCGCGCCCGTGCATGGGCCGGGCGACGCTCAAGGGCGCTCAGGTACTCGTTGAGTGCTGTCTCGAGTTGCGGCACGCTGGCGTATTGCTGGTCCAGCCCGGCGCGAAAGTGGCGGTCGGCCTCGGCCTGCACGGCGGCCTCGCCTTGTTGCCGGTCGCGAACATACCAGGTGGCGGTGCCGCCCAGCACCAGCGCCAGGGCGGCGGCCGTCATCAGGGTGGAGCGGCGCGGCCACCGGCGCATCGGGCGTGTGGGCGCATTCAGCATGTCCGGCGCCTGCTGCTGGCGCTGGCGCACTTCGAACAGCAGCGTCTGGAACGTGTCATCGCCGGCATCGCCGTCCCAATCCAGCAGGTCAAGCGTGTGCAACTGGCCAAAACCGAGCGGCAGTTCGACATCCTCAATGCGCACCGGCAGCAGCTTGCCCTGCTTGAGGGCCCGCGAAGATTCGTCGCGCACGAATGACGAATGCACTGAATCGGCTGACCACAGCACGATGACGACGGCCGCACCCAGCAGCTTGGCTTCGATCACGGCGGTGAATTCGGATCCGGCGGCAAGGTCGCGGTCCCACCAGACCTGCAATCCGCCTGCGCTCAAGGCTAGCGCGAGTTGCTCGGCGAGCGGCCGGTCTTCGCGCGCGTAGCTGACAAACACATCGGTCGGCGGTGCGACAGCGGCATTCATGCGGCCGCCAGCGCCTTCAGGCCTTTCAGCAGTTCCTCCGCAGCCCTCTGCTCAGGCGCACTGGCAACCCGCTGATAAGGCTCCAGCGTAAAGCGCGCTTCGATGTAGACCGAGTCCCAACTCGACGTGGCTGGCACGCGCAGCTTGAGCTCTCGAAAAGCGTCCATCAGCCCGGGCCCGGAGCCAGCCAGGCGGCCATGTGCCAGAGCTTCAAGCAAAACCAGTTCGGTTTGCCCGACCACCGACCAGAAGTCGGGCCTCGCGCGGGCCGTCTGGTCCAGTGAATCACGCACCGCGCTCAGCCGCTCCGCGGCCAGCCGCGGCGCGCGCCGGTGCAGAAACGCCAGTCGCAGTTCGGCACTGATGCAGTTCTTGGCCGGGTAGAACATCTTGTCCGCCTGCACCCGGCGGGCCAAGGCCTCGGCGTTGGCGTAGTGTGCGGCCATCTTCTCTAGTGCATTGAGCGAAGCCGCGTCTTTGCCGGCACGGGATTCGAGCAACACCAGGCGCTTCCAGGCCGAACCGAGCAGGCTCTCGCGCTCAAGGGTAGCTTGCAGCGCGACGAGCCGGCTGAGCTGAGAGATGCCTTCTTCGATCAACTGGCGCGCGCTAGCCTCATCGCTGAGGCTCTCGCCGTGGCGCGCCAGCTGGTTGCCAAGCTGTTCAGCGGCCCGAAACGAGGCACTGCCATCTGCCGCATTGACGGCCACGCGGTACCAGTCGATGGCCTTCGCGCTGTCCTGGGCCTGTGCATAGGCCAGGCCGAAAGCCTCGGCCACGGCGCCCATGGCGCCCCATGGCGGGCCGAACCTTGATTCGAGAAAATTCAGCTTGTCGCGCTGCGACTCGGCGCGGGCGTTGCTGAAACGGCTGCGGATGGCGAGCGTTTCGAGCGCCAGCGCCAGCGCCACCGGTGATGACACCGTGGCGAACTCGTCGCCCACCGGCGCTGCCTTGCGCTGGGCGTCAGCGCCGCCACGGCTCCAGGTCCAGGCCGGATCGCCATAACACTGGTAGGCGGCCCAGGTGTTGCCCTGCGGGCTTTCGCGCCAGGCCGCTTCGCGCGCGGCAGCGACGGCGTCGATGAAACGTTCCCCGCGCAACAGCACCGCGTAGAAGGTGGTCGCGAACTTTTCGGCCGGCCCGTCCTCCACCGCCCAGCCGGCGGCGATCACGCAGCGCACGCCGACCTCGATCAGCGCCTGCGCGATGGTGGCCGCAAAGCTTGCGCGGTCGTAGGGCTGCAGGGTGAGCGACGCGTCGCGCCCGGCCAGGTGGCAGCAGTTCAGGAACACCAGCTCGGGCACGACGCGCATGGCCTTGATCTCGGCGGCACCCAAAAAAGTGTCGCCCGACAGCACCACGCCACCCCTGGCGCCGGGTGCGCCGTGACCGGCCACGTGCACGACCCGGTAGGAGCGCTCGAACAGTGCGTTGATCACGCTGCGCGCATCGTCTTCGCCGCTGACCAGCGCGCGCACCTTGCCTGATTGAAGGCCATCGGTGGCGCTGGTCAGCCGGGTCACCACCGCGATGGCTTCGGCCCGGGCGCCGGGCAGCGGCGGGTAGCGCGTGGGGTCGCTCAGCGGCTCGCCGATCACCAGCACGCTGTCGTCGGCGTTCGCATCCGACACCTGGGCCCGAAAATCTTCGGTGCGCAGCTTGCGCAGCAGCTTGCTGCGGATGGCCCAGGGCCGCGCGTCACCGCCGCTTTGCGCCGGTGCATCGGTATCAAGCAGTTCCCACGGAATGACGGCCGAGCCGGCGTCAAGCTCGATCAGCATCTCCGACGTGCCGCCCAGGAAAGGCTCCATCTCCACCGGCACCAGCAGCTTGAACAGTGTGCGGCCAATCTGCGCGTCGCGGTTCGAATCGTTTGAGGCCTTGGCCACCAGTTCATTGAGCAGCGTGCCTTGCGCCTGCTGCGCCCGCACTTCGGTGCGGGCGCGCCGGGTATCGAGCACGTACTGGATCGTCGGCTGGCCGTTGCGGTCGCGCGGGCCGGTCAGGGCGCTGATCAGGTCATAGGCGGCGCCGCGGTAGCTCGAATCGAGCGAGCGCCGCAAGGCCCCGTCGCCCGACGTGATCAAGCCCACCACTTCAAGCTGGTTCGGCGTTGCGATCGATTGCACCTGCAGCGAGCGCCAGGCGTCGCTGGCGCGGTCCAGGTAGAACTCCACCAGGATCAGGCGGCTCAGTTGCGGCCAGCCACTCTGCTGCAGTTTCTGGCTGGCCTCGAACGCGCCCTGCGCGATCAGTTGGGCCGCGCTGCCGGCACTGATGCCGGTGCCGCCGCTGCCGAGCAGCGTGGCCGCCAGTTCGAACTGCGACACGCCGCCCTGCTCCGCCACGCGCTGCGCATACGCCAGCACGGCCTGGCGCACGGTGTACACCAATTCGGTGGCGCGCAACTTGCCCTCTTCACCCAGCCCCGCCACCACCACGGCCTGCGGGCGCGCCATCGCGAACACGTTGTCCGGATCATGGTGCTGGTTGCCAAAGATCTGGTGCGAGCCGGTGGCGTCGGGGTACAAGCCGGCGGCGAGCGATTTGCTCATGGCATGGTCCACCAGGCCATCGACGACCCATTCGGAACCGGTCAGTGCCAATGAGCGGTAGTGCCCGACCAGCAGCGGCTGGCTGACAAACTTCACGTCGCCGTTGTAGACCGACACGCGCAGCGCCGCGCTCTTGCCGCGTGCGCCGCGGTCATCGGCGCCAGCACGCGCCAGTCCCAGCACGTCGGCCTGGCTCGAAGGTGGACGCGACGATTGCAGCCCGCGCGAAGGCCGGTTGCGCACCAGCGCCGCCACGGCCAGGGCCGCGCCGGCGACGCCGCGCACGCTCCGTACTCCGATCGCCGCTGGCTCCACGACTTCCAGCTGGCGCGTCCGGCCGGTGCTGAGCAGCTCAATGTAGGCCGCGAAGGCGCTGGCTTCGTCGGGCAACTTGCCGTGTTCGGCATCTACTTCCCAGGTGCGCACCCCAGGCAGCAGCGCGCTCGCCAGGGTGACGCGGCCGTCGCCGTCGTCCGGCGCATCAAGGTATTCGAGGCCGTCGGCGGTCTGCGTGATGCCGGCCGGCGTGAAGGCGGCGTGGCCGACCACCATTAGCATCTTCGGCGCGTCGGCGCCCAGCGTCTCGACCTGCGCGTCCAGGCGCCGACGCAGCTTCACGGCCTGATCCAGCACTTCCTGCGGTGGCGCACCCCACTCGTAGATGGTGCGTTGCGAGCCCTCGTCGTGCCAGACGCTGCGCTCGCGCAGCGCCGCCATGTCATCGTCGGCCAGCTTTTGCCAGGTGCTGGCCTTGTCCAGACCCAGCGTGGGGTCGAGCAGCGCTGCCTGCAACTGCATGAAGCCAGGCAGGCCCGCCATCATCTGGCGCGCGCCGCCGTTGTCGAACAGCGCGCCGAAGGCGAGCAGCGCATTGCCAAAGGTGTCGTCGCCGGAAAGCGTCTGCATCGGCGCCCACGAGCCGCCATTGGGCGTGCCCAGCATCAGCAGGCGCGCGCCCTCGCGCGCCATCATGCGCTGCCAGGTGTCGGGTCTTTCCAGGCGCATGGTGCGTGCCACCAGCCCGCCCATCGAGTGCGCGAGCAGGCGCACCGGTTGCTGGCTCAGGCTGCGCGCGGCGAGCGCGACATCCACCGCCGCGGCCAGGCGGCGCGCTTCGTCTTCGATCGGGCGGCGCCAGTCAAAGGCGAAGGGGATCACCTCATGACTGTCGGCCAGGCGTTCGATCAGGTCATCGTAGGCGCCGCCAATCGGGCCATCGGGTTCGACGCGCGCGGCCGTCGCCGGGTCCCACGCCAGTTTCTTGAGGCCGTTGACGAAGCGAAAACCGAGCCAGATGCGTTCGCCATCGAGCTTGAGATTGGAGCCGAGGATGCCGGGCAGAACGAACACCGCCGGCCGGTCGGCCGCATCGGCACCGCGCGAGCGCGCCACGGCGCGCGCGGCGCGGGTGCCACTGGCGTCCTCGCCGGCCCAGGACAGCGGGCCGATGGTCGCGAAGTCGGCCGGCGCGGTCTCCCGCAGCGCACTGGTGATCGCCTTGACCGTGCTCTCGTTGGCGAAGTAGTTGAAGTGCGAGACCCGGGCGCCGCGGTCGAGCACAAAGCTGGCGCCGGCACCGGCGGCGCTGGCGGCACGCGGCGCCCCGCCGTACATCGAGCGGGTCTGCACGATCAGGTCGTTGTCGGTCCAGTAGAAGGCGTCGGACAACAGCGTCTTGACCCAGGAGCCGATCGAATCGCCTTCCATGTCGCCCGCCACCACGCGCAGTTCACCGGGGATGGCGTCGCTGCTGCCATTGAGCCACTTGACGAGCGGGCTGTCGGGCATCATCGCCTCGATGCCGGGCAACTCGTCGGGCCGGGCGCGGCGCCGCGCCACTTCACACAGGAAGTCGACCAGCTGCGGCGCCACCGGCACGCCGCCCAGTTCCAGGCTCCACTTCAATACCGAGAGGTAGGCGTCAAACCGCTTGGACGCCAGCAGTGTGCCGCGCGCCGGGCAGGCCACACGCACCACGCGCTCGATCTTCAGGCCCTTGGCCATCGCCTCTTTGGCCAGGGCCTGCAGATCGGCGCGTTGCTGGCTGTAGTCGGCACCGGCGAACAAGGCCAACTCGTCGCTGGTGGGCGGCTTGCCGCCACAGGCGCGCGCCAGCACCTCGGCCACCAGGCCGCCGCGCGAATGGGTGACGAGGTGCAGACGCGCCCCCGCTGGCATGGCACGCACCAGCGTCAGCGCATTGGCGATCGGGCTTTGCCCCATGGTCGGGTGGTCGAGCGCGTAGACCCGGTCGCCGTAATGCTGAAACAGATCGCGCACGGTCTGCGGGTGCAGCGTCCAGAGCTTGCCGAAGGTGCTGACGCTGT
>CAYJMW010000142.1:0-6517 GCA_964371235.1 uncultured Polaromonas sp.
CAAGGCCAGCCCCCTCGGGGGGCAGCGCAGTACGCGAAGCGACAAGCGTGGGGGCCCAATTACTACCGATGCGATCATTCATGGTCAGGCGCTGGTAGCGGCCGGTCAGGGTGGCCTGCCAGCTTTCCAGCGAGGGTGTGGCTGAACCCAGCATGACGCGGCACACGGGACGCTCGCCGCGCGGCGGCTCAATCGCCTCGGCCTCGATCCTGGCCCGGTACACCGCCAGATCGCGCGCCGAGTAGCGCGCGCCTTCCTGCTGCTTGTAGCTGGGGTCGTGCTCCTCATCCACCACCAGCAGCCGCAAGTGGGGCATGGAGGCGAGCACCGCCATGCGTGTGCCCAGCACCAGCCGCGCCTGGCCCGCATGGGCGGCCAGCCAGCTCTTGAGCCGTTGCGCCGGCGTGAGGCCACTGTGCAGCGACACCACGCGTTCCCGGCCCAAGTGGGCAAAGCGCGCTTCAAAACGGGCCTGCAACTGCGGCGTGAGATTGATCTCTGGCACCATCACCAGCACCTGCGCGAGCGGGTCCCGCGCCAGCACGTGGGCTGCGGCGCGCAAATACACCTCGGTCTTGCCACTGCCGGTTGCGCCGAACAGCAGGGCGGGCCTTTGTGTCCCGAGATTTTCAGCATCAAATTCGGCCAGAACCCTTGTCTGATCTACGCTAAGCGCTATCAAATCAGTTGTATTTTCCGGGTCGCTGGTATCGACCACGGGGCGCTTGAGCCGACGCGCCAGTTGCAGTGTGCTGAGTTCGCGCAACTGCGGCGGCAGCGCCGCCAAGGCCACCTCGCCGAGCGAGCGCTGGTAGTAACCGGCGGTAAACGCCACCAGCTTTCGCCAGGTTGCCGATAGCGGGGCCAGCCCGTCAAGCACGCTGATGATGGGGCGGGTTTTCACCGCCGGGCCGCCCCAAGGTGAAACAGCCCCCTCGGGGGGCAGCGAGCTACGCGAAGCGAGGAGCGTGGGGGCAACAGTTTGCACCTCTGGCAGATCGCCGCTGTCCGGCAACACTTCCCACACAACGCCCAGCACCTCACGCTTGCCCAGTGGCACCCGCACCAGAGTGCCAGGGCTGAGCAGCGACTCACTGCTGTAGGTGAGCGGCCCGGCGATGGCGCTGTGCGCGGGAGTGGCAACGACCACCTGGAGCCAGTAACTCATTCAGGAAGTCTCCCCGTGACTTGATTCAAATTGCATCTCGGAGTAACCGCATGTATGCACTTCTTCATAAATACATCGGGTTAGCGCCCTAAGTCTTTGATTTATCACTACTTTGGAGATTTCCAGACTTTCTGTGGATAACTATGTTGACAGTTTGCCACCGCGCGGCGAGAAGCCTTGTAAATCAAGGCTTTTCTTAAAATGCCCGGAAAAAATGCAAATTAAAGTTCTCTTATAAATCAACAACTTACGTACGCTATGGCTTTGATAGCAGGGTTCGAGTCAGGAACCGCAACATGCGGCACTGCAACACAAATTTTGTGCATAAGTCCAAAAACCGATGCCTGTTTGTGTGCTGGATCCCATTAAAAAAATGCCGGAATCGGTTGCCCGCAGGTCGCTGGCCGCTATTTCAGGCTGGGGTTGCGCGCATGCTGCGAGAGTGAGCATGCACTGCGTGAACCAGTGCTTCGACATTTTCAGTCGGGGTGTACTGATTGACGCCGTGGCCGAGATTGAAAATATGGGTGGGGCCGGTCTGGCTGCGGTCCATGTGAGGGGCGCCAAAGCTGTTGAGCACGGCAGCGACCTCGGCTTCAATCTGGTCCGGGTTGGCGAACAGCGCAATGGGGTCCATATTGCCTTGCAGCGCCTTGGCCTTTTTGCCGCTCAGCCCTTGCTCGCCGACCTGCGCCCGCGCTTTGGCCAGATTCACGGTCCAGTCCAGCCCCAGCACCTCGCAGTCAAGCTGGCCCATGGCATCGAGCCACATGCCGCCCCCCTTGGTAAAGACAATGCGCGGGATGATGGCGCCTTCATGCTCGCGCTTGAGCTGGGCCAGCACGCGCGCGGTGTAGGCCAGGCTGAAGGTGTGAAACGCCGCGTCGGCCAGCACGCCGCCCCAACTGTCAAAAATCATCACGGCCTGGGCGCCGGCCTCGATTTGCGCATTCAGGTAGGCCGCCACGGAATCGGCATTGATGGCCAGGATTTTGTGCAGCAGATCGGGGCGCTGGTACAGCATGGTCTTGACGAGGCGGTAGTCGTCGGAGCCCGCGCCTTCGACCATGTAGCAGGCCAGCGTCCAGGGGCTGCCCGAAAAGCCGATCAGCGGCACGCGGCCATTGAGCGCCTTGCGGATCGAGCTGACGGCGTCAAACACATAGCGCAGTTTACTCATGTCGGGCACTTCGAGCCTGGCCACCGCCGCTTCATCACGAACCGGAGTGGCAAAGCGTGGGCCTTCGCCCTGCGCAAATGTCAGGCCCAGCCCCATGGCGTCGGGCACGGTCAGGATGTCGCTGAACAAAATGGCGGCATCGATCGGGTAGCGGTTCACCGGCTGCAGCGTCACCTCGGTGGCGTAGTCAACATTGGTGGCCAGTCCCATGAAACTGCCCGCCTTGGCCCGGGTCGCGCGGTACTCGGGCAGGAATCGCCCGGCCTGGCGCATCAGCCAGACCGGGGTGTAGTCGGTGGCCTGACGCAGGCAGGCGCGCAGGAAGGTATCGTTTTGAAGTGGTGCAAACATGCCTAGATTGTCGCAGGTGCAAGTGGCCCAGGCGCTTGCAGCAGGCCGCTTGAAAGCAGCACCTTGTGATCAATCTTGATGCAGTGGTCCTGCACCACGAGAAGGCCTGCCGCTTCGGCCTTGGCCGCGGCTGCCGCATTGGCAATGCCAAGCTGCATCCAGACCGCCTTGGCGCCGATGGCGATGGCTTCATCAACGACGGGAGGAATGTCGTCGCTTCTGCGAAAGCAGCTCACCAGGTCGATTTTTTCGTGCTGCGCCGCTTCAAGCAGCGTGGCATAGGCTCTTTCACCCAGCACCTGACCCTGCAGCGCGGCGACCTTGGGATTGACAGGAATGATGCGGTAGCCGTTGGCCTGCAGGTAGTTCGCCACATCAAAACTGGCGCGGTGCGACTTGGGTGAAAGGCCAACCACCGCAATCGTCCGGTAGTGTTTGAGGATATGGGGAATGCGCGTGCCGTGGGGTACTGAATTCATGGGGCTCGGCTCCTGTTAGGTTCTCTTGTTAAGGGGAGGGCAGTCGCCGGGTCAAGCCATCAATACGTCACAGCTTGGCCAGTTCGGCCCTGACATCCGCCACTGTCAGAATTTCCGAGAGTAGCACCGGTGCACGCCCGGCTTTGTGCAGCACATACACCGGCACGCCGTTGCGTCCCAGCTGCGTCAGCGCCGCAGTGATGGCCGGATCGCGGCGGGTCCAGTCGGCGCGCAACAGCGTGACATTTTTTGCCGCGAAATCTGCCAGCACCAACGGGTCGGACAGCGTGGTTTTTTCGTTGTACTGGCAGGTCACGCACCAGGCGGCGGTGAACTCCACAAATACGCTGCGCCCCTGCGCCGTAAGCTGCTCGACACGGCCCGGCTCCCAGGCCTGCCATTTGCCGCTGCTCGCCGCCGTGGCAACGTTGCCTGATTCCACTGCTTGCGTGACATTTTGGCTAAAGGCCCATACGCCAATTGCGCCAAGCGCTATTGAAAACGTAGCGGCCAGAGCCCGGGCTCGACCCTTGAGCGCGAGTGACCAGAGCACCAGCGCCATCAGCACCAGCAGCGCCAGCAGCGCGCCAGCGCCGTCAATGCCGCTTTGCTGTCCCAGCACCCAGACCAGCCAGACGGCGGTGGCAAACATCGGGAACGCCATCAGTTGCCTGAAGGTCACCATCCAGGCGCCGGGTCGCGGCAGCGCACGCGCCACCCCCGGCACCACGCTGGCCAGCAGATAGGGCAGCGCCATGCCAACGCCAAGGGTCGCAAACACCGCCAGCGCCTGCGCCGCCGGCAGGCCCACGGCATAACCGAGCGCCGCTCCCATGAAAGGGGCGGTGCAGGGCGAAGCAATGGCGGTCACCAGCACCCCCGACAGAAAAGCATTGGTGATGGGGTTGGCCGTGTGCAGAGTGACCAGACGGCTGGGCAGAAAGTTGCCAAACTCGAACACGCCCGCCAGATTCAGCCCGATCAGCGTGAACAGCGCCGCCAGGCCCGCCACGACCGCCGGGCTTTGCAACTGAAAGCCCCAGCCCAGTTGCTCGCCCGCGGCACGCAAGATCAGCAGCAGGGCGCCCAGCGCCAGAAATGAAGCCACCACGCCGACGCTGTAGGCCAAGCCGTTTTTGATGCGGGTGGTCTGGTCTTTCTCGTGCACAAAGCTCACCACCTTGATCGCCAGCACCGGAAAGACGCAGGGCATCAGGTTCAGGATCATCCCGCCCAGCAGGGCACCCAATAGGGCAAGCAACAGGGTCAGGGGCGGCGCGCTGGTCTGCACGGGCACCGCAGTGCCAGCAGAATTGGCACGCAGTGCCGCTTCGAGTGCCGGCGACACTGCCGGGGCGGCGACCAGGGCGGGCCATTCACCTTTGACCGGCGCTTCGATGCGGTAGGCTGCCTGCCCCAGCGCCACCACCAGCGGCAGCGCGCGCGGGCCTTCGCTGCGCTGACCCGACAGCGGCAACTGCGCCGTCCAGACAGCGCCCTGCCAGGCTTGCTGCCAAGGCGCGGCGGGCTCAATCACGCTGCCGGTTTCAGGGAAAAACTCCAGGGTTTTGCCCTGCAGGCCGGGCGGCAAACCGGCCAATGACAGCTTGAGCGTCTGGCTATTGCCTTGAACCTCGGCCTGGCTGGCGCCCGTCGGCAGGGCTTTGGGCGCGGCCGCAAAAGCGGCCTGAAATGCCTGGCCGCTGGACGCAGTGGAGCCTTTGGCCGGAACACTGAGCGTGAAGCTCGCGTCCTGCGGAATACAGACCTCCTTGCAGATCAGCCAGAAGGCTTTGAGCTTTACATCGAGCTGCACGGCGTTAAAGCCGGGGGCGACCGTGAGCGGCACGGGCAGCAGGGTGGTGCCTTCATAGCCGTAGTTGGCGAGTGTGCCAACCCGTATTTTTGTGGGCGCTGGCCAGGCAATCTCGCCCGCCGTGATGCCAGGGGGCAATTGCCACTCAAGCCGCGTCGGCAGGCCCGAATCACCGGGGTTTTTCCAGTAGGTGTGCCATTGGGGCTGGTGCGCCAGCTGCAAACCGAGCCAGACCGGCTTGCCCGCCTCGACGCCCTCGGGCGCCCATGCCAGCAGTTCAGCGCGCACTTCCCCGGTGCTGACGACGGCCCCTTGAGCCACTGGGTTTGTGAAACCAATTTGGGCAGTAGCCCACGTGGGAAAAGCGTAGTTGGCTACTAAAACAATAGCAAATGTCAGGCGTTTGAAAATCATGCTGAAAGTAGGAGCCGCAGCTTTGCCGTTAGTTCCTGGGGGTGTCCTTGTTGCGCGCCGCCTCAGTCCCCGTCCGGCAGCAGCGAGGGCTGCGCAAACACCGCGGGCAATGTCTTCGGCGCCTTGATGCGCAACTGCTTGTTCACGTTCATGCGGCCAAACGCCACCTCGATGTCGGCCGCGGCCACGCCAAACAGGGGAGCCAGAAAGCGCACCATGTGGTCGGTCGCCTTGCCCGCGACTGGCGCGGCGGTCACGCTGACCTTGAGCTGCGTGCCTTTTACCTTGCCGATGGCATCGCGCGCGGCGCTCGGTTTGCCCAGAATATTGACGATCAGAACGTCGCCGTCCCAGGCAAAAAAGCTGTCGCCGGTTAAATTCTTGCGTTTCATTTCATTCGGGCTTCATGCGCCAAAGCCGAGTACCACCCGGCGCGTGCTCGCGCTCTTTTTTTCGATCTTGGTGACAATCACCGCGCCGATTTCTGCGGTATTGGCCACATGGGTGCCGCCGCAGGGCTGAAAGTCAATTATCCGCTCTGCGTCGGCGTCGCCTATGCGTATCGTGCGAATGTGGCCACTGCCGCGCGGCGGCTGCACGCTCATGCTCTTGACCAGGGCTGGATTGGCGTCCAGTTCGGCGTCGCTGATGCTGCCCACGGTGACCGGGCAGGCGGCAGCAACGAGGCGCGCAATGCCTGCCGTCAGTGCTTCCTTGTCCAGCGGGTCGGTCATGTTGAAGTCGAGCCGCGCATAGTCGGGCGTGATCGAGCAGCCGTTGACCAGTTGAGGCACCAGATGGCATAGCAGGTGCGTGGTGGTGTGAAAACGCATCAGCCGGTGCCGCCGCGCCCAGTCGATGCGGGCCGTGACCTGATCGCCCACTTTCAGGCCGCTTCCCAGCAGCAGATCCAGCACCGAAGCGGCCGGGTCCGGCAGCGCGGGCAGATGGTAAATGGCTGGCGTGAACTGGCCTTCGGCATTTTTGCCCTTGCGGGTGTCGGCAATGGTGAGCGACCGGCCGTCGGCCAGCACCAGCACACCGGCGTCCCCGGCCTGGCCGCCGCCCATCGGGTAAAACACCGTGCGGTCCAGCACGACGCCGTGTTC
>CAYJMW010000143.1:0-6470 GCA_964371235.1 uncultured Polaromonas sp.
ACCCTTTAGTTGGAAAAGTCAGGTTCGAAAAAATCGCCATCGTCTGGCGCGTCACTGCTATCCAGTTCGTGAGATTCCAGTTCTTCGGGAACCTCAAAAATTGGCGGGGGTGTTGGACCGGGCGTCATGCAAACAGGTCTTCGGAGGGCGCTGGCGTTGATGTCAGCCACTGATTTAGTTCAGCTGCGCGCACGTGCTGCAGCTTTCCTATTCGCACTGTGGCAATAGGAATTTCACGGGTAGATAGAGATTCACGGAACACGCGCGGTGTCAGCCCGGCAATGCGGGCGGCGGCGGATATGCGCAATAGGCCGATTGATGGTGGGGTATTTGCAGTGTGCATGCCCACACTGTCGCGGTGTTATCAAAAAGGGGGCTGCGGCACAATTTCGCTATTGGCATTGATGCGGCCAATGGTGTGCCGATGCGCGCTCATGTGGTCCTGACTGAACCCTGTGTTTTGCTATGAAAAATGTAGCAAATAACTTTATCAAGTTTTGAAAGTTGGAAACTGGCGTTCACTGCGCTTCTTCGCGCCCGTATGTCAAAAACTGCAGTACAGGGTCCCAGTCGTTTGTTACATGTTGCAAAAAACATGCGTGCCAGGTCAGGCAGTGCAGGTGCTGGCCCAGGCACACCAGGTCAGGTGGTGCAGGCGCTGGACCATGCGTACCAGGTCAGGTGGTGCAGGTGCTGGCCCATGCGTGCCAGGTCAGGCAGTGCAGGTGCTGGCCCATGCGTGCCAGGTCAGGTGGTGCAGGTGCTGGCCATGCGTGCCATGTCAGGCAGTGCAGGCGCTGGACCATGCGGTGCAGGTCAGGCAGTGCATCATCGTGCCCCCTTTGCTTGAGAAACCGTAAGGTCCATGACGGTAACCTGCCACAGATATTCGAGCGCGGCCCGAATACCTTGTCTCAGTTCCTCTCTGCCTGCTGGTGTCGCTTGCTCTGACTTGAGCATTAAGCGGAATTGGTGGGGCGTGCCCGTGTCAATATCAAACATCGATTCGATACCTGCCGCCTTGAGTATTTCAATCGCTGACAGTATTGCGCGGGCTTGCGGTGATTCTGGTAATAGATCATTCATTTATCTTTCCTGTTGATTCTGCATTTCTGCAATGTTTTGCACGTTTGATTGATAGCACTAGGATTGCGCACCTATAGGCGACCTGCGGGGGTGGTGGAACACTTGGAACACTGGAACACTTCTTTCCTGTACCTTTACCTGTGATCCATGCAGTCCCGCCAATCCAGGCATATTTTCTTTTCCTTCTACTTCTAAAGAAAGAAGTGTTCCATGTGTTCCAGCCCCTCGAAACCCGCATGTGTAAAGGGTTTGGCTGGAACACTAGGTAACGTTCCTCCACTGTTCCACGTGTTCCAATCCTTAAAACAGTGACGGTGGAACGAACCCCCGCTGGCGCCCGTGGTCGGTTCGCTTGTTCTCATATTTGTAGCCAAGTCGAATAAGTACCTTCTTCACCCGCAGCATGTAAGGCCTCGTCTGGCGTGCATCGTCTAGTTGGAATGCGTCCTTAAGCACATCACGTGATGTTAGAAAATCGCGACCGTAGGGTGTTTTCCCGTTGAAGTCCGGGCGGTGTAGCCAGTCCTGCACGGCGATGTCCCATTCGTCACTTTCAACAAATGACGCATGCTCTGCCAGTGCCAGGCGTTCAGCTTCGCGGTGCTGTACGCCGTGGGCCTTGAATTGATCCCGTGCCTCGGCCCAAAGTTGTTCCCGGTCCCGTGCAATGGCGTCGGGGTCACACATCCCGCATCTAAACGGCAGCCATCGGCGGTTCCCGGTTTCATCGGCCAAAAAATCGTCTTTGTTGGACGTACCAAAAAACACACTTCTGCGGAGGTAGCGCGTGTTCATCTCCAGGAATTTTGGTATCCATTCCTCATAGGTCCTGCTGATAAACGATTTGATGTGCTCTGAGTCACGCGCGCCTAAACCCTTCAACTCGTCAAGTTCAATTACTAATTTCCCTCGCATGAGTCGTGCAAGGTCGTCATCTTTGCCGCCTAGGTCAATTGCGATATAAAAATCGTCAGCTGGCACCATGGCGGCAACCGCTGACGATTTGCGCATGCCTTGCGCGCCCACGGCAATTGGCGCCATGTCGCACTTCACACCAGGTTCCTCCACGCGACCGGCCTGTGCGGTCCAGATATACATGCTCACGGCGCGGGTGTAGTCTGTGTCGGCGGCGCCAAAATAGACCGGTAGAAAGCTCGCAATTCTGGCTACGCCATCCCACTGCAGCCCGTTTAGCCAATGCTGCGCAGAATCAAATGTGTTCGATTCGGCTACATGCGCAACGATATCTCGTATGTGTTCTTTGCTGATGTTCTGAAACCCTCCACGCTCAAGGCGCAAGCACATATCTGTGTAGTCGGTGTCCTTCAGACCTCGCCATCCCTCCGTTCCGTTTTCTGCTAGCATCACTTCGCCCCTGAATTTGTCGTCTCGCAAATGGAAACCGCAAATATCCGGGCGCGTCAGGGCCTGCATCACGTTGTTTTTGGTGGCCAGAATTTCACCCTTCACATTGCGCTTGAACGCTGGCAACTGCTCGGTCATATTGACAGCGGATGCCACGTCGGGTAAGTCGGCAACAACGGCAGCCGCATTGATAGGCGCCCAAGCAGATTCAGCGGCAATCCGTTCGCCATGGTGATCTAACACGACATAAGCCGTCCAGGCGTCGAACGTACCGTGTAGCGGGTCGCTGGCGTGGTCCGATTGCCATAGCCCGTCCTTGCCCGGAATAGGACGAACACACGGGGCGCCCGTTGCAGTAGGGGGCGCCCATCGCTCCCTCGCGTTGCAGGTGTAGTTGTGGCGCGTCAGGATGTCCACCACGTCGTGCGCTGCGTTGAACGAGCCCCGCAGGGTTGACACATACGCGAGTTTCTCGCCCTTGCCGGATATGGACAGGATTGCACCCGCCCCGCAAAATAATATTTGTTGCTCTCTGAGGTAGTCTAGGTCCGCGTCCATGCGACACCACCACGCCAGGAACTCGGGCGGCAACTCGGTCGCTTGGTCCATGGTCTTGTCGGTGGCGTATTCCTGACGGTATGGTCCGTCACCGTCTTTACCCAGGTATTCCGTCCCCGGCAGGCAGTCTTGTAAGTTGGGCTGCCCCGCGCGAAGTTCGAGAATGACCCCATCCCCCGAAGAACGAAGCACCACGCGGCCTAGCCCTTCAGGAACCTTGAACGTAGAACGTCCACCACTCCCCGGGCGGGTTGACGTTGTGCGAACGCCGGCGTTCATCAGGTCTTCCAGGTCGAACCCGCAACGGCGCAACCCCGCGCGCGCGGGTTCAACGTTGTCAGGGTCGAGACTGCCCAGGCCGTTTGCAGGCAGCAGCATCCCATAACCCCCCGCGGTGGGGTCGATAGATGTGACGGGGCGCAATTGCCAGCCGTCACCTACAGGTTGTTTCGAATCTGAGTGCAAGGCGCACAGCTTGAATCCCTTGTCCAGCAGGCGTTTGGCCTCTACGTGCGATGTCGTGGTCATTGGCTGACCCCCAACGGTGCGTCGCGATAGTCGCTTATCGAAAAATCCACTTGCAAACTTTCCGGATTTGTGATACCGTACGCGCACGGTGTGTCAGTCAAAGGTCGCATCGTATTTCTCTCCTGTACTTTTGAAAGCCCCGTCGGTGTCATGCCCTCGGGGCTTTTTTTGTTGAAAATCAGCGGCAAAGCCCCCTCTAAATTTGTGCGAAATACTTTTTCGCATTTGGGCAAAATGCCTATCTCGTGAAACACTCCGTTTACCCGCTGCAATTCGTAGCGGTTTTTAAGGAAATCACAAAATGCTTGCAATTGAAAAAACCCCGACGGACAGCCAGATCAACGACACCATCAATGACCTCGATCGCGTGATGAACGGTTGTGAGCCGGGCGATGATGTGCCGCCATTCACGGATGATTGCATGATCAAAATGAGGGCCTTCATTCGCGAGTTGATCGCGGAAATACGTTGAAACAAAATAGCGAGAAGCCCTCACGTTGCGGGGCGTGCCGATTTAAGCGCACTGCTTCTTAACTTTTGCAGGTTGCGCTGTGCGGTCCTGCGGGTAGCCCGGTCACCTATCCGAATAGCCTGCAGCAACACGTCTTCGTTCAGGACCAATGCGGCCGCGTTGCAGCCACAGGGGCGCGCGGAATTTCTGTTAGAGCCCGCGCTCATAGCAGCCCCCTTGCGGTCGTTGTCGGCTGCACGCGATACAGCGCTGCGTTCACGATGGCACACCCATCACTCGCTTGATTTCAGACACGGGCCAAGCAAGGCGGCCATTGAAGCGGACCGGGCGGATGGGGTGCCCGGTCAGTGCGTACACCCGGAGCGTTTGCGGACGCCTAGATAACCAGTGGGCGGCGGTCGCCGTGTCCACAGTGGGCCGTCTTTCCGTGAGCAAGTCGGGGAACTGTCGTTGTGCTTTGGCTTCCATGTTTTTGCTTTCGCAGGTGTTGAACATGGTTGCAATTTCGCAGATATGTTGATTCCAACACTGCAGCACAATTTCGCGTTGACAATTGTTGAAAAATATGCTTTTGGTTTTTTATTCGATATCAGCGGTTCTTTGCCACGCGGGACAGTGCCACGCGGGACACGCCAAGCTGTTGTGCGGCCTCGGAAATATGGCGCAGCGCAGCCAATAGGGCAGCTTGTCCACCGGGCAACTCAGCTTCTTCCAAAGCA
The DNA here is from genome assembly GCA_964371235.1 of uncultured Polaromonas sp. Taxonomy (GTDB): domain Bacteria; phylum Pseudomonadota; class Gammaproteobacteria; order Burkholderiales; family Burkholderiaceae_C; genus Polaromonas. Next base: position 4,729 of record CAYJMW010000143.1, read on the forward strand.
GCAGCCAAATACTCGTTGGCAAAATCCGGGTCTGCTTTGAGCATGTCAACTACGACCTCATCGTGGTTAACGTGGCGTGGTGCTTTCATGGTTTACCCCTTTGTTTCCAGTCTTTCAAATACGCAATAGCACGCTCTATGTCGCGGCCACCACGACCCGCAGCGCACCCGGCGCGGCGTTGGCATCAAACGTAATCCCGGCCTGCTCCAATATCCACGCTTCTATGCGCTCGTGGTACAGCCGCAGTAGCTCCAGCGGGCGCACGGTGTAATGCTTTTCAGCCGTGGCACTGGGCTTGTGACCTTGAATCTGCGCCACCACGCCCACCGGCACCTCCAGCCACTCGGTCAAGCTCTTGAACGAACGGCGCAGGCCGTGCAAGGTCAACCCTTCCAGCCCGGCGGCTTTGCAGGCACGTGTGTGCGGGTTGTTGGGCTCGGTCAGGCAGCCGGTCGCGCTGGTGTGGCTTGGGAAGACCCATTCATTGCGGCGGGGCAGGGCGGCCAGCAGGTGCAGCATGTAAGGCGTTGCGGGTATCTCGCGGGTGCCTTCTACCTTGTCGCGGATGCTGATGCCCTTCCACTGGGTGTTCACATCCTCCCAGCGCAGCGCCAGCACTTCGCCCGGCCTTGCACCCGTCAGCAGCATGAATTGCAGGCAGGCGGCAATGACGGGGTTTTGTAGCTGCTGCACGGCGGCAAACCATGCGGCCAATTGGCCACGCTGCAACACGTCCGATTTAACCCCGGCCTTGCCCAATGATTCGCGGGCTTTTTTGGTTTTGGCCGGGTTCTTGGCAGGCAGCAGGGATGCGTACTCTTTTTGTTCACCGCACCACGTCAAAAACACCGTCAGCAGCCGCCATGCAAGGCGCGCGGATGATGGCCGGGTTTTGCCCTCGCTGGCGGCCCAGCGCTCAATCGTGGCTTGGTCAAGGTCTTTGAGCGCCAGCGGCATCAAGGCGGCCAGCGGCCCCGGCCTGGTCAGTTGCTTGCCACCACCCCGGCGGCCAGACGGCAAGCCCCCGGCCTTGGCCTTGTCGATATGGTCGCGGTAATGGAGGGCGCCCCAATGCGGGCGGCGCTCTTCAATGTACGCGGCCCATACTTCGCCCGCGGTCAGAGCGGCCACCTTGTCGGCTTCTACCTTGGCAACGGCGGCGGCTTTCTTGTCAACGACGGCGGCTTGTCGGTCGCGCTCAAGCTCGCGCGGGTCTGTGCCGGCGTCAATCGTCACGCGCAAGCGGTTTGCTTCAGTGCGGGCGGCATCAATGCTCCAGGCGCGAACGTCTCCGATAGTGCGGCGTATGGTTTGCCGGTTTAGCTTTGCCTCAAACACGAACGATTTAGCACCGGCGGGGGTAACCCGCACGCGCAACCCAGGCGCCTTGCTGTCGCGCATGAAGCTTTGCAACTTTCCAGCCGAGCAGGTCAGGCGCTCGATTAACCCGACAGTCAGGTCGTGAGATTCGCCCAAGTCTGGCGCTTTGTCCTTTGGCGGTCGTGCCATCGTTTACTCCTTGCTGACTCATTGGTCATTCCATGTAGCCACCATGTAGCCACTTTTGCCCCATTTTGGGGAATATAAATCAACACTCGGGCTGTTCACTTGTCCAGTGCGTCGCTTGTAAGTCGTTGATTTATATTGATTGTACTACGTTAGTCAACGAAGGGAAATAGTAAAAACTCAGGATTGTGATTCCTGTTGTCGTGGGTTCGAGCCCCATCAGCCACCCCAGATTC
>CAYJMW010000144.1:0-6437 GCA_964371235.1 uncultured Polaromonas sp.
GTTCCCGAAATCGCGCTTGGGCAGGTGCCGCACGCGCCCTGGTAATGCACGATGAGCTGGTTGCCACTGAGGCCAAGGACGTGCAGGTCGCCGCCGTCGCCTTGCAGGTAGGGCCTGATTTCCTCGTCAAGAATCAGATCGATCTGGCCAAGGCGCTGCTGGTCTTCTTCGCTCAGATCCGCCACCGTGGCTCGCGCCGCAAAAACCGCCGCGGCCGATTGCTCGCTGGCCGCCGGCGCGGCGCGCAGCGGCTCGGCGATTTCGCGCACCAGTTGGTCCCAGTCGGCCTGGCCGTCCTGCGTAACGGTGAGCCAGTGACTTACATAAAAAACATTGGTGACGTGCGGGATGGCAAATAGCGCGCTCGCCAGTGGGTCGTCCTGGGCCTGGCCGGCATTTTCATACGAATGCCCCAAGCCCCAGGTGAGTGGCTCACGCAAGACGAACTTCTTGGCGTTCGGGTTCGGCGTGTCTTCTATTTCGACGATTTTTGGCATGTCTTTGTCCTTTGGGTCAAGCCACCACGGTTCGTCTCAAGCATCGCCAAGGGGCGCGTGCATCGGGTCGGCTTCGTCCTCGGTGGACGTACTGGGCTCGGCGTTGAAGGCGGCCTGCAGCGTGTGCCACGGCAAAATGGCGCATTTCACGCGCATCGGCAGTTCGCTGATGCCAGAGAAAACCGCCAGACGGCCGATGTGAGGGCCGTCTTTCGCTTCGAGCCGACCGGTGGCCATCTCTACAAACTCGTGAATCAGCGTCTTGGCGTCGCTCTGGCTCTTGCCCTTGATCGCCGCCGTCATCATCGATGCCGATGCCTTGCAGATGGCGCACGATTCGCCATGAAAGGCGATGCGGCTGATGGTGTCGTCAGCCAGATCAAGCGCGATGTGAATGTGGTCACCGCACAGCGGATTGACCCCTTCAGCGTGGTGGCTGGGGTGCTCGAGCTCGCCGTAGTTGCGCGGCTTGCGGTTGTGGTCCAGGATCACTTCCTGGTACAGGGCTTTGGGATCGACGCTCATTGGGAATCCTCCGTGCTGCGCACTGCGGAATTCGCCCTTGGGAACGGCCCGGCGGCGCTCATTGGGAGTCCTCCGTGCTGCGCACTGCGGAATTCGCCCTTGGGAACGGCCCGGCGGCGCTCATGCGAATACCTTTTGAACACTGCGAATGCCAGCGACCAGCGCGTTGACATCAGCCAATGTGTTGTAAAGCGCAAAGGAGGCGCGCGAGGTGGCCACCACACCCAGGCGCTTCATCAGGGGCTGCGCGCAGTGGTGGCCGGTGCGCACCGCAACGCCTTCCTGATTGAGCAAGGTGCCCACGTCATGCGGGTGGATGCCCTGAACCGCGAACGACAGCACCGCGGCTTTGTCCTGGGCGGTGCCAATCAGGCGCACGCCGGGCAGCGCACCCAGCTGTTCGGTGGCATGGCGCAGCAGCTTGTGCTCATGCGCCGCGATGGCCGGCATGCCGATGTTTGAGACGTAATCCACGGCGGCGCCCAGGCCGATGGCGGCGGCGATGGGCGGCGTGCCAGCCTCGAACTTGTGCGGAAGGGTGTTGTAAGTGGTTTTTTCAAAGGTGACGGTATGGATCATGTCGCCGCCGCCCTTGAAGGGCTGCATCGCTTCGAGCAGCGCGGCGCGGCCATACAGAATGCCGATACCGGTCGGGCCGCACATCTTGTGGCCCGAGAAGGCATAAAAATCACAGTCCAGCGCCTGCACGTCCACCGCCAGGTGCGGCGCGGCCTGCGCGCCATCGACCAGCACCGGCACGCCACGCGCGTGCGCGAAGGCAATCATTTGCTTGACCGGGTTGATGCTGCCCAGCGCGTTCGAGACATGGCCAACGCACACCAGGCGGGTGCGCTCGTTGAACAGTGCTTCGTACTCGTCCAGCAAGAGTTCACCGGCGTCGTTGATCGGCACTACGCGAAGACTCGCGCCTTTCTCGAGCGCGAGCATCTGCCACGGAACGATATTCGAGTGGTGCTCCAGCACGGTCAAAATAATTTCATCGCCAGCCTTGATGTTCGGGCGGCCCCAGCCGTGCATCACCAGGTTGATGCCCTCGGTGGTGCCGCTGGTGAAGATCACTTCGCGCGCTTCACGCGCGTTGATGAAGCGCTGCAGCTTGATGCGCGCCGCCTCGTAGGCAGTGGTGGCCGTCTCTGACAGGTAATGCACCGCGCGGTGGATGTTGGCGTGCTCGCTGGTCTGGTAGCGCACCAGGCGGTCGATCACCGGCTGCGGCATCTGGCTCGATGCGGCGTTGTCCAGATAGACCAGCGGCTTGCCAGCCACCGTGAGTTTGAGGATGGGAAAATCAGCGCGAACGCGTTCCACGTCAAAGGTGGTGGGCGCCGTGGGAGTTAGCGTGTTGCTCATGCCTGGCCTGTGGTCTGTTCGAGCACTGTCTGCTCAAGCTGCCGCCGCAGCGACGCGACCGGAATGCGGTCAATGACTTCAGCGCCAAATGCATAGGTCAGCAGATTGCGCGCCACCGCTTCCGGCAGGCCGCGGCTTTGCAGATAGAAAACTTCTTCGCTATCGAGCTGGCCGACGGTCGCGCCGTGCGTGCATTTCACGTCGTCGGCAAAAATTTCGAGTTGCGGCTGGGTATCGACCGTTGCTTTGCCGCTCAGCAGCAGGTTGCGGCTGGACTGCGCCGAATCGGTTTTCTGAGCGCCGGGGCGAACCATCACCTTGCCGTTAAAAACTGCATGCGCGGCGCCGCCCACGATGCATTTGTGCAATTGGCGGCTGATGCCGTGCGGCTTGGCGTGGTCGATGAAGGTGTGTGTATCGGCCAACTGCTGGCCGCCGATCAGCGCCAGGCCGTCAAGCGCGCATTCCGCGCCATCGGCGGTCTGCAGCACCTTGAGGTCGAGCCGCGAAATCTGCGCGCCCAGGGCAATGCTGGCCGAGTGGTAGCGGCTCGCCGCGCCAAGCGACACCGCGCAACTGGCCATGTGAAAGGCCTGGCCGCTTTCGCGCTGGATGCGAACATGTTCAAGCTGCGCGTTGGCTCCCAACGCCACCTCGGCGACTGAATTGGTGAAATACGCGCCTGGGTGCAAGGCCACGTAGTCTTCGATCAGCGTCAGCGCGCTTCCCGCCCCGGCCACCAGCACAAGGCGCGGATGGCTGGCCACATCGGCCTGCGTTGAAATGAAGAGCAGATGCACTGGCGTGGCCAGCGCAGTGCCCGGCGGCACGATGAGCACGGCCGCATCGTGCAGAAAGGCGGTGTTGAGCGCCGGAAACAGCGCGTCCTGGAAATGCGCGTGCTGGCCCAGATGCTCTTCAATGCTTGACGCCTGTGTGGCAGGCGCTGACAACAGGGTGCCCGCGACCAGGCCGGCCTCAGCTTTGATGCTGGAGAGCTGCGGCGCATGGACACCGTCGACAAAAACCAGCCGCGTTGTCGCCTCTTCAATGTGCAAGTGCCGGATGTCGTCCGCCTGCAACGCGGTCGGCGTGCGCAGTGGATGAAATGACTGCCGGGTCAGCGCTGAAATATTGGTGAAGCGCCAGGCTTCGTCGTGCGTAGTGGGCAGCGTGAGCGCGCCAACGCGCTCCAGCGCCCGGCTGCGCAGCGCTTTGAGCCATTCCGGTTGCGTTGGCGCCAGGGTGCCGGGCGCTTGCGACAGGCTGGCGAGCAGGCTGGCGAGCAGGCTGTCCAGAACGCCTGGTCCGGTCGCGACGGCGGTCCCGCTGCTCACGACAAAGCTCCCGGGGCCTCGGCTTCGGCTTCAATCCAGTCGTAGCCGCGTTCTTCGAGTTCAAGCGCGAGTTCCTTGCCGCCGGTGCGGATGATGCGCCCGGCGCTCATCACGTGCACGTAGTCGGGAACGATGTAGTTCAGCAGGCGCTGGTAGTGTGTCACCAGCACGATGGCGTTGTCCTTCGTGGCCAGGTGATTGACGCCTTGCGACACCACGCGCAGCGCGTCGATGTCAAGCCCGGAGTCGGTTTCGTCAAGGATGGCCAGGCTGGGCTCCAGCAGCGCCATCTGCAAAATCTCGTTGCGCTTTTTCTCGCCGCCTGAAAAGCCTTCGTTGACGCTGCGCTCCAGAAACTCGGGGCTCATCTCTAACAGCTTCATCTTCTCGCGCACCAGGTCGTCAAACTCCAGCGGGTCCAGTTCCTCATGGCCGCGCCCGGCCTGTACGGTGTTGTAGGCCAGACGCAGAAACTGGCTGTTGCCGACGCCGGGAATTTCGATCGGGTACTGAAAGGCCAGGAAAAGGCCGGCGCGGGCGCGCATTTCAGGCGCCAGTTCAAGCAGGTTGCGGCCTTCGAACAGCACCGCGCCGGCAGTAACCTGGTACGCCGTGTGGCCCGCCAGCACCTTGGCGAAGGTGCTCTTGCCGGATCCGTTCGGCCCCATGATGGCGTGGACTTCTCCGCGCCTGACGCTGAAGTTCAGGCCTTTGAGAATTTCGACTCCGTTGACGCTGGCGCACAGGCCGCGCACCTCCAGCAGTATCTGGCTATTTTGAACAATCATCCTACGCTCCCTTCGAGCTTGAACCCGAGCAGTTTGGTGGCTTCAACCGCGAACTCCATCGGCAACTGGCGAAACACGTCCTTGCAAAAACCATTGATGATCATCGAGACGGCTTCCTCGGCGTCGATGCCGCGCTGCGCGAAATAAAACATCTGGTCTTCGCCGATTTTTGAGGTGGACGCTTCGTGCTCCACCTGGGCGCTGGGGTTGCGCACCTGGATGTAGGGGAAGGTGTTGGCGCTGCACTTCGCGCCCACCAGCATTGAGTCGCACTGCGAATAGTTGCGCGCGCCAGCGGCGGTTGGCATGACCTTGACCAGACCGCGGTAACTGTTGCTTGACTGGCCCGCCGAAATGCCCTTGCTGACGATGGTGCTGCGGGTGTTCTTGCCGATGTGGATCATTTTGGTGCCGGTATCGGCCTGCTGGTGGTGGTTGGTCACCGCGACCGAGTAGAACTCGCCGACCGAGTTGTCGCCCAGCAAGATGCACGACGGATACTTCCAGGTGATGGCCGATCCGGTTTCGACCTGGGTCCATGAAATGCGCGAGTTGACGCCCCGGCACATGCCGCGCTTGGTGACGAAGTTGTAGATGCCGCCGACGCCGTTTTCGTCGCCCGCATACCAGTTTTGCACCGTCGAGTATTTGATGTCGGCGTTGTCCAGCGCCACCAGTTCCACCACGGCTGCGTGAAGCTGATTGGTGTCAAATTTTGGCGCGGTGCAGCCTTCGAGGTAGGACACCGAGGCGCCTTCCTCGGCGACGATCAGTGTGCGTTCAAACTGCCCGGTGTCCTGGGTGTTGATGCGAAAGTAGGTGGACAGCTCCATCGGGCACTTGACGCCCTTGGGGATGAAGCAGAACGAGCCATCGGTAAATACCGCTGAATTGAGCGCGGCGAAGTAGTTGTCGCCCGCTGGCACCACGCTGCCAAGGTATTTTTTCACCAGCTCGGGGTGGGTTTGCACCGCCTCGGAGATCGATCCGAAAATGATGCCGACTTCGGCCAGCTTGGCCTTGTAGGTGGTGGTCACCGAGACGCTGTCAAAAATCACATCAACCGCCACGCCCGCCAGCGCCGCGCGCTCGTGCATCGGCACGCCCAGCTTTTCAAAGGTGCGCAGCAACTCGGGATCGACTTCGTCCATGCTTTTGAGCTTCGGCTTAGGCTTGGGCGCCGAGTAATAGCTGATCGCCTGAAAATCGATCTTCGGATGTTTGATGTTGGCCCACCCAGGATCGGTCATCGTCAGCCAGTGGGCAAACGCCTTCAGGCGGAATTCAAGCAGCCATTCGGGCTCGTTTTTCTTGGCGGAGATCAGCCGGATGGTGTCTTCACTCAGACCCTTGGCGGCCACATCGGACGCAATGTCGGTGACAAATCCATGCTTGTAGGGCTGGTTGACCAGGTTTTGCAGTACGGCACTCATGCAGCACCTCCCTTGCCGGCGCCCGCCTTCAGGCTGAAACTTTCGCCGCAGCCGCAGGTGTTGCCGACGTTGGGATTGTCAAACTGAAAACTCTGCTTGAGCCCTTCGGTGACAAAGTCGAGGCAGGCGCCGTCAAGTGTGGCGATGCTTTGCGGAGCGATCAGCAACGTGGCATCGTGGCCTTCAAAGCGTTGCTCGCCTGCGTGCAGTTCGTCGGCCAGCTCATAGGTGTAGGCGAAGCCCGAGCAGCCGACGTTTTTGACGCCGACGCGCAGCCCGAGGCCGCTGCCGCGCTTGGCAATTTGCGAGCGGATCTGTTTGGCCGCCGCTTCAGTGAGGGTGATGGTCATGGTTTAAAGTGGATAGATATATTGTGCGTATATCTTATAGATTGGGCCAAATTTGTCAACATCTGCCCGCGTGTCGCACCCGGGAAGCAGCGCGGACCGATGGTCTGGCCAGGTGTGTTCGACAGCCAGTTGGAGC
>CAYJMW010000145.1:0-205 GCA_964371235.1 uncultured Polaromonas sp.
GTCCAGGATTGTGATTCCTGTTGTCGTGGGTTCGAGCCCCATCAGCCACCCCAAGAAAACCCGCATAGAATATAGAAAGCCTGCTACTTAACTGATAGCAGGCTTTTTTGTTTGGTGTTGCTTTTCTGGTCATGTAGCCACCGTGTAGCCAGCAGTACCGGGTTTTGTACCGTGCGGCGTAACGCTTCATTGTTTTACTGGGAGA
>CAYJMW010000145.1:305-6396 GCA_964371235.1 uncultured Polaromonas sp.
CATTCTGCAGATTTGCCGAAGGTTCAATACCGGTACGCTCGGGCCAGCGCAACCATCGCACAGGCTACGCTATTAAAACAATAGCAACGGCTCATAGTTGTTTTGTATCAGGCGCACTTCTTGCGGGTTGCAATATCTGTGCCATGCAATTTTGATAGATTTTGGCTATCACACGCCGCGTCAACTGGGAGACATTCTGCAGATTTGCCGAAGGTTCAATACCGGTACGCTCGGGCCAGCGCAACCAGGTCGGGCGCCCCGCTGATGCTCATGCGGATGTTCCTTTGGCGGATTCAAGTTGACGGAGGACAGACATAAGCGCAGCAGCGTCGGCGGCGCTGGCCACGTTGACTGCGGTGGTGCGGCCGCCAATGTTGATGTTGACGGTTTGGGTGCTGCCAGTAGGGGCAGGTAAGGGGTTGCCAGTGGGGCTGGTCGGGTGATTGGCTGCATCAACATTGCGCTGCGCCGCTGCCAAAATAGCATCGCCGACGCTTTTTACGAAAGCAACCTTCCAGTTTTCGCCTTGTGCAAAATTTATTTCCCGTGGGCTTGTCTGGCGCCCGTTGTCATCAATAAACTGCTTTGCCACCTTGAGCGCATCTGCCTCATTTAGCCCCCTACTCTTCGCCTCGTTAAAAAGTGAGGCTCGGTTGTCAATCAATTGGGTCGCTCTCGTCCCAGCAGTGTTGAGGCTGTAGCCTTCCTTGTCACGGTTAAGGCGCTTGTTCTCCAACTCGGTAGCTTTTTCCGTGATCGCGTTGGCTTTCTCTTGTGCGATGTTCTGGCGCTCCAGGGCAGAGGTAACCGAATCAAGGGCATCCCTCTGTCCACCCAGCACGCCGGTAGTCCGGGCGATGGCGTCGGCGGCCTCTGCCTGCGTTTGCACGACCATTTTTCCGTGGGCGTCGAACGACACGCTCAGGCCACGTAGCGCGCCCTCGGATTTCAGAATTTCCTCCGTGACAGCGTGTTGCGTGCTGCCCACCTCGCCCGAAGCCGCGATTGCATCGGCCGCCATTTTCTTGAACGCGTCAGCCAGTTCGCGGGCACTGCTGGTGCCGCTCTCTTTCATGGCGTCATAGGCGGCTTTGCTCTTTGCGGCGGTGTCCTTGAATACTTCATCACTGGTGACCCCCAGCAGCTTCATTGCTTCCCGGATTGACGTGATGCCGGGCGTAGCCTTGTCAAGTGCGTCTTTTAGTTCATTGGCTTTCAATTTGGCCTGATCGAGCAACCCGTCGGCCACCTTGTCCCCCAGCGCCTTGCGCACGGCTTCAATCTGGGCCTTGACGGCCTCGATAGCCCTCTGACTGTCTGCGGTGTTGATGCCCTTACCGATGCTGGCTGTAAGTGCTTGGGCGGTGTCCACGCCCATTGTTTTTAGGCGGTCAAGCCCCTTAATCATGGCTTCAGTGTCATTTATGGCGCTGCGCGATGCCTTGCCCATGCCCCCGCTGATAACGTCAAAGTCGAGGCCTGTGCGCTTGATAGATTCCCGAAGCGATGCGTCCAGCACCTGCCCCAGGCGTTCAGCCTCGCGGGCTGTGCCTGCGAACGCGGCACGGGCTCGGGTCTCAAACACGGCCAGGTCTTCACCCTTGAGGGCATTGCCCCAGGCAGCCTGAAATTCTCCAGCGCTGATCTTGCCGTTTGCGGACAGCTTGTCCAGGACGGATGCTGCGTCCCGAATACCCGGCACACTGGCAAGGTCGAAATCTTTGCCAATTTTGGCGATTGCTTCAGCGGCGCCCGTGCCCTCCTTGATGAGTTTTTCGAACTCTGCAATGCTGGCTTTGGCGACTATGGACAGTTCGAACTGTTTGTCGATTGCCGCCTGCGTCGCGTCTGCCATCTGTTTACGCATGGCCACGGTATCGGCCGCAATCAGTGCGGCGGTTTTTTCCGCGCGGGATAGCTCCTCTGTGCGGTCTTTGTACCCCATCAACTTGGCTGCACCTTCACCTATGGCGGTCCCGATGTCATGAAAATTGGTAACGATACCAATCAGCGTGAACATCTTGAGTGTGCCCAGGATGGCGGCGAAACGGCCCACGTTGACAGCAGCCCCGCCACTGGCGGCCCCGGCCGCAGTGATGGCGGTAGCGTTCGCCGTTACTGCGACTGCGGACTGTGTGGCAGCCACGGCCAGGCCGGCAAAGTGCTGCGCCAGCTTGAGGGCAACAAAACCGGCCGCTGCCTGCCCTGCATCAAGCAGGAACCCGGCCACAGTCTTTAGATTGGCAGACAGCGCGTTAATCGCGCTTGCAGCGGCGCTGCTGGCGCCGGTTGCCTTGTCGGTCTCGCCTACGTACAGCGTCCAGGCAGTGCTCAGGTTGGTAATCGCTCTTCCAACTGTGCCGGGCAGTTTGGCAAACTCGCTGGCCACGGCATCAGACTGGCCCCGCAGAGCCTTGATAACAGTCTCACTGGACAGCGCCCCAGCTTCTGCCATTTTGCGGAGCTCGCCCGTGGTGACGCCCACGCCGTCGGCCAGTGCGCGGGCGAGACGGGGGGATTGCTCCATGACCGAATTAAATTCGTCACCCCGGAGTACGCCCGACTGCAGGCCTTGTATGAGCTGTATGATAGCTGCGTTGCTGGCCTCTGCACTGGCGCCGCTCAGTTGCACGGCCTGATTTACCGTCTCAGTGAGTTTGAGCGCTTCAGCCTGACCCACGCCCATAGCCTTACCTGATTCAGCTAGTTTGGTGAACAGATTTCCTGTACTTTCCAGGCTGCTGCTGGTGCGCTGCGCAACGGCGGTAACGCCCTCGAACGCCGTCTGGAATGCAACCCCTTCGCCTGTCGCAAGCTTGATTCTGGCTTGGAGGTTGTTGAAAGCGTCGGCCGTCTCTGACACGTCTTTGGCCAGGCTGCCCACGTAGCTGCCACCCAGTGCCGCAATTGCTATATTGCGCAAGCTGCTTAGCTGACCTTTGAGTTTTTCCAGGCCATCACCCGCGGTCGTATGCGCGGCGGCTTGCTGCGCTGCGCTGGCTGCTGACGCTGCCCCAAGTTGCCGATACGCTGCGTTCGTGTCCTTGATCTGTGCGGACAGCTTGACCTCTGCTGCAGCAGCGACACGCGCGCCCGTGGACGCTGACTCAAGGGCTTTTTGCTTGTCTCGCAATGCGCCACTGCTGTCTATGACGGCCAGGCGCAGCTCGCGCTCTTTCAACTTGTATCCGTCGGTCCCGCGGCCCGCTTTGTCGGTCTCTGCCCGAAGACGCGCAAGCGTATCCCGCAGTTCATCGCGCGCGGTTTTTTGCAGAGAGACCTCGGCACGGGCGGCGGCCTCAGACGCGCGAAGGTCTTTCGTATTTTGTGACAGCGCGACAAGTTCCGCGCTTAGCTTTTCAACGCCAGGGGCTGCGTCCGTGCCTGCGGTGGCGATGTTTTCGAAATCCCCGGCTAATTGCTGGATGCTATCGGCGCCGGTAGTTTCAACCCCCACCGTTAATTTGACATCACGACTGTTGTTGCTGGCTGCCATTATTTACGCTTTCAATTTGAGGACCGTGCGCAGCCCGTCTTTGCGGTGGTTGATTTGCATATTCAGGCGCAAAAAATCCTGCGGATCGCATCGTTGAATCCGATATTCGAGTTCGGCAAGTTCGCGGGCCATACGCCTTACCCGCGTTTCATGATCCTCAGGCGACATCGTCAAGGTTCAATGACAGGACATAGTGCGGGTCAGCATCAAGCCGGCGTGGGATTATTTCGCCAATGGTCTCGGCATCCCTGATCGCGCCTTCTTCTTCCTTATGCGCAGTGTCGAGGTCAGCCAGGATTGCTTTACAGCGTTTTTTCTTGGCGTCTGGTGCTAGGCCAGCGGGCAAGCCTGATATCGCGCTCTGCAAGGCTTTCAGCATGACGCCCTCGCCCAGTAGCTGGGTAAGAATCGGCCCCATGTCGAGGGTGACATTCACAACATCCCCGCGGTCAGTCGCGCCTGTCGCGCGGACGTGGAATAGCCCAGCCGGGATGCCCTGCGAGAGCCGGTACAACGCGCGCTGCCGATTCGCCCGCCCATCAACTGCGAATGAGTCGATGCGCTCTGAGAGCATGGCTTCAACTTCAGCACGGCTTCGCTTCTGCGCGTCAATGGTGGTAAGTTCGTCGTTAAGGGCTTCAATTTTGCCGCGTGCCGAGCGGACTTTTTCTAGGAACGTCACAGCCGTTTCTCCCGGCTAAACCGTTCTATGCCCTTCATGAATTTCGCAGAATCCCCGACGGCGGATACGTTATTCCCATGCTCTGCGCGCAGCCGTTCAAGACGTGCTTCCGCGGCAAGTATCCGGGTTAGCGCGCGGGGGTCAACCTCGGCCGCGGCAAGTTGATCTTGTGTGAACGCCCGTAGGGCATGCACAGGCAATAGATAAAAATCGTTTGTTTTTGCCCGTACCGTGGCGGGCTTTGCAGCCTGCCCGATACCCGGGGCAAACGCATACCGGGTTGCTGTCGGGGGCTGGCCAGGCAGAGGAGGAGCATCAAGTCGAGCGCGGGTCGCGGCCTGTGCGGCTTCTTTCACGATCTCGCCGCTTCGACGGTATGCGTCAACTTTTGCCCGGTGGGCGTCGCGCAGTTCAGCCAAGCGCACCAGGTTAAACCGTTCAGCCATTGTTTGCGCCTCTCGCTGCATCAATCTGTGCCTCTCGCTGCGCATAAACGCCGGACGCTTGCTGCATGCGGTCGATTTTTCGTGCTGTGTCGGTGTGGGTCTCTTCGTCCAGTGTGGCCAGTAGCTTGGTGATGTCCGCGCGCACCGTCGCCAGGGGGATGCCCTTAACGATGGCGTCGTTTACCGCCGAGTCATTGTCCACACCCGTGCCGCCTGCGCAAATACGGGCCAGGCTCCTAATTTCGCAAGCTTCAGCCAGTGATACCGCGAACTGCGTGGGTGTGTTGCCACGCAGCACCAGGGCGCTTACCGTGGCGCCAGTAAAGCCGGCTGCGTAAGCCGCGCGCGCGCGCCCGGCCGCTTCGCTGTCGCCATACTCGCCGGCGATTTCAAATTTTTGGTCAAGTGTCGGCATGATTTTTTACGCTGCAGTTAATCTAATTACAGAGGCTGGTCTGGTATTTATGTTGATCGGATTTGACTGAACCTCAAGTAGGTACCCCTTGTCGAAATCCATGGCTTCGCTCTTGGCGTACAAGGGCAGGCCCGGACTATTCACCGATTCCATGTAGTCAGCGGGCGCGTAGCGCGTCAAAAGCAGGTCCGCGATGCCCTGCGGTACCAGGTACGATTCGCCTGCGGGGATTCGCACAGGCAAGCCGGGCGTGCTGCGACACTCGATGAACGTAGTATTGCCGATGGTAATGCCGGTGCGAAAATCCTTCAGCAGTTCAGAAGGTTGTCCGTAGCGCAATGCCGTGTCATAGGCGGAATTGGCCCGCAGTGCGTCCATGAAGTCGGGGGCAGAAAGTGCGACAAAACCCGACGGCACATCCCCGCCGCATGCATCCTCTGACGCGCGCTCTGCGTCAATCACTTTGTTCAAAATCGCCGTGGTGGTCCCAAGGGCAAGGCTAAGTGAGGTCTGCGTAATGCCAAACAGGGCGTACAAGTCCAGCAACTCCGTGCCGTCAGCGTCCAGCACTTTGCCCCTGATAGCCCCATAGCGGAGATGCTCGACAGTTAGCTCGATATTTCTCCGCATCCCGCTTAGCTTTCGCGTTCGTAGGACCATTGGACTGGATAGGTCAGTCGTGCCAAACGCGCGCTTATCTTGACATTCATCGGCGAAGACTGAGCCACGCGTGGGTAGGTGAAGTGCGCTGATCTTCACGCCCTCCTGAGCGCCGGACTGATAAGGTTCAGCCACGCCACCCCGGGGCGCCACAGGAACAAGGCTGATAACGTCAGTCGCATAATCGATCATGGCATCAGTCGTGGAAATACCCTGTTCAGTGAACAGTTTCAGCTTGGCAAGTGTGCCCGGATTGAACGGGGCTTTGTTGATTGCGGCGGTCAGTTCGGTTGATGAACCGAATGCGTCGTGAAGAAGGTTTGCTGCCATGGGTGGTACCCTTTAGTTGGAAAAGTCAGGTTCGAAAAAATCGCCATCGTCTGGCGCGTCAC
>CAYJMW010000146.1:0-6327 GCA_964371235.1 uncultured Polaromonas sp.
ATCTGGCTTTCGCCCTCGACCAGCAACGCATCGCCGCCGCTCAGCTTGCGGCCATTCACTGTGAGTTCGCCGCGCACCAGATGCACATAACTCTTGCGCGCGGGGTTTAGCGCCAGCGTGGCCGTCTCAGCGCCATGAAACAGGCCCGCATACATTCTTGCGTCGGCATGAATCGTGACCGAGCCTTGCGCGCCGTCAGGCGACGCCACCAGCCGCAGCGCGCCGCGCTTTTCCGCATCAGGGAAAGTTTTTTGCTCGTACTCCGGGGCAATGCCGGTCACGTTGGGCTCAATCCATATCTGCAGCAAATGCGTGGTCTGGCCCTCGGCGTGGTTGAATTCGCTGTGCTGCACACCGCTGCCCGCGCTCATGCGCTGCACATCGCCCGGAGGAATGCCCTTGACGTTGCCCATGCTGTCCTTGTGCGCCAGCTCGCCACTGAGTACGTAGCTGATGATTTCCATGTTCTGGTGGCCGTGCGTGCCAAAACCCTTGCCCGCCGCAATGCGGTCTTCATTGATGACGCGCAGGTTGCCAAAGCCCATGTGCGCCGGGTCAAAATAACCGGCGAATGAAAACGAATGGAATGACTTGAGCCAGCCGTGATCGGCATAGCCGCGTTCGCTGGAATATCGTTGGGTCATCATCTGAAGCACCTCGCCGGGTTTGTTGCAGTGCCTCAATGGTGCCACCGGAATTGATCTGGCGGTTGCGCCTGTTTGGTGGCATCATTCAAATTATTTGAACAATCATCTTGGCAACCATCAACAACAGCCTACGCAACGCGCTCACACCCGAGTCCATCGGGCTGATTGACGCAGTGCACCGCAACGGCAGCATGGCAGCGGCCGCGCGCGAACTCGGCGTGGTGCCCAGCGCCCTGACCTACCGCATTCGCCAGGTCGAAGACGCGCTTGATGTGCTGCTGTTTGACCGCTCATCACGGCAGGCCAGACTGACCGAAGCCGGCAAGGAACTGCTGCGCGAAGGCAACCGCCTGCTGATGGAGCTCGACGCCGTGGCGAACCGCGTCAAGCGCGTGGCAACCGGCTGGGAGCCGCAGTTCACTCTGGCCGTTGACAGCGTCATCTCTGGCACCACCATCATGGAGCTGTGCGAGGCTTTTTTGGCGCTGGGTCCACCCACGCGCTTGCGGATTCGCGAAGAGGCGCTGTCCGGCACGCTGGAGGCGCTGACCTCTGGTCAGGCGGACCTGGCCATCGGCATCATCCTTGAACCAAACACGCCCGGCAGCGTGCATAGCAAAGCACTGGGCAATCTCAACTTCGTTTATGCCGTGGCGCCCCATCACCCGCTGGCCAAAGCCGTCGAGCCGGTGCCAGACGCGGTGATCCGGCAACATCGCGCCGTTGCGGTGGCCGACTCGGTGCAGCGCGGCGGCGGCACCACGGTCAATCTGCTGGGCGGCCAGGACGTGTTCACGGTCCCGGGCATGTCCGCCAAACTCGACGCCCAACTGCGCGGCCTGGGCGGCGGTTTTCTGCCTGAATACCTGGCCCGCCCCTATGTGCTGGCCGGGCGGCTTGTGCTCAAGCAGGTGCAGCGGCCCCGGCGTGTGCCGCGAATGAGCTACGCCTGGCGCGACAGCGGCGCCCAGCAGGGCCGTGCCTTGCAATGGTGGCTTAAACAACTGGAAAATCAGCCGACCCGGATTGCCTTGCTGAAACGCTTGCGCAGCGTCTGAGCGCAAGCGGGCGGCCTGCGGGGCGGCGCTGCGTGTAGAGTGCGTTTATGCTTGCAGGGGTAATTCAACTGACGCAGCCATTTCATCCACCTCGAAAAAGTACAAAGACATGAGCAAAACATCCGCATCTTCCGCTGAGTCCGGGTCTCCCCGCCATATCGCAGTGGTCGGCGCCGGCATGGCAGGCATTGCTTGCGCGCGCACCCTGGCACAGGCCGGCCAGCGCGTGACGGTTTTCGAAAGATACGGCTCTGTCGGCGGCCGCATGGCGACGCGGCAAACCGAGTTTGGCGGTTTCGACCACGGCACCCAGTACTTCACGGTTCGTGATGCACGCTTTGAAAAGGCGCTGGCAACAGTTCCGGGTCTGGTGCGCCCCTGGAGCGCCACCACCGTTCGCATTCTGGACGAAGCCGGGCGTGTGGTGGCCGCCGCGCCGCCCCCTGCGGAGCCGCACTGGGTCGCGACGCCGGGAATGAACGCACTGCCGCGCCAATGGGCCGCGCCGCTCGATAGCGCTGGCAGCCTGGTGCTGCAAACCGCAGTCACTCGCCTGGAACCCGACAAGCTGCACCCGCAACGCTGGCAACTGCAAACCGAAGGCCCGGGCAATGGCAATCGGGTCTATTCCGGTTTTGACGCGGTGCTGCTGGCCGTGCCCTCGCCCCAGGCGCAGGCGCTGCTGCTCAGCTCACAGCAGGGCAAGGAGCTGATGGCAGACCTCACGCGTGTGAGTGTGGCGCCCTGCTGGACCCTGATGCTGGCGTTTCCGCAAGCCGTGCAGCCCACGCTGTCGCACCTGGGGCCGCAGTGGAACGCGGCGCGCAGCACCCACCACCGCATTGCCTGGCTGGCGCGCGAGTCGTCCAAGCCCGGCCGTGAGCCGATTGAACGCTGGACCGTTCAGGCCAGCGCGGATTGGTCGCAGCGTCACCTGGAAGACGATACCGAACGCGTCACGGCCAAACTGCTCAAGGCCTTCACTGAAGTCACCGGCATACGCGCGGAGCCCCCCTACGCGGTGGCACAGCGCTGGCGTTTTGCCCAGACCACCGAGCCCCTTGGCAAAACCCATCTCTGGGACCCGAAATCGCGCATCGGCGCCTGTGGCGACTGGTGCCTGGGCCACCGGGTGGAAGACGCCTTTATTTCGGGCCTGGAAATGGCTTTGGCGATTATTTAGGGAGATAGAAATTGCCGAAATACCTCTTCCCCGTCATTGCGAGCGAAGCGTGGCAATCCATGCCACCGTGGTGCGCGACCTTGGATCGCCGCGCTTCGCTCGCGATGACCAAACGGGTAAGTTTGTAATTTCTGACTCCCTTAACTGCGCGAAGCGACCAGCGTGGGGGCCAAATACATCGGCAGGTTTGCACCCTCCCCGACCGGTCCTCTGCATGCGGGGTCACTTGTTGCAGCGCTGGCGAGCTGGCTTGATGCGCGTGCGCACGGCGGCCGGTGGCTGGTACGTATGGAAGACGTCGATACGCCGCGCTGCATCGCTGGTGCGGACCAAACCATCCTTGAACAGTTGGCCACCTGCGGGCTGCTGCCCGATGAGCCACCGATTTACCAATCGCAGCGCGGCGCGCTGTATCAGCAGGCGCTGGATCAACTCGTGGCTGCCGGCAGGGCCTACCCCTGCGCTTGCACACGACAGGACATCGAACGGGCGCTGGAGGCCTCAGGGCAACCCAAGCTGCGCCATGGGGAACTGGTGTACCCCGGCACCTGCCGCCAGGGACTCAAGGGCCGGGCGGCGCGCGCCTGGCGCTTTTCCACCGAAAAATGTGAAGAAAATGGGGCTCTAGCCCAGGCAAACAGGGCGCCGTCAGCTATTAAATCAGTAGCAAATGACGCACCCACACTGATCGCCCCGGATCACACCCTGGTCTGGCATGACCGCTGGCTGGGGACCCAGGCGCAGCATGTCAGCCGGGAAGTGGGCGACTTCGTGCTCAAACGCGCTGACGGATTCTGGGCCTACCAGCTGGCCGTGGTGGCCGACGATGCCGCCCAGGGCGTGACGGACATCGTGCGCGGCCAGGACCTGGCCGACAACACCGCGCGGCAAATTCTGCTGCAGCAGGCGCTCGGCGTTTGCCTGCCGCGCTACCTGCATACGCCGCTGGTGCTGGGCGCCAACGGCGAAAAACTTTCCAAACAAAATGGTGCGCAAGCGCTGGACCTGTCGCGACCAATGGAGGCGCTGAACCAGGCCGCCACCGTGCTGCGCCTGGCCCCGCAGACTGGAACGGTCAGTCTGGCCCTGACCGCCTGGCTTGAAGAGTGGAAAGACACCTGGGGAAACATCAGGCGCGCGACCCCTGCGCCGCAAAGCGATACCGGATAAAGTCCGGTCCCGGTTTATTTAAAAAACCGCACTGCTTCGGCAGCGACGGGCGCCCCATGCTCCTGCACGAAGTGGCCGGCTTGCTCCAGCACCATGGGCTCGGGGCAAGCGCGAATCAGTTTTTGCAGGCCGCGCATCACCGGCACGCCAAGCACCGGGTCCTGTGCACCCACGGCCATGAGGGTCTGGCCGGTCCAGTCGCCGCGCCAGAAGTCGCGGGCCTGTCGCGAGATGGCCGCGCCATCATCTTCCGGGAACTCGGGCACCATGACCGGAAAGGCGCGCAGCGCAGCTCGGTGGCCACTGTCGGGAAATGGCGCGTTATAGGCCGCAGCCTCGGCCGCGCTCATTTGCGGGTTGCCGCGCGCAAACAGCTTGGCCACGTCAAAGCCGGGATTTTTGGCGCACATCTCGCGCCAGGCCAGAAAACCGGCCGAGAGTGGCACGTCACCGGTGCCCAGCGCGGTGTTCATCACCAGCAGGCCACGGTAACGCGACGGCTCCGCCAGGGGCAGCGTCAGCCCCAACAGTCCGCCCCAGTCCTGCACCACGAGGACGACGTTTTCCAGGTTGAGCCGCTCCACAAACTCCAGCAATATCTGGCGATGCCAGGTGAAGCTGTGGGTGGCTTCCTTCTTGGGTTTGTCACTTTTGCCGAAGCCAATCAGGTCAGGGGCCACCACCCGGTGTCCGGCCTGCAAAAAGACCGGAATCATCTTGCGGTACAGATAGCTCCAACTCGGGTTGCCGTGCAGGCACAGATACGTCAGGTGCTGGCCGCTGCCTTCGCCCGACTCGTCCAGGTAGTGCATGCGCAGACCCGCCAGGGCCGGCAAATCGCTGAGGTAACGGGGTTGCCACGGATAGTCCGGCAAGGGCTCAAAAGCAGCATCCGGCGTGCGCAGCGCGTCGTCGCGCAGCGGATGGTTCAGTTTTGTCTCCTTGCGTTGTTCGGTGCGTCGTTGCTGAAAAAAATCCTGCAGCTGCGCGCCGCATTGGGCCGCCAGCACCCCACCCTGCAACTGGGTCTGGTGATTGAGTTGCGCCTCAGCAAACAGGTTGACGACCGAACCGGCAGCACCGGTCTTGGGATCGGGCGCACCAAACACCACACGCTTGAGCCGTGCCTGCAGCATGGCGCCGCTGCACATGGCGCAGGGCTCGAGCGTGACAAACAACTCGCAGTCATCCAGCCGGTAGTTGCCCAGCACCTGCGCGGCGGCGCGCAGCGCCACGATCTCGGCATGGGCCGTCGGGTCATTCCCGTCAATCGGCGCGTTACGGCCAGTGGCAATGACCTGGCCGCCGCGTACCACCACCGCACCGACCGGGACTTCCCCCGCTGCCGCGGCTGCGCGGGCCTGTTCCAGGGCAGCCTGCATGAAGTCGGCATCACCCACGACTGCTTCCTTTTTAATAGCTTACTATGCCCGTTGCATATGGGCTAGAGGCGATTTTTACTATCTTATTTATCATCCGGCATGGGGCGCGCCTGCTGCATCGCGCCTTCCAGTTTCTGGCGGTATTGCTGCTGGATCTGCTGGCTTTGCTGCCGGACTGTGGAACCCTCCGTCGGCACAGGCGAGAGGACTGATCCGTCTGCCGTTGCCGGGGCCAGGGGCGCGGGCGACAACTGCTTCTTGACCAGTACTCCAACGATGGCCAGAACAAGCAACAAACTCACCATGCCAAACAGGGCCCGCATTTCAGCTCTCCTTGCAGCGTTGGGGAGTCGGATCCATTCCCAGCCGGTCCATCCATTCGGCCAGGGCCTGCTCATTCTCATTGCCAGCGGCATAAATGGCTTTCATCGCGGCGAAGGACTCGGGCCGGTGCTGGTTGATCTTGAGCTTGCATTGCAGATCAGTCACCCGCAGCTCAAACGCAACGATACCGGCCAGCATTTTGTGGGCGAACTCCTCACCCATGCCGCGCCACTGTTCGGCAAAGGGCGGCTCATGGTCGGCGATCAGTATTTTCAGCAGCCGGTCTTTCGCCGCCGCATCTTCAATCAGGCTGGCCTGCACGGTGCAATGCACGGCCAGGTAGTTCCAGGTTGGCACCCGCGCCAGATCAGGATAGACCCTGGGCGACATATAGGCGTGGGGCCCCAGGAAGGTCACCACGGCCTGCGGCCTGACCTTCAAATAGCGCCAATGCGCATTGGCTTTGGCGACATGGCCCAGCAGCACCATCTGCTTGCCGTGCGGTTCCAGATGCAGCGGCAGGTGCGTCACATAGGGCAGGCCCGCATCATCAACACTGATCA
>CAYJMW010000147.1:0-6084 GCA_964371235.1 uncultured Polaromonas sp.
AACTTTCCAGGGCCTTCAATATTGAGGCTGGCCACTTTGCCGTCCTTGACCAGCATCGAGTAGCGGTTGCTGCGCAGGCCCATGCCCTTGCCCGACAGGTCCTGGGTCAATCCGGTGGCCTTGGTGAAGTCTGCGCTGCCGTCGGCCAGCATGCGCACCTTGCCGCCGGTTTTCTGCTCGCGCGCCCAGGCGCCCATAACGAACGCGTCGTTCACGCTGACGCACCATATCTCATCGACACCGGCGGCCTTGAGCTCGGTGAATTTTTCGACATAACCGGGGACATGCTTGGCCGAGCAAGTGGGCGTGAACGCGCCCGGCAGGGCAAACAGTGCAATGGTTTTGCCAGCGCTGGCTTTGGTCACATCGACCAGGTTGGGGCCAATGCTGCAGCCGCCGCCTTCGACGTCCGAATATTCCCTCAGCGTGGCCGCGGGAAGGGGGTCACCTACTTTGATCACGAGTTACTCCTGTTTTTCAGAAATGGTTTTGTGCCGGTCATTTTGACCCAAACAGGAAACCTCATCGCATTTTGCGGTCTTTCCATGGCCAGCCGGAGGTGGAAACAAAAACGGCCCACCGAGTGAGCCGCATTTGATGACTTGCCATAAAAGTATTGACAACTTAAACGGCAGGCGCCTTTTCTACCAACCGGGTCACGACCCAATTTTTGGTTTTTGAGATCGGCCGGCTTTCAGTGATCTCGATCACGTCACCCATCTTGTACTCGCTCTTTTCGTCGTGGGCGTGATACTTGCTGGAGAGCGACACGATCTTGCCGTAGAGCGCGTGCTTGACGCGACGCTCAACCAGCACTGTCACGGTTTTTGCGCGCTTATCGCTAACCACCTTGCCAATCAAGGTGCGTGTGAGGGATTTTTTAGTTTCCGTCATTTGCTGGCTCCCTGCTTGACGATGGTCTCTTGCAAAATGGTTTTTGCGCGAGCGATGGCGCGGCGCGTGGAACGCAGCGTGGCGGTGTTGTTGAGTTGCTGCGTGGCTTTTTGCATGCGCAGGCCGAAGTGGGCTTTCTGCAGCTCTTTGACTTCCGTTTGCAATCCGGCAACGTCTTTCTGGCGCAGTTCAGTAGTTTTCATTTTCCTGGGTTCCCCTGATTACTGGCCGATCATGCGGCTGACGAACGTGGTGCGCAGCGGCAGCTTGGCCGAAGCCAGGCGGAACGCTTCGCGTGCAAGTTCTTCAGGCACACCGACGATTTCAAAAACGATCTTGCCGGGCTGAATTTCAGCCACGTAGTACTCGGGATTGCCCTTGCCGTTACCCATGCGCACTTCAGCGGGTTTTTGGGAAATTGGCTTGTCCGGAAAGACACGGATCCAGATGCGTCCGCCACGTTTGACGTGACGGGAAATCGCACGGCGTGCGGCTTCAATTTGACGAGCAGTGAGACGACCACGGTCGGTACACTTCAGACCGAAATCACCGAACGCGACCGAGTTACCTCGGGTTGCGATACCGGTGTTGCGGCCTTTTTGCTCTTTGCGGTATTTTCTGCGAGCGGGTTGCAGCATGATTTATCTCCGTAATGCAGACCGATTACTCGGTCTTGGCACCGTCAGCTGCTGCAGCTGGCGCGGCTTTGCGGACGCGCTTAACGGTGGTTTTCGGTGCGTCGGCAGCGGGTGCCGCACCCGTCGCTTCGACAGGTTTGTCGCTGCCATCGGTCGGCGCGATGCTGGTGCCACCGGCGCTGCGCGGGGCACGGGCACCACGCGGGGCCGGGCGGTCAGTACGATCACCCGGCCGGGCATCGCGGCGCGGACCCCGTGGCTTGCGCTCCTCGTCAGACGGCGCGGCATCCAGCTTGGCGCCAGGCGAGTCACCGCGACCCAGAGTGTCGCCTTTGTAAACCCAGACCTTGACACCGATCACGCCATAGGTGGTCTTGGCCTCGGAGGTGCCGTAATCAATGTCGGCGCGCAGGGTGTGAAGCGGCACGCGACCTTCGCGGTACCACTCGCAACGGGCGATTTCAATGCCATTGAGACGCCCCGACGACATGATCTTGATGCCCAAGGCTCCCAGACGCATGGCGTTTTGCATGGCGCGCTTCATGGCGCGGCGGAACATGATGCGTTTTTCAAGCTGCTGGGTGATGCTGTCGGCGATCAGCTTGGCATCAATTTCAGGCTTGCGAACTTCTTCAATGTTCACGGCGACCGGCACACCGAGCTGGCGGCTCAGTTCTTTCTTGAGGTTCTCGATGTCCTCGCCCTTTTTGCCGATGACGACGCCCGGACGCGCCGAGAAAATCGTGATGCGGGCATTTTTGGCAGGGCGCTCAATAAGAACGCGCGACACGGCGGCGTTCTTCAGCTTGGCCTTGAGGTACTCGCGTACCTTGATGTCCTCGGCCAGCATGCCGGCGAAATCACGGTTGTTTGCGTACCAGCGGCTGGCCCAGTTGCGGCTCACTGCCAGGCGAAACCCGGTTGGGTTGATTTTTTGTCCCATTTCCTGCTGCCTTTAGTTGCCAACCACCACGTACACATGGCACGTGGGCTTGCTGATACTGTTGCCGCGGCCCTTGGCTCTGGCGGTAAAACGCCGAAGTGTCGCGCCCTGTTCGACGTAAATGGTTTTCACCCTCAATTCGTCGATATCAGCGCCGTCGTTGTGTTCGGCGTTGGCAATGGCGGACTCGACCACCTTCTTGATGATTCCCGCCGCTTTTTTTTGCGTGAAATTCAAAATATTGATCGCTTGGTCAACTTTCTTGCCGCGAATCAGGTCGGCGACCAGACGGCCCTTATCGACCGACAAACGAACGCCCCGGAGGGTTGCACGTGTTTCCATGGTCTTTCCTTACTTTCTCACGACTTTTTTATCAGCCGGGTGACCCTTGAAAGTCCGGGTAAGTGCAAACTCGCCCAGCTTGTGGCCAACCATTTGATCGGTGATATAGACCGGCACGTGCTGTTTGCCGTTGTGCACGGCAATGGTCAGCCCGATGAACTCGGGCAGGATCATGGAGCGACGCGACCAGGTCTTGATCGGTTTTTTGTCTTTGTGGGTAACCGCCTTGTCAGCCTTGGCTACCAGATGATGGTCAACAAACGGACCTTTTTTGAGTGAACGGGTCATGGCCTATCCCTTACTTCTTGCGACGCGACACGATCATGACCTGCGTGCGCTTGTTGTTACGGGTACGGTAACCTTTGGTCAGATTGCCCCATGGATCGACAGGATGACGGCCTTCACCGGTTTTGCCTTCGCCACCACCATGCGGGTGGTCAACCGGGTTCATTACCACGCCGCGAACGGTGGGGCGAATACCCATCCAGCGCTTCACACCGGCTTTGCCCAAACGGCGCAGACTGTGCTCTCCGTTTGCGACCTCACCAATGGTGGCGCGGCATTCGATGTGAATCTTGCGGACTTCGCCGGAACGCATGCGCACCTGAGCGTAGATGCCTTCACGAGCCAGCAGCGTCGCAGAGGTACCAGCGGAACGGGCAATTTGCGCGCCCTTGCCGATTTGCATCTCGATGCAGTGAATGGTTGAGCCGACCGGAATGTTGCGAATCGGCAGTGTGTTGCCGACACGAATGGGCGCTTCCGAGCCGCTGATCAGCGTGGCACCGACTTCAAGGCCACGAGGGGCAATGATGTAGGCGCGCTCGCCGTCGGCGTAGCAGATGAGGGCAAGGTGGGCCGTGCGATTGGGGTCGTACTCAATATGCTCGACCTTGGCCGGAATCGCATCCTTGCTGCGCTTGAAATCGACCACGCGATAGTGGTGCTTGTGACCCCCGCCTTTATGGCGAACGGTTATGTGGCCGTTGTTGTTGCGGCCCGATTTCTGGAATTGTGGCTCCAGCAGCGGCGCGTAAGGTTCACCCTTGTACAGGTGGTCACGCGAGATTTTCACCGTGCCGCGCTGGCCCGGTGAAGTCGGTTTCATTTTGATGACAGCCATGATTACGCAGTCTCCCCACCGAGGTTCAGTTCCTGACCGGCCTGCAGCGTTACGTAGGCTTTACGGATGTTGTCCCGTCGGCCCACAGACTTGCCAAAGCGCTTGGTCTTGCCTTTTTGGTTGAGTACGGCCACTGCCTTGACCTCTACCTTGAACATCAATTCCACCGCGGCCTTGATTTCATGCTTGGTAGCGCCCTGCAGCACCTTGAAGGTGACGGAATTGGTTTTTTCCGCGATCATCGTGGCCTTTTCAGACACAATGGGCGCGACCAGAACCTGCATCAGGCGGCCTTCGTCATATTTGGTTTGGGCGTTCACGGCACTCATGCGAACATCTCCTTGAGTTGATCCATGGCAGCCTTGGTCACCAGCACTTTTTTGTAGTGGACCAGTGACAACGGGTCGGCATAGCGGGGCTCGACCACCAGAATGCCCACCAGATTGCGTGAAGCCAAGTACAGATTTTCATCGACCTCGTCGGCGATCACCAATACCGATTTCAGGTTCATGGCCTTGAATTTGTCAGCCAACACTTTTGTCTTGGGTGAATCCACGGTCAACGAATCCAGCACAGCCAGGCGACCCTCGCGTGCCAGTTGGGAAAAGATCGAAGCCATTCCGGCACGATACATTTTCTTGTTGATCTTGTGCGTGAAGTTCTCGTCGGGCATGTTCGGGAAAATACGTCCGCCCCCACGCCACAGCGGTGACGAAGTCATGCCCGCGCGTGCACGGCCAGTGCCTTTTTGTTTGAAAGGCTTCTTGGTCGAATGGCGGACCTGCTCACGGTCTTTCTGTGCACGGGTACCCTGGCGGGCATTGGCCTGGAAGGCCACGACCACCTGATGCACCAGGCTCTCGTTGTATTCGCGACCAAACACGGTATCGGGAACGTCCACCTTGGACGAAGCCAGACCCTGGTCATTGAGGAGTTCGACCTGCATCAGTTCGCTCCTTTTGCGGCGGCTATTGGTTGGGCCTTGATGGCGGCGCGAACCGTCACAAAACCACCTTTGGAACCAGGCACGGCACCACGGATCATCAGTAGCTGACGGGCTTCGTCGATACGCACGATGTCAAGGTTCTGTATGGTAACCGTTTCATCACCCATGTGACCGGTCATGCGTTTGCCAGGAAACACACGGCCGGGGTCTTGCGCCATGCCGATCGAGCCCGGAACGTTGTGCGAACGACTGTTGCCGTGCGATGCGCGTTGTGACTTCATGTTGTGGCGCTTGATGGTGCCGGCAAAGCCTTTGCCGATGGAGGTGCCCTGCACGTCAACCTTCTGGCCCACTGCAAACACCTCGGCAGCAGGCACAACAGTGCCTGCGGCGTACTTGCCCGCAACGTCTGCAGGCACGCGGAATTCTCGCAGGATTTCACCGGCTTCAACGCCTGCTTTCGCAAGGTGGCCAGCCGCCGGCTTGGTAACGCGCGACGCTTTGCGCGCGCCAAATGCCACTTGAAGGGCATCGTAGCCGTCATTCGCTTCGGTTTTGACCTGGGTCACTCGGTTGTTGGACACATCAACCACTGTGACAGGAACGGTATCCCCATCATCAGTGAACAGACGCATCATGCCCACCTTGCGGCCCAGCAACCCTAGGGAGTTGCTCAGACTCATTGTTTTCTCCGTAACTTTCACCGCTGCGACTTCAATTGGCCGCAGACGTTTTTGTGTGAAAGACTGTTAATAAAACTACCCTGTTCATGCTTGGCATATTCAGAGCAGTCTACGAGTATAGCGCAGGCCGCCGACGATGGCAAATAAGCGCGAATTCCCATACTTTGAAGTTTGCGCTCCCGCACAAGCCCCGGTCTCGTTTATTGCAGCTTGATCTCCACATCCACTCCAGCAGGCAGATCAAGCTTCATCAACGCGTCAACGGTTTTGTCCGTTGGGTCAATGATGTCCATCAAACGCTGGTGCGTGCGGATTTCGAGCTGATCCCGACTCGTCTTGTTGACGTGGGGCGAACGCAGAATGTCAAAACGTTTCAT
Source organism: uncultured Polaromonas sp. (assembly GCA_964371235.1). GTDB lineage: Bacteria > Pseudomonadota > Gammaproteobacteria > Burkholderiales > Burkholderiaceae_C > Polaromonas. The sequence goes on from CAYJMW010000147.1 coordinate 5,947, forward strand.
GCGGGTTGGCAGCGGCACGGGGCCCTTGACAATCGCACCCGTGCGCTTGGCGGTATCAACGATCTCGGCAGCGGACTGGTCAATCAGTTTGTAGTCAAACGCCTTCAGGCGGATGCGAATCTTTTGTTTGGTAGCCAT
>CAYJMW010000148.1:0-6066 GCA_964371235.1 uncultured Polaromonas sp.
GACTGGTAAGGCGCGATCAGGGAAACCCGGTGGCACGGAGGCTGCGCTGCATCTGCTAACAAAAACTTACCAGGCTGACAGTGAACCTTTGCGAGCATCAACTCTCTATGTTCCATTCGTTGACTTACGCCAAGTCACACTTTAAAGCGAAATTGTCATCGCTGCCCCACATCGCGCGCCTACCATTACTGCATTGCTTGAACGAGGACTTCATCATGCCATCCGCTCAATTCCGCATCGAAAGCAGGAATACCCTGACCGGCAGCCTGCTACCCTCACCCAACTTCAACCATCTCTACAAGGACGCTTCACTGGCCGTTGCCATAGCCGTAAAAAGCGTGGCCGATCCAACCCGCCAGGAAGTCCGGGTGGTGCATGTCCCGAGCGGGGAAATCGTTTTCAAAACCACCGCAACAGCCCAGACCTTTTAACGCGGCACGAACTTTATCCAGCGCTGCTGCGAGAATGGGGGTCATGACCCTCTACCTGATTGTGCTGGTCCGTTCCGCGCTGGCGTAATGATCCAGCCCCCTGTCAGCTTTCTTCGGCGCTATCTGCTGCTGAGCGGGCTCACTGGCGCTGCGGCATGGGCAGGCGGGGCTCACGCCCTTTCAGCCAAAGTGCTGACCTTCCCGCGTGACCAGGGTTCGCACCCTGACTTTCGCACCGAGTGGTGGTACATCACCGGGCAAGCCACATCAACTGGATCAGGCGGCCGCGTCTTTGGATTTCAGCTCACATTCTTCCGCTCGCGGGTCGATGGCACCCAGGGCATGAGGTCAAAATTTGCCGCCAGGCAGTTGCTTTTTGCGCATGCTGCCATCACCGATGTCAAAGGAAAAAAACTTTTGGCTGACCAGCGCATTGCACGTGATGGTTTTGGCGTGGCATCTGCCAGCGAGCACGACATGGCCGTCAAACTGCGGGACTGGTCGCTGCAAGCCGCGAATGGCAAGTACACGGCCGATCTGCCCGCTTCAGACTTTGCACTGAAGCTGCAGTTTGAAGAAACGCAAGGCGTGCTGCTCCAGGGCAGGCAGGGCTTGTCACGCAAAGGGCCTGAAGAGGAACAGGCCAGCTACTACTACAGCCAGCCTCAACTGGCCACAAGCGGCAGCCTGCAAGTCAAGGGCCAGACCTTTGAAGTGACCGGCAAAGCCTGGCTGGACCACGAGTGGAGCGAAGCGCTGCTGCACCCCAGCGCCGTCGGCTGGGACTGGATTGGCATGAACCTGGATGACGGCAGCGCCCTCACCGCTTTCCGGCTGCGCGACAAGAACGGTAACGCCGTGTGGGACGGCGGCTCGTTCAGGGCATCAAAATCATATCAAAGCGCGCTCTATACCTTCAGCCGCGGTGAAGTGATTTTCAGACCCGTGCGCCGCTGGAAAAGCCCGCTCAGCCAGACCGCGTATCCGGTCGAGTGGATCGTGCGCACGCCCGCTGATTTTTATACCGTGCGCGCCGTGATCGACAACCAGGAACTCGACAGCCGCGCCTCCACCGGCGCGATTTACTGGGAAGGCCTGAGCGAGCTGATCGACAGCAATGGCAAGCACGTGGGGAGCGGGTATCTGGAAATGACGGGCTACGCGCAGCCGCTTCGACTGTAGTTGCCTCGGGCAAGAGCCGCGGACGGAAAGCGGTTTGGTGTGCCGCAGTTTTGCGTTACGCTTGCAGCATGAATCTGTCCTGCAAATGACCGCGAACGACCCGCCATCCAGCAACAACGCAAAGCCATCGACACTGGCATGGCATGCCTTGCCGGTCGAGGAGGTCCTCGCGCGCCAGGGCTGCGATCCGGCATTGGGGTTGAGCGCCCCGGAGGTCCACCAGCGCGGCGCGCGCGAAGGCGCCAACGCCCTGCCCGAGCCACCGCGCCGCTCCGCACTGGCCGTCTTTGCGCGCCAGTTCAAGAGCCCGCTGATCTATATCCTTTTTGCCGCCGCGGTGCTGGCAGTAGCGCTGTCGCACTACGGCGATGCGGTCGTCATCCTGGCGGTCGTGCTGGTCAACGCCCTGATAGGCGCATTCCAGGAAGGCCGCGCGGAGCGCTCGATGGCCTCGTTGCGGCAACTTTCGGCGCTGCAGGTGCGCGTGCTGCGCGACGGGCAGGAGGCTTCGATCAAGGCGCGCGAACTGGTGCCGGGCGATGTGCTGCTGCTGGCCGCGGGCGACGCCGTTGGCGCCGATGCACGCCTGATCGAGGAAGCCCAGCTGCAGGTTGCCGAAGCGGCACTGACAGGCGAGTCGGTGCCGGTGAGCAAGGCGGTATCGACCTTGTCCGAGGGCACCGGGCTGGCCGACCGCCACAACATGGTGTTCTCGGGCACCTACGCCAGCGCCGGGCGCGGGCGGGCGGTGGTGGTGGCCATTGGCACGCAAACCGAAGTGGGCCGGATTGCCGGGCTGACCGAAACCGCGACCGATCCCCAAACACCGCTTGAGCAGCGCATCGCCCAGTTCGGCCGCTGGCTGGTGGCTGCGGCGCTGGCGCTGTTCGTTGCGGTGGTCGCGCTTGGCATGTTTCGGGCACTGCCGCTGGCCGATGTGCTGATGGTGGCGATCAGCCAGATGGTGTCGATGGTGCCCGAGGGCTTGCCCGTGGCCATGACCATTGCGCTGGCCGTGGGCATGCAGCGCATGGCGGCGCGCGGCGCGATCATCCGCCGCCTGTCGGCCGTCGAAACGCTGGGTTCAACGACCGTGATCTGCACCGACAAGACCGGCACCCTGACGCGCAACGAAATGACGGTGAGCGCGCTATGGCTGCCGGGCGGCCTGGAGGTGGCGGTCAGCGGCATCGGCTACGCGCCGCAGGGCGAACTGAGCACCGACACTGCGGCGCTGGCGCCGCTGCTGCACGCGGCAGCGCTGTGCAACGATTCCCAGCTGTTGGCGCCCAAAGAGGCGCGCGCGCAATGGTCTGTGATGGGAGACCCGACAGAAGGCGCGCTAAAAGTGCTGGCCGCCAAGGGCGGCATTGACCTGGAAAAACTGGCCCGCGCCGCGCCGCGCGAGGCCGAGCTGCCGTTCGATTCCGACACCCGGATGATGGCCACGCGCCACCGCTTTGCCGATGCACCGCGCCGCGTGTTCATCAAGGGGGCGCCGGAGGCGCTGCTGCACCTGTGCGCGGCCGACGGCACGGCCGTGATCCATGCGGCGCGCATGGCAGCCGAAGCCATGGCAGCGCGGGCGCTGCGCGTGCTGGCCTTTGCGGTGGTGGACGACGATCCGCTGGACCCCGACGCGGGCTTCGACGCCCTGGCCGGACGCGCCCATCTGCTCGGCCTGGCCGGCCAGATCGACCCGCCGCGCGAGGAGGTCAAGATCGCCGTGGCCGAATGCCGTGCGGCCGGCATCCGGCCCGTCATGGTGACCGGCGACCACAAACTCACGGGGCTGGCGATTGCGCGGGAACTGGGAATCGCGCAGGCCGGCGACCGCGCTGTTGACGGCGCTGAACTCGAGCGCATGAACGAGACCGAACTGCATGATGAGCTCGATCGCATTTCGGTCTTCGCGCGCGTTCATCCGGCGCAAAAGCTGCGCATCGTGCAGGCCCTGCAGGCGCACGGCGAAGTGGTCGCGATGACGGGCGACGGCGTCAACGACGCGCCGGCGCTGGCGCGCGCCGATGTCGGTGTTGCGATGGGCATCACCGGCACCGAAGTCGCCAAGAGCGCGGCCAAAATCGTCATCACCGATGACAACTTCGCCACCATCGTCGGTGCGGTCGAGCAGGGGCGCGTTGTTTACGGCAACCTGAAGAAAGTCATCCTCTACCTGTTCGCCACCTCGATCGACGAGGTTGCGGTGCTGCTGCTGGCCTTGCTGGGCGGTTTTCCCCTGCCGCTGGTGGCGGTACAAATCCTGTGGATCAACATCGTCACCGAGGGCACACTGACTGTGAACCTGGTGATGGATCCGCCAGACGGCGATGAGATGAAGCGCGCCCCGGTGCCGCGCGACGACCCGCTGGTGGACCGGACGATGCTCGGGCGGGTGCTGTTGATGGCGGCGGCCGCGGTGCTGGTGACCTTCGGCTGGTTCGCCTGGAGGCTGGGGCAAGGGTTCCCGATCGAGCTGGTGCGCACCGAAACCTTCACCGTGCTGGCGATGTGCCAGTGGTTCAACGTGCTCAACTGCCGGTCGGCCACCCGCTCGGCGCTCAAGCTCGGGCTGCTGAGGAACCCGTGGCTGCTCGGCGGCCTGGCACTCAGCATGCTGCTGCAGCTGCTCGTGCTGTATGCACCATTCATGAACGCGCTGTTTTATACGGTGCCGCTGACGCCCGCCTCGCTGCTGCCACTGGTGGTGCTGGCCAGCGGCGTGCTGTGGGCCGAGGAACTGCGCAAGCTCATCGCGCGGTTGCGTCGCAGAGGGGCGCAATGACACTCACCGTGCTTGCGCTGCAATTCTTGCTGTGCGCGGTGCTGATCGCGGCTGCGGGCTACGTGCTTTGCCAAAGTGCCGACCATATTGCGAAGGCGACAGGGCTTACGGGCGGCTGGATGGGTCTGGCGCTGCTGGCCACCGTGACTTCTCTGCCCGAGCTGGCCTCAGGCATCAGCGCGGTGACCGTGATTGATGCGCCCAATCTGGCAGTGGGCAATGCGCTGGGCGCTTGCGTGTTCAACCTCGTGTTCCTGGTGGTCGTCGACGCGTTGCAGCGCAGGCAACCGATCTACCACCACGCCAGTGCCGCGCATTTGCTGTCAGCGGCCTTCGGCGTGGTGATGCTCGGCTTTGTGGCGATGAGTCTGCTGCTGCCCTCGGGAACGCCTGCGATGCTGCATCTCGGTCTGTACAGCCCGGCGCTGCTGGCGCTCTACCTGCTGGCGCTGCGCAGTGTCTTCGCGCACGAGCAGGCGCTGCGCCCGCCGCGTGATCCAGCAGCCGGGGAAGGGCCTGCGCCAGCACTCAAGCGCGAATGGAGCCGCTTCGGAATTGCCGCTGCGGTGGTGCTGGCCGCGGGCAGTTGGCTGCCTTCAATCGCCGACCAGTTGGCCGAAGCGATGGGCTGGAGCCGAAGCTTCGTCGGTACGCTCTTCATGGCGCTGGTCACCACGCTGCCAGAAATCGCGGTGACGCTGTCGGCCTTGCGCCTTGGCGCGCTCGACATGGCCATCGGCAACCTGCTTGGCAGCAATTTGTTCAATGTAGCGATTCTCGCGATAGACGACATTTTTTACACCCGTGGCCCACTGCTCGCAAATGTCTCGCCGGTGCATGCGGGAACAGCGGTCGCGGCGGTGGCGATGACCGGGCTGGTGATGATCGGTCTGGTGATGCGGCCGCAAGGCCGGGTGCTGCGGTTTTTAAGCTGGATCAGCGTGGGACTGCTGGCGACCTATCTGCTTAACGCGGCGCTGGTCTTTCTGCATGGTGGTGGTTAAATCGGGAATGCCAACAGGCTGGACGCCGGACGTGGACTTGACCCGTTTGCACGAACACCAGTGCCAGCGCAAATCAACGCAACGCACGACAATGGCCGGATGAAAACACTTCAGAACATCGCTTTGTCCATGCTCGATCTGGTCGCCGTGCGCGAAGGCGGAACAGTGGCCGATGCGCTGGCGATTTCGCTGCGCACCGCGCAGCATGCCGAGCGTCTGGGCTTTTCCCGCTACTGGCTGGCCGAGCACCACAACATGCAGGGCATCGCCAGTTCGGCCACGGCAGTTCTGGTGGGCTATATCGCTGGCGGAACCCGGACAATGCGGGTGGGCTCGGGCGGCGTGATGCTGCCCAACCACGCGCCGCTGGTGGTGGCCGAGGCCTTTGGCACGCTGGCCGAGCTGTACCCCGGCCGCATTGACCTGGGCCTGGGCCGCGCGCCGGGCACCGACCCGGCCACCCTGCGCGCGCTGCGGCGCGACCGGGTCGAGACCGCCGACGATTTTCCGCGGGACGTGGCCGAACTGCAGCACCTGCTTTCTCCGGCGCAACCGGGCCAGCGCCTGATTGCGACGCCTGGGGCCGGCACCAACGTGCCGATCTGGCTGCTGAGTATTCCGATTCAACGTGACCGCTGATTCCGGGATGATGACCGATGTTCCG
>CAYJMW010000149.1:0-6028 GCA_964371235.1 uncultured Polaromonas sp.
GGCCCATGGCCTGGCGCTGCCCGGGTGTCAAGGCGATGAAGCGCAGCAGCTTGTCGGCCAGATCCTGCGCATCGGCCGGGTGGCACAAAAAGCCCGTTTCGCCATCGACGACCGTGTCGCGGCAGCCCGGCGCATCGGTCGTGACAACGGGGCGGGCCGTCGCCGCCGCTTCCAGCAGGGTGCGGGGAACGCCTTCGCGGTACGACGGCAGCACCACGCAATCAGCCTGCGCCAAAAAGGCGCGTACATCATCGGTCCGGCCCAGGTAGGCCACCACGCCTTCGGCCAGCCACTCGTCCATTTGCTGACGCGAAATGGCCGACGGGTTGTCCACGTCCAGAAAACCCAGCAACTGAAAACATGCGCCGGGATACTGCGCCCGCACGCTGCGCGCGGCCTCCACATACTCGCCAATCCCCTTGTCCCACAACATGCGGGCCACCAGCAAAAACACCGGCGCATCGGCAGCCCGCGCCACCGGCGGCGCGGACATAAAGCGGGTCAGGTCAACGCCCGAGCCGGGCAGACGTTCAGCCCTGGCTGCCTGCACCAGCCCGCCGCGCACAAACACGCCCATGTCGTCCAGATTCTGAAAAAACACCCGGTGCGCGCGGCCAAAAGTCAGGCGATAGAGAATTTTGGCCACCCGCGTCACCAGCGACTTGCGGATAAACGCCCGCCCCAGGCCCGACACATTGGGAACAAACGCAATGCCCAGCGCAATGCAGGCCAGCGCCGAATACAGATTGCCCTTGGGCGTGTAGCTCAGCACCAGGCCGACCTGATGGCGGCGAAACACCGCGCCCAGTCGCAGCACCGACCGCAACTCGCGCAGCGGATGCGTGCCGCCGCCTGAAATCGGCACCGCCTCGAAGAGGATGCCCGCGTCGCGGATGCGCTGGGCGTAGTCGTCATCAGGCGCCACCGCCACCACCGTATGGCCCGCCGCCTGCAGCGCGTGCATCAGGTTGAGCCGGAAATTGAACAGGTACCAGCAGGTGTTGGAGACAACGGCAATGCGCATTGGCCCGATTATCGACGCGGCAATCGCAATGACGACTCTCCGTTTCGTCATCGCGAGCGCAGCGCGGCGATCCATCGTCGATAAGGCGAGGCCATCGATTTCCGCGCTGGTCGTCCTTGCGAGGAGCAAAGCGACGTGGCGGATCGGGTGCTGCGGCTGGAGGAAGGCCGTATCATGGAAAACTCTGCCGCCCCTGTTGGTGTGGCAGGGTGAATGTCCAATACCCGTTCCGGCTGAGCCTGTCAAATCCGCATGAAACGCCTTGCCCGCCATCTCGCCCAATTCAGGGCGCTCAGCCCTGCCGGGCAGCGCACGCTGCTGACAGCCGCTGCATACATGCCAATCTTCTGGCTGGGCTTGCGCATGCTGGGCTTGCCACGCTTCCAGGCGCGGTTGCAGCGCGCTCCGGCCATGCGTCGTGAAGCCATGACGTTGACGGAGATTCAGGCGCTGGGCGAGGCGGTGAACATTGCCGCGCGCCACACGCCTTTTCCCGCCACCTGCCTGACGCGCTCGCTGCTGCTGGGCTGGCTGCTGCGCCGCCGCGGTGTGGCCAGTGACCTGCGCATCGGCGTGCGCCTCACGCAAGGCACACTGGACGCGCATGCGTGGGTGGAATGCGAAGGCATACCCGTCAATGACCAACCCGAAGTAAACGGGCAGTTCGCCCCGTTTGGCGATCTGATTCATCTGAAGGACTTTCATACGCCATGAGCGGCATCGCAGGCATCATTCATTTCGACGGCCGCCCGGTCGAGCCCGGTCAGGTCGAGGCCATGACGGCGGCCATGCACTATCGAGGGCCCGACGGCATCAATCACTGGCGCAAGGGGAATGTGGCGTTGGGCCAGTGCATGCTGCGCACCACGCCCGAGTCGCTGGAAGAAACCCAGCCGCTGACCAACGAAGACGAAAGCCTGGTCCTGGTCATGGACGGCCGGGTGGACAACTGGGAAGAGCTGCGCCGCGAACTGCTGGGCAAGGGCGCCGTGCTGCGCACGCGGGCCGATGCGGAACTGGTGCTGCGGGCGTATGAGGTGTGGGGCGAAGATTGCCCTGACCGGATCATCGGTGAGTTCGTCTTCTTCGTCTGGGATGCCCGGCAGCAGCGCCTGTTCGGGGCCAGGGACGCGGCGGGAACACGGCATTTTTACTACCACGCGGGCAAGGGCTGGTTTGGCTTTGCCTCCGAGATCAATGGCCTGTTGGCGCTCGGTCGCATTGAACCGCGGTTGAATGAATCCAGGTTGCTGGATTATCTGGTGGTCGAGTTTGACCGCGACGATGAGGTCGGCACCTTTTACCGGGACGTCAACAGAATGCCTGCCGGTCACGCCATGCGGATCACGGCGCAAGAAGTAAAGACCTGGCGTTACTGGAACCCGGGAAATTTGCCGGCGTTGAGCTTTGCTTCGCCGGACGACTGCGCGCAGGCATTCCTGGAGCAACTTCGCATCGCGGTGAAATGCCGCTTGCGCAGCATCGGCCCGGTGGGGGCGATGTTGAGCGGCGGGCTGGATTCCTCCTCCATCGTGGCCTTGATCAGCAAGGAGTTCCGGGATGACCTGAAGCAGCCCCTGAAAACGTTTTCCCTGATCCGGGAAGACCGGGAGAACTGCACGGACTGGCCCGGCGTCCGGGAAATGCTCAAGGACGGCTGGCTCGATCCCACCCTCATGACGTCGGCCATCGCCGCCGATGTGTGCCAGTCTTACCTCGACAACATCCAAAACCTCAATGAGCCGTTCGCGCTTTCCGAGGGCTTCACCGATTCCCTCGTTTTCGAGGCAGCGCGCGCGAACGGCTGCCGGGTTGTCCTTGACGGCATGGCTGGCGACCTCCTCTTTTACAGTCCGGAGCGCAGCCTCGATTGCATTTTCCAGCACAAGAAGTTCTCGCACCTTCCGGCCCTGCTCGCCGCCTTCCGCCGTCACGGCATCAAAAACGGGCCACGGTTGGTGGCGTGGAGATCCCTGCGCGCCATCGCGCCCGAAGCGCTGCTCGCGGTCTATCGAAAACTCCGGGACGCCAGGGAGGCCGCGAAAGACAAACCGGATGCGACGCCGGGAGACCTCTCGAAACTGCTGCATTGTGAAACCGCCAGGCAATATCTGGCAGAAAAACACGCCCAACGCCCGCGGGCCCATGAGAAGCCGGGCAATGATCAAGCCGCCCATGCGCAACGCTTCACCACCGGCCTGCTTTCCTTCGCGCATGAAGTCATTGGGCAAACCGCATTGTCCAGGGGCGTGGAGCCGCGCAGTCCGTTTTCAGACCGCAGGCTCATCGAATTCGCGATCCGGATGCCCCTGGAAGCCAAGCTGTCCGCGCCGTGGTACAAGCAGTTGTTGCGTGACAACATGGTGGGCATCCTGCCTGAAGACGTGCGCTGGCGGCGCACAGTAGGGGGACATCCCGGACATAAGTTTTTTGAACAGCTTGTTGCGGAAATGGCGCAAAGCGCCCCCGGCCTGTTGACTTTTTCACACCTGGATGACCGGTTGAAGCGGTGGATCGATGCGCCGCGGCTAGGCCGGGCGTGCGGCGAGTATCATCGAAGCGCCGACTTCTCCACAGGCTACAATCTTTTTGTGCTCGCCATACTGGCGCAGTGGCTGGACACCCGGCCTCAAAGCCTCCTGCCGGTCGAGTGATTTCTTGTCTTTTCTTTTAACCAGGAATCCGCCATGAACACAGAAACCCGGATGAACACGCAGACCCGGACGGTTCAGAGCCACAAGAAAAATTACACGCGCCCCCGTCTCATCACTTACGGCAAGGTGCGCTCACTGACACAATCAGGTTCGCTTGCTGTGCTTGAAGTTTCCAACGTTCTTGGTAAACCCTCCGAGCGGCGAATCAAAGAAAACATCGTCCGCGTCGGCGACCATCCGCTCGGCATCGGTCTCTACCTGTTCGACTACAAACCGCAATACCGCGAACAATGGGGACATGGCCGGCAGTTCGGCGTGATGGCCGATGAGGTGGAAACCGTCATACCGGAAGCGGTGTGTATGCATCCGGACGGCTACAAAATGGTCAATTACGCCATGCTGGGAATCAAGCACGCCGTTCATTGACGCAGGGTGCCCATTGTCGATGCGGTTGGCGGGCCGGGCAAGCGGGACAATGACGGTGGACTTCCAGGTGGCGAACGCCCGCCCGCAAGCACCGCTTCACGCCGCCTTGTTTCACCAGTGGGTTTTCCCGGACGGAACCGTGTGGACCAGCTTCCACCGCGACGGCGAAGCCTACCTGCTGCGCTTTCCCGGTCTGGCGGACTTCCAGTTGACCAAGGACGGCGGACAGGTCCGCGGCTGGCCGGCGCCGGGGGTTTCTGACGCGACCCTTCAACACCTTTATTTGAACCAGGTCTTGCCGCTGGCGCTCAGCCAGCAGGGGAAACTGGTCTTGCACGGCAGCGCGGTCGAGATCGGCGGCAACGGCGTCGCGTTCATCGGCGCATCGGGCCGGGGCAAGTCCACCCTGGCCGCGAGCTTCGCGGGCCGCGGGTTCCGCTTCCTGACGGACGACGGGTTGGTGGTGGAGCCGGACGGCGAAGCGTACCGGATTCTGCCCAGCCATCCTTCCGTCCGCCTGTGGGCGGACAGCGAGGAAGCCCTGGTCGCTCTGGATGCCCGCAAGGCCCCCGCGGTGCAATTCACCTCCAAGGCGCGTTTTCTCGCGGACGATAACATTGTCTTCTGCGGAGAGCCCCGGCGCTTGCGCCGCGTGTACTTTCTCGGCGAAGGCATCCAGCAGGAACCGGTGTTCGAGCGCATGAGGCCGAGCGAGGCCCTGATGGGGTTGGTGAGGAATTCCTTCCTGCTCGAGACCGAGGAGCACGGGATGCTTGCCACCCATTTCGACGGGCTGTCCAGCCTGGCGGAGCGGCCGATTTTTTTCCGCCTGGACTATCCCCGCCGCTTTGAAGACCTGACGCGGGTCAGGCAGGCCATCGTGGACCACTCATGCAAAGAGAGCGACGCAGCATGAATTTGACTGACAAGGTGACGATTCCCACTCAGGTCATGGCCCGCCAGGTCGGCGATGAAACCGTCATCCTGGACTTGGCCAGCGGCACCTACTACGGGCTGGACCCTGTCGGTGCGCGCATCTGGCAACTGATGGCCGAGGGGCAAACGCTGGCGCAGGTTCGCGATGTGATACTGGCGGAGTACGAGGTCACGCGCGAAAACCTCGAACACGACGTGCTGGCGCTGGTGCAGACGCTGCTGGAGCGGCAACTGGTGAATGTTGGGACCTGATTCCACGCCGACCCGGGCCTGGCTGGCTGCATCGGCCGCAGGCGCTCAGCCGGGGCCTGTTGGCACAACATCGACGCTCCCCGATCTGGTGGCCGCAGCGCGGCGCGAAGGCGTGGTGGCGCTGGTGGACTGGCAGTTGCAGCAAGCCGCGCGCAAATCCGCAGTCACTCAAGCACAGGACGCCTCACCGCCTCCCCCCGAGCTCATCAAGGCCTTCAACACTGCGGCGCGTGACGAGGCCCTGCTGTCCATGCTGCTTGAGGGCGAAACCCGACGCACGCTGGCCCTGCTCGCCGCGGCCAGCATTCCCGGGCTGCTGCTCAAGGGCTCTGCGCTCGCATACTGGGCCTATCCCCAGCCGCACCTGCGCGCCTGTGGTGATGTGGACTTGCTGCTGCCATCGCGTGAAGCGGCTGAGCAACTTTCCGCCCAACTGACCGCCACCGGATACAAGCGCGCTGAAACCTCCGGCGAACTGGTGGCCTATGAGTTGCTTTGCCGGCGGCCGGTCTCTGGCGACTTGCAGTTGGAGGTGGACATCCACTGGCGCCTGGCCAATTCGCCGCTGTTCACGGACGTGTTCACCTTCGACGAACTGGTGGCCGACTCCATCGCCCTGCCACGCCTTGCGCCCAATGCGCGCGGGCTGGGGCCGGTGCATGCGCTGCTGCATGCCTGCGTGCACCGGGCGCTGAACCTGTCGATCGGCGTGGATGACAAGCTCAAGTGGCTCTAC
>CAYJMW010000150.1:0-1077 GCA_964371235.1 uncultured Polaromonas sp.
TCAAAGGACTTTCCTCATGTTTGCATCGCTCCAAAATCCCCTTTCATTGCTTGGCCGTGCGCTGCTGGCGCTGCTGTTCATCCCGGCGGGATTCAACAAGATTGGCGGCTTTGCCGGAACTGTCGGCTACATCGGGGCCAAAGGCGTGCCACTGCCCGAACTGGCCGCCGCTATTGCCGTCGGGGTTGAGTTGGGCCTGGGTCTGCTGCTGCTGGTCGGTTTCAAGGCGCGCTGGGCGGCGCTTGGCATGGCCATTTTTACCGTCGTGATCACCTTCATATTCCACAACTTCTGGGCCGTGCCGGCCGAGCAGGTCGTGATGCAGCAGCTCCAATTCTTCAAGAACATTGCCATCGTCGGCGGGCTGCTGACCGTCGCGGCCTGGGGTGCAGGGGACTGGAGCTTTGACGGAAAGCGCAGCGCGTGAGTGTGGGGCGTGCGTTAAATCCACGCCGTTGAATCCTTGCCCGATGTGCCCGCGGCCTGCGCCGCGGGCCGTCTCTTTTTGGCACCTTTTCAAGGAAATCTGACATGACAAAGCTGGCCGTTGTTTTTCATTCGGGCTATGGGCACACCCAGCGCATGGCGCAAGCGGTGGCTGAAGGTGCTGGCGCACAGCTGGTGGCCATTGATGCCGATGGCAATCTGCCCGACGGTGGCTGGGACACGCTGAACGCCGCCGACGCCATCATCATGGGATCGCCCACCTACATGGGCAATGTCAGCTGGCAGTTCAAGAAGTTTGCCGACGCGTCAAGCAAGCCCTGGTTTTCCCAGGCCTGGAAAGACAAGCTGTTTGCCGGCTTCACCAATAGTGCAGCCATGAATGGCGACAAGTTTTCGACATTGACCTATTTGTTTACCCTGGCGATGCAGCACGGCGGCATCTGGGTCAGCCAGGGTGTGTTGCCAAGCAACAGCAAGGCCGCGCAACGCAACGATGCCAATTACCTGGGCTCCTACAGCGGCGCCATCGCCCAGTCGCCGTCTGACGCGGGCGCCAATGAAATGCTGCCCGGCGATCTGGAAAACGCCCGGAATTTCGGCAAGCGTGTGGCCGCTGTGGCGGGCAGGTTT
>CAYJMW010000150.1:1177-6017 GCA_964371235.1 uncultured Polaromonas sp.
GCGCGCCCTAAAATGAAGCGCATGTTTGTCCATTTAAGAATCCATACCGAATTTTCGGTTGTTGACGGCACCAATCGCATTGATGAGATTGTGAAGGCCGCAGCCAGCGACCAGCAGCCGGCGCTGGCCATTACCGACCTGAGCAACCTGTTTGGCACGGTCAAGTTTTACAAGGAAGCCCGCAAGGCCGGTGTCAAACCATTGATTGGCGCCGACGTCTGGGTGCAGGTGCCCGCAAGAGAGGCCGCTGCGCCGGCAGCCCGATTGCTGCTGCTGGTACAAAACCGTCAGGGCTATTTGAACCTGTCGGAGTTGATCACGCGTGCCTGGACCCAAAACGTGGTGCGCGACCAGGCCATCATCAAGCTCGAATGGCTCGAAGAGCTCAATGAGGGCCTGATCGCGCTGTCGGGGGCGCAGGGTGGCGCCGTGGGACAGGCGCTGGTGCAGGGTGACAGTGCGCGCGCGCTGGAGTGCGCGCTGCATCTGGCGGGACTGTTTCCACACCGCTTTTACCTGGAGCTGCAGCGCGCCCAGCGTCCGGACGATGAACGTTATGTGGTGGCCGCGGTGCAACTGGCGGCCCGGCTCAAGCTGCCGGTGGTGGCGACGCACCCGGTGCAGTTTCTTGCCGAACAGGACTACGAAGCCCATGAGGCGCGCGTGTGTATTGCCGAGGGAGAAATCCTGGGCAACGCGCGCCGCGTGCGCAGGTTCACGCGCGAGCAGTATTTCAAGTCGTCGGCCCAGATGGCACAACTGTTTGCCGACGTGCCGTCCGCGCTGGCCAACACGCTGGAAATCGCCAGGCGCTGCAACCTCACGCTGGAGCTGGGCAAGCCCATGCTGCCCAACTATCCAACACCCGAGGTCAATGGAGTGCGTCTGCCGATCGACGCCTACTTTCGCCAGGCGTCGTTTGAAGGCCTGGACGTGCGGCTGGCGCATCTCTATCCCGATGAAGCGCTGCGCAATCGCAAGCGCCCGGTCTACGTGGAGCGGCTCGAGTTCGAGATCGACACCATCCTGAAGATGGGTTTTCCGGGCTACTTCCTGATTGTGGGCGACTTCATCAACTGGGCCAAGAACAATGGCTGTCCGGTCGGGCCGGGACGCGGTTCGGGCGCCGGCTCGCTGGTGGCTTATGCGCTGAAAATTACCGACCTGGACCCGCTGCAATACAACCTGCTGTTTGAGCGCTTCTTGAATCCGGAACGGGTCTCGATGCCCGACTTCGATATTGACTTCTGTCAGCAAAACCGTGATCGCGTGATTGACTACGTCAAGGATAAATACGGCAAGGATGCGGTGAGCCAGATCGTCACTTTTGGCACCATGGCCGCCCGCGCGGCGATTCGCGACGTTGGCCGCGTGCTTGATTTTCCCTATGGTTTTTGTGACGGCGTTTCCAAGCTGATTCCCAACAAGCCCGGCCAGCACATCACGATCGAGCAGGCCAAGCAGGCCGAGCCGATTCTGGCCGAACGCGAGCGCAAGGAAGAAGACGTGCGCACGCTGCTGGAGCTGGCGCAAAAGCTCGAAGGCCTGACGCGCAACGTCGGCATGCACGCCGGCGGCGTGCTGATCGCGCCAAGCAAGCTCACCGATTTTTGCCCGCTTTATGCGCAGCCCGGCAGCGGCTCGGCAGTGAGCCAGTTTGACAAATACGATGTGGAAGCCATTGGCCTGGTCAAGTTTGACTTTTTGGGCCTGGCCACGCTGACCATTCTGGAGATGGCCAGGCAGTTTATCGTCCAGCGTTATCCGGCGCAGAAAAATTTCAGCTTCGAGGACTTGCCGCTCAACGACAAAAAGGTTTTTGACCTGTTTTGCAGCGGCCGGACCGAAGCCGTGTTCCAGTTTGAAAGTATCGGCATGCAGCGCATGCTCAAGGATGCCAGGCCGAACCGTCTCGAAGACCTGATCGCCCTGAATGCGCTCTACCGGCCCGGGCCGATGGAACTGATCCCGACCTACATCGCGCGCAAGCAGGGCAAGGAGGCGCCCGAATACCCGGATCCGCGGGTCAAGGCCATCCTGGAGGAAACCTACGGCATCATGGTCTATCAGGAGCAGGTGATGCAGACCGCCCAGATTCTGGGCGGCTACTCGCTTGGCAAGGCCGACATTTTGCGCCGCGCCATGGGCAAGAAGGACAAGGAAGAAATGGACACCCAGCGCGCGGTGTTCCGCCACGGCGCGGCAGGCGGCGGCCTGAGCGAACACAAGGCCGACGAGGTGTTCGACCTGATGGAAAAGTTTGCCGGCTATGGCTTCAACAAGTCGCACTCGGCGGCTTACGCGCTGCTGGCTTACCACACCGCCTGGCTCAAGGTGCACTACCCGGCAGAGTTCTTTGCCGCCAACATGAGCGTGGAGGCGGACGATACCGACAAGCTCAAAGTGCTGTTTGGCGATGCGCAAAAAATGGGCGTTTCGTTTGAGGCGCCCGACATCAACCGTGGCGACTACCGCTTTGAGCCGATCAGCGCGACCGCCGTGCGTTACGGCTTGGGCGCCATCAAGGGCACTGGCCAGCAGGCGATTGCGGCCATCGTGGCGGCGCGCCAGCAAGGCGGCGCGTTTACCTCGCTGTATGACTTTTGCGCGCGGGTGGACCGCAGCCGGCTGAACAAGCGGGCGGTTGATGCGCTGATCAAGGGCGGCGCCTTTGACAACCTGCATCTCAATCGCGCGGCGCTGCTGGCGTCGGTGGACCGCGCCTTTGAGTTTGCCGCGGCCGCCGAGGCCAATGCCAACCAGGGCGGGCTGTTTGACATGTCAGACTCGCACGCCGCCAGCACGCAGGAGCCGCCGCTGGTCGAGGCGCTGCCCTTCGGCGTGAAGGAACGCCTGGTGCATGAGAAAACAGCCATTGGTTTTTATTTGTCGGGCCACCTGTTTGACGAGGTTGAGGCAGAAGTCAGGCAATTTGCCAAACGGAAAATTGAAGACCTGATTGATTCGCGCGAACCGCAGTTGCTCGCTGCCATCGTGAGCGATTTGCGCGTCATCAATGGCAACCGCGGCAAGCTGGTGATCTTCAAGCTCGACGACAAAACCGATGTGCTCGAAGCCACCGTGGATGAGAGCCTGTTCAACGCCAACCGCAAGCTGCTCAAAGATGACGAACTGGTGATTGTGCAGGGGACACTGCAGGCGGGAAACGAGCGCTTTGGCCGGCGCTTCAAGGTCACGCAGGCGTGGGACCTGGAAACCGCGCGCTGCAAGTTTGGCAAGTATTTGCGCGTCGCCGTCAATGGAATTGCGCCCGACGTTGCCCGGCTGGTCAAGGACTTTCCACCGCGCCGCGAGATGTCGGAGCAAGGGGAATTCAGCCGTGGTTTACCGGTGCGCCTGAGCCTGCGGCGCGGTGGCGCCACGGCCGAAATTCAATTGGGCGACGCCGCCCAGTTTTTTCCAAGTGATGCCGCGTTGGCGAGCTGGATGGCGCAGACCGGCAGCGGAGCTGCCCGCATAGTTTATGAATGAAATAGGGCTCTAGCCCACGAAGAACGGGCACAGGCAGCTATAGTATTTATAGTAAACGGAGTTTAATCCTTGGGCCGCATTTCCAGGATCATGGGTGTGGGGACGCGGCCATCAACGTCGCGCGGCAGGCTGCCGGTGCGAATCACGGCCTTGATCACCGCTTCATCCCAGGCCTTGTTGCCGCTGGATTTGACCAGGCGCTGGCTGATGATGGTGCCGTCAAGCGTGGTGCGCACTTCAACCTCAGCCTTCGGGTTACCCGCCACATCATCGGTAAACACCACGTTGGGCCTGACCGCGGCCCGCACCTTGCCGCCGTAGCTGGCCGATGGCCCGCTGGACTTTTGGGCCGTGCCCTTCGAATTGTCACTCCCGCTTGCGCCTGCCAGGCCCATCATGCGCTTGAGCGCATCCTGTCGCTGCTTTTCTGCCGCGGCTGCTGCCAGCTTTTGACTCTCCTGCACTTTGGCCTGCGCTTTTTTGGTTTCTTCGGCAGCCTTGCGCCGAGCCAGTTCTTCCCGGGCTTTTTCTTCGCGTTCCTTTTCCTTTTTGGCCTGAAGCTCGGCTTTGTGTTTTTCCGCTGCCTTCTCGGCCTGCAGCGCCTTCTGCGCCTCAGCATCTTTTTGTTGCTGAAGCAACTTGCGTTTTTTCTCCTGCTCCAGGGCAATGTCCACCTCGGGCAGCGGCGGGGCCACCTTGACTTCAGCCGCTTTGGGAGGCGGGGGTGGTGGCGGCGGGAGCGGGGCCTCGACCAGTTTTGGCGCCGCCTCGCGTGGAACGCTGGACCACAACTCGGCCTCAAACGAGACGGTCCGGTCGCTGCGTTTCCAGTTGATGCCCCAGGTCAGCGCGGCAATCAGCAGCGCATGCACCAGCAGCGCCAGCATGAAAGCCCGCGCCGAGCCTGCGTCGTGAGGCGGGCCGAAGTCGAGGCGGTCGGTTGCGCTGGGCATGGCGGCGTTCAGGCCTTGAGCTACTTGCCGGTCTGCACCGACAGGCCGACGCGTGACACACCGGCTTTTTGCAGGGCATCCATGACCTGGACCACGGTTTCGTACTTGATGGACTTGTCGGCGCTGATGACAACCGGCACCGCCTGCTCACCCGCCGCCTTGACGCCGGGCTCCCGCTTCACGATGTCGGCCGCCACGTTGCGCACATTGCTGGGCACGCTGTCGGTCTTGATCTTGATTTGCACGCGCTCGTCCTTGCTGATCAGGATATGCACCGGATTTTTTGGCTGGAGCGGGGCTTTGCCAACCTTGGGCACGGCGATCATGCTCGGCGTGATGAGCGGGGCCGTGACCATGAAGATGATGAGCAGCACCAGCATGACGTCGATAAACGG
>CAYJMW010000151.1:0-5930 GCA_964371235.1 uncultured Polaromonas sp.
GACCAAGCCATCCCTGACCGCTCAGTTCACATGGCCGTCACCACGACACCCCCACCCGAGCCCCTGTCGCCTCACGCCAGCCGCACCCGGTGCCGCGTGATCTGCGCCCGTACCTGGCTGGGCGCCGTGCCACCCAGAATGTTGCGGGCATTAAGCGAGCCGCGCAGGCTCAAGCACTCGTACACGTCTTTTCCGATTTTCGGGTTGAACTGCTGGAGCACTTCGAGCGGCAGTTCCGACAGGTCCACGCCATGCGAGATGGCGGCCTTGACCGCATGCGCCACGGTTTCATGCGCGTCGCGAAAGGGCAGGCCTTTTTTCACCAGGTAATCCGCCAGGTCGGTCGCGGTGGCGTAGCCCCTGAGGGCGGCGCGTTCCATGGCCTCGGGCTTGACGCTGATGCCGCCCACCATTTCGGCAAAGATGCGCAGCGTGTCCTTGAGGGTATCGACCGTATCGAACAACGGCTCCTTGTCTTCCTGGTTGTCCTTGTTGTAGGCCAGCGGCTGCGGGGCGGTTGAGCGCTGCCGCGCCAGTATTAGCCAACTCCCAATCATCTCTATTGGCCGTATCGATGTTGATTTATCGGTTGAGTCGATATGCAACCCGAGCGAATTCCGTTTGAGTTCCAATGCCTGGTCGCAATTGATTTCCTTGGCCGGAAGGGGGCAGGTCAAGTTGGTTTGAGGGTCTCAGGTACATGTTCGAAGATAACAACTTCGTGTCGGTCCCAGACTGTATATTTTTGCAAACGCTTTGGCGCTGCGCAGTATGGACATGCTTGAGTCAAGATTGACGGGAATCAAACATTGAGGAGTAGTATTCTTTGTCGGCATCGATGAAACCTTTGAAGGAGACACAGTGTTTAAACGTATCCTAGTGGCGGTGGATGGAAGCCATACTGCGGATCAGGCTTTGGAGCAAGCGATCAAGATGGTCAAGGAACTCCAAGGTCAACTGCGGATCGTGCATGTAGTCGATGTCGTAAACATCATGGGCGTCGAGTTTATTGATTCGACCGAGTTTTCCGGTGCGATCACCAAAAGTGGCCAGGAAATCCTCAACAAGGCGGAGGCTGTGGCGAGGCAAGCCGAAATACCGGTTGAAACCCGACTGATCGTCATCGACAGTCTAGGCCATCGCATCCCGGAAATGATCGCGGCTGACGCCGAAACCTGGTCGGCCGATCTTATCGTCATTGGTACCCATGGCCGCAGGGGGTTTAGCCGTCTTTTCCTGGGCAGCGTCGCTGAAGGGGTGATACGCGTCGCCACGAAACAGGTGCTGTTGATCCGCGGAAAGTGACTGCTTCCCTCGGCTAGCGCCGACGACTCAATCCAACGCAAGTGATGCCAGCAACTGCCAAGATATCTGACATTGCGTCCGCGTCCGTTGCCGCCACGCTCGCGGCGCTTCATGTGAATCCCGAAACAGGTCTCACGCCTGCCGATGTAGATACCCGTCGGCAGGAGCACGGCTACAACGAAGTAGCCGAACAAAAAGGCCACCCGGTCCTCATGTTTCTCGGCAAGTTCTGGGGCGTGTCAGCGTGGATGCTCGAACTGATTATGGTTTTATCGGCCAGCCTCGGGAAATACTCCGACCTTGCTGTGGTGAGCGCGCTGCTGGTGGTCAATGCCGTATTGAGCTTTATGCAGGAGCATCGCGCCGCCGGCGTCGTCGAAACCTTGCGGCGGCGCTTGCAGGTCAGTGCGCGCGTGCTGCGCGAGGCGACCTGGCAGGTCATTGCGGCACGGGAGCTGGTTCCCGGCGACATCATCCGGGTGCGCCCCGGCGACATCATCCCGGCGGATGTGAAACTCCTCACCGGAGCACTGAGTATTGACCAATCCGCCCTCACCGGCGAGTCGAAGGACGCGGACAAGGCGCCCTCCGAAATGCTCTCGTCAGGGTCCGTCGTCCGCCGAGGTGAAGGCAACGGAGTGGTCATCCTGACCGGGGCGAATACCTACTTTGGCCGCACCACGGAACTGGTGCAGGAAGCGCGTCCGAAACTCCACATCGAAGCGGTGGTAGCCAAGGTGGTGCGCTGGCTGTTCGTCATTGTCGGCACGCTGCTCGGCTTAGTGATCGTCCTGTCGCTGATCCGACACGTGCCGCTCCTTGAGATGGTTCCGCTCATGCTCGTCCTGTTGATGAGTGCGGTGCCAGTCGCCCTCCCTGTGATGTTTACGGTCAGCATGGCGGTCGGGGCGAAAGAACTGGCGAAGCGCGGCGTGCTGGTCACACGACTCAGCGCCGCGGAGGATGCTGCGACGATGGACGTGCTTTGCGTGGACAAGACCGGCACGATTACGATGAACCAACTGGCCGTCACCGGCGTGATTCCACTGGAGCACGCGACCGAATCTGACGTGCTGTTTGCCGCCGCACTTGCCTCTCAAGAGTCTAACCAGGACCCGATCGACCTGGCATTCCTGGCCGCAGCCAAAGAGCGGCACGTCTTTGATGGCGCGGCAGCGGTCACGCCCATCTCCTTTGCGCCGTTTGATGCAAAAAACCGACGGACTGAAGCCGTGGTTGAACAGAACGGCCAGCGCCTACGCGTCATGAAAGGCGCGGTGCGGACTGTCGCCCAAGCCTGCGGACTTCAGCCCCTGGTGATCGAGGCGCTGGAGGCGCGGATCAGCGAATCGGCACTGAAGGGATATCGGACACTGGCGGTAGCGCGCGGTCCCGAGACGGGTACGCCCGCCTTTCTTGGATTGGTGACCTTGTTTGACCCGCCCCGACCAGACGCCAAACAACTCATTGCCACACTCCATGACCTCGGAATTTCGGTGAAGATGCTCACCGGTGATGCACTGGCGGTGGCCAGTGAAATCGCGCGAGGCGTGGGGCTGTCCAATATCCAGCGTGTGTCGGATCTGAAGGCTGCGAGCACTCAGGCTGGCAACGAGGTGGTGGACTTGTTGGCGGGTGCCGACGGATTCGCCGAAGTGTATCCAGAAGACAAATATATCGTGGTGCAGCACCTGCAAGCCGCAGGGCATGTGACCGGCATGACGGGCGACGGTGTCAACGACGCGCCCGCGCTGCGCCAAGCCGAAGTGGGCATCGCTGTCAGTACCGCAACCGATGTTGCCAAAGGTGCGGCGAGTGTCGTCCTGACTGAACCGGGGCTGACCAACATCGTGGCCTTGGTTGAACAGGGGCGGACCATCTACCAGCGCATTCTGACGTGGATCATCAACAAGATCAGCCGGACGATCCTGAAGGCTGCCTTCGTGGCCATTGCATTCGTGCTGACCGGTAAATTCGTCGTCTCCGCCTTTGCCATGCTGCTGCTGGTCTTCATGACGGACTTCGCCAAGATCGCACTGGCCACCGATCACGTGCGACCGTCCAATAAACCGGAGACGTGGAACATCGGGGGCTTCATCACCGTCTCCGTGGTGCTGGGAGTCGCGATGGTCGCAGAGGCGCTACTGCTCTTGTGGATCGGCTGGTCGCGTTTCGGTTTGGCGACCAACGATAACGCCCTCTATACCTTCAGCTTTCTGACGCTACTCTACCTGGCTGTGTTTTCCCTCGTGTCCGCGCGGGAGCGACGCTGTTTCTGGACAACGATGCCCAGCAAGACTCTTCTGATGGCCGTTGTTGCGGTTGCACTCACGGGTACCGTCCTGACGTTCGTGGGCCTCCCGGGACTCATGCCATTACCCTGGTGGCAGATACTTTCTATTTTCGCTTATGCGATGGTGGTGTGCCTGGTTGTGAACGACGCCGTGAAGGTTGCGATGATCAGATGGCGTGTGCCTGCGGCGGTGGCCTAGCGTTCTGGTGGTGGCCAGAAGCCAGCCCATAACAACAGTTTGTCGGGCCGGTGAGTTTGGAAACCGGAACAGAACCCGTCTTCCTTTTTGCTGGTTACCCTGTCATTTAATGGCAAAAGCCAGCGCTACCGCTCCAAGTGCGAGTAATCCGAGTCCAGTGATGAAAACCACCTCCGCGCGGGTCTCGTAGGCCGTACCAGAACGGCTTGATTGCATTGAAATAAACGATAGCAGTGCGCTGACCAGAAACACCAGAGCGTCTATAGCCAGCAATTTGTCGATCAGCATGCGCCATTCGCTGCCGGACCCGAGATGACTAATCGACAGCACCGTCATGCACACGCCAATCATCGTTGCCGAGGCAGGCAGGATATGGGCCGAAAGTCCACGAGGACGTGGCTTTACTGCCATTTCGGCGCAATTCGAAGGTGGCGTCGCATCGGGCTCCATCACGAGGGAGTCTCGCACGTGCCGGTCGGTCATAAAACTACCAGCATCGCCGGTTGGACTGAAGTGACCGCAACCTTCTTGTGCAGTGTTCTGCCAGCGAGGGTAGCCTTAAAGACGTGTGCTCCCGGCACCACTTTGGCAAGCAGGAAGGGTCGGTCCGATTTGACTTTCAGCGCAGCGTGACCCTTGGCATCGAGAATGACCACTTTCACATCCGCAGCAAAGTCGGCGCGCAGTTTGTCCTTCGCGGCGAACTCGAACGTGCCAACGGTGGCCGCCATAATGGTCTTGGGGATTAAGGGTTTCATTTCAATTTTCTTCAGATGTCATGGCGGGTCCGGACGATCAGCCAATGCGCACCGGCACGAAAATCTTGCTGTCACCCCGCAAGATCAGCAGCGCCACGGATTTATCCGATTTGGCGATCATCGCGCGCACCTGCTCAATGTTTTTCACCGAAATGCCGTTCACGGAAAGCAGCACATCGCCCGACTGCACGCCGGCCAGGGCCGCCGGGCCGCTGGCCTGCTGCACCAGCAAGCCACTGTCAACACCCGCCTCCTGCTTTTCGTCGGGCTGCAGCGGCCGCAGTGCCAGGCCGAGCTTGCCATGGCCGGATGCGCCATCCTTGCTGGCCACCACAGCCGATTTGTCATTGGTATTGGCCAGGCGCGCCGTCAGTTCCTTGGATGCGCCCTGGCGCCAGATATCCATCTTGATGGTGTCGCCGGGGGCGGCCATGCCGATCAGGGCTGGCAAGTCGCCCGAAGACACGATGGGCTGGCCGTTGACCTTGCGGATCACATCGCCCGATTGCAGCCCTGCCTTGTCAGCCGGGCTGCCTTTTTCCACAGTGGATACCAGCGCGCCTTCCGGTTTGTCGAGCTTGAAAGAATCAGCAAAGGCCTGGTTGACTTCCTGCACGGCCACACCCAGTCGCGCGTGCTCGACCTTGCCGGTGGCCACAATCTGGTCCTTGATCCGGGCTGCCACGTCAATCGGGATGGCAAACGACACGCCCTGGTAGCCACCGCTGCGAGTGTAGATCTGCGAGTTGATGCCGACCACCTCGCCACGCGTGTTGAGAAGCGGGCCGCCGGAGTTGCCGGGGTTGACCGCCACGTCGGTCTGGATGAAGGGCACGGCGCTGTCATCGGGCAATGAGCGACCCTTGGCGCTGACGACGCCCGCCGTCACGGTGTTTTCAAAGCCAAAGGGCGAGCCGATCGCCAAGACCCACTCGCCCACCTTGAGATCGCTGGTTTTGCCCAGGGTAACCACCGGCAGGTTTTTGGCGTCGATCTTGAGCACCGCAATGTCGGTTTTTGGGTCGGCTCCCAGCACTTTGGCGCGGAATTCACGCCGGTCGGTCAGTTTGACCGTGACTTCCTTCGCATCGCGCACCACGTGGGCATTGGTCAGGATGACGCCGTCGCTGCTGACGATGAAGCCTGAGCCCTCGCCACGGGTCGGCATTTCCTGCCGCCCGCCTGCGCCATTGCCCGGCCGCTGGCCCTGCTGGAAGCGACGGAAAAATTCAAAGAAGGGATCGTTGGGGGACGCATTGCCTCCGCCTTGCATCATCGGCGATTCATCAGACACCTTGGTGGTGCCGGTGACGCTGATGTTGACCACCGCCGGTCCGTAGCGTTCGGTGATTTGCGAGAAGTCTGGCAGTGCCAT
>CAYJMW010000152.1:0-4489 GCA_964371235.1 uncultured Polaromonas sp.
GCGAATCACCGCGTCTTTCAGACCAAAATAGCGGCCAAACACCAGCAGGTTTTCGGCGCATGAAAAATCCGGATCCAGGCTGTCAAACTGGCTGACGATGCCCAGCCTTTGCTTGATGGCCAGCGCGTCCTGCGGCATGTGCAGGGCCGCCGCCGAGCCGCCAGGGAAATAGGTAATACGTCCCGCGTCAGGGGTCGTCAGCCCCAGGCACATGCGGATCGTGGTGGTTTTGCCCGCGCCGTTCGGGCCAATCACGCCCAGGCATTCGCCCGGAGCGATGTTGAAAGACAGGTTGTTGACGACGGTGCTGGCGCCATAGCGTTTGCTCAAGGCTTGAGCCGAAAAAATGGGTGAAAGGATGGCTGGGCTCATCGCTGCATTGTGCCTCGGGCATTTGGCACGGGCTGTAAAATGATGCTGTCTGTCTCCGCAAAAAGTGCAGCCATTTTCATTGCGGCGCATTTCCCCATTGTTCCCAAACCACTTCCGGCCCCCTATGTCCCCAATCGGTACCCCCTTGTCCCTTAACTCCACCAAAGTCATGCTGCTCGGCTCGGGCGAGCTTGGCAAGGAAGTGCTGATTGCGCTGCAGCGCCTGGGCGTTGAAACCATCGCCGTCGATCGCTACGACAACGCACCGGGCCAGCAGGTGGCGCACCATGCCCGCACCATCACCATGAGTGACCCGGCGCAACTCAAAAGCCTGATTGAAAAGGAGCGGCCGCATCTGGTGGTGCCTGAAATTGAGGCCATCGCCACGCCCATGCTGGAACAGCTTGAAGCCGCTGGATCGGTTCGTGTCATTCCCAACGCGCGCGCCGTGCGCCTGACGATGGACCGCGAAGGCATACGCCGCCTGGCCGCAGAAACCCTGGGCCTGCCGACCAGCCCGTATGTGTTTTGTGATTCGCTGGCCGAGTTGCAGGCGGCCATTGATTCAAAAATTGGCTACCCCTGTATCGTCAAGCCGGTCATGAGTTCTTCGGGCAAGGGCCAGAGCAAAATTGCCGGGCCGGGCGACGTGGCAGCCGCCTGGGACTACGCCATGGCCGGTGGCCGCGTCAGCCATGGCCGGGTGATTGTGGAAGGCTTTATTGATTTTGACTACGAGATCACGCAGCTCACGGTGCGCGCGCTGGCTGCCGATGGCCAGACTGAAACGCATTTTTGCGAGCCGATTGGCCACATCCAGATCAATGGCGACTATGTGGAAAGCTGGCAGCCGCAGCCCATGCGCGCGGGCGCCCTGCAACAGAGCCGCGCCATTGCCAAAGCCGTGACCGACAACCTCGGCGGCCAGGGTATTTTTGGCGTTGAGCTGTTTGTCAAGGGCGACAACGTGTGGTTTAGCGAAGTCAGCCCGCGCCCGCACGACACCGGCATGGTGACCATGGCCACGCAGTGGCAAAACGAGTTTGAACTGCATGCCCGCGCCATTCTGGGTTTGCCGGTGAATACCGCGCTCAAGAGCCCGGGCGCCAGCGCCGTCATTTATGGCGGCGTGAGCGCCAAGGGCATTGTCTTTGATGGCGTCGCCGAAGCGCTGCGCGTTCCCAACACCGACCTGCGCCTGTTCGGCAAGCCCGAGAGTTTCGTCAAGCGCCGCATGGGCGTGGCGCTGGCCTTCGATGCTGACCTGGAAGTGGCGCGAACGCGGGCCAAACAAGCGGCGGCCCTCGTCAAGCCGCGAGCCGCTTAAGCGCCTGAAACATCAGCCCCACGGCCGCCGATTCCAGCATAATTTGCATCAATTCAATATTTGTTGAATAACAAACTAATGGAAAAACAAAAAGCCGTCAGCGTTTTTGAATCCCTCTCTTCCGGGGTGCGCCTGGACGTGTACCGGCTGCTCGTCAGGCAAGGCCCTGAAGGTCTGGTTGCGGGCGATATTGCTGCCAAGCTCGAATTGCCGCCCACCAATCTGTCATTTCACCTGAAGGCGCTCACACACGCTGAGCTGGTTACCGTGGTGCAGGAAGGCCGATACCAGCGTTACCGCGCGAACCTGCCGCTGATGGTGGAACTGATTGGCTACCTCACTGCGGAGTGTTGCGCAGGCCAGAGCGAACAGTGCCTGGACACCCGCGCCCTGGCCGCTTGTGCCGCGCGCTGAAAGCGCCGCCCGACCGAATTGGCTTGTTGTTGCCGTGACTTTCAGTTTCTTCAAGGGAATTTCAAATGAAAAAGATTCAGGTTTTTGACCCGGCCCTGTGCTGCAGCACCGGTGTTTGCGGTGTTGAGGTCGATCAGCAATTGGTCAACTTCTCGGCCGATGTGGCCTGGGCCCAGAAGAACGGCGCGCTGATAGAGCGCTTCAACCTGGCGCAGCAGCCCATGGCGTTCGCCGAAAACGCGGTAGTCAAGGGCTTTCTGGAGCGCTCGGGTCAGGAAGCCTTGCCGGTGATTCTGGTCGATGGTGAATTGGCGCTGGCCGGCCGTTATCCGGTTCGCGGCGATCTGGCCCGCTGGGCCGGCATTGCCAAGCCTGTGATAGAAATAAAGCCGGAGAGTCATTGTTGCAGCGGCGGCAACTGCGGCTGAGCCGGGCGAGCGCAATCGCCATGAAATTTTTCGATCAGCCGCCGCGTTTTCTTTTCTTCACAGGCAAGGGCGGGGTCGGCAAGACCTCAATCGCCTGCGCCAGCGCCATCGGGTTGGCTGCTGCGGCCAAGCGCGTGCTGCTGGTCAGCACCGACCCGGCTTCCAATGTGGGCCAGGTGTTCGGCGTCACCATCGGCAACAGCATCACGGCCATTCCCGCGGTGCAGAATCTGTCGGCGCTGGAAATTGACCCGCAGGCCGCTGCGCAGGCGTATCGTGACCGCATCGCCGGCCCGGTGCGCGGTGTGCTGCCCGACGCCGTGGTCAAGGGCATCGAGGAGCAACTCTCGGGCGCCTGCACCACCGAGATTGCCGCCTTTGACGAGTTCACCACGCTGCTCACCGATGCGGCACTGAGGCGCGACTACGACCACATCATTTTTGATACGGCCCCCACCGGACACACTATCCGCCTGCTGCAACTGCCCGGCGCCTGGAGCGGCTTTCTGGAAGCCGGCAAGGGTGACGCGTCATGCCTGGGCCCGTTGGCCGGGCTGGAAAAGCAGCGCGCCCAATACCAGGCCGCGGTGAAGGCCCTGGCCGACCCCGACCGGACCCGTCTGGTGCTGGTGGCCAGGGCGCAGCAAGCGACCCTGCGCGAGGCGGCGCGCACGCATACCGAACTCGCCGCGATTGGGCTGACAAAACAATTTCTGGTGATTAACGGTGTGTTTCCGCTGGCCGAGGCCGATCAAGACCCGTTGGCGGCCGCCATCTGCCTGCGCGAACAGGCGGCACTGGCGGCTATTCCCGCCGTACTAAGCGCGTTGCCGACGGACCAGATTGCGCTCAAGGCTTTCAACCTGGTGGGCCTGGACGCCTTGCGGCAATTGCTGACCAACTCAGCGCTGGGCGCAACCCATATCCGTCATCGCGAGGCCGCGCTCGCAATGACAAACTTTGCATCAGTTGGCCTGCTTGCTGCCCACACCTTGTCCGCGCTGGTGGATGACATCGCCGCCGACGGCCATGGCCTGGTGATGCTGATGGGCAAGGGCGGTGTCGGCAAAACGACCCTCGCGGCGGCCGTGGCGGTGGCGCTCGCCCAGCGCGGCCTGCCGGTGCACCTGACCACCTCCGACCCCGCAGCGCATTTGATGGAAACCCTGCGCGGCACGCTGGAACACCTGAGCGTGAGCCGCATCGACCCGCATGAAGTGACAGAGCAGTACCGGGCGCAGGTGCTGGCATCCAAGGGCGCGCAACTCGATGCCGCAGGCCGTGCCATGCTGGAAGAAGACTTGCGCTCGCCCTGCACCGAAGAAATCGCCGTGTTTCAGGCCTTCTCGCGCATCATCCGCGAGGCCGGCAAAAAGTTTGTGGTGATGGACACCGCGCCCACCGGGCATACGCTGTTGCTGCTGGATGCTACCGGCGCTTATCACCGCGAGATCGCGCGTCAGATGGAAAGCACGCATCTGCACTTCGCAACACCGATGATGCAGTTGCAGGACCCGAAGCAGACCAAGGTGCTGCTGGTAACACTGGCCGAAACCACGCCGGTGCTGGAAGCCGCCAACCTCCAAGCCGACCTGAAGCGCGCCGGCATCGAGCCCTGGGCCTGGATCATCAACAGCAGCGTGGCGGCGGCATCGGTGACCGCGCCGGTCACGTCAGCGTTGCTGCGCCAGCGTGCCCACAACGAACTGATTGAGATCGAGTCGGTGCTCAGCCAACACACCCGCCGCTACGCCGTGGTCCCCTTGCTCAAAGACGAGCCGACAGGCGTGGACCGCCTCATGCAACTCGCCGGCAGCAAAGCCAGAAAGCATTTATCCATGACCCACATCACGATCTATCACAACCCCAAGTGCGGCACCTCGCGCAACACGCTGGCGCTGATTCGCAACACGGGTGCCGAGCCTCGCGTCATCCATTACCTGGAAAC
>CAYJMW010000152.1:4589-5921 GCA_964371235.1 uncultured Polaromonas sp.
CCCTTTGGCATGGCGCTGGTTGTTGCAGAGCGCGTGGCTGATCGCCAGGTTTTCCGCATGACTGTTGCCGCCTTCGCACCGCGGCTTGATGTGTTCCAGCGTGGCGGCGGCGGGCAACACATGCGCGCCGCAGACCCAGCAGGGCACAACACCATGCAACTGGCGCGCCACCGTCTTGTAGATCTTGTCGCGGGAGTGGGAGAGTTTGCTCATGATGGAATGTGGGCTTGGCTGGGGCGCCTGGCTTGTCGCTGGATGATTGCTGACGGCCCGTCAAGCCGCTTTGATTGTGTGCTTCAGACTGACTCCGGCATCTCGCATCAACTAGCGCGAAAGAATTATGCGGTTGGTCGACGAAGAGCGAGCAACGCGGCGCCAAATGAAATGAACACTGTGCCCACGAAACGGTTGACCCACTTCGCAAATCCCGGCCGAACCAGCAGAGATCTTGCTCGTGTGCCAACCAGGGCGTACCCGAGCAGCGTGAAGAACGACAGGGTCATGAAGATGGAAGTAAGAACGAAAAACTGCGGCAGCAACGGCGCTTGTGCGTTGATGAACTGAGGAAAGAGTGCAGTGAAAAAAAGAATGGGCTTCGGGTTGGTTGCGGCCATCAGGAACGCCTCGCGATACAGTCGGCTAGGACCGGGCGCTGCGCCACTTGCCGACTCGCTGCCTGGCTGACTGAGCGCAGATGTATGCCCGATCAAATGGCGAACACCGACGTAAAACAAATACATAGCGCCAAGTAGCTTGACTGCTCCGAATAAAAGTGCGGATGACTTGAGCAATACACCCAATCCCAGCATCGCTGCTGCGGAAAGGCAGAAGATGCCAGAGACGTTGCCTAGAGATGACCAGATGACTGAACGAATGCCGAACGCAATGCCATTTCGCAATGCCAACAGGATGGCTGGTCCGGGACTCAGAATTGCGAGGCTAGCTACGGCCAAGTAAGTCAAAATAGTTTCGATGTTCATTGGCAATCCAATTAGTAGGCACCAAACCACTATAGCTTGATGCGGTCTATGGAGCTTTCGGGATGCGGAAGGCCACCGTCTGCAAACGCTGCTTCGCAGACGCCGAACCAGGAAACATAAAACCGCTACTCGGTATCGGGCTGTCTGAAACCGAATCCGGTGATTCGCGGCCGGGCGCAGTAAGGCATTCGGTGCCGGCACCCCAACGCAGCGATGCCTGCGGCGCGGCTCCAGCATCAGAGACAGGCTACCTTGTCCGATACCCCAACTGCTGCGCCACAAAACCGTCAAACGCCCTCAGCAGGGGCGCAAGCTGCCCGACGCTGCCTTCCAGTTGCATCAGCGCAGCGCA
>CAYJMW010000153.1:0-5915 GCA_964371235.1 uncultured Polaromonas sp.
ACATCACGCCCTGAGCCGAGAATGTTGCGACATTGGGTCCGTGTCAGATTGACCAGACCCTCTCGTTACACAATCGTCAGTTCAGTTTTAAACCAATCTCAGAATGAATAAGTTCGGTTTTCGACTCTCCGGCCTGTTGCTGGCTGTCAGCTTGCTGGGGGCCGCGCTTCCCGCCGATGCCAGAAAGGGAAGGTGCAAATTTAACGTTGCGGGCCTGAGTCTGAGCTTCGGGGCGCTTGATCCCGCCAGCGGCAGCAATGTATCGGTGCCGGTATCAGTTGGTGCCACGGTGGGGAACTGTCGCAACGGACAGATGACGATCTCCGGCGATAACGGGCGCAATTACAACGGCACCCGGAATTTGAAAAATGCCGCTGGCGATTTGATTCCCTACAGTCTGGCAGGCCTTCCACAAACCCTTCTCCGCCCGGGGAATAACAATTACGTGCCCTTCACGTTCAGTGGATCGATTCTGGGGAGCGCCTATGCCAATGCTTCTGCCGGAAGCTACTCCGATCAGGTTATCATTTCGGTCACCCCCTGAACCCCCATGCTCCCGCCCTGCAGCGGGCCGCGCCTCTTCACCGATGAACTTTTCTCTCAGGACATTTGCCCTTGCCGCCACGTGTTGCGCACTGTTTGCAGCCGGATCCGCAATGGCCGGCGAGTTTTCAGTCAATCCGATACGCCTTGACCTGGGCGCCAGCGCAAGGAGCGGCGTCATTGGCATCAGAAACGAAGACAAGCAAAAGCTCAGCTTCCAGATCGACGCCAGGGAGTGGACGCAAGACGCCGCCGGCAAAGACCAGTATGCAGACACCAATGCGCTGATCTTTTTCCCGAAAATAATGACGGTGGAGCCTGGCGAGGAGGGGCTGATCCGCGTCGGCGCCCGAGCCGCTGCCGTGCCGACGGAAAAAACCTACCGCTTGTTCATTGAGGAGATGCCGGGCGCCGCCAAGAAACTGGAGGGCAGCGGCGCGCAGATCAATGTGCTGATCCGTTTTGGCGCACCGGTTTTTGTGGCGCCGCTCAAGCCGCAAGACAGCCTGGAGATTGAAAGTTTCAGCCTCGTCAAAGGCACCGTCACGCTCTCGGCCAAGAACACCGGCAACCGGCATCAGGTGGTGCAGGGTATTGAGCTCAGGGGAACCAATGCCGGCGGCAACGAGGTCTATGCATTGACGCTGGCTGACCGCTATCTGCTCACAGGCACCGCCAAGACATACACCACGGCCATACCAGCAGACCAGTGCGCCAAAATCACCCAGCTTTCACTGGAATTCAAGACCGACAAGCTCAACGTGGCGCGCAAGCTGGACGCGACCGGCGCGATGTGCCCCTGACCGTGCGCCTGGCCCGGCCCTCCCGCGCGATGCAGTCTGTTCCAAAGAAAACCATGGTCGCCAGCGCCCTGTGGTGCTGCCTTGGCGCAGCGCCGATGGCGGCGTGGTCGGCGGAGGCAGGCAAGGACGCTGGCACTGTTTCCGGGGTTGCCCAGGCCGAGGCCATGGTGCTTCGCGTCACGCTCAACACCGAAGACAAAGGCGATCTTTTCATGGTGCGCACGCCGACGCACGACTTTTTGCTGCGGCTTCAGGACCTGAAAGACATCGGGTTCAAAAATCCGATGGGCGCTGCCGTGGTGTTGGGTGGCGAGCCGCATCTCTCGCTTCAATCCATGAAAGGCGTGAGTTTTACCTTCGACGAGAAAAAACTGGCGCTTAACATTACTGCCGATCCTGCGCTTTTGCCCAGCCAGGCGCTGCAGTTGCGCGGAGGCAATCGCATCCGGGGCGTGATGCCGCGCGACAACAGCGCGTTTTTCAATTACGCGATCAGCTCTTCGCACAACTACGCCGGCGGAGGCAACAACCTGGACTTTTCGGCTGAGGCGGGCTGGCGGCTGGGCGACTACCTGCTGATGTCCAATGGCAACACGGCGGCAGACGCCAGCGGCAAGCGCAAGTTTGTGCGGCTGATGAGCAGCGCGACCTACGATGACCGCGAGAACTTGCGCCGAACCGTGGCGGGCGATTTTTTCAGCCCTTCGCGCGAGTTCAGCAACGGCCAAAATCTTGGCGGCATCAGCGTTTCCAAGCTCTACGGCCTGGACCCTTATCTCACGCGCTCGCCATCACAGAATATCACTGGCAGCGTCGCCACGCCCAGCACCGTGGAAGTCTATCTGGACGGCCAGCGCATTCGCAGCGAAACCCTCAAACCCGGCGAATTCCAGTTGAACGATCTGCTGGCCTATGGCGGCGCACGCGACGTCCAGGTGGTGCTGCGCGATGCTTTTGGCCGGGTCCAGCAGTTCAGTTATTCCTTTTATTTCAGCGACCAGCCCTTGCGCCAGGGCTTGCAGGAATACAGCTACAACTTGGGCGCCATACGGCGTGACTACGGCCTGCAAAGCAATCACTACGGGCCGATGGCGTTTTCGATGTTTCACCGCTACGGACTGAGCGAAGCATTGACACTGGGTTGGCGCGCTGACGCTGCCAAGGGTTTTTACAACGCGGGTCCGACGGCGACCCTGGTGCTGGGCAGCGCGGGGGTGCTCAGCATGGCGCTGGCCGCCAGCAAAGTGAGCGACCGGCGCGGCGCCGCAGCGCAGTTGGGCTACAACTACCAGGCCAAGCGCTGGGGCATAGGCCTGTCGCTGCGGCGCGACTGGGGCGACTTTGCGGTGCTGGGCGACCCGCCGAGCATCAGCAACCGAAAATTCGAGGCAAGCGCATCCGTCAGCTACTACATGCAGCAAAGTGGCTCGCTGTCGCTCAGCCACTCGGTGCTTTCCACGCGCCCGTCCTTGCTGCCATCATCCTCCGCACTGGGGCAGGCTTTCAGCATTTCCCCGTTGCAGGACAGACGCGTGACCTCCCTGAGCTACGCCGTGCCGCTGGTTTCTGGCCGGGTTTCGCTGCAGGCGAGCCTGAGCCACACCGTTGACAGCAGCAGCCGCAACGAAGCGTTTGTGGGTCTGATTTTTTTCTTCGACAAGGATTACTCCGTGGGGGCGAATTTTCAGGGTAACAGGAGCAACGCCACCGAATCACTGCAGTTGACCAAAAACCAGCCGATTGGCGAGGGCCTGGGCTACCTGATCTCGGCTGATCGCGCCACCACCAGCGATGCCGCAGCGAACTCACGATTGAATTCAAGGTTTCAGTACAATGCGCCGGCCGCCATCCTGCGCGGCGATTTCGGCCGCGATCAGAACGCTGGCCAGGGCAGCAACTCCTACCAGCTATCCGTCGCGGGCGGTTTGGCCTATGTTGACGGCCAGATCGCGTTGGGCCGCCCTGTGACCGAGAGCTTTGGCATTGTCAAAGTGGGCGAGCTTGCGGGAGTAGCGGTCTCGGTCAACAGCCAGCTCATAGGCGAGACCGATGCGCACGGTCAAGTTTTCATTCCCACGCTGTCGCCTTATTTTGACAACGACGTGTCGATTGCGCCGGAAAGCGTTCCGATCGAGTATTCGATTCCATCCACCGTGAAAAAGATTTCGCCCTCGCTCAGGAGTGGCTCCGTGATTGACTTTGGCGTCACGAAAATTCAGGCTTTCACCGGCAAGCTCATGTTCATGAAGAACGGTGCAGCCAAGCCGGTAGAGTTTCAGGAAATCAGCTTCACGGCTCAAGGCAAAAAGCTCACCCTGCAGACTGGGCGCGGCGGCGAGTTTTACATTGAAAACCTCAGGCCCGCAAGCTATCCGGCGAGCGTGGAAGTCGAAGGTAAGCCCTGCCGCTTTGATCTGAAGATTCCCAAATCAGACGAAACCTTCGTCGAATTGGGTGAATTGGTGTGCCGGGAACGGCCCTGAAGGATTCTTGCGTGTGCTGCGGCGGCAGGCTGATGATTAAATCGGCGTGACCGAAAGGCGCATCGGCCAGGCATAGACGCCTTGGCGCGCCGATTCAGACAGTACAAAGCGGTAGCCGATATCCAGCACGGTCTGGCTCATGCCGCGACCGGCGGGGCGCTGCGCCACGCCCCCGCCCGAGGCACCGAGTTGCACGTCAGCGCCCAAACCTTTCACCACGGTCTGGCGGAAAAACTCGCCCTGACTTTCAAACATCAGCATGTAGCCGCCCTGGGTATTGCTTTTCACGGCCACCTGCGCCGGGCTGGGAACGTCCACATAGCCGCGGGCAATGTCGGCTTCCGTTACCACCACCGAAGCGGGTTGCGCCAGAACCTGGAGGCTGGCGTGCTTGAGAATCGTGGCGGAAACCAGCAGCTTGGCCTCGCTCGAGCCGGCCACTGCGGCCAGCGGCGCAACCAGCAAACCCACGGCCAGAAAGCCAAGCAGAGTCTGACGTGCGATGACATTCAAAGTTTTCATGACCGATGACTCCTCAAACTATCTACATGGGTCAATTATAATTAAATTGATAAATATGATGTAATTGATTTTTATATTTTATTGTCAATAAAGTCACGTATTTATTGATTTAGTTAGTTTTAGCAGGGAGACACTCGACTTCCCACGCCCGCAGGGACTGCTGACCCCATAAATGCCCGCCCGCCAATCCGACGATTTGTTGCGGCGCTGACGAAGCCAGACGCCATCACGGACGTTTTGCTCAGAGCTGCGGTCGAGGCCGGCCCAGCCACCGCACGAGTTGCGCGCCGACTTCGGGCTTTTTCAGCAGTTCCAGGTGGTTCACACCGTAGGCAATCCACTGATTTTCCGGCGCAAACGCCAGGCAGCGGCGCGCCTGCGCGTGCTGGCCCAGCGCGCTCTCAATCGGCACCAGCCCGTCGCCGACGAGGCTGCGGCTCAAGGCTTGCCGCACCGGCTCCAGCGCTCCGTCGCCCGGCGCGAAAGTGGTCGCTGCCACGGTGTAGCACACCACGCCTGCGGGCAGCGGCAGGGTCTGGCGCGCATCGGGCTCGCGTTCAAAACGGTCGGAGTCCTGCCAGTCCGCCGCCAGCACATTGCCATAGCGCAGATCGGTAATCCCGGCGCTGCGGATCTGGCCGATTTTGGCAAAGGGCCGCGTCACAATGCTGCTGGCCAGCAGACCATCGACCCAGTTGCCCACGCGCTCCAGTGGCGCGCCGTGGTGCGGCGTGCCCAGAAACACCAGCCGCTTGAGCTGCGCTGGCCAGGCGTGACCCGCCAGGGCACCCTGCTGACAGGCGCTGCGCGCCACCAGGCCGCCCATGCTGTGCGTGAGCAGTGTCAACTCCTGCACCGGTTGCGGCCAGGCGCGCAACAGTTGCTCCAGCAGGGCGTCCAGTTGAAGGCCATTTTCCGAGGTATGCAGGCCGGTGTTGTAGTGCAGGTAAACCGGGGTGTAGCCCAGCTCCTGCGCCAACAATTCGCCGTGCCCACTGGGATTTTTTGGGCTCCAATAAATCCCGGATCGCCACTGCAAATCGTTCATGCACAGCCCATGAATCACAACTAGCAGTTTGGCCGTGGCGCCGGGCAGGCGCTGCGCCAGGGCGGATTTTTCGAGAGGCAAGGGTTTGCCTTGGTGGCGCAGGCTCATGCGAATGGCCAGCGGATTTGCGCTTGCCAGCAAGTGGTCGCCCAGCACCCCGTTGAGCGCTGCCAGCATGGATTCGCGTTGCGGCGATGAGGCTTGCTCGCCCACCAGCGGCACGGCACGCGCCAGCAGTGCGTTGGCAGCGCCGCCCGCCAGCCGCGTCACGCCCCGCACGCTGCCATAGACCAGCCCGGTCAGGCCCATGGCATTCACGCCACTGCTGCCTGGCGTACGGTCAATGAACTTTGCACCCAGCGGACCAAAAAGCGCCGCCACGGCTTTATAAACATTGCCCTGCACAGTTTCGGCCAGCCCGGCAACGCCCAGCGTGCCCTGGGTGGCGAGTTGCGCCAGACCCTGAATGTCCGAGACATGCAGGTAGCCCGGTAGCCTGGGGCGGCGAAGATTGGC
>CAYJMW010000154.1:0-5820 GCA_964371235.1 uncultured Polaromonas sp.
TCTTTGCCAAACAGGCCGGCCGGGCGAATCATCAGCACAATGACCATGATGACAAAAACCACAATATTGGACGCTTCCGGGTAGAACACGCGGGTTAGTCCTTCGACTACACCGAGTCCAAGGCCGGTCAGAATCGAGCCCAGAATCGAGCCCATGCCGCCGATCACGACGACCGCAAACACCACGATGATCAGGTTGGAACCCATCAGCGGATTGACCTGGATGATGGGAGCGGCCAGCACACCCGCCAGCGCCGCCAGCGCTGCACCAGCACCGTAGGTCAGCATCACCATCAGTGGGACGTTGATGCCAAAGGCCTGCACCAGCTTTGCGTTTTCAGTACCGGCGCGCAAGTATGCGCCAAGCCGGGTGCGCTCAATCAGGTACCAGGTGCCCAGACAGACCGTCAGCGATACCAGCACCACCCAGGCACGGTAGTTGGGCAGCACCATGAAGCCCAGATTGGTGGCGCCGGACAGAAGTTCCGGCACCGGGTAGGACTGGCCAGACACGCCATATTGATCGCGCAACACGCCTTCGAATATCAACGCCAGTCCGAAAGTCAGCAGCAGGCTATATAAAGGGTCCAGTCCGTACAAATGTTTGAGGAACAGGCGCTCAATGGCAACGCCAAGAATGCCGACCACCAACGGTGCCAGGATCAGCGCAAACCAGTAGTTGACGCCCCATTTGTCGAGCATGATCCAGGCGGCGAACGCGCCCAGCATGTAGAGAGCACCGTGGGCAAAATTCACAATGTCGAGCAAGCCGAAGATCACCGCCAGTCCGAGACTGAGCATGGCATAGAACGCGCCGTTGACGAGCCCCAGCATCAACTGGCCTAAAAAGGCCTGGACCGGAATGCCGAATATTTCGTTCATGACTGATCAGGGTTGCGCGACACGATGCAGCGACCGGCCAGCGGTCGGTCGCTGCCTGACTTTCACTTCCAGAGGGTGCACTTGCTCTCGGCTTTGGTCGTCCAGGCGGCCTCGCCTTTGATGACCTGTGCGACGTTGTAGTAGTCCCAGGGTTCGGTGGACTGCTCCGGCGTCTTGACTTGCATCAGGTACATGTCATGCACCATGCGGCCATCGCCGCGGATGAAGCCGCCCTTGGCGAAGACATCGTTGATTTTGGTCTTGCGCATCTGCGCCAGCACCTTGTCGGTGTCGTCGCTGCCGACCGCCTTGACCGCGCTAAGGTACTGAAGCGCGGCGGAATAGTCGCCGGCCTGCACCGACGAGGGCATGCGCTTCATCTTGTCGAAGAAGCGGCGCGCCCAGGCACGCGTCTCGGCGTTCTGGTTCCAGTACCAGCTGTCCGTGAGGTACATGCCTTGCGTGGTCTTCAGCCCCAACGAGTGAATGTCGTTGATGAACACCAGCAAGCCGGCCAATTTCATGGTCTTGGTGACGCCGAACTCGTTGGCCGCCTTGATCGTGTTGATGGTGTCGCCGCCGGCATTGGCCATACCCAGGATCTGGGCTTTGCTGGCTTGCGCCTGGAGCAGGAAAGACGAGAAGTCGCTGGCCGCCAGCGGGTGCTTGACCGAACCCACGATGGTGCCGCCAGCGGCTTTGACCACCGTCGCCGTGTCATTCTGTAGCGCTGCGCCGAAGGCATAGTCGGCCGTCAAAAAGTACCAGGTCTTGCCGCCGGACTTCACCACGGCGCCACCCGTTCCCTTGGCCAGCGCCACCGTGTCGTAGGCCCAGTGAATCGTGTAGGGGGTGCATTGGTCGTTGGTAAGGGCCGAACTGGCCGCGCCAACGACGAGGAAGGGTTTCTTCTTTTCGGCCGCCACCTTGGACATGGCCAACGCCACGCCCGAGTTGGTGCCGCCGATCAGCATGTCCAGGCCTTGCGTGTCGAACCACTCGCGCGCCTTGGTCGCTGCCACGTCGGCCTTGTTCTGGTGTTCGGCGTACAGGATCTCGATCTTCTTGCCGTTGATTGCACCACCCATATCGGCGACCGCCATGCGGATGGCCTCGACCCCGCCCATGCCGTCGATGTCGCCATACACGCCAGCCATGTCGGTGATGATGCCGATCTTGATCACATTGCCAGAGATCTGGGCCTGTGCTGGCGTTGCGGCGGTAAACATCGCCGTGACGGCCAGCGCGCAGGCCGCTGTTAGTTTCTTGAGTTTCATAATGTCTCCTGATAAGTTAGTGGTTGAGAAACGGGGGGAAATTTATAGGCAGGTCAGGGCCGGATGCAGGCTAAACGCCCAGGTACTCTTGCAGCATAGCCATGTTCCGGGTTAGTTCATTTTGGGCAAATTGCTTCACGATGAGACCATGCTCCATCACGTAAAAACGATCTGCCAGCGGCGCGGCAAAGCGGAAATTCTGCTCGACCAGCACAATGGTGTAGCCCCTGGCCTTCAGCGCAAGAATCATTTCGCCCAGTTTTTGCACGATGACGGGCGCCAGGCCTTCGGAAATTTCATCGAGCAGCAGCAGCCGTGCGCCGGTGCGCAAAATGCGCGCCACGGCCAGCATCTGCTGCTCGCCTCCTGACAGGCGCGTGCCGGGGCTGCTGGCGCGTTCCTCAAGGTTGGGGAACATGGCGTAGATTTCGGCCACGCTCATGCCGCCAGGCGCAATGGTGGGCGGCAGCATCAGGTTTTCCTCGGCCGACAGGCTGGCGAAAATGCCACGCTCTTCGGGGCAATAGCCCACGCCCAGCCGGGCCACTTTGTGCGGTGCCAGCCTGAGGGCCTCTTCCCCGTTGATTTTGATGGAACCTTTGCGGGCGCCGGTCATGCCGACAATGGCGCGCAACGTGGTAGTGCGGCCGGCCCCATTACGCCCCAGCAGGGTGACCACTTCTCCCTCGTTCACCGTCAGGTTCACGCCATGCAGGATGTGCGACTCGCCATACCAGGCGTGCAGGTTTTCAATTTTCAGGAGCTCTTTTGACATCAGTGCGCTTGCTGCAAAGCTGCAGTTTCAGTGCCCATGTAGGCTTCGATCACCAGCGGGTTTTTCGACACCTCGGCATACGGGCCATCGGCAAGAATGGCGCCACGCTGGAGCACCGTAATGCGGTCGGCGATTGACGAGACCACGTTCATGTTGTGTTCGACCATCAGGATCGTGCGCCCCGCCGAGACCTTCTTGATGAGTTGCGTCACCCGGGCCACGTCTTCGTGGCCCATGCCCTGAGTGGGCTCGTCGAGCAGCATCAGTTCGGGCTCGAGTGCCAGCGTGGTGGCAAGCTCCAGGGCGCGTTTGCGCCCGTAGGGCAGGTTGACGGTCAGCTCATCGGCAAAGTCGCTCAGGTCCACTTCGGCCAGCAACGCGTGGGCGCGCTCGTGCAGGGGAAACAGCGTGCTTTCGGCTTTCCAGAAATGAAACGAGGTGCCCAGATTTCTCTGCAAGGCGGCGCGCACGTTTTCAAGCACGGTCATGTGCGGGAAAACGGCCGAAATCTGGAACGAGCGCACGATGCCGCGCCGCGCGGTTTGCGCCGGCTTTTCATGGGTGATGTCGTTGCCGTTGAAGGTGATGCTGCCGCGGGTGGGAGTCAGGAATTTGGTCAGCAGATTGAAAAAAGTGGTCTTGCCAGCGCCGTTGGGCCCGATCAGCGCATGAATATGTCCGCGCTGGACTTTGAGGTCCACGTTATCGACGGCGACGAATCCCTTGAATTCCTTGGTCAGCCCCTGCGTTTCAAGAATGAACTCCTCTGACAAATTGCTCTCCGGCGGGTGGGGATTGAACGCACGGACTCGCCCGCCCGCTCCTGCAAGCGAGGGGTCAGACACCGTGAAACACGAATGCTCATCCTAGTCATCCAGGCCGGTTGATGATACCGGGTTAGACCCTTAAGTAGTTTTGCGTGATGGGCTTTTTTGAGCGCTCGCCCGGGCGGGCTGGCCCGTTGGCGCGCACGGCAAACCTCGCCGGGTCAGGCCCAGGCTGCGGGCTGCAGCAAAGCGAGCAGCACCGTCGCGACAAGCACCACCAGGTACCACAAAAGATGTGAAAGCCGGAAACCACGGCTTGCCCGGCCAGCAGGAAATATTGTCATGTGGCACGCTCTCTTTCTGTCGTTGCGGTCCCGAAGGGGATTGGCTCTCGGCCCCATCACCAGAACCTTACCCACAGCAACGCACGGGACGATGGATGGACTGCAAATACGCGGTAAAGATCGCGCAAATCGAAAGCCCCCTGCAACAAGGTGTAAATTGCGCCATGGTTCAGCACCCGGCCTGCAATCAATTTCAACAACAAAATCTGGCTCTAGCCCACGCAAAACGGGCCTAGACAGCTATCAAAAGAGAAGCAAATCAAGACTTGCCGTAAAATCAGCCATGGACTGTGAGACGATGACATCGATGCACCATTTCTGGCCTTCCAGCGGCTTAGGCGAGCTTGAGCGCAACGAACGCGGCTGGCTGCTGCCGACTGACGATTACCTGCGGCTATTTCTGGCCCGTCCTGAATTGGCACTTGTGCCCGAGTCCTGCAAGGCCGAGTTGGCCCTGCATGCCGCGCTGATGGCTTCCCCTTCAAAGCCGGTTTCACCCAATGAACTGACGGCCCTGCAGGACGCCGACGCCCGAGACAGCTACACGCTGTTCTTGCGCTTTCGTGATGGCTTGCTGGCAGCCGGCACGCTCGAGGCTTATTACCTGAGTTTGTTCTCTGCGGGCGGCGCGGGCCGCATCAACATCCCGCCGCTCTTCGTCGATCTGCTGGCCCAGGCCATCACGCACAGCCTGCTCGCTGATTCGACCGATGCCTACGAAGTGCGCGCCGGCGAAATTCTGTTTCGCAGCCAGCGCGTCAGCACCGAGGGTGGCCAGGTGCTGAGCGGCGACCGGGAAACCATTGACATGCTCAATGAAACCGGCGGCCTGGGCGACTTCGGGCGATTTCTGGCTGAAGCCAGGGCGCCGCTGCGCGGCATCGAGCTGCGGGTGCTGACGGACGACAACGTGACCGACTACTGGCACGCCGGCGCAAGCCATGCCTTCCTGCTTGACTTGACGCACGAAGTCAGCCATGACCTGAGCCACGGCCTGGTCTTCACCATGACCCGCGCCCGCTCCGGGCTCAAGGCGCTGGCGGGCGTGCTGCAAAAATGGGTGTGGCATTTCCTGGGCGTCGCCGTCAGCATCAAGCCGCTGCAAAAGATTGACGATGATGCCTGGCGCTGGCATGTCGGGCTGGATGCGCAAGCGAGCGCCTTGCTTAACGATTTGTACGAGGTCCGTGACATTGAGCCTGGCCGCATGCAGCGCCTGGTCAGTCTGTTTCGGCTGGACTTTGCCGACCCGCTGGAGATGCGCGCCGACGTGGTCGGCAAACCGGTTTATCTGGGCTTGATGATGAATGCCGAAGGCGTGATCCGGCTCAAGCCGCAGAATCTGCTGCTGAACCTGCCGCTGCGTCGGCCCACGTAGTCTTATGAGCCGGGCTCGGGCGGGTCAAGGCGCGCGCCGAAGCGGCGTAGCTTAAAATCATTTGTTAAGCCATTTCTAACCGGAGTTTTTCATGTCCAAAAAAATCAGGGTCGAAGCCGACATCCACGCCCCCAAGCCCGTGCCCCCCAAAGGCCACAGCGCCAGTTCCGGCCACGGCCAAAAAATCAGCCTGGAACGCGGCACCGCGACCCGCAACAAGAAGAACCCCGGCAAACGCCCCAAAAAAGGCGGCTGAACCCGCAGCATCTGGCAGGGCCGACTGTGCCCTGCCGCCTGGATCACCCGAACACCCGCGGCAAATTTCGCCGGAGTCGTTCGGTTTTTTTTGCCTGGCGGCGTTTACATATTGCGCCGGTACTGCCCACCCACTTCAAACA
>CAYJMW010000155.1:0-5803 GCA_964371235.1 uncultured Polaromonas sp.
GGCAGGTCGTACCAGAGCGAAAACAGCAGCGCACCCTTGAGCAGGAAGTTGGGCGCGTGGGCGGAGATGGACAGTCGGTACAGCAGCCGCTCCAGACCGTAGTGCGTGAGCGTCAGGTTGAAATCCTGTTTCGCAGCATCTGCGTGCTGTTTCAGACGGGCGCGGATCGAGGCAGCCAGATTCCGGCTCATGCAGTTACGCTTTCAAGGTAAGGGCGCATGACGTTGGCTACGCGATCAATGGTGGCGTAGTGCCACAGCGCATCCATCGTCAGTTTGCGTTGCGTCCATCCGTCACGCAGCGCTTCAAGCGCCACGTCCAGACCGATTTTGTTGCGGTACTTGAAGCAGTCGGCGACGGTCTTGGCGGCGTTGAAGACGGGCACCTGCACGCCGTCCACCAGAATCCGGTCAATACCCTCAGTCAGGGCAAGGCCGGACATGCGAACAGCATGGATTGCCGGTTGGTCGAGCCGGGGGACCGGCGTGCGATGAGGAATTGCCAGCCAGACTTCGAACGGCGCTTGCGTACCGATGCCGTGGACGCGCAGCGCAGAGAGCAGGCAGACCACGGCGCGTGGCGCGCGCAGCGCCACCTCCGCGAGCGAGCGGTGCTCGCTCAAGCGCCGTCCTGGCAGGCTGTAAACACCACGGGCGACTCTTTCCAGCTTGCCTGCGGTGACCAGGCGGCTAAGCACGGCGGTGGGCAGCACCTGTTCCGAGAGGTCTCGTGCGCGCAGCAGTGGGCGCTGCCTGGCCAGTTTAAGAACGGCTTGCTCGTGGGTCGAATTGGAATGCGATTTCATCGGTTGAGTATGTTGCAATATATAGGCATTTGTCAATAAATGCCTAGTAATGACAACAGATGAAAAGGCAGAAATGGCTGCCCGATCAAAAAGGTAAACTTGCCCGGATGAAAAAATTCTTCCCGTTGATACTGCTCTGCCTCGCGGCAATCACTTCCCTTGCCTTCGCGAAAACCCCGGGTGAGGTGGCGGTCGGCGGCATTCTTCGCGAAGCGCAAATGCAGGGGCTTTCCGGCCCCTCGAAGAAACTCTCTGACTTTCGCGGCAAGCCGCTGGTCATCAACGTCTGGGCCAGTTGGTGCGCGCCCTGCCGGGATGAAATGGGATCATTGCAACGGCTATCACGCCGCTATGGAGGCAAGCAGTTCGACGTCATAGGCATCTCAACCGACGACTACCCGGACCGTGCCGCGGCGTTTCTCAAACAATCGGGCACCACCTTCAGCAACTTCATCGACAGCAAGCTGTTTCTGGAAAATATGCTCGGGGCCGACCGGCTGCCGCTGACGCTGCTGGTTGATGCGCAGGGCCGGGTTCTTGGAAAGTTCTATGGGGCCAAGCAGTGGGACAGCCCGCAAGCGCTGGAACTTACCGCCAAGGCATTTGGCATCAAGCTGCAATAGGTGGGTGCAAGGCCTACCAGTCCACCAGGCTCAGGCCCAAACTTAGCACCGTGCGTTTTCGGTTGTAGTCGAGCAGGCTGTCGCCATAGCCGCTGAAAAGCTGCAGATGGTAGCGCAGCCCGGTGTAGCTGGGCGACGAGGCCGGCGCCAGTAGCCAGTCCAGCCGGACCGAGCCGCGCGCATCACCGCGCAGCGAGTGGCGCAGGGTGACGCCGACGGTATTGGTCTTGTTGATCTGCCAGCTGGCGGCGAGTTCGGCCCGGCCCACGTAATCCTGGATGTCGGGGTTGTCGTCATCACCCGACGGCTCGGGCAGCCGTTGCCAGGCCCGGCCCTGCAGCGTCAGGCTGGCGCCCTGGCCCAGAGCCCTTTCGGCCGCACCCATCAGGTAAACACGGTTCCAGCTGCGCGACAGCGGCAACGCCTGCCCATTGGACTGGTGCACCAGCCCCAGGCCCGACATGCGGTAGCGC
Source organism: uncultured Polaromonas sp. (assembly GCA_964371235.1). Lineage (GTDB taxonomy): Bacteria > Pseudomonadota > Gammaproteobacteria > Burkholderiales > Burkholderiaceae_C > Polaromonas. The sequence continues at coordinate 1,902 of CAYJMW010000155.1, forward strand.
CAGCCGCCAGCCAGCGGGAGCTGGTGCGGGTAGATGTAGATCAGCTCGGGTTCGTGGTCGGTCACGCGAAACGGCCGCGACAGCCCGGCGTTGAAAAACTGCCAGTAGCTTTGCTGGGTGTAGCCGAACCACAGTGAGTCCTGGCCGTCATCTTCGGCGGAACCGTTTTTGAGCAGGCCCTTGGCGAGCTTGGCGCGAACCGACAACTGGATTTTGGTTTCAGCGCGCTTGTAGGGCTGCGCGGTGGTTGCCGTGTGGCCAGGCGCAGGTGACGTGGGCTGCGGGTTGACGCCGCTTGAGGCGACCAGCGACAGCGAAATGGGCCGGTAGCCGCGCAGGGCAAAAGTGTCGCAATCGGTGCCGCGCTGGAGTTCCCAGAATTTGGAAAGCTCGGAGTAACGGTCGTTTCTGCAGCCAATCGGTTTGCCGTCGGGCGATTCTGTATTCAGCGTTGGCAACAGCAGCACCTGGGTGGCTGGCTGACCGGTGGCCGGATTGGCCGGAGCTGTGGTCAGGGCGGGCTCAGGCGTGTTCGCCCGGGTCTGCGAATCGGCCCATTGCTGGAAACACGCCAGTTGCGCCGTGGCGTCGCCTTTCAGGGTTTGGCAAAGCTGCCAGCCCAGGCTGGCGGGCGCAGGGGCCGCGTTGTTTGCAGGCACATTTTGGGCTCTAGCCCACGAAACCAGGGCGTAACCAGCTATCAAAACAAGAGCAAATCGGATAATTTTTAAAGCCATGAATTATTGATAATGTGCAGCGGCGCAACCCAGGCGGAGTGCGCGGCTTGGGTCACAAAGGAGTGGCCGCCGCCGCGGCCAGGGCATCGGCTGATTTCTTGGCGAACTCGGCGCGCAGGGCCCGGATCTTTTCGCGCGGGTCTTCCCTGACCGTCGCTTTGTCGAGCGCCATTTCGGCAATGAAGCGGCTCGGCACGCCGGCAATCATGGTGCGGCCTTTTTTGCGCCTGCGCAGCCAGTTCACGGCCAGCGTGCGCTGGGCCCGGGTAATGCCGACATACATCAGGCGGCGCTCTTCCTGCAGCCGCAGTGCAATGCTGTCGGCATTGCTGCCATCGTCGTCATCGAGTTTGAACGGCAGCAGGCCTTCGACGCAACCGGCCAGCACCACATGCGGCCACTCCAGCCCCTTGGCGGCGTGCAGGGTCGAGAGCGTCACCACGTTCTGTTCGCCTTCGCGCTCGCTCATGGTCGAGAGCAGGGCAATCGTCTGCACCACTTCGAGCAGGGTCTTTTTTTCGCTTTCAACGGCGACGCCCGCACTGTCGTCCATCTGCCCGCCGCAGCGCTGCGCCATCCAGTCGCAAAAATCCATCACGTTGCTCCAGCGCGCGGCCGCCAGCTTTTCACTGTCTTCGCCGTCGTACAAATGCTTTTCGTAGTCAATGTCCCTGAGCCAGTCGGCGAGAAAAGCGCGCGCATCCTGCGCGCCCACGGTGTGCCGGGCGCGGTATTCCAGCTCGTTCACAGAGCGGCCAAACTCCTGCAGCGAGCCGACTGCCTTGGCCGGCAGCATGGAGCCCAGCGAGTGGCTGAACAGCGCTTCAAACAGACTGAGCTTGTACTGGCTGGCAAAGCTGCCGAGCGCCGCCAGCGTGGTGTGGCCAACGCCGCGTTTGGGCGTGGTGACGGCGCGCATGAAGGCCGGGTCATCGTTGTTGTTGGCCAGCAGGCGCAGCCAGCAGCACAGGTCCTTGATTTCGGCGCGGTCAAAAAAGCTTTGTCCGCCCGACACCTTGTAGGGGATGTTGGCCTTGCGAAAGGCCTTCTCAAACGGCTTGGCCATGTGGTTGGCGCGGTACAGCACGGAAAAATCTTTCCACTCCTTGTACTGGCTGCCCACGGCCTGCAATTCGCCGCCGGCGCGCAGGCTCTGGATGCGGGCGACCACGCGCTCGGCTTCGTGTTCTTCGCTGTCGCAATCGACCACGCGCACCGGCTCGCCTTCGCCGAGCTCGCTGAACAGCGTTTTCGGGTAAAGCTTGGGGTTGGAGCCAATCACATTGTTGGCGGCGCGCAAAATGGCGCTGGTCGAGCGGTAGTTTTGTTCCAGCTTCACCACCTTCAGCTTGGGATAGTCCTGCGGCAGCCGTTTCAGGTTGTCCAGCGTGGCGCCGCGCCAGCCGTAAATCGACTGATCGTCGTCACCCACGGCGGTAAAGCGGCCACGCGGGCCGACCAGCAGTTTGAGCATTTCGTATTGCGTGGCGTTGGTGTCCTGGTACTCATCGACCAGCACATGGCCCAGCGCTGTTTGCCACTTGTTGCGCACGGCTTCATGACTCTGCAGCAATTTGAGCGGCAGGCCGATCAGGTCGTCAAAGTCAACGCTCTGGTAGGCCGCCAGGCGTTCCTCGTAGCGCGCCATGATGCGCGCAATCACGCGTTCTTCGTCGCCGCTGGCCTGCACGGCAGCCTGGTCAGCGTTCAGGCCCATGTTTTTCCAGCGGCTGATGGTCCACTGCCACTGCCGCGCCGTGGCCGCATCGGTGCTGCCGCCGGCGTCTTTCAAGATACTGGTGACGTCGTCGCTGTCAAGAATCGAAAACTGCGGTTTCAGGCCCAGTGCTTGCCCGTCTTGCCGTAGCATGCGCACGCCCAGCGCGTGAAAGGTGCAGATCAGCACGCCGCGGGCCTGCTTGCCTATCAGGCTCCTGGCGCGCTCGCGCATCTCGGCGGCGGCCTTGTTGGTAAAGGTGATGGCGGCGACCTGCTCGGGTTTGAGCCCGGCCTGAATCAGCCGGCCAATCTTGTGTGTGATGACCCGGGTCTTGCCGGAACCGGCCCCGGCCAGAACCAGGCAGGGGCCGTGCAGGTAGTTGACGGCTTCTTGTTGGGCGAGATTCAGGCCAGCGGCAGGCAAAGCAGGGGAGGGTGACGACATGCAGGAGAAAAACCAAAGAAAATTAAAAGACGCAGGAATGCAGACCAACAAAACAGCCCGCTGCAGCGGTCATCATAGTCAGTCAGGCGGGAGCCAACGCCGCCAGCGACAATACGCCTTGTGTTAAGCATTCTCCTGGTCACCTTCCCCTTCTTTGCACTCGTGCTGGCCGGTTACGTGGCCGCCAGACGGCGCATGTTGCCGCTGCAAGCGATCCCGGGGCTCAATGGCTTCGTGCTGTATTTCGCACTGCCCTGCATGTTGTACCGTTTTGGCGCCAACACGCCGATTGCGCAACTGCTCGACGGCACGCTGGTGGCGGTGTATTTGCTGAGCGCATTGACGATGGTGGCCTTCACGATTGCGCTGACGCGCAAGGGCCGCATTGGCTGGAACGACGCGTCTTTTGGCGCGCTGGTGGCGGCCTTTCCCAACACCGGCTTCATGGGTGTGCCGCTGCTGGTTGCGCTGCTGGGAGCCCAGGCGGCCGGCCCGGTGATTGTCACCATCATGGTGGACATGCTGGCGACGTCGTCGCTGTGCATTGCCCTGTCGCGGCTGGACTCGGCCGGCCTCCACGGCGTCGAGGTGGCCGCCCAAAATGCGCTCAAGGGCGTGGCCCGCAATCCCATGCCCTGGGCCATTGCGCTGGGCGCGCTCGCGTCGGCGACAGGCTTTTTATTGTTCAAACCCGTCATGGATACCGTTGGCATGCTTGCCGATGCGGCCTCGCCGGTGGCCCTCTTCACCATCGGTGCGGTGCTGGCGCGCTCACAAATGAACAGTGTTGAACGCACGCCCCCCAAGCACTACGTGCCAGTAGCGCTCATCAAGCTGGTCGTTCATCCGCTGCTGGTAGGCGGCGTGGGGCTGGCCGCCATGGCGCTGGGTCTGCCGTTGCAGCGCTTTGCGCTGACGGTGATCGTGCTGGTGGCCGCCCTGCCGAGCGCCAGCAACGTGGCCATGCTGGCCGAGCACTTCGGCGCCGACAACGGGCGCAT
>CAYJMW010000156.1:0-5788 GCA_964371235.1 uncultured Polaromonas sp.
GTTATGCCCCGGTGTACTACCAGCGCGATGCCTGGCATCAAGACCGCCGGGAAGATCGACGAGAGGATCGGCGCGAAGATCGCCGCTAGGCTGACCTGAATAGAAACTTTTGCGGGCTCGATTGTGTGGTCGAACGGCTGGCGCTCACCAGCGGTCTGAGCGAAGCTGCAAGTCCCACACACCCTTATTCACCGAATAGACACCCACCACGCCGTAACGCTGCTCGCCCACGCTGTCCCACTTCATCGAGCCGGTTACAGGGGCGTAGCCGTCAAAGGTGTGCAGCGTCTCGCTGATCTTTTTTGGGTCCGTCGAATTGGCGCGCCGCATGGCGCCGGCCAGAACGTAGGTGGCATCGTAGGTGTAGTGGCCGCCATACGCGGGCGCAATTTTGAAAGCTTCCTGGTACTTGGCGAGAAATTGCTTGCCATTCACGAATTCCTTGGCATCCAGAACCGGGGAGGTGGCGTAGATGGCTTTCACCATGCCGGTGCCTTTGAGCATGTCGGTGGTCTTGATGGTGTCGCCGCCCAGAATGATGAGCTGGGTGTAGTCCACTTTCTTCAGCGCATCAATCAGCGCCAGCACCTGAAAGTCATTGAGCGTGGTTACCACGACTTCGACATTGCCCTCCTTGAGCTTGCCGGCCAGCGCGTCAAATGCCTTGGTCTTGTCGTCAAACGACTGGCGGATGGTGATATCTTTCTTGGCCGCCTTGAGTTGCTCGGCAGCGCCGTCGGCCAGGCCTTTGCCGTAAGGCGTGCCGTCGTCCAGCACCGCGAATTTGCTGGCATTGAGCTGGTTGGCGGCAAAGGAACCAATGGCCTTGGCCTGCAGCGTGTCATTGGCCACCAGGCGGAAGGTGGTGGGCAGGTCGAGTTGGGTGAATTTGGGGTGGGTTGAGATGGCCAGTTGGGCGATGTTTTTGGCGCCGTAAATGGGCGCCGCCTCGATGCTGACACCGGAATTGAGGTCGCCGATCACGGCAACCACGCCCGCTTCAACAAGCTGCCTGGCAACGTCCTTGCCGGTGGCCGCGTCAGCACGGTCGTCCATGGCAACCACTTCGATGGCTACCGTCTTGCCCTTGATCTTGAAGCCTTCCTTGTTGATGTCGGCGACCGCAAGTTTCACGCCATTGAGCAAGTCCTGCCCCAGGGCGGCGAGGTTGCCCGTTAAGGGCTGGGCTACGCCAATCCTGATCGTGTCTGGTGTCTTGTCGCAGCCCGAGAGCAGTGCCGTGCCGGCAACAAGGCCTGTGGCAATAGCGGTCAGGGTAAGGCGGCGGAAAATGAAGTGGCGCATCGGAAGAGCCCGGTTGATTGATGTGTCAGGAAATGTATATTTCAGCCGCACGCCGCGGCTAGCGGGTTTAACCTGTGTTGAATGGATAAACGAGTTGATTAGTTTTGCTAATGATTTGGCGTGATTTGGTTTTGCCAATAAGGGCGCTGAAGTAGTTCACCATGGAGTCGATACAGCATGATGTGTCAGGTATTTTTCAAATACCCAACGGCAAGAGTCCGCACCGCAAACGCTACATGGCCCTGAACAAATGGCTGTATAGCCGGCTGACCGCCAGCTTTTCCGGTCGGCCGCGCAGGCTCAGGCTGAGCTTGCCCGCTTCGTCCCGGTGCACCGCCTGCACCGCACCGGCCTGAACTACCGTGCCGCGGTGAATCTGCCAGAAGGCCTGGCTGTCGAGCTGGGGCAGCAGGTCTTTGAGCGGGGTGCGAATCAGGTATTCACGGCTGGCCGTCAGCACGCGCAGGTATTTGTCGGCTGCTTCAAAATAAATCACTTCGCCCACCGGCACCATATGGATGCTACTGCCAACGCTGACCTGGATGAGTTTGAGCGGCCTGTCCTGAGTTTTGTCGAAGGGGCCGCTGCTGGGGGGTGGCTGGGTGGCTGCCAGCAAGCGGCGCAACTGGTCCAGGGTTTGCTCCATGCCTGCTTCTGAATTGATAGCTGCCTGCGCCCGTGTCACAAGGGCCATCTTTAGTTTTGATACTGTTTTTTGCAGGCGCGCGGCTTGCACCGGCTTGAGCAGGTAGTCCACCGCCTGCGCTTCAAACGCCTGCACCGCGTACTGGTCGTACGCGGTGACAAACACCAGCGCCGGAAAGGGTGTGTTGGGCGGCCATTCGTCGGCCAGATCGGCGGCGGCCTCCAGGCCCCCCTGGCCTGGCATGCGGATGTCGAAGAACAGCACGTCGGGCTTGAGCGCCAGCGCCTGCGTGACGGCAGACACGCCATCACCCACCACGGCCAGCACTTTCAGCTCGGGCCAGGCGCGGGCCAGTTCGGCCTGCAGCGCGGCGGCGAGCAGCGGCTCATCCTCGGCGATCAGGGCGGTGGGGGCCGGACTGTTCATCGCGACATCTGCCTCCATAGCCGCGGTTTGATTGAGGCAGCGGCCATGAAGCCGCCCATGGCGGCGCCCTCGATGCCCAGGCTTGCCACGTCCTGCCCGGCCAGGTACAAGCCCGGCACGGGCGTGCGCACATGCAGGGCTGGGTCCAGCAGCCGCCCGGGCGTCATGCGCAGGCCATACATGGCGCCCTGTGGCGCGTTGGCATAGGCGGCCTGCGACAGCGGTGTGGCCAGTTCGTGGAACACCACCCGGTCGGCCAGGGTCGGGAACAAGCGCTGGAACTGGGCCAGCAGACGCTCTTCGATCCAGGATTTGGTGGCTGCGTAGTCCTCCGGCCGCGCGCCCAGGCGGGAGTCCTGCCAGCGCGAGAAGAAGTCCCAACTGCAGGACGCCAGCACTTCGGCGGTGTGGCCGCCCGTGTGCGCCGGGTCGTTGAGCGAACTGAACGACACGAACAGCGAGGGCGCGTCGGTATCGGCGGGGTCCTGCCAGTCAAGTGCATCGGGACTGGATTCGTAGATCCAGTGGTTGGCACCGTCGAAACCGTCGGAGCGGATGTTGCCCTCGAAGCCCAGATACAGCGCCACATAGGCGCCACTGGGTTTGAGAGCCCGGATTTCCGCCTGCCAGTCGGGCGCGGTGTCGGGAGGCAAGGCCGCAGCGGTGTTGGCCGCGCCCATGGCGGAGATGACGACCGGAGCGCGCTCGGTGCCGCCCACCTGCAAGCGCACGCCGCAGGCGCGCCCGTCCTCGACCAGAATGCCGGCCACGGCGGCTGAAGTGCGCAATTCGCCGCCTGCCGCGCGGACGGTGGCGCCCAGGCTTTCGACAAAGCGCTGCGGGCCGCCTATGGGGTACCAGGCACCGTGGGTGTAGCTGCCCATCACGGTGGCGTGGAGCATGAGCGGCGCTTGCGCGGGTGCCAGGCCGTAGTCGCCACCGCGCGCGGCCAGCAGGTGGCGCAGTGTCGGGTTGCGGATGTCGGCCAGCGCTTGCGCCAGGGTCACTTGCGCCGCTTTGCGCAGCGCGCCACCGCGCAGCCAGCCCAGCAGGGTGCCCACTGGCTTGGGTAGCCCGTGCATCGCGAACATCAGCTTGGCGGCGCGTGCGGCCCGCTTGAAATCCCGCGCGTAGCGGTCCAGTCCCGCCGCGTCTTCAGGGAACAGCGCCTTGAGCCGCGTGATGTTGTCGTCTTCAGGCGCGCCGAAGGTAAAGCGGAATTCGCCTTCCGGACGCACCGCGTCGCGCAGTCGAACGGTGTCAAAGCCGGTCGGCAGCGGGGCGAAGCGCAGCGTGCCGTCGCCCAGCCAGCCCAACAGGCGGCCGAAGCTTCCGGCCGCGCCGGGCTGCGGGCCAACGCCACCGATGTAGTGCAAGCCGGTGGCGAAGCGGAAGCCCTGGCGTTCGAAAGTCTGCGTCATGCCGCCCAGAACGAAGTGCTGCTCCAGCACCAGCACGCGTTTGTCGCAGCGCGCCAGCGCAGCAGCGGCGGTCAGCCCACCGATACCCGATCCGATGACGATGGCGTCCCATTCCATGTTTCGGCTCCCTTTGGTCAGTCATTATTGGTTGAAAGCGGCAGATGAATGCGGATGACGGTGCCGCTCCCCGGCGCGGACGCCAGCTCGACCCGGCCGTGGCCGCCATAGGCGGACGCGATGCGTTCGCGCACCTGCTCCAGGCCAAAACTGCCGTCGGCTGCGCCGGGCGTGGGCGATGTCGGGTCGAAGCCGATCCCGGTGTCCGATATTTCCAGTTCCAGGTCGCCGCCCGCCTGCCGCGCCCGTACCGTGATGTGGCCGCCTTCAACCCGGGGCTCCAGCCCGTGCCGGATCGCGTTTTCCACCAGCGGCTGCAGCAGCAGCGGCGGCACCGGCACGTCGCGCAGTGCTTCGGGCAGGTCCAGCGTGCAGGCCAGGCGCGACCCCATGCGCACCGCCATGAGGGCGAGGTAATCGTCCAGCCGCGCAAATTCTGCTGACAGCGGGTGGCTGCCGGCGCGTGAGCCACTGAGTGTGGCGCGCAGGTAGGCAATCATGTGGTCCAGCATCTGTTGCGCGCGCTGCGGGTCGGTGCCGATCAGCGCGCGCAAGTTGGCCAGCGTGTTGAACAGCATGTGCGGCTCAAGCTGCGTCTCCAGCAGCTTCAGGCGTGCTTCGCTCGCGTGCTGGCGCGCCTCATCCATTTTGCGGATGAGGTAGGCGCTTTTGTTGACACTGTAAAAGTAGTAGGTGATTGCGATGCCGGCCAGCGCCGTGATCAAAATCGAGCTGCGCAACTGCATGCTGGCAGGGCCAGAGTCCCAGGACGACCAGCCGAACCAGCTGTCGGCGGCATAGGTGCCCAGGAAGTAACCGGCCACGTTGCCGGTGATCACCAGCATCACGCCCTGCAGACCTTTGGGCCAGCCGGTCTCCAGGCTGGAGGCAAACAGGTGGCGGCCAAAGTCTATCCATGCCCAGGCGATGAAGCCGATGCACAGCGAATAGAGCATGGGCACGCCGTAGCTCCGCGCTGGATTGAAGGCCCACTGGATGAACGAGATGCCCAGGCAAAACGCCATGGTTTGCAGCAAATGCCGCAGCTTGGCGATCCAGTCGATCCTCATGGCGAATGCTTCACGAGCCGCCCCGCTCGCGTTGCAGGCGTTCGCGCTCTTGCTGGATCATGCGTTCACGCAAGCCGCTGCCGGCACCCAGCACAAAGACTGATATGCCGTGCAGGACCAGACCCACGCCCCAGCCCAGCAGCGGGAACACCGACCAGGGGCGAAAGCCGAAAGCGTAACTGGACATTGCGAACACCGCCAGGTTGACCAGTACATAGACGACTGCGTGCACATACCAGCCGAGCTTGGCGCCGGCGCGCCTGCGCGCCATACGTTCGATTTGTTCGGGGGTGAGCGGGGTGGTCATCGGCTTGATTTTAGGGGCGCGACGGCTGGCGCAACGCGCGCAGCCAGCCGCCCGAAAACACGAACCGCGGGAAGGTAATCCATTGCTCAAGAAAGATACGGGCGATGGCGTTGCCGGCGCCAGTGAACGGCGCCGGCGGGTTCTTCTCCTGCTTGTGGCCGTGACCCTGGAGCGCAATGGAGACCACCATGGCGACCAGCGAGAGCAGGCCCAACAGAACCGAGTGCGCCGCGACTGCGATGACGAGGCTGACATTTCCCGCCAGGAAGATCGGGACAACGGCAATGTGGAGCATCAGGTTTGAACGTGAACCGTGATACTGCGCGTACCCGCTCCACTGCCATTTCAGCAATTCAACAATATCCATGGTGATTCCTTTTGTAGAGCCGTTGCCGGGCATGAAAACGAACACGACCAGGCTATGGATGAGCAGGGCCAGGCCACGGTAAATTTGTTCTGATCGAAACACTCAGACGCCAGCTTGACGAGTAGAGTT
>CAYJMW010000157.1:0-5667 GCA_964371235.1 uncultured Polaromonas sp.
GCCCTGAGCCCCTGCACCGGCGCGCCCGGTGCGATGCCGGCCAGCGCGCCCGCCGCCAGCGTGGCCAAAAGTTCAAGATAAAAAATGCCTTTAGCCCACACAGAATATGCGTAAGGCGCTATCAAAAAGCTAGCAAAAGCATGGCGCTCAGCGAATTGACGGAGCCTGGGCAGTCCGACTGCGCAGCCAGGTACGGCAGGTCTTTGATACACCACACGCTAAACTTGCTTCGATCGCTACGTGGACCGGTTGGCTCCACGAGCGCCCGGTTTGCGCAAGAATGCTCTGGCGCGACGCAGCAGGCGAGTCATGAACGGAAAGAGCAATCTTATGCAGGCTATCAACCAGAACATTCCCTTGCCTGGACCCGGTGAGGCCAGGATTCATGGTCATGGCAAGCCGATCACCCTGACGGGCACAGTACCGGCAAGCTCCCGGCTGAGGCTCTGCGCGTGAGCGGAGCAGAGTTTCGTCCGCTGGCAGACGCGATGCCGCATATCGTCTGGATGACGCAAGCGGATGGCGCGTACACCTGGTTCAATCAAAAGTGGCTTGACTACACCGGCTTGTCCATGGACGAGAGCCTGGTCCACGGCTGGACCGGTCTCATTCATCCCGATGAGAGTCTGCGCGCTTCCCGGCTTTGGCAGCAGGCATTGGGCAGTGGCGAACCCTGTGAGATCGAATGCCGGCTGCGCCGGGCAGACGGCGTCTATCGCTGGATGCTGGGCCGTGCGGTCCCACAACGTGATGCGATGGGCCAAACCACCCAGTGGCTGGGGACCTTGACCGATATTGACGATCTGAAACAGGCCGCTGAGCATCTGGAGAAAAACCTCTCCATGAAACGGATCGCCGGCAGGGTTGCGCGCCTGGGCGGCTGGACGATTGAACTTCCGGGCCGCAAGCTCACCTGGTCGGATGAAAACTGCGCCATTCACGACGTCCCGCCAGGTTATCGACCGACACTGGAGGAGGGCATTGGCTACTTTCTGCCAGAGCATCGGGAGATCGTTGTCCGCCATGTAGAGGCTTGCGCGCAACACGGCACACCTTACGAATTTGTGCTGCCCAAGATGACCGCCAAGGGCCGGCGCATCTGGGTCCATTCCATCGGCGAGGCGGTGCGCGATGCGGCCGGAAAAATTGTCCGCATTCAGGGTGCATTTCAGGACATCACCCAGAGACACACAGAACAGGCGCAGTTGCGGCTGCTGGAAACGGCGGTGTCGCGCCTGAATGACATGGTGATCATCACGCAAGCCGGGCCCGCGGGTGATTCGGCTCCGCGAATTGTGTTTGTGAACGACGCTTTCGAGCGCTGCACCGGCTACAGCCGCGAGGACGCCATCGGAAACACCCCGGCGCTTCTCTGGGGGCCCAAGACCCAGCGTGCCGAGCTGGACCGAATCGGTGCCGCCATGAAAAAGTGGCAGCCGGTGCGCACTGAAATTATCAACTACACCAAGGCCGGCAAGGAGTTCTGGCTGGAAATCGATATTGCGCCCATCGCCGATGAGACTGGCAAATTCACCCATTGGGTGGGCGTGGAGCGCGACATCACCGAGCGCAAGCAGCAGCAGGAAGAAATTCTCAGCCTCAATAGTGAACTCGAAGAGCGGGTGCTGCTGCGCACCGCGCAGCTTGCAGCGGCGAACAGGGAACTGGAGTCTTTTGCCTATGCCGTGTCGCATGACCTGCGCTCGCCGCTCAATACCATCCACGGGTTCAGTCAGTTGCTGGCGAAAATCGATGCAGAAAATATCAGCGAAAAGGGCAAGCACTACCTGGATCGAATTGGTGTTGGAGTCGAGCAGATGGGCGAGTTGATTGAGGGCATGCTGACCCTGGCGCATCTGTCCCGCGAGCAGATCAGGTCAGAAAATGTCGATCTATCGGCAATCGCCCGGCGGATCGAACGGGACCACCGCGAGCGCGAGCCGCAGCGCCAGGCGCAGGTGACTATTCAAGACGGCCTGAGCGCGCATGGTGACCCCCGCTTGCTGTTGGCCGTTTTGCAAAACTTGCTGGCTAACGCGTGGAAATTCAGTTCCAAGAAGTCGCTGCCGCGGATTGATGTTGGCAGCATCGCGGGAGCCGATGGCGAGACGATCTTTTTTGTCAAGGACAACGGGGCCGGGTTTGACATGGCCTTCGCACACAAGCTTTTTGGCACCTTTGAGCGCCTTCATTCGCCCGGGGATTTTGCCGGAACCGGCATCGGGCTGGCCACCGTGAAACGTGTCATTGAACGTCACGGCGGCCGCGTCTGGGGTGAAGGCAAATTGAACGAAGGCGCCGCCTTCTATTTCACTTTGGGTCAGACGGCGATCGAATCGGCAGGCTGAAGGCCGCCTGCGCCGCTGGTCCACCGCCTTGGGCATCCGCCCCGGCTTCACGCGCCCACACCAGCAAGAGGTTGTTGGCCGGCATGGCGTGCCGCGCTGAAAGTTGCAGACCGGCGCGGGTGGCCTCCTGCTCCACGTCTTCGCGCAATCGAATGCCCCATTCGGGGTCTTGCGCGCGCAGGCTTTGGTCGAACGTCAGGTTGCCTTCCGAGGTAGGCACACCGTCTTCCAGATACGGCCCATAGGTGATGAGCAGACCGCCCGGCCCCAGGTGCCGGGCGCTGCCGCCCATCAACGCGGCGCAGGTCGCCCACGGCGCGATGTGCAGCATGTTGGCGCAGAAGACGAGGTCAAACTGCGCATCGTCCGGCAACCAGCGCGGTGCCATGACATCCAGCAGCAGGGGCGCGCGCACATTGCTCAAGGCCTGCCGGGCAATACGCTCCGCAATGGTGTTCAGTGCGCGGGGCTGTGCGTCGCTGGGCTGCCAGGTCCAGCGCGGCAGGCAGAAGGCAAACCAGGCGACATGCTGGCCGGTGCCCGAGGCAATCTCCAAGGCGCTGCCGCGTTTGGGCAGCACATGGCGAAGCACATCGAGTATGGGCTGCTTGTTGCGCTCGGCAGCGGGGCTGAAGTCGGGTTGTGGCACGGCGAAAGTTTAGCGGCAGGAGTGTACGAACAAAAACCGCCATGCCAGCGCGCAATCATCAGACCAATGAATGCAAACCGGCACGGCGGATCACAATATATTTGAAACTTCGCCCATGGGCAAGCTCACCTTGCCCAACCCGCCGATGGCGGGCAAAAACCTCTTTGCTGGCGCCTGAATTGGCTTTTTGCCTCAACATTTGTAGCACAAAAAGAATTACAATTACGTATTACAAATTTGGGTGACACACGATGAATCCCGCTACCCTTTCCTTCCGCGCACCGGCCGAGTTTGCCGAGCAGACCAAGGCGCTGGCTCGCGCCTTCAGCATGTCCGCATCGGACTACGTTCGCGAAGCTGTGCGCGAGAAGAACGAACGCGCCATCAGGGAGCGCATGGTCTTTCTGTCCAAACAGCTATCCGCCCAGCATCTGGCCGAGAACCAGGCCATGGACGGCAGTGTGGGAGACGGTCTTGCCTAGAGTGAAACGCGCTCAGGTCTGGGAGGTGGACTTCGAACCTCAAACCCACAAGGAAGAACCCGGCAAACGCGGCCGACCGGCACTGATCATCCAGACCAACATCCTCAACAGCGCGGGCCACGCTACCACCATCGTCATTCCCGGCACCACCAACGTGTACCGCGACGCCCAGGGCGACGGCTACCCGCTGCGTGTGTCAGTGGGCAAGCTTGGCAAGATGAAGCAAGAGACTGATTTGCTGGTGGACCAGATTCGCACCATCTCCAATCAGCGGCTGATGGGTGACAAGCCGCTGGCAGAGCTCTCACGCTTGCACATGAAGCGGGTGGAGGATGCGCTCAAGCTACTCACCGGCGAGTAGCCAATCCCGTTCACCGATATCACGAAAGCGTTGAATTGTTCGCTCGATGGCGGCGCGGTCCAGGGTGGCTTCGCGCACCACGGCGTGCAGGCCGATTCCATACACGTAGCCGCGATCAGTGACAAATCGCTCTTCAGTAACGGGTGGTTCAGTTGCGCGGTAATGCGCTTCTAGCTTTTCGCATTCCTGCCTGAATGAGCGCCCATCAAACTGCGGGTAGCGCTTGTCAGGTTGCTGCACCCATTGCCGCATGCGCATCGCGCCGGGGCGCTTGCGTGGAACGGCTTTCCATTCCATGGCAAATTCGCGCTCAATTTCTTCTGCGCTCAGCCCGGTGTATGCGGCGTTGAAAGCACGCTCGCCGATTTCATCCTCAACGGCCTGTTGTGTTGTTATGAATTCGGCATTCCACAGTGTGAACCGGTCTGCACCCAGAAAATACACATCAACCCAGCTATGAATGCGATGCGGATCATCCGGGTCTTCCAGCAAGTGGTCTGTCCAGAATCGAAGCCCGTCCGCTTGCTGCGCAATTTTCCAGCCCAGGCGAACTACCGCATTGCGTCTTTTGTGGCGAGGCAGCTCCACAAACGGCACATGTTTTTGGATATGAAACCTGGTGGGCATGGTGAGTCAGTGCGGCATCAGCGGCTGGTCAGCCGTGACCGCGCGAGCTGCTTGCGGGCTTCGGTTTGATGGTCGGCACCGTGACGCCAAATGCATCAGCCAGTGTTTGAGCTTGCTTGGCGGATTGTTCCAAAGCTTTTTGCAATGCTTTGGGGGAGGGTGTCAGACGACTTTGCTGAGTTTTTGCAGTTTGTGCCATGTTGCGGCCTCCGTTACTGTCAGTTGGTTTGCGAATTGCGTGGCTATCCGTAACGCCTGGGATGAGAAAGAATTATCGAACAAAGTCCACTCATCGGCCAACGGGGCATACAGGCTGAAGAAGTTACTCAGGCTGCGCCCAAACCGGCGTCGCACCACATCGCTGGGGACATCGTGCCCACCCAATGCCACGCGCAGTTTGACACGGCGTATCGCCAATTGGGCATTGGCCAGCGAGAAGTAATAAATGGCGACTGAATAGCCGTGGGCCTTGAGGGTACGCAAGAAAGGCGCAAATGAGCGACTCGCCAATGTGGATTCAAAAGCAAAGTCAGCTCCGGCGTCACTCAGCTGATGCAGGCGCTTGAGCATGATGCGGCCCGCCTCAAACGCCACTGCGTCCGTGTTGCGGCCGGACAGACCGCGCGCAATGTAGTCGGCGTTCACAAAAGTCTCCATGCCAAGCGCGGCCAGGATGGCATCTGCGTGCGTTGATTTGCCTGCGCCGTTTGGGCCAGCGAAGATAACGACTCGGGGCGGTGGCTTGGGTACGCGTGGCATTAGGTGATCATACGTAAATACTTCACTGTCCTTCTCACCGGCCTTCGCCTGATGCTGTCACTTCAGATCAAAGCGAGCGGCTGCAACATTTCCATATATTTTGAGTCCATAACCCGCGTGGAATATGCGTAAGAAGCTATAAAAACTGCAGCAGGTGGACTACCTCATGGGGTTCGTCATCGGAAAATGCGACTTGCAGCGAGCGTAGTTGCTGCACCGCCAAAAACGCGGCACCTCCTTTGGCAGGCTTGCGCTCCACCGGCTTGATGCCACCGCCAGCGCCGGCATGAGCGCTTCGGCCTCTAGAATCCTGCGATCAATCAAAAATTTCACTTGCCCAATGGCCAAGTGAAATGGGAGCAAAAGAAATGGCCTTGCGATTTGACGGAGCGCTCAAGAAGTGGAACGCCGAACGCGGCTTTGGCTTTATCGTTGCCGACC
>CAYJMW010000158.1:0-5624 GCA_964371235.1 uncultured Polaromonas sp.
TCACTGAATTTAAAGCTTGCACAAAGGGGGCGTCCATGTACGCAATGACGGGGATGTGGATTCATGGAAACGCGTTTAGACAATCGGTTGGTGCACGGTCACCAGTTTGGTGCCATCCGGGAACGTGGCTTCCACTTGCACATCCGGAATCATTTCCGGTATGCCGTCCATCACGTCGGCCCGACTCAAAATGGTGCGGCCCTCGCTCATGAGTTGTGCCACCGTCTTGCCGTCGCGCGCGCCTTCCATCACTGCGGCGCTGATCAGCGCCACCGCTTCCGGATAGTTGAGCTTCAGGCCGCGCGCCTTGCGCCTCTCAGCCAGCAAACCGGCGGTAAAAATCAGGAGCTTGTCTTTCTCGCGGGGGGTGAGTTCCATATTGGTGCGTTGGAATGGCGTTATTGGTGCGGACGATCAAGATACCGCAACATCTGTGCCTGTTGACGGCAATTCGGTGCGCGCGGCACGCCCTTGTCAAGAGAATGGCAGCAACCCAGTGAACCTGACCGCCTTCGCCCGGCGGGCCGGAGACTTGATTCACGCATTGCTGTCCATCTGGCACGGCGCTTGCTCAGTCGGTGGCAGCTGTTTGATTTCAAACCGCCAATTCAGCCAACCCATTTTTGGAGGATCATCATGAATCGTCGAGGACATCTCAAGGCCATCGCCGCTGCCGCAGCGGTCGCTACCGGCGCACTGGCTTTTGCTTCGAACGCCCTGGCCGCCGAGACCATCAAGGTCGGCGTGCTGCACAGTCTGTCGGGCACCATGGCCATTTCTGAAACCGTGTTGAAAGACACCGTTTTGATGGCGATTGACGAGATCAACGCCAAGGGCGGTGTGCTTGGCAAAAAACTCGAGCCCGTGGTGGTTGACCCGGCTTCCAACTGGCCGCTGTTTGCGGAAAAAACCAAACAACTGCTCGGCCAGGACAAGGTCGCCGTGATATTTGGCTGCTGGACCTCGGTGTCGCGCAAGTCGGTGCTGCCGGTGGTTGAGGAAATGAACGGCCTGCTGTTCTACCCCGTTCAATACGAGGGTGAAGAGTTGAGCAAGAACGTGTTTTACACGGGTGCCGCGCCCAACCAGCAAGCCATTCCCGCAGTGGACTACCTGATGAGCAAGGCCGGCGGCGGCGCCAAGCGCTGGGTACTGCTGGGCACCGACTATGTGTACCCCCGCACCACCAACAAAATCCTGCGCGCCTACCTCAAGAGCAAAGGCGTCGCCGAAAAGGACATCGACGAAAAATACACTCCCTTTGGCCACGCCGACTATCAGACCATCGTGGCTGACGTGAAAAAATTCGCGCAAGGCGGCAAAACGGCGGTGGTCTCGACCATCAACGGCGACTCCAACGTGCCTTTCTACAAAGAGCTCGGCAATGCGGGTCTGAAGGCCAAAGACGTTCCGGTCGTTGCTTTCTCCGTCGGTGAGGAAGAGCTGCGCGGCGTGGACACCAAGCCGCTGGTGGGTCACCTGGCCGCCTGGAACTACTTCATGTCGATCAAGAGCCCGGCCAACACCGAGTTCATCAAGAAGTGGTCGGATTACGCCAAGGCCAAAAAGCTTCCCGGCTCTGACAAACCGCTGACCAACGACCCGATGGAAGCGACCTACATCGGCATCAACATGTGGAAGCAGGCGGTTGAAAAGGCCAAGTCCACGGATGTTGACAAGGTCATCGCCGCCATGGCCGGCCAGACCTTCAAGGCGCCCAGCGGCATCGTCAGCAAGATGGACGAGAAAAACCATCACCTGCACAAGTCGGTGTTTATCGGCGAGGTCAAAGCCGACGGCCAGTTCAATGTCGTGTGGAAAACGCCGGGCCCGGTCAAGGCCAAGCCCTGGAGCCCGTACATCGAGGGAAATGCTTCCAAGCCGGACGAGCCCGTCAAGAAATAAGGGCGCTGCCCATTGCGTTCTTCTGCCCGGCGGCTGGTTGCCGGGCAGAAGGTTCCAAGGAAATTGCAGTCTGGGCGCAATACCGTGTGGTGTGCCCCGCCCAACCTACAGGTTCTTTTCATGCCGATTCGCCGGTTGTTCCTGATTGCTACCTTGCTTGTAGCCAGCCATGCCCATGCTTTAACGGCGGACGAGGTAAAAGGCATGGCAATTGGCGACATCGAGGCCCGTGTGGAGGCCTTGAACAAGGCCGCAGCCCATGCCGACGAAAAAACAGCGGCGTTCATCCAGGCGCTGTCTGACGATGCCGTCAAGACCCGCGGCGACAGGGTGCTGGTAGTCAAGGGTGACAAGGCCTTTGATGCAGTCACGGGTGCAGAGCTGCCCTTGCCCGCTGATGCGGAAGACGTGGTCAACCCCAATGTCATGCGCAGCGAACTCGATAACGCGCTGGCGGCGCTCAAGCTGTTTTCCAAAGATGAGAAGGTGCGGAGGGATGCCCTCAAGACCCTGGCTGCTGACAGCGATGAAGCCCGCCTGCCATTGATTGAAAAGGCCTTCGCGGCTGAAACGGTGCCAGGGCTCAAAAGCCAGCTGGAGCTGATGCGTGCGGCCATTTTGCTGGGCAGCAGCGACAAGAACAAACGGCTCGAAGCGGCTGCTCTGCTTTCCGCCAGCAACAACCCAAGCACCAAAACCGTGCTGATTGAGCGCCTGGGCACCGAGGCCGATGCCGATGTGAAAGTCGCACTGCAGGCGGCGCTGACCAGGGTCCAGGCTTCGCTCGCATGGGGCGACAAACTGGGCGCGATTTTCAGCGGGATCAGCCTGGGCAGTATTTTGCTGCTGGTGGCGCTGGGACTGGCCATTACTTATGGCCTGATGGGGGTTATCAACATGGCGCATGGCGAACTGATGATGATCGGCGCCTACGCCACCTACGTGGTGCAGGGCCTGTTTCAGAAATATCTGCCCGGCGCCTTCGACTGGTATTTGCTGGCCGCCGTGCCGGTGGCGTTCATGGCTTCAGCGCTCATGGGCGCGGCACTGGAGCGCAGCGTGATCCGTTTCCTTTATGGCCGTCCGCTGGAAACCTTGCTGGCCACCTGGGGCATCAGCCTGATGTTGATGCAAGCGGTGCGCAGTTCTTTTGGCGCCCAGAACGTGGGGGTTGAAAACCCGTCGTGGATGAGTGGCGGGGTGCAGGTGCTGGGCAATTTGTCGCTGCCCTACAACCGGCTGGTGATCATCGGCTTTGCCATTTTTGTGTTGCTCAGTGTGGCCTGGTTGATTGGAAAAACGCGGCTGGGCCTGTTTGTGCGCGGCGTCACGCAAAACCGGCCGATTGCGGCGTGCATGGGGGTGAACACGGCGCGCATTGATACCTACGCCTTTGCCCTGGGCTCCGGTATTGCCGGGCTGGCCGGCTGCGCTTTGAGCCAGGTCGGCAATGTGGGGCCGGACCTGGGGCAGGGCTATATCGTGGACTCTTTTCTGGTGGTGGTGCTGGGTGGTGTCGGCCAGTTGGCGGGCACGGTCTATGCGGCCATGGGCCTCGGGATCTTGAACAAGTTTCTGGAGGGCTGGGCCGGTGCGGTGCTGGCCAAGATTGCGGTGCTGGTGTTCATCATCATCTTCATTCAAAAACGCCCGCAAGGCATTTTTGCCATGAAGGGCCGGAGTGCGGAGGCCTGATGAACAGCACCAGCAGCACGAGCACCAAAACCACCGTTCGGACTGAGCTTGTCGAAGCCAGCGCGAGCACTTCGACCCTTCGGCAAGCTCAGGACAGGCTCAGCTCAGTGCGAACGGGTAACGTGCTTATTCCCAAAAAAAGCCCGCTTCTCTCCCGTACCGGCTGGTCTGCCTTTATCGTCGCCCTGATCGTGGTCTGCGCCGTGGCGCCAGTGCTCAACCTGCTGGTGCCCAAAGAGAGCCTGTTCCACATGAGCGACTACGCCGTAGCGCTGCTCGGCAAGATCATGTGCTACGCCATTCTTGCGCTGGCGATGGACCTGATCTGGGGCTACACGGGCATCCTGAGCCTGGGGCACGGCTTATTCTTTGCGCTCGGCGGCTACGCCATGGGCATGTACCTGATGCGCCAGATTGGCCGCGACGGCAACTACAAAAGCGACTTGCCGGACTTCATGGTGTTTCTCGACTGGAAGGCGCTGCCCTGGCACTGGACCTTCAGCGACAGTTTTATCGCCACGCTGTTCCTGGTGGTGGCGGTGCCGGGGCTGGTGGCATTTGTGTTTGGCTACTTTGCCTTTCGGTCGCGCATCAAGGGTGTGTATTTTTCCATCATCACGCAGGCCATGACATTTGCCGCCATGCTGCTGTTCTTTCGCAACGAGACCGGCTTTGGCGGCAACAACGGCTTCACTGATTTCAAGCGGATTCTGAACATTCCGATTGCCACGCAGGAGATGCGCATGACGCTCTTTGTGCTGACCGGCGTGACACTGCTGGCCTTCTTTTTGCTGGCGCGCTGGCTGGTCGCAGCCAAGTTTGGCCGCGTGCTTCAGGCGGTGCGCGACGCTGAAACCCGCGTGATGTTTTCCGGCTACTCGCCCATTGGCTACAAGCTCACCATCTGGACCCTTTCCGCCATGATGTGCGGCGTGGCCGGTGCCCTGTATGTGCCGCAGGTGGGCATCATCAACCCGAGCGAGATGAGTCCGGCCAACTCGATCGAGATTGCCATCTGGGTGGCGGTCGGCGGTCGCGGCACGCTGATTGGGCCGATTGTGGGCGCTGCACTAGTCAACGGCGCCAAGAGCTGGCTGACGGTGGCTTACCCTGAGTTCTGGCTGTACTTTTTGGGCGCGATGTTTATTGGGGTGACCTTGTTTTTGCCGAATGGTGTGGTCGGGCTCGTCAAAAAGCTCAAGAGGGAAAAGCATGACGCCTGATCTGCTGGAGGAAGGCGCCCGCCGGGCCGAGGCGCACGCACTGAAAACCGCGTTGGGCAAGACCGAATCAGGTGGCCGGGCGGCGGGCTTTTCGCGCATTGCCACGCCGGGTGAAGTGGACCTGACCCATGGCCGCATCCTGTACCTGGAAGACGTGAGTGTGAGTTTTGACGGCTTCAAGGCGATCAACAAGCTCTCTCTGGATATTGCGCCGGGCGAGTTGCGCTGCATCATCGGGCCCAATGGCGCGGGCAAGACCACCCTGATGGACATCATTACCGGCAAGACGCGGCCGGATGAGGGCCGTGTTTATTTTGGCAGCACGATTGATTTGCTGCGCTACACCGAGCCCGAAATTGCGCAGCTTGGCATCGGCCGCAAGTTCCAGAAACCCACGGTGTTCGAACAGCTCACGGTGTTTGAAAATCTGGAGCTGGCGCTCAAGACCAACAAGGCGGTGACCGCCTCCATGTTCTTCCGCCTGGACTCCACGCAGTCAGATCGCCTGCTGGACGTGCTGCACACCATTCACCTGGCTGACAGCGTGTCACGCCTGGCGGGTAATTTGAGTCACGGCCAGAAGCAGTGGCTGGAGATTGGCATGCTGCTGATGCAGGATCCCAAGTTGCTGCTGCTCGATGAGCCGGTGGCCGGCATGACGGACGAAGAAACCGAGCGCACCGCCGAGCTGTTTGTGTCGCTCAAGGGCCGGCACTCGCTGATGGTGGTGGAGCACGACATGAGCTTCATCAACACCATCTCGGACATCGTGACCGTGCTGTGCGAGGGCTCGGTGCTGGC
>CAYJMW010000159.1:0-5576 GCA_964371235.1 uncultured Polaromonas sp.
GCAGGCCATGATGGAGGGACTTTTCACAGGGCTGTAACATTTGCAACCTTGCCCTGAAGTTTTCCGATAGTTTAGGGCACGCTACGCGGCATTTTCCCGATTCAAATCACCAATGAAAAAATCATTCAACTTTTCTTCCGAGGCGCTTGAGCAACTGGCCCAAGCTGATGCCGCGCGTGCGCTGGCCGAAGATGTAGGTGCGGGCGATCTGACCGCCGCCCTGATAGACCCGGCCGCGCAGGCGCGCGGGAAGGTGCTGGCCCGGGAAAGCGCCGTGCTGTGCGGCAGCGCCTGGGTCCAGGCGGCGTTCAGCCAGCTTGACCCGCGAGCCCAACTGGTATGGCATGTGCAAGACGGCGCGCGTTGCCGGGCCAACCAGGTGGTGCTGGAGGTGCAGGGCCAGGCCCGGGCCTTGCTGACGGCCGAGCGCACGGCGCTGAACTTTTTGCAGCTTTTAAGCGCCGTTGCCAGCAAGACAGCGGCTTATGTGGCCGTGGTCCACGGCACCCAGGCGCGGATTGTGGACACCCGCAAAACGCTGCCAGGCTTGCGCTTGGCGCAAAAATACGCGGTGCGCACCGGCGGCGGCACCAACCACCGCGTCGGCCTGTATGACGCCGTGCTCATCAAGGAAAATCACATTGCGGCGGCGGGTGGCATCGCGCAGGTATTGCGGCGTGCCGGGCAGGTCGCCGCGCAGGCCGATTTTGTCGAGATTGAAGTCGAGACACTGGACCAATTGGCGCAGGCGCTTGCCGCCGGCGCCCGCATGGTGCTGCTCGACAACATGGACCTGCCGACGCTGCGCGAGGCGGTGCGCCTCAACGCTGGACGCGCCGTTCTGGAAATTTCGGGCGGCGTCACGCTCGATGGCCTGCGCGCCCTGGCCGAAACCGGCGTTGACCGCATTTCCATCGGCGCGCTGACCAAGGATGTGCAGGCAATTGATTTTTCGATGCGCTTTGAGGCGCCGCAAGGAGTGCAGTGATGAGTTCAGTGATTTCAAGGATCAACGTTGATTATGAGCAGCCTGATCTGGCCGCCTCGGGCGAGTCGGTCAGCTGCAGCACGCATCACGCCTGGGCGCGCGTGCCGGTCGAGCCGACGCAGGCTGAGCGCGCCGAACTGAAAGAGCGCATCCGCCGCCTGCTGAAAGAAAAAAACGCCGTGATGGTGTCGCATTTCTACGTGCACCCCGATCTGCAGGACCTGGCCGAGGAAACCGGCGGCCTGGTGGCAGATTCGCTCGAAATGGCGCGTTTTGGCCGTGACCATCCGGCGCAGACGCTGGTGGTTTCGGGCGTGCGCTTCATGGGCGAAACGGCCAAAATCCTGTCGCCCGAAAAGCGCGTGCTGATGCCTGATCTGGGAGCCACCTGCTCGCTTGACCTGGGTTGCCCGGTCGATGAATTCAGCGCCTTTTGTGATGCCCACCCCGATCGCACCGTGGTGGTTTATGCCAACACCAGCGCGGCGGTAAAGGCGCGTGCCGATTGGGTGGTCACATCGAGCTGTGCGCTCGACATCGTTCGCGCGTTGAAAGCCCAGGGCCAGAAAATCCTCTGGGCGCCCGACCGGCATCTGGGCGGCTACATCCAGCGCGAAACCGGCGCCGACATGGTGCTATGGAACGGCGCCTGCATCGTTCACGACGAGTTCAAGGCCTTTGAGTTGCAGGCCCTGATGAGTGAGCACCCGCAGGCCAAAGTGCTGGTGCACCCAGAGTCACCGGAGGGCGTGGTCGCGCTGGCCGATGCAGTCGGCTCGACCTCGGCCATCCTCAAGGCTGCGCGCGAGATGGATGCGCCCGAATTCATCGTCGCCACCGACAACGGCATGATGCACAAGCTGCGAACGCTGAACCCCGGAAAAACCTTTATTGAGGCGCCCACATCGGGCGACAGCGCCACCTGCAAGAGCTGCGCGCATTGCCCCTGGATGGCGATGAACGGGCTGGCCGGACTGGCCCAGGTGCTGGAGACCGGCGT
This sequence comes from uncultured Polaromonas sp., assembly GCA_964371235.1. Classification (GTDB taxonomy): domain Bacteria; phylum Pseudomonadota; class Gammaproteobacteria; order Burkholderiales; family Burkholderiaceae_C; genus Polaromonas. Next base: position 1,989 of record CAYJMW010000159.1, read on the forward strand.
GAATGAAGTTCACATTGACCCGGCGCTCGGTCTGCGCGCACGCCTTCCGATTGACCGCATGCTGGCGTTCACGGCGGCGCTGCGCAGCGGCCAGCCGGTGGCCGGGCTGGTGCCGCACATCGGCGCGGCGTGAGGCGGGCGCTGACCGCTCACTTTTCGATCGCTCCGTCTCAGGCCTTTGCCTGCCCTGCGCGGGGAAACGGCTGCAGCATGCTGACGCGGTTGTGTTCCGTGTCCATGAACGACGCGTAGTGCCCGATGCCGGGAATCTCCATCGGTTCGCCCAGCACCTCGCCGCCGGCCCTGGCGACCTGCTGCATGGCCGCGCGGATGTCGTCCACCGCGATGACGACGGACGGATACTGCGCCAGCCAATCGGGCTTGCGCTGGTAAAAGCCGCCGCTGATGGTGCCGGGGCGCAGCGGGCCGCCGGCACCGGTCTCGGCCGTGGCGGCCGTCACGTAGTTGCCCATCTCTTCGCCGAGCATCTGGGTTTGCCAGCCAAAGGCCGTTTCATAAAAACGCGCCACCCGTGCGCGGTCGTCATAGGGCATTTCAAAGTGAACGACGGGATTCATGATGGGTTCTCCTTTCAAATTAGCGCGGGGATCAAAGTGTGACGGCCAGGGCGGCGAGCTGATTCGTGGCAATGCCTCAGCGTTCGTGAAAGCCCATCTTTTCGTGGGCGGCGCAGTCCTCGGCGGTCCAATGGCGCGCGCGGGCAGTGTAGCGCGTTTGGCCACCTTCATCTTCAAAGGTGAGGAGGCAGGTGAAAAATGGATTGGCCGACGGCAACCAGGCGCCGGTGTAGGCGTTTGTGAATGCGATGCGCTCGTTCCTGACGAACTCCAGGGGCACGCCGTGGCGGGGCATCCGGGTGCCGTCGGGGCCCTGCATGGTGATCAGGCTGGCGCCGCCGGGGCCTATCACGTCTACGCGGTGAAAGACGGCAAGATCATCCCCGTGCCCAACTCGGGCGGCGTCTCGCCGGACTTGTTCGACGTAGAAGCGGTCTATGCTTCAAGCTGGCTTGGCTGGTCAGGAACGCGTACCACCAGATGGTGGTAGGCCTCGATGGGGTGCGGCAATTCGCTGGCCGACCAGCTCAAGATGGTGGCGCGCCCGCCAGCCAGCCCGATTACCCGGCCGATCTGGGCTTCATGGCCTGAGCGCGGCAGCGATGCGGTAGCCAAAGTCTGGCCGTTCAAGAGGTCTTGAGCGCAGCCCGTGCCTGCGCCAACCGGTCGTCCAGGAAGGCTCCGTAATAGTCAGGTGATGCAATGCCCTCCAGACGCGGGGCGACTTCTGCACCACCACGCCCAAAGAACAGCACGGTGGGGGCCAGCGTGACGTTCCAGGCGCGCACCAGTCTGTCGTGCGTAAGCGCCGCACCCTTGAAGTCCTGCACGGCAGCGGCGCTACGCATGTCCACCTGGACTACGGGCAGGCCCTCTTGCTCGCGCATCGGGCTCAGGTAGTTTTCGCGCACTGTTCTGCAAAATGGACAGCCGTCCAGACTGACCAGCACCACCAATGGATTGCCGCTCTTGAGGGCCAGCGCCAGTTCGTCGCGCAGCGACTTGGCAGCGGGCAGGGTGGCGGGTGCGGCGCCTGCGGTCCGGGCAGCGCCCAGCAGCAGGGCGGCACCCAGCCAAGCGCGGCGGGTCAGCCAGAACGCACCTGAAAAACCCGGCATCGGCGAGTTCATGGCGGTTCACGCTCCATCAGCAAATAGGTGTTGTAGGCGTTCATGCGGTTGGCCATGGGGAACATCGGCACCTGCGCAAAACGGCTCCAGTCGGCGGCCTGGTAGGCCGCCTCAAACGGCTCCATGTTTTTGGCTGCCTGGCCCATGGTGGCGCGCAGATGAAGCAAATAGTCGCGCGTGAATTGCAGATCGACACTCGCCTGCCTCGAAAGCGGGCCGTGGCCGGGCACAATTGCCGTCGCGTCGAAGGCCAGCAAGGCATCCAGCGCCTTGATCCAGTGGCCACTGTCGGCTTGGCCGACAAACGGTACACGGTTGCGAAAAACCAGATCGCCCGCGAACAGCAGCTTTTTTTGCGGCAGATAAACCACCAGGTCTTCCGGCGAGTGGGATGGCCCCATCGGCTTGATCTGAAAACGCACGCCGCCGATGGTGAACTCGCGCTCGCCATCGAGCCATTCGTCGGCTTCGATCAGTCGAGTCTGCTGGTTCACCCACGGCGCGATGGTTTGCCGCGAGGCGTCCATGCGCAGCCGGGCCGTGTCCGAATTCAGGTAGTCGCGCGCCGCCCGGTGCGCGATGATGCGTGCGCCCATGGCCTTGAAGGTTTGCAGGCCATAAATATGGTCGGCGTGGTAGTGCGTCACGATGACGTGCGTCACCGGCTGGGGGGTGATTTTTTGGATCTGGTCCAGTAGCCGTTGCGCCAGCACTGGCGAACCCAGCGCATCGACTACCACTACGCCCTGCGCCGTGACGACAAAGCCGGCGTTGGAAATGAAGTTCTGGTTGGCTGAAGAACCCAGCTCCGGCAGCCCCTGAACGTACCAGGCGCCGGGTGCCACCTGCTGCGCCGCCATCGGTGGCGGCTCGGCCGCCTGCGCTTCAAAACCAGCCAGCGCGCCGAGCGCAGCCACGGCCAGCCGGAACCAGGCCAGAAATGCGCGGTGGTGCAAGGGTCGCCGAGGCATGCGTTCCCCTGTCATGGTAGGCGCCGGATTGCGCAGGTTGCCCAGGCAGTTTTTTCTTCACCCAGAATCCAGCAACAATTTGTGAGGGATTTAAACAAAGATACAGGCCCAACAAAAAACAGCGCCATGCAGATCATGGCTTGATGTAGGCAAAATTCTCTCGGCTTTGCAGTTGTCCAATGCGCACCACGCCCGAAGGCACAAAGGTCGAATCCAGGCTGAATTGCTCTTTCTTCAGGTTGCGATTTTTCAGCGTGATCTCGCACACTTCAAAGATCACGCCGCGGCTGGCGAGGGCGTTCACCAGTGAACCGTAGTCGATATTGGCGTTTTTGGCGTCCTTGGCACCCTCGAACAAGAAGTCAATGCCGTCAGCGAGTGTGACGACGGTAATTTTGGTGTCCGGGGCCACATCCAGGTGGTTGCGGATACTGCGCAGGGCCTTGGTGGCCTGGGTGGCCGCATCATCAATGTGGTAGACCACCTTGTCCTGGGCAGCGGCAGCGCCGCACAACACCACGGATGCCAGCAGCGCAAGAAAGAGTTGAAAAATTCGACGCATGGGAGTCTCCTCACAATCAGCATCCGCTCCGAGTGAGCGCCTCAGGACGTGGCAAGCCCCGGGTTGGGTCGTACACCCACCAGCTTGGGTGTATTGAGCTTGCGCGCCGAGACCTTGCCGCCGCGCGCCTGGAGCCAGCCCTCAACCACGTCCCAGACCTGCTTATTACCTTGATTTCCGGCTTCTTCAGCCACCGGCGCCCAACCCGCAACCTTGTAGGTTCGGTCTGCTTGCACCAGCTTGCCGTTCAGGCGCATGTCATCAATGCGTTTTCCCATGCCGGCCGATGGCGTGCAACTGTAGTGCAGGCCGCCGACGCGCACCATGTCGCCGCCCTGCTGGTAGTA
>CAYJMW010000160.1:0-5563 GCA_964371235.1 uncultured Polaromonas sp.
GCAACCGCTGCCCAAGCGACGCCCAGGCAAGAAGATTGCCCTCTTCCGCCGAATGATCGCTGCTGACAACCTCGTGGCTTCTATGCCCGCTATGGCGCGTAGTCCTCCACCGCCTCGGGTCTTGATCATGACGGAAAATTCCGCAACTGAACGGCGCGAAGTCATGAGGCAGGGTCAACTGCATCAGCATGCAGCGACGTTCTTTCTCCTCTTGGCTAAGAAAAGCATTGCGTTAGACTGACCAGGGACATCCCTGATAGGAGTGACAAATGCCCGCCAAAATCAACAGCATTGAATTGCCCAGCATGACGCCGGGTTCGCACAAGAAGATCCAGTGGCTGCGCTTTGGAAAGACCGGTGCCCGCCCCAAGGTCTACATACAAGCGGGCATTCATGCCAACGAAATGCCGGGCACCATGGCCTTGCACCATTTGATGCCGCAATTGCTGGCTGCCGAACGCAAAGGCCTGATCCAGGGCGAGCTCATCGTGGTGCCCACGGTCAACCCCATCGGCCAGTCGCAGTTGGTTGGCAATTCGCATGCTGGACGCTACAACTTGCTGAGCTATGAAAATTTCAACCGCAACTGGCTGGACCTGAGTGATGCTGTTGCCGACCGTGTGGGCAAACGACTGGGCGACGATGCCCAGGACAACGTCAAGCGCATTCGCAAGGCTGCACGCGCGGCGCTGGCCGACATGAGCCCGGTCAATGAATTGCAGACGCTGCGAGTCGAAATCATGAAGCTGAGCGTCGACGCCGACTACGTGCTGGATTTGCACTGCGACGTCCATGCCGCCTTGCACCTGTTCACCTCGGCCTGCGACTGGCCCAACGGCGCCATTCATGAGCTGGCCGCCGATCTGGGCGCCAAGGCCAGCCTGTGCAACCAGCCTTATGCCAAAAGCCTCACTTTCTCAGGCGTGCATGCGTGCTTGTGGGGTCGCTTGCGCGACCGCTTTACCCAGGCTGCCATACCTCAGGCCTGCATGTCTGTCACTGTCGAGATGCGCAGCGAGTTTGATGTCAGCGACGCGCTGGGTCGCAGTGACGCCAGCAACCTTTACCGATGGCTCGTGCGGCGCGGCGCGATCAAAGGCCGTGCGCAGCCGCTACCGCGTTTGCTGTCACCCGCCATGCCCATGAGCGGTATGGATGTGGGCTACAGCCAGGGCACCGGTTTTTTGGTCTTCCATTTGAAGCCCGGTACCAAAGTCAAAAAGGGCCAACCCATTTGCGATGTCATCGATCCTGCCAATCCGCACGGTCCCCAGGCACGCACCACCTACAAAAGCCAAACCAATGGGGTTTTGTTTTCCTGCCGACTCGACGGCTATTTGTCCTGGCCGGGCCAGGTGATGTACCGCATAGCTGGCGCCCAGCCTTTGCCGCATCGAATGAACGCCTCCGGCCTGGACGATTGACCGCATAGGGCAGGTTGCAGTGCGGCCACGAGCGGCTTCTGACTCGACGGAAATTTGGCCGCCAGAAAGCGGCCGTTGGTGACCGGCAGGTAACGTGCATTGCCGTCGTTCAACCGGCAAAAACGGCGAGAGCCATGCCAATGACGGCTTGAGACTGAGGTTGTGTGAAAACGCCCCGGCCTCTCAACACTGTACCTGTCCCTGAACGCCAACACGGCCATGCAAGAGTACAAACAAACGTCACCATTGCTGCCGCCTGGCACGTTGGTGAGCTATGCAGTCTGCGGCAACTGCACAGGCAAGAATTCCGTCCCGGGCCTGGGAGTCCGGAGGCGCCTGGCTGGCGGCATGCTTGAACAACCTCGGCTCCCAACTCGGCGCTGTGCTTGCGCCGCGCCACTCTCATTGTTTCCATCGTGTCCACCTGTTTGTTTCGTGGATACTGTGCTCGCCAGCTTTGCAACAGAATTCAAGATGACTTGCCTGGACGCTTACGACGTATTAGTCATAAACAATTATCCACGGCTGATTTAAAGGGGCACGATGGACAAAACCAAGTTCGAACAAGCTATCCAGGCCATCCAGGCGGCCGGCTTCCCGGTTGTGGACAGCCATACCGAATATGACTGGCAGGTGCCCGGGAACTGGGTCATCACGGCGAACACCAGCCCGAGGCAGCGTCTCACATGGAGTGCGCTCAACAACCAATTGCATGTGGACGTTGAGACCAAGGGAGATTTTGCCGGCGCTTATTCCTGGAAGACAACGTGGAGCTTGACAGATCCTGGTTCAGATGGCATCCAGGTGGCCATTGGGACCTTTCAGCCGCCAGCGGTTACTCAGCCCATGAGCAAGCTGCAAAAGCAAATCGGCTTTATTTGCGCAGTCCTGGTGATTGGCCTGGTATGGGTCTACATGACGCACGGGACACTAAGCCCATGCGGTGTCCTGCGATCCGGCCTACAGCAGGAAGCGCGCAAGGATGGCGGGATCCTTGGCGCCATCGTTTCCATGACGCCCGACGGTGTTGCCGACGCCATTCTGGAAGACATGTACGGGCCGCTCACGCCTGCTAGGTGCCTTGGGTTGCTGCTCAAGACACCAGAGGCTAGGGAGCGCGTCGCCCGTGAATCCAGATCTCAGCCGGCACCTGCGGTCAAAACCCAACCCGCGCCAGTGTGTCAGACCAGGGAGTGCTTGTTGTTCGACGGTGCTGAAGTCTTGGCGCGGCAAGCATTTGATCTGTGTAGACGAGCAGATGGTCGGTCTACAGGTGCCCCCTACTCCCTCAACGATCCATGCCTTGACAAAGCCTTAAAAGCTTGGTTCTCCACTGGAGCGATGCCGCCCTATGCGCATGCCTGCACAGTGCCCGGGGCCAAGGTTGATTTCTTAGGGCGGTGCTTGTAGTTCACAATGACCTTGATGGGAAAAGTGATCTTGCCCCTGTTTTCCGGACTCCTTAAGCCATCAATTATGCGGACTTCCTGGAATTTAAGTTGGTGCGGCCGGGAGGGGGCAGGTCAATCCAAAAACACCGGACCATCCGGTGTGGAACGGTAGCGCGGTTTACTATGGAGATTGTCGGCAATACGTTTAGCCGGCGTATTTTCCAGGGCAGCAACATAGTGGTCGCGATAGTAGTATGCGTTCCGGGCGGGGACGTGGACGAGATCAAAATATTTGATAATCAGGATGCCGTCCTGTTGAAGCTTGCCGAAGTGTGTCTGCGCAAGCTCGAAGCGTAAGAGAGGCAGCAATGCCGCATCCAGTTCTGACGGAAGCGGTCCGAGGAGATATGCGTCCACGTTGGCCTTGATAAACGGCTGAATGCCGGCAGCCACAGCCGCCTCGATTTCTTCGGATGTCGGAAACAGGCCTGAGGCAGCGAAATTGGCGAGCACTTGCATGCGCACCTCTGCTTCGTGGTCCGCCCAAATCTGCGGCGTCACTGCATTCGTGTACTGCTCGATGAGCCGGCCCCGCTCCTCATCGTATTCACGTCTGCTGATAACGAGTAGTTTATTCGCCTTGTTTCCCGGCGCTTCGATTCGCTCCACCGTATACGGAATCGCACCCAGAAGTCGGTTTTGCGCGATGCGTTCGATGGCCTCATCCACAGTGACCTGAAAGAGATAAGGCTCTCCGGCTGGATCGTGCTGCGTAAACGGCTTGCGGTCGATGCCTGGAGGAACCTTGTCTGGAGGATCCTTAGGGGTCAATATCTCCGGGTATGCGTCGATATCGTGCACCCGATAGCGAAGCGCCGTTGGTGCTTCGTCGTCGACGTGCTCGGCGTCACGAATCACGACGTCATAGGTAGGTTTCGTCGCCCGCGTGAGCACGGCGCGTCCCCAGAATGCGATGCCGTCCGCAGTGATCAGGGTGCCGCCGGGACGCAAACCGATTTGGTGTTGAGTTTCGTAGAATGGATCCCAGCGCCGACGAAGCATGGTGAGGCGATTCGGCGAAATATCCAGAAGCGTCGCGTCGAGTTTTTTCTCAACTTTGTCATCGATGACGGAGTCAGCGATGATTTCTTCGGTGTAATTCAATATTAACAAAGCCCCAACCGGGCCGACGACCGGAATGATGGCGGCGACAACTCCCGCAAGCAGGACTTCTGCAACGTCGTAAAGTAGACCAGACTGGTATGCAGTAGAAGAAGAGAGCCAGGTCATCACTCCCTCGCTGTCGACACCGCCGTAGATATCGATGAGTAGTGTCACGTCAGGATTGGGCAAATTGTTGACCTCGATCTCCGCCTTTGTTTTGATCCGAAGACGGTTAGGACCTTCTTCACTGGTGGTCGGTGCGATGGTGATGTTCAGCAACGTTCCGTTTCGATTTCTGAAGTGCAGCGGATAGGCGTAACCCGATCCGGAAGGCACGGCGCGCCTGCACCACGCATCCGCCGCGATAGCGTTGTAGAGGTCCTTGCGGGTCGCGAAAACCATGTCTTCACCCGCAGGCAGGATGTTTTGGCCCATGAGCACGTTCCCACGCGCGGGCAAGTAGTGGTCGGCAGCTGGATCTGACCTGAGCATTAGATTGATGTAAATGTTTAGTGCCGCGGGCGCGGTGCTGGTGGCCGGAAACTTTCGCAGCATGATGTCATCAATCTTGCCACCCTTGGCAAGCGCACCGAGGTCGATAGTTCGATCCACGAGTGGTTTGAGCTTTGCGAGGACCACCGGCTGTGAACCGGGACCGACGTTCACGAGCTCAATGCTCAGGTTGGCTTTGGCTATGCCATGGCCTTGAGGATCAGGCTCCTTGTTCAATCCGACCTTCACGAACAATTCATACGTCAGGGTGGCGTCAGAAGGGGGCGACGCCCGCGTCGAATGGATGTGGGCGGTGACCTTGAGATCCGCGAAGTGTGGGTCATTGAAGAGAAGCTCGACCGCGAGGAGCCCCTCTTCCGGCATGACCGCAGTGGGCTCAACAAGATATGTGCGATCCACGTCCGCCGGCACGAGGAGGCCTGCCTTGTACGGACCGCTAGTGTCGTCGACTGTGAACTTGATTGGGATGACACCAGCATCCAGCGCCAGCAGCAGTAAATACTGCAGGTACCGCTCCCCTAGCGCGATTTCTATATCGAAGCCCGAACGTACGAGTGTTTGATCCACGCGAACCTTCTTTCTGCAAATCTAACGAACAATGCATGCCTCTCGATTCTAGATTTATCCTGATCAATGTACATCCCCCCAAATGGGGCGTGACCGTCTGCTATCGTGACCGGCCATTCTGGTTTGTCGGTATTGGCCTAACTTGAACTACGCTTTGACTGAATACTTGCGATGTCGTCAAGGTAAGTGAAAATGGACCCGCCTACAAAATGATTACGGGAGCATCAATGTACCGCTCGATAAATGAACCAATCCGCCCGGAGCCAAGTTTTGATGAGAGATGGGGCAGCATCGATCTTGGCTTGATCACCAGTTGGGAGCGTGGCCGAGTAAAGAGCATGGAGCAACCAAAGTTGGCCGAACAAGCGCTCGCGGGTCAGCTCATTGTCTTGCCATGGAAGGGTGGTGTCGAGAAGGCGCTCCAGAAAACGCTTAAATACGGCGTCTTTAGGCGATGTCCCGTTGATAGTTGAAGGTTGAGGTTGGTGGTTGAAGCCGTCGAGG
>CAYJMW010000161.1:0-5463 GCA_964371235.1 uncultured Polaromonas sp.
AAGTCGGCCCCGGCGCGGCTGAATCGCGCGAGATCAACATCGGTTTTTTCAGCCGCATGATCAGAAAAACGCCGTGGGTGCGCATGAAAGTGGCTGCCTCGCTCGACGGTGCCACAGCGCTGGCCAATGGCCAGAGCCAGTGGATCACCTCACCCGAAGCGCGGGCTGATGGCCACGCCTGGCGCGCGCGCTCGGGTGCCGTGCTGACAGGCATTGGCACCTTGCTGCAAGACAATCCCCGGCTCGATGTTCGTCTGGTTGAATCGCCCCGGCAACCGTTCCGCGTCATTGTCGATAGCCGGCTTCAAACACCGCCGGGCGCCAATATCTTCATGGCTGGCGGCCCGGTCTGGATTTACACCGCCACGCCCGACGCAGACACCAAGGCCGCGCTGCTGGCCCGGGGCGCCACGGTGACCTGTTTGCCGGATGCCCTCGGAAAGGTCGATCTGGCCGCGATGATGAAAGACCTGGCTCAGCGCGAGATCAACGAGTTGCATGTAGAGGCCGGCAGCAAACTCAATGGCTCGCTGATTCGCGCCGGGCTGGTCGACGAATTTCTGGTTTACCTGGCACCCAAGCTGCTCGGCCCGGGGCAGGGCATGGCCAGTTTCGGGCCTTTATCCGAATTGTCTCAAGCCATTCCTCTTGAGTTTGAATCAACAGAAATGCTGGGGCCAGACCTGCGCATCGTGGCCCGAATTCAGGGACGTGACCAGTTTTGATCAAGGCAAGAAGTCTGCGGGCTGTTGACCGCAGCGCAGGCCATCAATCTCGGCAAAGTGGATGTCAAGCGTGAGCAGGCCCGCACCATGCTCCAGTGCGCTGGCTGCTATCCAGAGGTCATTGGTGGGGATGGGTCGCCCCTTGCGGCGCAATGCCGCAAAGACCAACGCATAGTTGTCCGCGGTGGTTTCGCCGCAAACCACGGTGCGCACTCGGGGTGACTGCATGAATGCACTGAGTTCCTCGCGATTCCTGGCTTCACGCGTGCCAGCCGCAAAACCCGCCAGCAACTCACCCAGAACCGTGGCGCAGATCAGCAAGTCGGGGCAACGCTGAATGGCAGCCACGATTTTGTTGTCGCCCCGCTTGAAGGCAACGTAGGCATTGGTATCGAGAACAATGCTTCGCATGGCGCGGCGCTACTTCCACAACGCGGGGTCAACCTGCGCAAAGTCACCAGTAACGGATTCAAAATCACGAGCGTCTTGCGCACTCCAGGTCCCTTGCAAAGCATCAAGGTCGTCAAAACGCTGCGGACCCTTGTCAGTTGAACGCACACCCGCGACGGTTTCAAGCAGCCGGACAACCAGGGAATTCAGGCTGCTGCCCTCTTGCTGCGCCTGTTTTTTAAGATGGGAAACAGCCCTTTCATCTATCCCGCGAATACTGATTACAGTCATGACATCACCTCTGAATGCAATATGCATTCATTAATGATATCACCTATTCAATGACGTTGAGTCTGAGACAATACCCAAATGTTTACTGGAATCATTACCGGCTTGGGGCGCATCGTCGCCATTCAAAACCTGGGCAGCTCTTCAGACCATGGCAAGCAGCTCACGATTGAAGCGCCTGCGGGTTTTCTCGACGATGTGAATTTGGGCGACAGCATTGCCCTTAACGGCGCCTGCATGACGGCCACCGCGCTGGACCGCGCCCGGAATCGGTTTTCCATTGACATTTCCGCTGAATCACTGGCCAAAACCTGCGGCCTGGCCGAGCCCGGCGTCATCAATCTGGAAAAAGCCCTGCGCGCCAATGACCGCCTGGGCGGCCATCTCGTGGCCGGTCATGTCGATGGCATCGGCGAGGTGACGCATTTTGCACAGGTCGGCGAAAGCTGGGAGTTGCGCCTGCGCGTACCGCACGCGCTGGGCAAATACCTGGCTTACAAGGGCTCCATCAGCGTCAATGGCGTCAGCCTGACGCTGAACCGCGTCACCGACCTGACTGACGGCGCTGGTGCTGTGGCCGGCAGCGAAATCAGCATCAACCTCATCCCCCACACGGTGCAAAATACCGCGCTGGGCCAGCTAAAGCAGGGCTCCCGGGTCAATCTCGAAATTGACCTGATTGCGCGTTACGTCGAGCGCATGCTCAAAGACACGATTACGCCAGAACAGGCTGAACAATGACCCATTTAATTTCTCCGGTGGAAGACGTCGTGGCCGACATTCGGGCAGGCCGCATGGTCATTCTGGTCGATGAAGAAGACCGTGAAAACGAGGGCGATCTGGTGCTGGCGGCAGACCACGTCACGCCCGAGGCCATCAACTTCATGGCGCGCTTTGGCCGTGGCCTGATTTGCCTGACGCTCACCCGTGAGCGCTGCCAACGCCTGCAATTGCCGCCCATGACCTTGCGCAATGGCGACAAGAAAGGCACCGCGTTCACCGTATCGATTGAAGCCGCCGAGGGCGTGACCACCGGTATTTCCGCCGCCGACCGCGCCCGCACGGTGCAGGCCGCCGTGGCCAAAGATGCCAGGGTCAGCGACCTGGTGCAGCCGGGCCACATCTTTCCGCTGCAGGCGGTTGATGGCGGCGTGCTGATGCGCGCTGGCCACACCGAAGCCGGTTGCGACCTGGCGGGCATGGCGGGCTGCACACCGGCTGCCGTGATTTGCGAAATCATGAAAGACGACGGCACCATGGCCCGTCTGCCTGACCTGAAAGTGTTTGCGGCCCAACACGGCCTGAAGATTGGCACCATTGCCGACCTGATTGCGCACCGCAGCCGCAATGATTCGCTGATCGAGAAAATTGGCAGCCGCCCGATGCACACCGCATTCGGCGAGTTCACCGCTCACGCGTTCAGGGACAAACCCAGCCAGGGGCTGCATCTGGCGCTGGTCATGGGGCAATGGTCGGCTGACGAGGCCGTGGCGGTTCGGGTGCATGAGCCGCTGTCGGTACTGGACGTTCTTGAAACCGACCGCTCCATGCATTCCTGGAGCCTGGACCAGAGCCTCAAGCACATCGCCGATGAGGGCCGGGGCGTGGCGGTGCTGCTCAATTGCGGTGAGAGCGCAGCGCAGTTGCTGGCGCAGTTCGAGGGCACCGCGCACGCCGCGCACGGCCCCGAGCGTGGCCGCCTGGATTTGCGAAGCTACGGGGTCGGCGCGCAAATCTTGCGTGAATTCGGGGTCCACAAAATGAACCTGATGGGCAGCCCGCGGCGCATGCCCAGCATGGCCGGCTACGGCCTGGAAATCGTTGGCTACATCGCAAAAAACAAATAGTCAGATCAAAAGGAAACCATTGTGTTTGGTGCAGAAAAAGGCTCGGCTGACCAGCTTGACGGCAAGAAACTCTCCATTGGGATGGTGCAGTCGCGCTTTAATGAAAGCGTGACCAACGCGCTGGCCGAGGCCTGCCGGCTGGAGCTTGCAGCGCTGGGCGTGGAAGATAGAAACATTGCGCATGTCAAGGTGCCCGGCGCGCTGGAAATTCCCGGCGCGCTGCAAGCCCTGGCAGAAAGCAACAAATACGATGCGCTGGTGGCGCTGGGCTGCATCATCCGCGGCGAAACTTATCATTTCGAACTGGTGGCCAATGAAAGCGGCGCGGCGGTGACGCGCCTGGCGCTTGACTACCAGCTGCCGATTGCCAACGCCATTCTGACCACCGAAAACCTCGCGCAGGCGCAAGCACGCCAGCATGAAAAAGGACGCGATGCCGCCCGCGTGGCAGTTGAAATGGCCAATTTGCTCAATGAACTTGGCTAAACCCCGGCCACACCCCCTCACTTCTCCGGCACCTGTCGGCACCTCATGGCTGAACCTCTCATCAAACCCAAACGCCCCCCGCAAACCCGTACCGGCCTGACCGATACGGGCGTCAAAAAGGCGGCAGACAAGTCGGCGCGAACCCGGGCCCGGGAATTTGCCCTGCAAGCGCTCTACCAGCACCTGGTGGGCCGCAATGAGGCGGCTTCGATTGATGAATTCACCCGCGACCTGACGGGTTTTCACAAGGCAGACTCAGCCCACTACGACGCGCTGCTGCACGGCTGCATCGAAGGCGCGCCGGCGCTTGACGCGGCCATCACCCCCTTGCTGGACCGGCCCCTGGCCGAAATTTCTCCGGTGGAACATGCCGTGCTGTGGATCGGCGCTTATGAATTTGGCCAATGCCCGGATGTGCCATGGCGCGTTGTCATCAACGAATGCATTGAGCTGGCCAAGGCCTTTGGCGGCACCGACGGCCACAAATACGTCAACGGTGTTTTGCACAAACTGGCGCCCACATTGCGCGCCGCGGAAGTGGCTGCCGACCAGCCCAAATAAATCCACAGCCATGAAAGCAAGGCCTTGAAAATTACCCAGCGGGCCCAGCGAATCGAGCCGTTTTATGTGATGGAAGTGGCCAAGGCCGCCTCGGCCATGGCGCGGGAGCTGGCACATACCGCCTCGCCCATGATCTTTCTGAACATTGGCGAGCCCGACTTCACCGCGCCGCCACTGGTGCAGCAAGCCGCCAGCCGCGCCATTGCACATGGCAGCACGCAGTACACCCAGGCCACCGGCCTGCCCGCTCTGCGCGAACGCATCAGCGGGTGGTATGCCTCGCGCTTTGGCGCGCAGGCGGCGCCTGGCCGCATCATCATCACTGCGGGGGCCTCTGGCGCGCTGCAGCTTGCCTGCCTGGCGCTGATCGAGGCGGGTGACGAAATCTTGATGCCCGACCCGAGCTATCCGTGCAACCGCCATTTTGTCAGCGCCGCTGAAGGCAGCGCGGTGCTGATCCCGACCACGGCCGATGAGCGCTTTCAGCTCACAAAAAACAAAGTGCAAGCGGCGTGGAACGCCAGAACACGCGGTGTATTGCTGGCGTCGCCCTCCAACCCGACCGGCACTTCCATTGCGCCGGAGGAACTGCAGCGGATTCACGAATTTGTTTGCAGCCAGGGCGGTATTACCCTGATTGATGAAATCTACCTGGGCCTGAGTTATGAAGAGCACTTTGGGCACACCGCGCTGGCGCTGCCCGGCGAACTGGGCCAGAGCGTCATCAGCATCAACAGCTTCAGCAAATACTTCAGCATGACGGGCTGGCGGCTGGGCTGGCTGGTGGTGCCCGAAGCACTGGTTCCGGTGATTGAGCGAATTGCGCAAAACCTGTTTATTTGCGCCAGCACGGTGTCGCAGCACGCCGCACTGGCCTGCTTCGAGGCGGACAGCCTGCGTGAATACGAGCGCCGACGCGCCGAGTTCAAGGCCAGGCGCGACTACTTCATTCCCGCACTCAACCGACTCGGCCTGAACGTGCCGGTGATGCCCGACGGCGCGTTTTACGCCTATGCCGACTGCACCCAGGCCGCCGCGCGATTGGGCGTCAGCGGGAGTTGGGACTTTGCCTTTGAGTTGATGCGGCGCGCGCACCTGGCTGTCACGCCCGGCCGCGATTTCGGTCAGGCTGCGCCGGAGCAGTTTGTGCGCTTTTCCACCGCCAG
>CAYJMW010000162.1:0-5405 GCA_964371235.1 uncultured Polaromonas sp.
TTTCCCGGTCATACCCGGCATCGCCCGTTTGCATCGGGCGCCATCGAATCCTGGAGGCCCCATGAACCCGCCACCCCATCGACCCGATCCGGCCTCTTCATCCACCGCGATCAGCCGCGCGCAGTTCCTGCGGCTTGTCGCCGATGCCTCCGCGCTGGCCATGGCTGGCGCTGCCGGCCCGCTGCAGGCGCAAGTCATCGCGCCCATGCTCACCCGGCCGATTCTGGCCAGCCGCGAAACGCTGCCGGTCATCGGCCTGGGCACCTGGCAAGGCTTCGACTTCGCTCCCGGGTCCGCCGAATACCGCCGGCTGCCCGGCGTGCTACAGGCCTTGTTTGACGCCGGCGGTTCGGTGATCGACAGCTCGCCGATGTATGGCCGCGCCGAAGCAGTCACGGGCGAACTGCTCAGCAGCGCCGGCAGCCGCAGCAGGGCGTTTGTCGCGACCAAGGTGTGGACGCGTGGCCGCGCCGAAGGCATCCGGCAGATGAACGACTCGCTGCGCCAATTGCAGACCGGGCGGATCGATCTGATGCAGATTCACAACCTGGTTGACTGGCGCACCCAGCTCGCCACGCTGCGCGACTGGAAAGCCGCGGGCCGGATTCGCTATCTCGGCATCACCCACTACACCGCCAGCGCCTACGACGAGCTTGAAGCGGTGATGCGCGCCGAACGCTTCGACTTTGTGCAGGTCAACTATTCGCCCGACGAACGCGACGCCGAGCGGCGCATCCTGCCGCTGGCGGCCGAGCGCGGCATGGCGGTGCTCATCAACCGGCCCTTTGGCGGTGGAGGGTTGCTGCGGCGCCTGCGCGACCGGCCGCTGCCACCCTGGGCGGCCGAGATCGGCGCGACGAGCTGGGCGCAACTGCTGCTCAAGTTCGTGCTCAGCCAGCCGGCGGTGACCTGCGCCATTCCCGGCACCAGCCGCCCCGAACACATGGCCGACAACGCCCGCGCCGGCAGCGGCCGCATCCCCGACGCCGCCTTCTGGAGCCGTCACCCCGAACTTGTTCAATGCCTGAGGAGCGAGCCATGAACGATTTCATCTGTGATCCCCGGCGCCGTACGCTGCTGGCTGCGGCGCTGGCGGCGGCCGTCGTGTCGATTGGCGCGCTGGCCGCCAGCCCCCGCTTCGCCCATGCCCAGTCGGCCAGCCTGAAGATCGGCGTCATCGGCACCGGCCGCATTGGCGGCGCCCTGGCCGAACACTGGGCCAAAGCCGGGCATGAGCTCCTGATTTCGTCGCGCCACCCCGAGCAACTCAAGCCACTGGCCGAACGCCTCGGACCCAGGGTGCGCGTCGGCACACCGGAGCAGGCAGCGGCATTCGGCGAGGTGCTGCTGATTTCCGTGCCCTACGGCGCGCTGCCACAGGTAGGGCGCGACTACGGCGTACAAATGCAGGGCAAGGTGGTGCTGGAAACCGGCAACCCGTCCCCCGCCCGCGATGGTGACATGGCCGAGCTGGCGCGCGCCAAAGGCACCGGTGTGGCCTCTGCTGAGTACCTGCCCGGCGCCCGCCTGGTCCGCGTGTTCACCTCGGTCCCGTACACCGCCGTGCGCAATGAGGCGCACCGCAGTGGCGAGCGTATCGGCGTCCCTATGGCGGCGGACGACCCGGCGGCGCTGCAGCTGGCTGAGCGGCTGGTGCTTGATGCCGGATTCGAACCGGTGGTGGTTGGCGCCCTGGCGCGGGCCAGGGACTTCGATGTCGGCACGCCGGTGTTCGGCCGCGCGATGAGCGCGCGCGAGCTGCGTCAGGCGCTGGGCCTGGCGCGCTGAGTGAGGACGGGTCATGTTGAGCATCTCCTCCCGTATCCCGTCTGTTTCGCGCCGGCAAGTCCTCAAATCAGGCGTTGGCCTCGGCGCCGCGACGCTGCTGCCGCTGCGCCTGGCGCAAGCGCAGGCGGTGCTGCTCACCCGGCCGGTGCCCTCGACCGGTGTGCGCCTGCCGGTTGTTGGCATTGGCACCAACCGCTACCGTTCGGGCGACCCGGCGTACGTCGGGCGCTTGCGCGGCACGCTGGCGGCCTTTGCCCGCCTCGGCGGAAAAGTCGTTGACACCGCGCCTGCCTACGGCGATTCCGAACGCGTCATTGGCGCCATTCTTGGCGAGACCGGCCTGCGCGAGCAGCTTTTTCTGGCCACCAAGGTCGATCGCGACAGCGCCGCCGACGGCCGCAACAGCATTGCGGCCTCCTTTGAGGCGCTGCGCACGCGCCGCCTCGATCTTGTGCAGTTGCATAACCTGCGCGGCGCCGGCACGGTGCTCGCGGTACTGCGCGAGCAGCAGGCGGCGGGCTACATCGGGCATATCGGCATCACCAGTTCGAGCGATGGGCAGTACGCGGAGATGGAAGCCATCATGCGGCGCGAGCGGCTCGACTTCATCCAGGTGGACTACGCGGTTGGCAACCGCGGCGCCGCCGAGCGCCTGCTGCCGCTGGCCGCCGAGCGCGGCATGGCGGTGCTGGTCAACCTGCCGTTCGGCCGCGGCGCGCAGTTTGGCGCCGTTGCCGGCCGCCCGCTGCCGGCCTGGGCGGCCGATATCGACTGCAGCTCCTGGGCGCAGGTCTTCCTCAAGTACGTGCTCTCGCATCCCGCCGTCACCTGCGCGATTCCGGGCAGCACGCAGGTCGCACACGCCCTGGACAACCTCGGCGCCGCCCGCGGCAGGCTGCCGGACGCAACGATGCGCCAGACCATCGCGCGTTACTTCGACGCAATCTAGTACTGCAACCCGAAAATATCGAAACATGAAAGCGCGTCTTCGCACCCATGGCGGCGTTGCAATCCTTGCGAAGGCGCACAGCCTTCGCTGCGGCTTGCGCCTTGCCCTGGGCCCGAATTCATCACTTTCATTTTGTTCCGCTACTTCCGGGTTGCAGTACTGGCAGGGCTTATAAGTGTTCGCCACCTTCTTTCGACGAGTCGTTCCGGTGCGCCCGGGCGAAACCGTGCCGCTGCTGCTCGCCACCGCCTACGGCTTTTGCATCCTGTTTGCCTACTACCTGCTGCGGCCGGTGCGCGACGAGATCGGCGCCGCCGACCGCGGCAACCTGCAAGTGTTGTGGACGGCGGTGTTCCTGGTCATGCTGCTGGCGGTGCCGCTGTATTCGGCGGTGGTATCAAGGCTGCCGCGCGGCATCTTCATCCCGCTGGCCAACCGGTTTTTTGCCGGCAACCTGATCGCCTTTTACGCGGCACTCATGCTGCTGCCCGAAGCCGCGCGGCCGTGGATAGACCGGGTGTTCTACGTCTGGACCAGCGTCTTCGCGCTGTTTGTCGTGACCGTGTTCTGGGGCCTCATCGTTGACCTGTTCCGCGACGAACAAGGCCAGCGGCTGTTTGGCTTCATTGCCGTCGGCTCGTCGCTCGGCGGCGTCATCGGATCAGCCAGCACCGCCGCGCTGGCGCAGCACCTGCCGGTTTTTTTGCTCCTGCTGCTGGCGGCGGCGCCGCTGGAAGTCGCCTGCTGGCTGGCGCGCGCGCTCGACCGCCGCGCCGATCACAGCCCGGCAACGCTGAACCGCGAGCCTGAAGCACGCGTTGGCGGCAGCGCGTGGAGCGGAATCGCCCCGGTTTTGCGCGACCCCGCGCTGCGCAACATCGCGCTGTGGATCCTGCTGATGACGTTTGCATCGACCGTTATGTACTTCGTGCAGTCGCACCTGGTCGGCGCGGCGATTTCTGACCGGGCGCTGCGCCGGGTCTTTCTGGCGCGTATCGATCTGGCCGTCAATACGGTCACCATCGTGACGCAGGCGCTGCTCACCGCGCACATCGTGCGCCGCATCGGCATCGGCATGACGCTGGCGCTGCTGCCGGCCGTGGCGGCGCTCGGTTTCCTGGTGCTTGGAGCGGCGCCGACCGCGATGCTGCTAACCGCGCTGATGATCGTTCGCGTGCTCTACGACAGCAGCCGCCACGCGCTCGCCAAGCCGGCGCGCGAAGTGCTGTTCACGCGCGTCAGCCGCGAGCAGCGCTACAAATCCAAGGCCTTCATCGACGCCGCCGTGTACCGTGGCGGTGACCTTGTCAGCGGCTGGATCTATGCCGGCCTCGCCGCGCTCGGCACGGCGGCCGGCGCCATCGCGCTGCTGGCCGTTCCGGTGGCTCTGGTCTGGGCCCTGCTCGGGCTGCGCCTGGGGCGGGTGAAGGACCGAGAGTGCTACTAATTTAATAGCTACTCGCGTCCGTTCTGAAAGGGCTGAAGGCACTTTTTATGCATGGAAATGAAGAAACCCGCTCCGGCACAGGCAGGAAACGGGTTTCTGTGCACGTCAGTTTTTATATGTCCAGAATCGAGCCGAGTTCCTCGCAAGCGGTTCGAAAAACGGCGGGCGCAACCTGGCCCCATGGGTGGGCTCGCGCGCGGCGCGCTCGCCAGTCAAACGACTTGGGCTGATGGCACAACACGTAGCAGGCTTCGCCCTTGGGCCCTTGAAACTTCACCGCGAAGGGGTTGTCCTCATTGAGCGCTGAGTGCGTCATCGGCAAGCCAATGACGATACCGGTCCGCGTGTTGAAAGCCTTGACGGACAAAACCAGCAGCGGGTGCTCGCCCGGCATCTCCTTGCCGGCTTTCGGGTCGTGCTTGATCCAGATGATGTCGCGTCGATCTGGCGCCCAACTGCTCGGCATCAGGGTTTTTCCAGGCCAACCGGCCGGCTTGCCATTACTTCGCCCCCGTGCCTGGCCGGATCAAAAGCCTTGAGTTTTTGCGCGAGTGTCAATTTGGGGCGGCCCGCAGGCCGAAGCAAAATGCCTTCTTTCACCACTTCGACGGTGATCGGCAGGCCGCGGGCAAAGTGGGCTGCCTTGGCCACGGGGGCCGTGATGCGAACGCCCAGCCCGTTGCCCCACTCCTGGATGGTTTGTTCTACTTTCAACGCTGTCGCCATG
The DNA here is from genome assembly GCA_964371235.1 of uncultured Polaromonas sp. GTDB lineage: Bacteria > Pseudomonadota > Gammaproteobacteria > Burkholderiales > Burkholderiaceae_C > Polaromonas. The sequence goes on from CAYJMW010000162.1 coordinate 4,912, forward strand.
ATGTGCTCCGTGCTGTTTAGACGAGTATAAACATAGCGTGTCAACATGTCTATACGGCTGCGTGAACGCATGGCGCCTGCGCAAGATGGGCCTGACCTGCGGGTGTCTAAAACGACGATTGCCGGGCTCAAGTTTGATCGCGCCAATCACTGAGCGCCTAGGGCGGCGCATGGTGCTATTGACTTGATAGCTGCTTGCAGCCGTCCTTAAAGGGCTACAGACATTTTTTATGCATGAAAATCAGGAAGCCCGCTGTTGCGCAGGCAGGAGCAGGTTTTCTCAAACGGGAGTGCATTCTGAGGTACCAAGTGGCATAGTTCGTTAGAGAAAATTTCCCATGACGCCAAAAACCCAGACCAAAGCTAAAGTCAGAACCAGGGCCAAAAGCCCGATCCTTGAGGTCGTGCATGAAACAGCCCGTGACCTTCATCGCCTCGGGTTGAGTATTCCGATTCAACGTGACCGCTGATTCCGGGATGATGACCGATGTTCCG
>CAYJMW010000163.1:0-1839 GCA_964371235.1 uncultured Polaromonas sp.
CATCTTGCTGGTTCTCGGCCTGTGGTTGCTGATCGTTGACGCACAATCTGCAAGCCGGCCGGCCGACCTCATCATTGCCGCAAGTGGCCAGACCCGCGCCACGGTGGTTGTTTCGGCCGGCGCAGGCCCCTGGGAAAAGCGCGCTGCGCAAGACCTGGTGCACTACATCCACCTGATGACCCATGCCCGGCCGGCATTGGTAGAGGAGGGCGAAGCCAGCCGCAAGGCACTGCGCGGCGTGGGGCCGGTTTTGGTGGTGGGTGAGGCGGCGCTGGCCATGGCGCCCGAGCTGCGCGCTGAACTCAAGCGCGTGGCCAAGCCCAGGCCCGTGCTGCGCGCGGATGCCATCGTGCTCAGGCGCAAGGGCCGGCTGGTGCTGCTGGCCGGCGCCAACGACGACTCCCACTACTACGCCGTGGCCGAGTTGTTGCGCCGCTGGGGTTGCCGCTGGTTCATGCCCGGCGAGTTTGGCGAAAGCATCCCCCGGGAGGCCGTGCTGCGGCTCGGCGCGCTCGATGTCGCCTATGCGCCGCCGTTCGAAGTGCGCCGATACTGGCTTTCGTGGCTGGGCGACAGCACCGGCAAGGCCGAATTCATGCGCCGCAACTTCTTCAATGACGTGTCTGTTCCCGCTGCGCACGCCCTTGGCCAATACACCAAAGAGCTGGCGCCGCCGGGCCAGACGCTCTTTAACGTGCCAATTTCCGACGACCACACCGCCGGGCATGTGGCCAGCAAAGTCCTGCCCGCCTATGCGGCCGGAAAAGACGTGTCGCTGTCGATGGAAGACGGCATTTATGCATCCGCTTCCGCCGACGACCAGGCCTATGCCAGCCTGCAGTACGACAAGTATTTTCTGGGCCCGAGCTACACCGACGCCTTCATGCAGCTCTACAACAAGGTGGCGGCGCGGCTGCAGGCGGCAGCGCCCGAAAGCCATGCGCGGCTGGGCTTTCTGGCCTATTCCAACATGACGCTGCCGCCCGTGCTCGACACCCTTGCCGCGCCGGCGCTGGTAGGCTACCTGGCGCCGATCGACATCGACCCCATCCACCCCATGGACGACCCGCGCTCCGCGCCGCGCCAGGAGTACCGGGCCATCATGCAAAAGTGGGCCAGGGTCATGCAGGGCCGCCTGGTGATCTACGACTACGACCAGAGCATGCTGGTCTGGCGCGACTTGCCCAACCCCAGCCATCAGGCCTTCCGGCATGACGTAAAAGCCTACCGGGCCGCCGGCATTTTGGGGGTTGACACCGAAAGCCGCGGCGCCATGGCCACCACCCTGACCAACCTTTATCTGCGCGGCCAACTGCTGTGGAACCCCGACGCCGATGCAGACGCGCTGCTGGCCGATTTTTATGCCCGCTTCTACGGCTCCGCCGCCAAGCCGATGGCCCAATACTGGGGCGAGATTTTTCGCGCCTGGCAGGAAACCCTGGTCACCGAGCACGAATATTTTGTGGCCCCCGCCATCTACACGCCCGAGCTGGTCGGCCGCCTGCGTGGCTACCTGCAAGCGGCTGAAGCGGCGCAAGCAGCCGCCCAGCCAATGGCCCGGTCGGGCGGGCAGGGCGATCACATCGTGCGCGAGCGGCTGCGCTTCACGCGCCTGGGCTTTGAGGTGCTGAGCGCCTATATGGACATGGTGCACGCCGCCGCCACCGAATCCGACTACGCCGCCGCAGTGGCCGCCGGCGAGCGCGGCCTGGCTGCCCGTGAGCAGCTTGCCGACCTGAACCCCACCTTCACCACCTACCGCCGCATCGGCGAAAAGGGCTACGCCTGGTGGCCCGGCGAAGTGCTTCGGTACCGCGAACTGCTGCCCTACACCAACGG
>CAYJMW010000163.1:1939-5396 GCA_964371235.1 uncultured Polaromonas sp.
GCCAAGCGGCGCATGAGCCACCGGCTGTGGTGGGGCAACGACTACCGCTTCGAATGGGGCGTTGAGCTCACCGGCCGGCTCAAGCCAGGCGTCAACCGTTTCTTTTTGCAGATCGATATCCCCAACCATTTCGGCGGGATTTTCCGGCGACCCTTCATCTATCGCGAGGGGCCGCAGTGAGCATCGTGCGGGTACACGGCGACGAACGCATCATTTCGTCGCTGGGGCAGACGTAGGGCAGCTTCCTTATTAATGATATCGTGATATCATTTGGACTGTTGTTCAGTATTCAGGAGGTGTCATATGGCCCAAGTTATCGTTCGCAACATTGAAGACGAAGTCAAGGCGGGCCTGAAGAAGCGGGCACTGCAGCACGGCTGGAGCATGGAAGAAGAAGTGCGCCAGATCCTGCGGCAGGCCGTCTGCAAGGCAGGCCAGCCGCGTGCCGGACTGGGTTCGCGCATCGCGGCGCGCTTTGCTGGCACGGGCTTGACCGAGCCCCTGTCCGAACTGCGCGGGGACATTGCCCGCCCGATGGACTTCGGCACATGATCATTCTTGACACCAATGTCCTTTCGGCGCTGATGCAATCGCAGCCAGACCGGCAAGTTGTGGTCTGGCTCGACAGCCAGCCGGCCGAATCCATCTGGCTCAGCACCATCACCCTGTTCGAGGCGCGCTACGGTTTGGCCCTGCTGGCTGATGGTCAGCGCAAGAGCCTTCTGCAGGAACGGCTAACAGGTCTGCTGCAGGACGATCTGGATAACCGCGTGCTGCCCTTCGACGCCAGCGCCGCAGCGCAGGCCGCTGACTTGGCGGCTGAACGCAAACTGCGCGGCCGACCCGTGGACATGCGCGACACCTTCATAGCCGGCATTGCGCTAGCGCAGCGTGCGTCCATCGCCACACGCAACACCCGGCACTTCGACGACTTGGCCGTCCCTGTGGTCAACCCATGGTCAGAAACATGAAAAAATCACCCATTCCCATCGTCAAAAGGGCATTGCTTGCTACTGAAGGCAGAGTTAAATGACTGCCTACGACCAACTCCAAACCCATCTCAACTCCGAGCCAAAAACCTGGCTAGTCACCGGCGTGGCCGGCTTCATCGGCTCAAACCTGCTGGAGACTCTGCTCAAGCTGGGCCAGCGCGTGGTCGGCCTTGACAACTTCGCCACCGGACACCAGCGCAACCTCGACGAAGTGCAAACCCTGGTCACCCCAGCACAATGGGCCAGCTTCAACTTTATCAACGGCGCAACGCCGCATCGGCGAAATTGTTGCTGGCCAGCGTGCCGTCACCGTTGACACGGGGCTGCGGCTGTCGCGTTTGTTTGGAACCAGCGACGGTTTCTGGACCGGTTTGCAGACAGACCACGACACGGCACAGCTCAAGGATTCCCTGGCGGAAGTATTGTCGCGAATTCATCGCTATGAGCCAGTTCACGCGTGATGTGGCTCCAATACAGCGTGGAGATATTTGGCTCGATCGCCGCGGCCTGTAGGACGGCGTGTAGGGCGGACTTCAGTCCGCCAAGCCGAATCAGTCGTTACCGCGGTAGCTATTGCGAGCCCTTCGTCGGGCTCAGGACAGGCAAGGCGCGGCAATCGCGATGACGGTCGCAGGTTCAAGGTCCGTGTGCGGTGCCGGGCCTGGCCCCTTTTGTCTTATAATTCTCCCAAAATGGGATAAAACGAATTTCATGCGAGTTATTGCCAAAAGCACACTCAAAAAGTTTTGGGAGATGCCTCAATACGCTGATGCCAAAGGCCCACTGCAAAGCTGGCATGACGAGTCAGTTAAAGGCAACTGGGCATCACCCCAAGACGTGAAAGACCAGTACGGTCATGCAAGCATCTGCGGCAACAACCGCGTGGTATTCAACATTGCAGGCAACAAGTACCGCCTTGTGGTTGAAATCCAGTACCAGGCAGGCATCGTCTGGGTCAAGTTCATAGGCACGCACGCCCAGTACAACCTCATTGACGTGGAGAGTATCAATGCACATTAAACCGATTCGAAACGACGACGATCTGCGCGCCGCCTTCATACAACTGAAAAATGTTTTTCAAGCCAAAGCGGGTACGCCCGAGGCCGATGAGATGGAAATTCTTGTCGCCATGGTTGAGGCCTACGAGAACAGGCACTACCCCATCAGCCCCGCCGACCCGGTGGAAGCCATTAAATTCCGCATGGAACAGCAAGGCCTGACTCCGCGTGATCTTGAGCCTTTTATTGGCCCTAGCGGCCGAGTGTCTGAAGTGCTTAGCCGCAAGCGCGCGCTCAGCCTGCGCATGATCAAGCGCTTGCATGACGGCTTGCGCATACCCTACGAAAGCCTGCTTTCCGGCGCTGCTTGAGCTGCCATTGCGAGCCCTTCGTCGGGCTCAGGACAGGCCCAAGGCGCGGCAATCCATCCCCCGCGGCGCATCATCCAAAGTTACAACTAAAATCAGCCTCCAGCCCACGTGGAATATTCATAAACAGCTATTAAAACAATAGCATTCCCCATTCCACCATTCCACCATTCTCCCGTGAACCCAAACCTGAGCCGCCGCCCCAATGCCGGATTGCACCAAATACCGGCCCGTGTCAAAATATGGCTATCCAGAATTAGCAGGGCTTAAGTCATGAAAACTATCGCTGTATTTGAAGCCAAGAACCGGTTTTCTGAGTTGCTTGCCGCAGTAGCGCACGGTGAAGAAATTACCATCACGCGCCATGGCACACCCGTGGCGCGGCTGGTCGCACTGAGTGCCAATGCGCAGCCGTCGCCGCAGCAGCGCCAGCGCGTGTCTGGCGCCATGCAGCGTTTGCGTGTACTGGGTGCTGGCGCAGAGCTGGGCTGCACTGTGCAGCAAGCGCTTGAGTCGGGCCGTGATTAATGCCGTTTGTGCTTGACAACTCGGTGGTCACTGGCTGGTATCTGCCAGACCGGGCCACAGCCTACTGCCAGACCATCGCGACCCGGCTCGAAAGCGACAAAGCACTGGTGCCGGCCTTGTGGCAACTCGAACTGGCCAACGTACTCAAGACCGCCTGCACCCGCGGCAAGCTCAGCCTGGATGTAGCCAGGGAAATCCTTGATGCCTTGGGCACCCTGCCAATCGAAATCGATGCAAGCCCCGGCCCCGGTCAACGCCAGTTGTTTGAGCTGGCCATGCGCTACAAGCTCAGTAGCTACGACGCCGCCTACCTGGAACTGGCCATGCGCCACGGCCTGCCCATCGCCACCCAGGACGCACAGCTCAAAGATGCCGCGATTGCCGCGGGCGTTGCCATTTTGTGAAATGGCGAAACACGTCCGAGCCCCCCCTCCCGTCATTGCGATTGCCGCGTCGCTTCCCGCCACGGCCTGCGGCCTCGCGGCTAAAGGCTTCGACCTCGCAATGACAAAGAAGATCCCCGTCATTGCGTACATGGACGCCCCCTTTGTGCAAGCTTTAAATTCAGTGA
>CAYJMW010000164.1:0-5389 GCA_964371235.1 uncultured Polaromonas sp.
AAAATGAAATTACTTGCCCGTCTGGCGCTGCTTGGCGCTGCCGCACTATCTCAATCTGCCTGGGCTGACGCTGGCCCTTACTACGTTAGCTACCCCGGGTACTGCAACGTCAAGCAAATTTACATTGCTACAAACACCGATATCTACGGTTACGAAATTGGTTGTAGCGCAATTTATGGGCAGTCACTGATGGGAGCGTTTACCTTCAATGGTTATGTTGCAATTGCCAGAGCTAGCAACGTTCCAAACGTGGTGTGCATGGAAACTTATGCACCGAACGGAACCTTGCGAGGTGGATGCTCAAATGGCGGCCCCATTTCATATGCACCAACTTCAGTCTACTCGGTTGTTCAATCAGTCAATCCTGGGCCGCCAGCGCCCCAGTACATCGTCTCCTCAGAAATGCCAGACCTGGAAAAAACAAAAGACTTACCGCAACGCCCATGAGCGATGACTGGCACTTGAAAATAATCAGAGAAAATCAAGCCCGCCGCGTGCGGGCTTTCTTTTGGCTGGTGATGGCGGCACGGTACAAAACCCGGTACTGGTGGCTACATGACCAGAAAAACAACACCAAATTAAAAAGCCTGCTAGCAATTAAGTAGCAGGCTTTCTATACCCCATGCGGGTCTTTACTGGTGGCCTGGGGCGGAATCGAACCACCGACACAAGGATTTTCAATCCTCTGCTCTACCGACTGAGCTACCGGGCCTGAGCCGCTGATTATATATCAGCGACAAGCGACCGCAGCCGATGCAAGCCCCGATCTTCAGGCGCCGCGCTTGCCGCGCGAGAGGTCCACACCGAGCTGCTTGAGCTTGCGGTACAGGTGGGTGCGCTCCAGGCCGGTTTTTTCCGCGACGCGGGTCATGGAGCCGCCTTCCTTGGCGAGGTGAAATTCGAAGTAGGCTTTTTCAAACTCGTCGCGCGCATCGCGCAGCGGTTTTTCAAGCAGGAAACTCTGCGTGGCCTGCGGGCCCAGATCGACTGGCGCGGGCAGCGTGCCGCCGGTCATGACGACTTCCATGGCAAGGTCAACCGGCCGCAAGGTGGCGCTCAGCGCTGCGGGTTTGCGGGCCAGCGTTTTGGCGAGGCCCTGCTCCACGGCCTTGAGCAGCTTTTGCAACGTGATGGGTTTTTCCAGAAAAGCCATGGCGCCGATTTTGGTGGCCTCTACCGCGGTGTCTATCGTGGCATGGCCGCTCATCATGATGACGGGCATGGTCAGCAGCCCGCCCGACAGCCACTCCTTGAGCAGCGTGACGCCATCGGTATCGGGCATCCAGATGTCGAGCAGCACCAGGTCGGGCCGGGTGCGTGAGCGGGCAGCGCGGGCCTGCGCGGCGTTCTCGGCCAGCTCGACCTGATGGCCTTCATCATTGAGAATTTCCGAGAGAAGGTCGCGTATGCCCAGCTCGTCATCGACCACCAGAATATTTGCCATGATTGATTTATTGCCCTGCCAGTTGTTGTCTAAGTGCGTGTCGATCGCGACGTGTTACCAAATGTGTTGTTACGCCGCAACCATAAATGATAACGATACTTGCGCGCCTTGCACCACACCATCCACCACGCGGTTCGAAATATCGATGCGCGCGCCGTGTTCATCGGCAATCTTCTTGACCACCGCCAGCCCCAGACCGGTGCCTCTGACCTTGGTGGTGACGTAGGGCTCGAAGGCACGCTTGAGGATGTGCTCGGGGAAGCCGACGCCGTGGTCGCGCACACTCAGGCGCACGCGACCTGAGGCCTGAAGGAACTCGGTCTTCACGGTAATTCGGCCACCGCTCTTGCCCTCCTGGGCATCCTGTGCATTTTGCAGCAGGTTGTGCATGACCTGGCGCAACTGCTGCGCGTCGCCCTTGATGGGTGGGGCTTTGGGGTCGAGCGCGGTCTGGATGGGCGCAACCGGGTTGTCGCTGAGGTAGAGCTGCATCACGTCGGCGATGAGCGCGTTGAGGTCAACCGGCTTGAGCTCGGCCGCGGGCAGCCGGGCGTAATCGCGAAATTCATTGACGAGCCGCTTCATGGCATCGACCTGATCGACGATGGTCTTGACGGACTTGGTGAGCAGCACCTGTTCGGGCTCGCCGACCTTGCCCTTGAGCTTCATCTCGAGGCGCTCGGCCGACAACTGGATCGGCGTGAGCGGGTTCTTGATTTCGTGGGCCAGCCTGCGCGCCACTTCACCCCAGGCCTGGGCACGCTGGGCCGAGACCATTTCAGAGATGTCGTCAAACACCAGCAAAAACTCTTCGGTGCCCGGCATCTTGGCACCGCGCGCAATCAGCGTGATGGCGTGGTCGGGTGCGCCGGGCGCTGCCACATGAAGTTCAAACGATTGCTGCCAGTGTTCCAGTGCATGCGGTGCGTTGTCTCCGAGCGAGTCGGCAAACTGGGCCAGCACGTCCTTGGCAAAGGCCTGCAGGCGGGGCACTTCACCCAGCGACCTGCCCTGGTAGGCGGCCAGCGGAACGCGCAAGATCCGCGTTGCCCCGGGGTTGCTCGACTGAATGGCGCCATGCACATCGAGCACGATCACGCCAGCGGTGAGATTGTCGAGAATGGTTTGCAGATTGGCGCGCGCGGCATCAACCTGGCTCATGCTTTGCTGCACTGCCGAGCGGGCGTCGGCGAGCTGCTGCGTCATGTCGGCAAACGAACGGGTCAGCCCGCCGAGTTCGTCCTTGCCCTGCAGCGCGGGCTTGGGCGTGAGGTCGCCCTGCGCCACCTGCCGAACACCCTCGGCCAGCAACAGCAGCGGTTTGGCGAGCTGGTTGCCCAGAATCACGGCCAGCAGAACGGCACCGAACACGGCCAGAAACAAGCTCAGCGTCAGCGTGCCGATATACATCTTGCGCAGGCCGCCGCGCGCCAGCGCACGTTCCTGATATTGGCGGTTGGCCTCCTGCACCGCAATGGCGTTGGCCACCAGGCCCATGGGCAAGGCCTTGGTCACCTGCAAAAAGCGGGAATCACCCAGCACGCCCGGATTCGGATTGTTCACGATGGCAATGGCCCTGACGCGCGGCACCAGGCCGGCCGTATTGGCCGCAGGAGCGCCCGCGGCCAGTTCACCGTTGCCGCCAGGCGCGACTTCCTCGATGCCTTCGATCTGGGTGACGACGCTCCGGTTGCGTGCGCTGCGCAGTTGCTGCGTCGAGGGCCGCTCGGGCCGGAGCAAAAAGCGTGAATCGCCGGCACTGGCAACGACCTGACCGGAGGCACTCCAGAGAACGACATCGCTGGCCGCGAGCTGGTCGCGCAGGCGCTCGAGCGCCAGACCGGCCATGGCATCCGGAGTCTCCGACAATTGCGCGGCCGCCTGCCGCGTTTTGCTGCCCAGGTCAGCCGCCAGTGTGTCCAGCGTGGCGCGGCCCAGGTTCAGGCCCGCCGCCAGCGCGCCTTCAACCTCCACGTCAAACCAGCTCTCAATGGAGCGCGACACGAACTGGTAAGACACCACATAGATCGTCAGGCCAGGCAGCAGCCCGACCAGCGCAAAGATGGCCGCCAGCTTGACCAGCAGGCGGCTGCCAAAGCGGCCCTTGCGCAGACGCAGCGCCAGACGCAGCACAATCCAGCCAATCACCAGCAGCAAGAGCGCCGCCATGGCCACGTTCAGCCCAAACAGGAGCACGTAATTGCGTTCGTAAAGCTGGCGGTTGCCGGTGGCCAGGGTCAGCAAAAACAGCAGCACCAGGCCCATGGCCACCATGGCCCCGACGCCAACACCGACCGTCCAGCGGAAGGCCGCGCTGTTCTTGATTGCCCCGGCGTTGCCCGCTAGACTCATTTACCAAGGCCCTCGGTGCCAGCGGCGGGGAGCAAGGGCGGCGCGACCGGCTGCAACCTGAGCGGCTCCTTGACCTGCGCGGAAATGGTCCATTCGCGTTGCCCGGACACGCCAATCTGAAACGGGCGCGGCAACTGCGATAGGTCGAGCCGGAAACTGAAGTCGAGCCGGTGCGCGGCGCCCGGGTCCACCTCGGAGGCGTCGGCAATTTTCCAGTGGGCGATGCGCTGGATGCCCGACAGGGCCTCGGCCAGGCTGTCGTAGTTCTGATTGAGCGTGGCGCGCAGACCGGCCGAACTGCTGATGAGCCCCGAGGCCAGGTTGACGCGCCAGCGGCTCGTCAGCGGCTGGTAGGCCAGGCGCAGCGTGCGGGCGGCACTGGCTACGCGGGAATCGGTCCAGTACCAGCGCTCACGGTAGAGGTCGGCCTCGACCACAAAGAACATCGGAATCCCCTTGAGCAGGGCGTCTTCGACCACGGGCGCGAGTTCGAACCGCACGTCAGCAGACAGATAAATTCCGTCATCGGCGCGTTGCACGCGCAACTGGGTGATCTCGGTGGTCATGGCCGCGCTTGGGCTGGCCATCAATACCGCGCACAGGAAAACGCCCAACAGCCGCCCCATCACCCGGCTAAGCGTTGTGTTTTTCAAGAAGTGCGTAATAAAACCCATCGTGCTCACCCTCCAAATTGTCCGGGAAGAGCGTGGGTTCAACGCCACTTTGGGGCAGTAAATGCCCCGGCGAGGGCATTAATAGGGCATCGGTGTGGCGTGCAAGGAACGTTTGCAGCTGGATGTCGCCCTCGGCCCTGAATACCGAGCAGGTGCAGTACAGCAGGCGCCCGCCCGGTTTGAGCAGCGGCCACAGCGTTTTGAGCAGGCGCGCCTGGATGCCTGCCAGCTGGGCGATATCGCCGGGTCGGCGCAGCCAGCGCACGTCGGGGTGGCGCCGAACGATGCCTGAGGCGGTGCAGGGCGCATCGAGCAGGATGCCGTCGTACCGGCGGCCATCCCACCAGGCATCAGGCTGGCCTGCGTCGCCGACCACGATGTCCGCCTGCAGACCCAGACGCTGCAGGTTCTGCGCAATGCGTTCGCAGCGACGGGCATCCATATCGAGCGCAGTCACTTCGCAATCGGCCAGCTCCAGCAAGTGGGCGGTTTTGCCGCCGGGAGCGGCGCAGGCGTCGAGAATCCTGAGCCGGGCGCCCGGCTTGGCAACTGCGGCCAGTGCATCGAGGAGCAGGGGCGCGGCGAGTTGGGCTGCGGCATCCTGCACTGAAAAGAATCCTTCGGCAAAGCCCGGCAGCGTGCTCACTGGCCGCGCGGCAGCCAGGATCACCCCGTGTTTCCCCACGGGAAATGCTCCTATATCAATAGCTGACAATTCTTTCAAATAGAGGGCTTGAGTCGTTTTTCGTTCGTTGATTCGCAGAATCAGGGAGGCCTGGGTATTGTTGGCCTGCAGGATGGCTTGCCAGTGCGCCGGGTGGTCCTTGCGCACCTGGTCTATCCACCACTGCGGGTGGTTCCAGACGGCTCGCGGATTTTTTTCGGTCAGCGCCACCAGCGCGCCCTGCTCGCGCAGGAA
>CAYJMW010000165.1:0-5372 GCA_964371235.1 uncultured Polaromonas sp.
AGGCGGGTACCGGCGTCATCATCAATTACCACGATCAAAGGCATTCGAAGCTCTCGCTGTTTCTAAAGTTCTTATTTTGTCGGCAACGGCTGCGGCAAAAAAGCAGGGCTTCCATGTTGCCACAATAGACCAGGAATTCCCTTGATTGACGCGTTGCTGCGCAATTGCACCTCAGGCCAAGGCATTGCCGCGAAAGCATGTAGTCATCCGTTTTCGCGCTCATTAATTGGCCGGTGCAGGTTTTACCCACCCCGGAAAAAGTGGCAGCGCGTGACCCTTGGCACCGAGGCGCTTTGCCGAAAGACGCAGTAATTCAGCACTGATACAACAGTGTAGAGGGCCGCAGGATCGGCATAAGCTATCAAGTGACTTGTTTGAGCCGTTCCTCCTACAAAATGATGGGTTGGAAATTTGTTACTCCGCTTACGATGTCCTCCCTGATTGAACGCCCGCCCACCATGGACCGAAGCACCAAAGTGCTGCTGGTGATGGACGTGGTGGAGTCCGTCAGACTCATGGAGCTGGATCAGGATGGCTTTGTACGACGATGGCAACAACTGGTGCAGCAGGCAGAGCAGCAGGTGCTGCCGCTGCATGGCGGCCGAATAGTCAAAAGCCTGGGTGACGGGTTGATGCTGGAGTTTTCCAGTGCGCAAGGCTGCGTCAAAGCGGCCTTTGCCTTGCAGCAGATAGCTCAGCAAGCCAATGCCAAGTTGCATCCTGAGCACCAGATGCACCTGCGCATGGGCGGCCATCTGGCCAGCTTTGTGACGGATCAACACGACATTTATGGCACCGACGTCAACCTGACCGCGCGCGTTTGTACATTGGCCGGGCCTGGTGAGATGGTGGTGACAACCGATCTGCGCGATCAACTCTCACCCGTACTGGACGCGGATGTTGAAGACCTTGGCGAATGCCACCTCAAACATGTCAAAGAGCCGATCCGTGCCTACCGGGTAGGCCCTCCGGGTAATGCCCCGGTTGTACCACCGGGCAATGCCATTCAACTGAACTTACGCCCGACCATCGCTGTGATTCCCTTCGCGATGCGCAGCGATGAGCCGGGCCACGAACTGCTGGGCGAGGCATTGGCGGATGAAGTGATTGCCGCCCTGTCCCGCACTTCTGAGCTTCATGTGATCTCACGCCTGTCAACGACTGTGTTTCGCGAGCGGCAGGATGCCATAGAGGACATACGCACACACCTGGGTGCGACATACATTTTGTCAGGAACCTGCCGCAGCGCTGGCACCCAGTTAGCCCTATTCGTCGAATTGATCGAAGCAAAGACTGGGCACATTCTTTGGGCCGACAGTATCAAAGGGCAAGTACATGGCCTGTTTGCTGCGGACGATGAATTGATTACCCGGCTGGTCGCGGCCGTTAGCTCAGCCGTCATGTCTCAGCAACTCCAGCAAGCACGGGGCCAAGCTCTGCCCACCCTTGAAGGCTATACGCTGCTACTCGGTGCTGTTGCACTCATGCATCGAAACTCTCCGCCAGACTTTGAGCGCGCCCGGCAAATGCTGGAGCACTTGATTGATCGCAGCCGCCGACATCCACTGCCCCATGCATGGCTGGCCCAGTGGCATGTACTACGTGTGCAGCAGGGGTGGTCCACAGACTCGGCGAAAGAGGCTCAACTTGCGCTGAATTGCACCAAACAGGCTCTCGACAGCGAGCCGGACTGTGCGCTCGCCCTTACGGCGGAGGGATTCGTTTACACCAACCTATTGCGACAGCTTGACACTGGCTCCCAACGCTATGAACAAGCCCTTAGCATCAATCCGAATGATTCGCTGGCTTGGCTGCTAAAAGGCACCCTTCATGCCTTCAGAGGTGAAGGCGAAGCCGCGATGACAGACACCGAGAAAGCGTTGAAGCTGTCGCCTCTTGATCCGCTTCGCTATTTTTATGACTCGCTTGCCGCTACAGCGGCCTTGTCGGCTCAAAAATACGCCCGCGCCAGCGAACTTGCGCGGCGTTCGTTGCGTGCCAATCGTACCCACACCTCGGCTTTGCGCGCACTGACTGTTGCCGAAATCCATCTTGGACGAAGCGAACTCGCAGTACAAGCTGCAAGTGAATTGTTAAGCCTTGAGCCAGGCTTTACCGTTCGTGGTTTTTTGAATCGCTCACCCAGTAATTGGTCCGCGTTTGGTCAGAGGTGCGCCGCAGCGTTTAGGGCAGCTGGCGTACCCGAATAAATAAACTATTTACAGAAAGGAATATTTTATGAGTCTACTTGGAGGCATTGGAGGAATAGGTGGCATCGGTGGCATCGGTGGCATTGGTGGCATTGGTGGCATTGGAGGAATAGGCGTTATTGATCCGTCCAGCCCGGCACTTGCTGACGCCTTAACCCAGAGTCGTTCGGCGCTGAGCGGCACGTTCCAAGGCGCAACAATCCCGTTCAATTTGCCTACTCCTCTGGATAAAGCTGATCGCCTGGAGCGGTGGGCAGTAGAGCCCCGCCTACAAGTCTGCAACCTGGAATTGCTATCCGGCCTGCACTTCGGCGTGAACCAGACCAAAGAATCAGTAACCATTGGTTTTGTCAATCTAGACAAAAACCCTCTCAAAAATCAGTCGCTGGTGCGGCTAGTTCGCCCTACCGAAAAAATATTCAAGCAGCAACTGAACTTGGTCGCTAACTATTCCGAATTGCGCGAAGACCGTGGCGCCGAAGTGCTGACACAAATGGTGCCGCAAGTTCCGTTTTGGGGCTCCATCGTCGGCTTGTCAGCCCACCGTCACAAGTGGACGCTGGAGTTGATCACGCTGGGCTTGTCGCTCGCATCGCATGTGGAAATGCGTTTTAAACACGCTTTCGCTTGCCAGCGCGCTGTGGAAATATCTCCTCAAATCCAACCCATGATCCCAACCCCCGGCCACGCCAGTTGGCCCAGTGGCCACGCTACCGAGGCTTTCTTGGTGTCCACCATCCTGCAAGCGCTTCTGCCGCACGGCGCCAAGTACAAAGAGCAACTCGAGCGGCAGGCTGCCCGCATTGCAGTCAACCGCACCGTCGCCGGCTTGCACTACCCGGTGGACAGCGCCGTGGGCCGCCTCCTGGGCACGGCGCTGGCCGACTTTTTTGTGGCTCGCTGCACCGGCAACCTGAAGCTGCATGAGCGCGGCTTCAGCGGCCCCAAGTTTCATGGCGCCCAAGCCACTGTGATCGATTTTGACCCGCGCGTTTCCATGACGGACAACCAAAGCGGGTATTACGAATACCTGTCGACGATTGGCACCATTGCGGCTTCGCCGCTGCTTCAATTCATGTGGACCAAAGCCGCCAAAGAGTGGCAGCCGCTCAAGTAAGCCGGCCATGACCTGGAGCAAATTGCCCAAGGGCGAATTTACCGGCATTGACTGGGCGCTGCCCAATGCCACCAACGGTTTTGACCCTTATCTGATCTGGGCTGAAACCGACAGCTTCTCCGGCTATGGCGACACGCCGCCAGCGTGGTTGCCGATAGCGATTGAGCTCACACCCGGCACGACGGTGTCCCAGCTTATTGCCGCCGCGTCACCCAAATGGCTGGCGGTGCCGTCTGTGTACGCCAGCCCTGTTGGGCCGGCGGGCCTGCGGTTTTGCACAGCCCGGGTCAAGCCGACTTTTTTCAAAGCGATTCAGCCTGGCGGCAGTTTGCATGCACTGGTGCTACGGCTTGAATTGGGCCTGCCGGCTGCAGAGTATGCAGAAGACCCGACAAAAAGCTCACAGACAAATCCACCTCTGCATTCAAACGGGGCCGCTTACCAGCTCGAAGCCGATGCCGAGCGCCTGCTTTCCGGAAAAGTGCTGGGACTGATTGACGACAGCCTGGCATTGGCCCAAGCCAACTTTCTCCACCAGGGCAAGGCGCGTACCCGCTACTTCTGGCGGCAGGACGCACAGGGCAAGGGCCGCACACCCGCTGGATTGGGTTATGGCCACGAGCTGACCGCCGCCGACATCAACGCGGCCATGCGAGCCAATGTCTACAACGGCCTGGTGGACGAAAGCGCGGTTTACGTGGCGCTGGGGCTTTCCACCGTGGGCAAAAAAATGCCCAAAGATGAGCGCTTCTTTCACGCGCTGGATACATCGATCAGCCACGGCACACACGTCATGGACCTGGCCGCTGGGCCGCGCACACTGCTGGCCCAAGTGGCCAATTTGCCACCCACATTTGACGCGCCCCCTCGCTGGGCGCTGGCAAACGACGATGCCAGCCGCGCGCCGCTGATTGCGGTGCAGCTGGACTACGACACCGTGCAAGACACCTCGGGCGGCTCGATGAATGTGCATGTGCTTGATGGGCTAATGTACATCCTGTCGCGCTGCACCAACACGGCCAAAGTGACGATCAATGTCAGCTTTGGCACGCTGGCGGGGCCACATGACGGTACCTCGCTGCTAGAAGCCGCGATGGACCAACTGGTCAGCTTGTTGCACGGTCGCTTGAAGATCGTGTTGGCCGCAGGCAACAGCTACCAACTGCGCACGCATGCCAATACAACGCTGGCAAAAAACAAGTCTGCCAAGCTGCATTGGTGCGTACTGCCTGACGACACAACGCAAAGCTTTGTGGAGCTCTGGATTGAAGAGGGCCGCGAAGGCCTGGAGATTGAAATCACACCGCCGGGGCAGACAGCCTTGCCGCCGCTGAAGTTTGGTCAGTCCCGAATGTGGGCCAAGGGCGGCCAGCAGCCGCTGTGCGCGCTGATTTACCCGAAAACGGTGGCCACCGGGCGGCGTGGCACCTGCGCTCTGCTTGCGGTATCACCCACCTTCAGTTTCGAGAAGAACGCGGCAACTGCGCCCAGCGGGGTATGGCAAGTCAAGCTGACCAACACCGGCACAAAAGCGGTGACGGTAGATGCCTATGTGGAACGCGATGACGTGGTGATCGGCACCCGCAGCGGCGCGCGCCAGTCGCACTTTGAAGATGAGTGGTACGACACCAGCGGCAACCCGGACTCCTTCGTCGATCACCCCAACAACCCGAGTTTGATCCGGCGCAGCGGCAACTTCAACAGCATCGCCACGGGTAGCAAGACGATATCAGTGGGTGGTACCCGGATTGCGGGGCCGCGTTGGGCGCACTATTCTCCGCAAAAGCCAGGCCCCGATGCAAGACGCCCCCAGCGCCCCGGCGTGGTAAAGGTCCCCGACGCGGAAGCGTTCAGTGACGAAAACCCGGCAGCTCTCGGCGTGAGCGCAGCCGGAACACGCAGCAGCGCCGTAGTGCGTCTCAAGGGGACCAGCGACGCGGCACCCCAAGTCGCACGCAAGGTGCTCAACGCCATGTGAGCACGTGGCCGACCTACCAGCGGCTTGGCAGCTTCTTGAGCAGGGTAATCTGCTTGGTGCCCATCTC
>CAYJMW010000166.1:0-5276 GCA_964371235.1 uncultured Polaromonas sp.
ATGGCCACGCGCGCGGCAAACTCGTCAGCCGTTTCATCGGCGCGCAGGGTTTGCGAGATGTACGCGCCCTGGTCGAGTTCGTTGGTGTATAGCACCTGCAACTCATGCACGCCGGCCAGGCGCAGTTTTTTCAGCAGCAGCTCGCTCAGTTCGTCGTTGGCCTTGGCGATGATTTCGCCCGTTTCGGCATCAACGATGTTTTTGGCGACCACGCGGCCCACCAGGAAGTCTTCGGGCACGCTGATGGTGGATGTGCCGCTTTGCTCAAGTTCACGCGTGTGGCGAACCGTGATGCGCTTGTCTTTGGCAACCACGACTTTGCCGGCTTTGTCGGTAATGTCAAAGCGCGCAACTTCACCGCGCATGCGCTCAGCGACGAATTCCATCTGGGCACCGCTGTCCATCAGGCGGAAATTGTCAAACACAAAGAAATTGGCCAGGATCGATTCGTGGTTCAGGCCAATCGCCTTGAGCAAAATCGTGACCGGCATCTTGCGGCGGCGGTCAACCCGGAAGTACAGGATGTCCTTCGGGTCAAACTCGAAGTCGAGCCATGAGCCGCGGTAAGGAATGATGCGGGCGGAAAACAGCAGTTTGCCCGAGCTGTGGGTTTTGCCCTTGTCGTGCTCGAAAAACACGCCAGGCGAGCGGTGCAGTTGCGACACGATCACGCGCTCGGTGCCATTGATCACGAACGAGCCCTTGTCGGTCATGAGCGGCACTTCGCCCATGTAAACCTCCTGCTCCTTGACTTCCTTGACGACCTTGGACTGCGATGTGGACGACTCGCGGTCATAGATGATCAATTGCACCTTGGCGCGCACGGCCGAGGCAAACGTCAGGCCACGCGTCTGGCATTCGCGCACGTCAAAGGCCGGCTTGGCCAGGTTGTACTCGATGAATTTCATCTCGACAAAACCGTTGTGCGAGACGATGGGGAAGGCGTTGTCAAACGCCGCCTGCAGGCCTTCAACGGCTCGTTTTTGGGGCGCTCGATCAGCTTGCAGAAATGCGGTGTACGCGTCTTTCTGCATTTGCAGCAAATAGGGAACGGCTAACACGCTTTCGCGGTTGCCGAAGCTTTTGCGGATGCGTTTACGTTCGGTATAGGAATAGGCCATGAGTTCTCCGCGTTGATGGGCTCTGATGACTCTCGTGCCCGAATACACCACGTATTCGGGCGGACTTGGTGGTTGGCCACTACCAACCATGGCGGACGGTGGCACATTGCATGCCACCCGAACCAAGGCGTTTTCTGAAGTCGGGGGTCAGAAAACACTGGGAAAAAGACTGGGGCAATCCCTTTTCCGGTGTTTCCGCAAAACACGAAAGGCTGGAAGCCCGGCTTGGGTCTTCCAGCCTTTGCGAACGCAAGGGTTACTTGAGTTCGGCTTTCGCGCCAGCTTCCTCGAGCTTTTTCTTGGCAGCTTCCGCATCGGCCTTTGGAGCGCCTTCCTTGACGTTCTTCGGCGCGCCGTCCACCAGGTCCTTGGCTTCCTTGAGGCCCAGGCCGGTGAGTTCCCGGACCGCCTTGATGACCTGAACCTTGTTCGGGCCAGCTTCGAGCAACACGACGTTGAATTCGGTCTTTTCTTCAACGGCCGCGGCGCCTGCGCCAGCACCGCCAGCGGCGGGGGCGGCCATGGCCGCTGCGCTCACGCCAAATTTCTCTTCGATGGCTTTCACCAGTTCGTTGAGTTCGAGGACCGTCATGCTGTCAAGCGCGGTCAGAAATGTGTCTTTATCGAATGCCATTTTGATTTCCTAAAAGTATCTGTTATCAGTTGGGGACAGCGCTTGCGCTACGCGGCGCGGTCCGTCCCGCCAGGGTCCGTCGTTTACGCCGCCGCGGGCGCTGCAACAGGCATCGCTGCCTCTGCCGCATCGCCTGAGCCGCCTTTTTTCGCCGCCAGCGCGCCCAGCACAATGGCGGTACGCGAGATCGGCGACATCAGCAAGCCACACAACATGGCCAACAACACATCCTTGGAAGGAATGCTGGCCAATTGCTTCACGCCGTTCACATCCAGCGCTTTGCCACCGAATGCCCCACCGCGAATCACCAGCTTGTCGTTGGTTTTCGCGAAGTCAGCCACTACTCTTGCAGCGGCGACAGCATCCTTGGAAAAGCCGTAGATCAGCGGCCCGGTCATCTGGTCGGACACAACTTCAAATGCGCTTCCTGCCACGGCACGGCGAGCCAGCGTGTTCTTTAGAACACTCAGGTTCACGCCATTGCCTCTGGCCTGGCTGCGCAGTCGGGTCATGTCAGCGACCGTAATGCCACGGTATTCCGCCATCACGAGCGTTTGGGCAATTGCCGCGAGGCCTGTCACTTCATCAATGACGGCTTGTTTCTCACTGCGATTGAGACTCAAGGTCTTCTCCTTAAAAAAGTGTCGTCAGGTTTATCGGCTTGCGCCTTGGCCTTTCAACACGCTCAAATTCAGCGACCAACTGTTTCAGATTCTTTTCAAAACCATTCAAGCAGCGGGACCGCCATCTGCGTTGGCTGTCTTTCGATTAAGTGCCTGGCTCAAGAGTGTTTCATCTGAGCCTGCACACCAACGGTCCTGGATGACCTGCCAGGGACGAACCCCGGCAGCCCACCACATCGAACAACCCCTTCGGATCATTCAAATCTTTTCCTCTACCCCGGTTTACGCCGCGATGGTTTGGGTATCGACACGCACACCCACACCCATCGTTGACGAAACCGCAACTTTCTTGAGATAAATGCCCTTGGTGGTAGCCGGTTTGGCTTTGATCAGGGCATCAATCAAGGCGGCCAGGTTGCCTTGCAGCTTGTCGTTGTCAAACGAACGGCGGCCAATCGTGCCATGCACGATACCGGCTTTATCAACGCGGAACTGGACCTGGCCGGCCTTGGCGTTTTTGACCGCGGTGGCGACGTCAGGCGTCACGGTGCCAACCTTGGGGTTGGGCATCAGGCCACGCGGGCCAAGAATCTGGCCCAGCGTGCCGACGATGCGCATGGCATCAGGGGAAGCAATCACCACGTCAAAATCCATCTTGCCGGCTTTGATGTCAGCGGCCAGATCGTCCATGCCCACAATGTCGGCGCCAGCGGCTTTGGCTTCCTCGGCCTTGGCGCCCTGGGCAAACACCGCAACGCGCTTGGTTTTGCCGGTGCCATTGGGCAACACGACCGCGCCGCGAACAACCTGGTCAGATTTCTTGGCATCAATACCGAGCTGCACCGCCACATCGATGGATTCATCAAATTTGGCCACTGCAAACTCCTTGACCAGTCCCAGTGCGTCAGGCACTGCGTACAGTTTGCCGCTGTCGATCTTGTTGCCAATCGTTTTCTGGCGTTTTGTCAGCTTGCTCATATCACACCCTCCACCGTCACACCCATGGAGCGGGCGGAGCCGGCAATAGTACGAACGGCCGCGTTCATGTCGGCAGCCGTCATGTCTTTCATTTTGGTTTTGGCGATTTCTTCCAGCTGGGCGCGGGTGATCTTGCCGACCTTGACGGTGTGCGGCGTTGCAGAGCCCTTGTCGAGCTTGATGGCCTTCTTGATCAGGGTCACCGCCGGAGGCGTCTTGATGATGAAGGTAAAGCTCTTGTCTGCGTAAGCGGTGATCACCACGGGCAGCGGCAGGCCCGGCTCAACACCCTGGGTCTGGGCGTTGAATGCCTTGCAGAACTCCATGATGTTCAGACCGCGCTGACCCAGCGCCGGGCCAATCGGGGGGGACGGGTTGGCCTTGCCAGCTGGCACTTGCAGCTTGACGAAACCGACGATTTTTTTCGCCATACTTTTCTCCTTGCGGGTCATAACGCCTGAGCACTGTTAAAAAAACAGGCCCGGGCTCCCCGGGGTTACACAACTCAAATCTGGTTTTTTAAACCTGCCACGCCGAGTTGCAAGGCGCGGAATTCGCTCAATCAGTTGGGGACCGAGCAACGCGGCGCTTCGCGCGTGCGTTGGTCCGTCCCACAATAGCTCAGTTTTTCATGTTTTCTCAATCTGGCTGAATTCCAGTTCGACCGGTGTGGCCCGTCCGAAAATCGTGACCGAAACACGCACCTTGTTCTTCTCGTAGTTGACCTCTTCCACCGTTCCATTGAAATCGGTGAATGGGCCGTCCTTGACGCGGACATACTCGCCCGCCTCGAATTCAACCTTGTGGCGCGGCTTTTCTGTGCCCACCTGCATCTGGCTCACGATCTTCTGGACATCTTCCTCGGAAATCGGGGACGGGCGGTTCTTGGCGCCACCAACAAATCCGGTAACCTTGTTGGTATGCTTGACCAGATGCCAGGTCTCGTCATCCATGACCATCTCAACCAGCACATAACCCGGGAAAAAGCGACGCTCCGTCGTTTTTTTCTGGCCATTCTTGATCTCAACCACTTCTTCGGTGGGCACCAGAAAACGGCCAAACTTGGCCTGCATGCCGGCACGGTTGATACGCTCGACAATATTGCGCTCGGCTGATTTTTCCATGCCCGAGTAAGCGTGCACCACATACCATTGCATGCCGGGGGTGGGCGTGAGGGACGTACCCGCCGCAACTTCGCTGACTACCGAGCCATTGAGATCACTCATTATTTTTTCCATCCCAGGATCAGGTCGTAAAACACCCACTCGAGGGTCTTGTCCGTCAGCCACAAAAACAATGCCATCACGACAACAAAAGCAAATACGTAAGCGGTCATTTGCATGGTCTCTTTACGGGACGGCCACACCACTTTCCTGACCTCGCGCGAGGAGTCGCGCCCAAAAGCGACGAACTGCCTGCCCGACTCGGACCACAAGAAAACAACGACCGCCGCCGTCAAGCCCGCAACCAGAATTCCCCACTGCGCAACCTGGCCCTGCTTGCCCATCAGGTAAAAACCCGCAAGCGACGCCAGCACCAGCACGGCAGCCAGACCCAGCTTGGCTTTGTCGGCATTGGTACTGACGGTTTCAATTTGAGAAGAGGCCATGATCGCCGGATTTCCTGTTCAATCTTGCTGCGCCCTTGCAGACACTTAAGCCCACCTGAAGCTCTTGACTCCTGGCGGGCTTGCTTTTAACTATTCAAACTACCTGTGGCAACGCCACCTGTCAACCACCAGGTGGCAGGGGCAGTAGGAATCGAACCTACAACCTTCGGTTTTGGAGACCGACGCTCTGCCAATTGAGCTATACCCCTAAAAATCCTCTGGTCATTCGAGGACAGAACTGGCTCGGCCTTCCCTTAGCTTCGCTCTGTCCCGCAAAATCAAGCAATAATCTTTGCCACCACGCCCGCGCC
>CAYJMW010000167.1:0-5235 GCA_964371235.1 uncultured Polaromonas sp.
TCTTGGCAAAAACAGAAGTGTCATGACAGGCATGTGCCAATGGTAGCCGCGCCAGCATTCCTGGAAGCGGCACGCCGGGCTGAAACAATGAACGCTGATTGATAGCTATTGATATGATAGCTAACAAAGCACTAAACACGAGGGCACACGACGCTTTTTGTTCACAAATCCGAAGGCCGTTCGACTGCGCTCCCGCGTCCACCCCCCATCTGCAAGCATGCGCAGCACCAGGAACGTGGGAAATTAACGCTATAATTTACGGCTGTATTCCTCAATAGCTCAGTTGGTAGAGCGCCGGACTGTTAATCCGTAGGTCCCTGGTTCGAGCCCAGGTTGAGGAGCCAGCAAGATCGAATGAAATCAGGCACCTGCGAGAAATCTCAGGTGCTTTTTCTTGCCTGTTCAGTTTCTGTATGGGAGGCCTGCATCAGTTCGCCGGTCACTCCCTTTACTCGTCGGACCTGTGTTGGTGCACCGTAAGGACACGTTGCGCAACCAAATCAAGGTAAGCGGCTAGTCATGTCATCTTGAGTCCTGGCACCAAGCGGGTAAACATGGTGTCCACGAAACAACCAGGTGGACACTATGGAAACGAAGAGAGTGGTGCGTCGCAAGCACAGTGCCGAGTTCAGGGCCGAGGTGGTACTTGCTTGTCGCCAGCCTGACGCATCAGTGGCGGCAATCGCGTTGCGCAGAGGGCTTAACGCCAACGTGGTTTACCGCTGGTTGCGCGAACGCTCAGGCGTGCACACACCGCGCTCGACACTGGCAGCCTGGTCGGGAAATGGCGGTGCCGGTTTGATGCCGCTGTATGACGTGCACCGCAGCTTCGTACTCGGTGCCAACGTTTTACATGTCGATGAGACACCGGTGAATATGCTGGATCCGGGCGCGGGCAAGACCAAACGCGCCTATATCTGGGCTTATGCGCGCAGCGGCTTCGATGTGTTGGCGGGCGTGATGTACGACTTCTGCGTGGGCCGAGGGGCGAAGTATCCAGTGGCTTTCTTGCAAAATTGGTCGGGCACACTGGTGTGCGATGGGTATGCGGCCTACGACACTGTCTTCAAGTTTGAACAACGAATTGAAGCCGGATGTCTCGCCCATTCACGACGCAAATTCGATGAGTTGATCAAGGACAACCAAAGTCCGGTGGCGACACAGGCAGTGCAGCGTATTGCGAAGCTGTACGGCATTGAGCGAGAAGCCCGGGATCTATCGGTCGAGCAAAGACTGGAAGTGAGGCAGGCCAGGGCCAAGCCCTTGTGGGAAGAGCTGCATGTCTGGCTGCAATTGGAGCGCCAGCGCGTGCCCGATGGCAGCGCCATCGCCAATGCCATCGACTACAGCCTGAACCGTTGGACCGCATTGACGGCCAACCTGGTGGACGGCGACGTCCCCGTCGATAACAACCACATCGAGAACCTGATGCGTCCCTGGGCCATGGGCCGCAAGGCATGGTTATTCGCGGGTAGTGAACTTGCCGGCCAGCGCGCCGCCATCGTCATGAGCCTGGTGCAGTCGGCAAAGATGCATGGCCACGATCCGTGGGCGTATCTGAAAGACGTGCTCACGCGGCTGCCATCGCACCTGAACAGCCGAATCGACGAGTTGCTCCCGCATCGCTGGCAGCCGCAGGTCTGAGTCGGTCGACGGCATCGCATATTCCGGATACCTCGGTCAAGGTGCCACGGCTAGCCGCTTACTCGGGGAACGCACTAATACCAAAAGAGTGGAAGCGTCGTCCAGACTCAAATTAGTGGCCAACGAGAAGCTGCGTCCGGCAGGGAACGCTAGCTAACGATAAGTACTTATTGTCGTTAGCAAGCAAATGACTGCTTTCGACCTGACACCTGGCAGTCAGACGCGTGGTGCTGAGTACCCGCTGAAGACTGAATGCGGAAGTAGCGGAACTGAAATACCGTCTACAAAGCAGCCACTCAGTTTTGCAATTTTTCGGTCCGCAAATGTGGCGACGAATAATCGGCGAAGGCGATTGATGCGCTTCAGCGAATCAACAATGAACGTGTTGCCCGAAAAGCTGGCAATCGTCTCGTGGAGCCGCGTGTGCGCATCAAAGAGCTTGGCGGTGCCGCGATAGCTAAGCGGCCTACTGGTACTCGAGCGTCAAAACGAAGTTTATTGCTGAATTAGACGCCTAGAACCACTTTTTATTTGGCGGATCATCAATAGCATCGTCACATGACTCTTGAACTACTGCTTGGGAAAGAAAACTTGATAGCTGCCGACAGGCAGCACTGGATTCACCCTGTGACACAGCTTCGTCAGCACGAGCTGCGCGGCGCGACTGTCTGGAAGGCTGCTGACCGCGTCTTCCTGACAGATATATCTGATCATACGGTTCTGGATGGTTTCTCTGGCCTCTGGTGCGTCAACGCAGGCTACGGCCATCAATCAATTGTCGATGCCGCCACCAAGCAGCTGCGTGAGCTTCCCTATGCGACGGGCTATTTTCATTTCGCCAGCGAACCAGCGATTCGGCTTGCGAAGAGGTTGGCCTCGGTCGCGCCTGTGGGCTTGTCCCGGGTGTTCTTCACGCAGGGTGGCTCGGACGCTGTCGACAGCGCCATCAAGCTGATTCGCTACTATTTCAACGCTACCGGCAGGCAGGAGAAGCGCCATTTCATCGCTGTGGAGCGCGGCTATCATGGCTCATCTACACGAGGCAGCGGCTTGACTGCCCTGCCTGTGTTTCACAAGTATTTCGACTCTCCGGATAGTTATCAGCACCACATTCCGTCTCCGTACCCCTACCGACATGAGGCCGGACCGAACCCTGATGCTGTCCTGACAACGACGCTGGATGCTCTGGAACGCAAGGTCCGGGAGTTGGGTACTGAAAATGTGGCAGCGTTCTTCTGCGAACCAATCCAGGGTTCTGGCGGGGTGATTATTCCTCCTGCCGGCTACCTAAAAGCTGTTCGAGAGCTATGCACCAGGCTGGGAATTTTGCTTGTCGTCGACGAAGTTATTACAGGGTTTGGGCGCACCGGCCCCTTGTTCGCTTGCCTGGGAGAGGGCGTGTCTCCAGACGTCATGACGGTCGCCAAGGGATTGACATCCGGCTATGCGCCTATGGGCGCTACTCTTATCAGTGAAGAACTGTATGCAGGTATCGCGGACGGCGCCCCCGATGGCGCTCCGCTCGGGCACGGCCAAACGTACGCCGGTCATCCCGTAAGCGCGGCCATTGGAAACGCAGTCCTCGACCTCTACCTTGAAGGCGGCCTTATCAAGAACGGAATGGAAGTCGGGAAGTATTTCGAGTCCCGTCTTCGCGAATTTCAGGATCACCCGCTAGTTGGCGAAGTGCGAGTTTGCGGAATGCTCGGTGCCATCGAATTGGTTGCCGATAAAGCAACCAAACGCAAGCCCGCAACGCAGCTCCGTCTAGGCCAGGAGATCCTGCGCCATGCCTGGGACGAGGGTTTGGTATTCCGTGCTTTCGCTGATGACATTCTCGGATTCGCTCCATCGTTGAACTACACCAATTCTGACGTCGATATGCTCATCTCAAGACTAAAGCGCGCCATGGATAAGGCGGCGCGCGACTCATCCATTTACTAGGAGAACCCATGAAACTCACTGACTTTAAAGTACTTACATTCGACTGCTACGGCACTCTGATCGACTGGGAAAGCGGCATTTTCAATGCGCTGACTCCACTTGTGAACCGTGCCAAGAAGGCCGACCTCGGGCGTAACAAGCTGCTGGAAATCTACGCGGTGGAAGAAGCCGCGCAGGAAGTAGAGACGCCGGCTATGCCGTACAACCAGCTGCTGGGCGTTGTCTACAAACGTTTGGCCAAGCTGTGGGGCGTCGAGGTCACCAACGAAGAGGCCAACATTTTTGGTGCTTCGGTGCCAGATTGGCCTGCATTCGCAGACTCTGCTTCATCGCTGCAATACCTCAAGAAGTTTTACAAGCTGGTCATCCTGTCAAACGTTGACCGCCTTTCTTTCCGCGGCAGCAACGCCAGGCTGGGCGTGGAATTTGACGCAATCTACACAGCGCAAGACATTGAGTCCTACAAGCCCAGCCAGCGCAATTTCGACTACATGCTCGCACGCCTGCAGAAGGACTACGGCCTTGAGGCGAAAGACATCCTGCATACCGCCCAAAGCCTGTTTCACGATCATGCGCCGGCAAACAAGAACGGCCTGGCTTCCGCATGGATCGATCGCCGGCATGCGGATGAGGGCTGGGGCGCCACGCCACAGCCTCCTGGCGCGCCGAGGTATGATTTCCGTTTTGAGAGCATGGCCGCCTTAGCCAAAGCGCATCAGGAACAACTCAGGGCGGATTGAACCCAACACGGAGCGTTCAGTGCAGGGATTGCCGAAACTCGACCGATACGACCTGAACATTCTTGCCGCGCTGCAGGCCAATGGCCGCATGACGTACCAATATCTTGGGGATTCGGTTGGATTGTCGGCAAGCCCATGCCTGCAACGAGTCAAAAGGCTGGAGACTTCCGGCTACATAGCCGGCTATGGCGCGTGGATTGAGCTGCACAAGCTCCGCGGTCTGACAACGATCTTCACGTCGGTGACCTTAAATTCGCATACTCAGGCCGACTTTTTACGGTTTGAGGCAGGTATTCGCCCATACACTGAACTGATCGAATGCCACCTGGTGAGTGGTGGGTTCGACTACCTTCTTAAGTTCGTGACGCGCTCCGTTGCCCACTATCAGGGCATCATCGAGGAGATACTGGGCAAAGAGATCGGGGTGGGGAAGTACTTTAGCTACATCGTCATCAAGACACCCATCATCCAGCGGTTCGCCCCGGTTTCGCTCGTTAACCGGGATCCCGAAGAGCTGGCTTAGCCGTCAGAAGACTTTCGCGCCTGGCGCGATATCGCGTTCGCAGGTCAGTAGCACTGTGGAGCCCGCATGATCGGGAACACCCACCACCAGAACTTGGGAGTTGAAGCCGGCAATCCGCCGTTCGCCCAGGTTCACCGCGCAGACAACCATTCGGCTGACCAGGTCAGCTGGCTGATAAAGCTCGGTGTACTGCCCGCTTGATGTCTTCACTCCCAGCTCTTCGCCGAAGTCGATCCACATCTTGTAGGCGGGCTTGCGGGCCGCCTCGTTAATCTGCACATCTTTGACGCGGCCGACCCGCAGATCGACCGCTTGAAAGGCTTCAAAAGGGGCGATGTCCCGTTGATAGTTGAAGGTTGAGGTTGGTGGTTGAAGCCGTCGAGG
>CAYJMW010000168.1:0-5135 GCA_964371235.1 uncultured Polaromonas sp.
GCCGCGCCAGATAGCTCAGGGCATCGACCAGCGCCACCAGCGCGATCATCGCCAGCAGGACGGAGCTGGTTTCGGGCATCTGGAACAGGCCCATGTGAAACGCCAGCATCTGCCCCAGGCCGCCCGCGCCGACAACGCCCAGTATGGCGGCGGCGCGGATGTTGTTTTCCCAGCGGTACAGCGTGTAGCTGAGCAGTTGCGGTAGCACCTGCGGCAGCGTGGCGTAGCAAAACACGCGGCCTTCGCCGATGCCGCGCACGCGCAAAGCGAAGCCGGCGCCTTCGGGGGCGTTTTCAATCGACTCGGCGAACAGCCGCCCAAGCACGCCGGTGGTGTGCAGCGCCAGCGCCAGCGTCCCGGCAAAGGGCCCGAGTCCGGCCGCAATCAGCAGCAGCGCGGCCCACACCAGTTCGGGAATGGCGCGCAGCGCATTGAGCAGCAGCCGCGTGAGCCCTTTGTAGCGCGCCTTGTCGTTCGCATGGGTCTGGCTTGCCGGCAACGCCAGCAGCAGCCCCAGCAGCGCCGCGATCAGCGTTCCCAGGGCCGACATGGCCAGCGTCTCCAGCGTGGCGCCCAGCAGTTTTTGCAAAAAGGCGGCTCCCCCCGCGGGATGCAGCAGTTCGGCGACGAAGCGGCCCATCCGGCGCAGCGCATCGAATGAAAAAAACTGCGCCCACTTCAGCTCCAGCGACCAGAAACTCAGCGCGACCAGCAGTCCCACCCCCGCCACCAGCCAGCAGGCCTTGCAGCGCGCGCTGAAAAGCGGCGGCGGCAGGCGATAGACCTCGTTGGCCGCTGGTGGCAAGTGCTGCAAGTCAGTCATGATCCGGCCCGCGCCATCAACCCAGAGCCTTGCGCAGCCAGGCGCTGGCCTGGTCGGCCAACCCCACCAGCACCATGAACACCAGCAGCATGGTGCTGACCTCGGCGCCATTGAACATCTTCATCGACGCGTCGATCTGCTGCCCAAGGCCGCCGGCGCCGACAAAACCGAGCACCACCGACGAGCGGATGGCGCATTCCCAGCGATAGACGCTGTAGCTGGTCAACTCGGCCGCGTTTTGCGGCAGCAAGCCATAAAAGAAAGCCTGCAGGCGGCCCGTGCCATTACGCAGCAGCGACGCCGTGACATGGCTTTCGCCGCTTTCCAGAATGTCGCCATAAACCTTGCCCAGCATGCCGCCGTAAGTCAGACCAATGGCCAGCACGCCGGAAGTTGGCCCCAGGCCGACCACGCGAACAAAAATCAGCGCCCAGATCAGCTCGGGCACGCTGCGCAGCACAACCAACAGCCAGCGCACAAGCTGGCGCAGCACGGCCGGCATCAGCGCCATGCGCCCGCTCAGCGCCGAGATCGACAGCGCGCGCACCGACAGCAGCGTCAGCGGCAGCGCCAGCAGCAGCGCCAGCACCATGCCGGTGGTGGCGATGGCCACCGTGCGCCAGGTTTCGCGCGCCACCAGCAGCAAAAATTGGGGCTCCACCCTGGGCGGAACAAAATCGCCGAGGAATTTCAGCGTCGATTGGATCGTGCCGGACTCGAACATCACCCAGGGTTTGAATTCGGTCAGCACCAACGCGGGCCACAGCAGCAGCAGCGCGGCCAGTGCCCAGAACACGCGGCCGCGCCAGGCCGGGTCGCGCAGCGCGGGGCGCAGGGGCAGGGCGAGGCTGGTGCGGGTCATGGTCCGGCTGGCGCGTCAGCGGCAATACATGACCACGGCGGGCGAAGCCGCGGCAGGCAGCTCTTCGCCTGGCGCCAGGCCGGAGAGTTCGTGCAGATGTTGCGCATAAAGCGCTTGCAGGCGTTCGGGCGTCACCTCGGCGGCGGGCAAATCGAACGCCATCTCGCCATCGCGCAGACCGACGATACGCGGAAAATTTTGCAGCGCCATCTCGACGTGGTGCAGCGTGGTGACCAGCGTCGCGCCGCGTTCGCGCGCCGCCTGGGTGAGCGACGCGATGGCCTGCTGCCCGCGTGTCGGGTCGAGCGCCGAGAGCGGTTCATCGACCAGCAGCAAACTGGCGTCAGCCACCAGCGCACGGGCCAGGCCGACGCGCTGGCGCTCGCCGCCCGAGAGCCGGTCCACCCGGTCAAACAGCTTGTCGCTCAGGTCAAAGCGCGCCAGCGCGGCGTCGGCCTGGGCAATGGCGGTGGGGTAAAACAGGCTGCGCAGGCTCTGCCACAAGCCAATGTGCGGCAGGCGCCCGGCCAGCACGGAGGTGACCACGCGCTGGCGCGGCGGCAAGGGCGGCACCTGCGGCGCCAGGAACAGCTTGCCGCGCAGCCGCTGCAACTGGCGGCGCGGCAGTTGCCACGGATCGCGCCCATCGAGCTGAAAACTGCCGCCCGACGGCGGCAGCGCGCAAGCCAGCACATGCAGCAGCGTGGTCTTGCCCGCGCCAGATGGGCCGATGACGGCGATCTGCTCGCCAGCGGCCACCTCGATCGCCAAGCCGCGCAGCGCCGCTGCGGCATCACGCTTGGCCGCGGGATGCCGTGCGGACACGTTGTCCAGCCTTATTTTCATATAAAAATGGTCTCTTGCCCTTTATTAACGGGCGTTAGCAGCTATCATTTCAGTAGCATTTTTACTTCAGCAAACCCGCGCTGCGGGCCGCGGCCTCGATGCCCTTGTAGTTCTCGGTCCTGGTCGGCACGAAACGTGTGGCGCGCTGCAGCGCCAGGATGCCCTTGCCTTCAGGCGTGTTCGGGTTCAGGTCCAGAAACGCCTGGCGCAGCTTTTCGCGCAGGGCGGCAGGCATGTCGGCATGCACCGTCCAGTTGTAGTCGTAATAGGTCGGCGTGGTGAAGAACACGCGGACCTTTGACGGGTCCACCTTCTTCTCGGCCACGAACTTGTCCCAGACCGAAATATTGAGCGCGCCTGCATCGACCTTGCCTGCGGCCACCGCGGCGATGGTGGCGTCATGGGCGCCCGAGTAGGCCACGCGCCTGAAGTCCTTGTCGGGGTCAATTTTGGCGTCGAGCAGGAAACTGCGCGGCATCAGGTGGCCCGAGGTGCTGGACTGCGAGCCGAAGCTGAACGTCTTGCCCTTCAAGTCGGCCAGCGACTTGATGCCGGCATCGCTGGTGATGAAGACCGAACGGAATTTTTCGTCTTCCTCACGCTGCACCAGCGGAATCACCTTGCCGCCCGAGCGCACAGACGCCTGGACAAAGGTAAAGCCGCCAAACCAGGCCATATCGACCTGCTTGTTGGCCAGCGCTTCAACCGACGCGGCATAGTCGCTCACGGGGGTGAACTCAACCTTCATGCCCAGCTTGCCTTCCAGGTACCTGACCAGCGGCGCCGCCTTGCGGGCCAGCTCGGTGGGCGATTCGTCGGGTATGGCGGTCATGCGGAACACCTGCTGGGCCTGGGCCACAGCGGCAAACGCCAGCACGGCGCAGGCTGCCAACGCCCTGAAGGCGGCGGAACGGGAACAGTGAATCATGAACATCACCTCAAAAAGATACGGAGTATTAAACCTGACAAGCAAAACCCTTGCACGCGGCAAAACCGGAGCCCCCTGCTATATTCAGAAAAATGCCTGACCCAGCCTCCAGCCTCCAGCCTGCCTCCACATCGGCTTGCACACAAGTTTCTGCCAGCGTGCAACAGCCCGGGTTTGTCCAGTTGCAGCAGCAGGACCCGGCTGCCATACGCGCCGAACTGCTGCGGGGCTTGCTGGCCACACCGGCCTTCACCGCCCCCAAATACCTGTATGACGCGCTCGGCTCGAAGCTGTTTGAAGCCATCACCGAACTGCCCGAGTACTATCCCACGCGCACCGAAGCAGCCATTTTTGAGGTTCATGCAGCGGCCATGGCGGCGCTGCTGCCAGCAAACGCTACGCTGGTCGATCTGGGCGCGGGCAATTGTGAAAAAGCCGCCCGGCTGTTTGACGCTTTCCGGCCGCAGCGCTATGTAGCGGTCGATATTTCAGCGGATTTTTTGCGCCAATCGCTGGCCAGTTTGCAGGCGAGGTTTCCGGCGCTGCCCATGCTCGGCGTTGGCATGGATTTTTCAAGTTCACTCACGCTGCCGCCGCAAGCTGGCAGCGGGCCGCGCGTGCTGTTTTATCCGGGATCGAGCATCGGCAATTTCACGCCGGAGCAGGCGCTCGCTTTCCTGCAACGGGTCCGGGCGGCCTGCAACGGCGGCGGCCTGCTGATCGGCGTCGATCTGGTCAAGCCGCAAGCGGTACTGGAAAGCGCCTATGACGACGCTCTGGGCGTGACGGCTGCCTTTAACCGCAACCTGCTGCCGCACCTGAATCAGTTAGCGGGCACCGACTTCAGGCTGGCTGACTGGCGGCATGTGGCATTTTTCAACACCGAAGAATCGCGCATTGAAATGCATTTGCAGGCGCTGCGGCCGTTGCTGGTGCGCTGGCCCGGCGGCGAGAGGCGATTTGCCGGGGGCGAGCGCATCCACACCGAAAACTCGTACAAGTGGCGGCAAGCGGACTTTGCCGCGCTGCTGAAAGCCGCCGGCTTCGCGCAGACCCAGGCCTGGACCGATGAACGCGGCTGGTTTGCGGTGTTCTGGGCGCGAGCATGAGTCCGGCGAGAACAGTTGGCGCTGCGGCGATATAACTTTCCATGCTGCCACCTTGTGTTGTCATCGTCAGCCCGGCTCTGGCCGATGCCAACAATGGCAACTGGCAGACCGCGCGGCGCTGGCAGCGTTTGCTCGCGCCGTATTACTCGGTACGCATCGTTCGCCAATGGCCGGACGCAGCGGCTTCTGAACGTGACCGCGTGCTGCTTGCGCTGCATGCGCGGCGCTCGGCTGCGTCTGCCGCTGCCTGGGCCGCGACGCGCGGTGCGGATCACAGCGCGACCGGCCTGGCCATTGTGATGACCGGCACCGACCTGTATCGCGACATCCAGAGCGACAAAGCCGCGCAGCGCTCGCTGGCGCTGGCGCAGCGCCTCGTCGTTTTGCAGGAACGCGGCCCCGATGCGCTGCCGGCAGCGCTACGCATGAAAGCACGCGTGATCTTCCAATCCACCTCCGCGCGGCGGCCCCTGGCCAAATCGCACAAGCATCTGCGCGCCGTCATGGTCGGGCATCTGCGCGATGAAAAATCGCCGCAAACGCTGTTTGCCGCGGCCCGGCTGCTCA
>CAYJMW010000169.1:0-4953 GCA_964371235.1 uncultured Polaromonas sp.
GAGAGCTTCGAATGCCTTTGATCGTGGTAATTGATGATGACGCCGGTACCCGCCTGCTGGTCACCCAGGTGCTCAAAAAGGAAGGCCATGAGGTCATGGCCGCCGACGACGGGGCCAAAGGCCTGGCGCTCATTCGTGAGCACAAGCCCGACCTGGTGGTCAGTGACGTTCAGATGCCGGCGCTCGACGGCTTTGAGGTGCTCGACCGGGTGCGCAGCGATGAGGCATTGGCGGCCACGCCCGTGATTTTGCTGACCTCGCTACAGGACCGCAGCTCCATGCGCCAGGGCATGACCACCGGCGCCGATGATTATCTGACCAAGCCCTTTGCGCCGCAGGAGTTGCGCGAGGCGGTCAGCGCGCAGTTGAACAAGCGCCTGCGTGCTGACGCCATGCGGGCGCAGGTGGTGGACCAGGCGGTGCAGCTCGCGCTGGAGGAGCAGCGCCAGAAGATCGGCGAACTTTATGAGCAGCGCATGGCCCAGGCGCTGAGCGAGCAGTGGCCTGACAGCAGCGCGGCGCAGGCCAGGGAAAAGTTCAGCAGCGCGACGGTTCTGTTTGCCGACATGCGCGACTATGGGCTGTGGACGCAGCAGCTGTCCGGGGCTGAGCTCAGCGATATCGTGCAGCAGCTCTACAGCAGTGTCGGCGACACCGTGTATCTGTTTGGTGCGCACTCCATGCAATTTGTCGGCAACGGCATGCTGTGTGTGTTTGTCGATAGCAGCGATACGCTTTCGGTCAACCACGGTTTGCGCGCGGTGCGAGCCGCGCTTGGGTTGGCCGACGCCACCCAGCGCATTGATGCTTATGTGCGCAAGCACTTTGCCGGGCGCGGCTTGCCCCAATTCTCCCTGGGCGTGGCGTTGCACAGCGGGCCGGTGGCCTATGCCAGCCTGGATGGCCTGATTGGCCGCGCCGGCCAGACCACGCCCGTGGGCGAAACTGTTGCGGCGGCGCTGAGGCTGTTCCAGAGCGAGCCCCCGCTGGACTGGGCGGTTGCCGCCAGCGTACAGGCGGTGCGCCTGGTGACCGGAGCCGTTCGCACCGGCCGGCGCGCCCTGGTGCAGGTGCCAGGGCGCGGCAAGCCGATGGATGTCGTGGAAATTGTGGGGCTGGCATGATTTTCGGGATGATGCCGCGCTCGATTCGCCGGTTTCAGGGACGCGTCTGGTCGTTGCGCGCCGTGCTGGTGACCAGCCTGCTGCTGTTCTCGATTGTTCCTGCCGCCACGGTGGCCTGGCTTTTGTACCGCAGCAATGTGCAAAGCGTGCAAACCCTGTCTGACAAAATTGTCGATGACCTTGTCAAGCGCGTGCAAAGCAGCACGGAAGAACACCTATTGCAGGCGCATACCGTGCTGAACGGATTGACCGCAGAGTTGCCTGCTGCGTCGGGCGTGGCACGGGCGCGCCAGCTCATGCAAAAGCCCGAGCTGTTTGAGCAAACCGCTTTTGCCATGACGCGCATGACACTCAGCGTGCCGCATTTATATCTGGCAAGCTACCGGGGCGAGTTTCTGGGCGTGGAGGCGCTCACCGAAAACGCCAACAGCCTCATGCGCGTCGGATTGCGCCAGCAGGGCGGGGTGGGGCGACATTATTTCTCGGCCGGGACCCCAGGCGAGCGCGGCAAACTCGTGGCGACCGAGGCCGCAAATTATGAGCCCCGCAACCGCCCCTGGTACCAGGCGGCGATGGAGCACAAGGGGCGCGTCTTCACTCCCGTGCTGGCATCGGCGGCGCAAAACCAGCTGCTGCTCACGCTGGCGCAGCCCGTCTATGGCGAAGATGGCGGCGCCCTGGGCGTATTTGCGGTGGACCTGCACTTGAAACGCTTGAGCGAGTTGCTTAAATCCATGATTCTCAGCGCACACGGCGCCGCTTTCCTGGTCGATGAGCAGGGGTTTGTGGTTGCCAGCTCAACCAGCGACCCCCTCTTT
This sequence comes from uncultured Polaromonas sp., assembly GCA_964371235.1. Lineage (GTDB taxonomy): Bacteria > Pseudomonadota > Gammaproteobacteria > Burkholderiales > Burkholderiaceae_C > Polaromonas. The sequence goes on from CAYJMW010000169.1 coordinate 1,943, forward strand.
TCCGGCACTGAGGGCAGGCTTGAGCGCCGCGGCCCGCTGCAAAGCCAAAACGAAATTGTCCGCAGTGCCTATGCCGAGGCCGCGCCCAGCATCGGCAAAACACGCGAGTCCAGCGTGCAGCGCATCGCGTTTTTGCGCCGTGTTGCCATGGGCGACGACACGCTGATGGTGGCGCTTCAGCCCTTTGGTGAAAACGTCGGCGTGCGCTGGAGCCTGGTGGTTGCCGCCCCGGAAAGTGACTTTACCGCCACCACGCAAGCGGCCCTGAAGAAAACCTGGATCGCCATGGGACTGGCGCTGGCGCTGGGCGCTTTGCTGGCAACCTGGCTGGCTTACCGGCTGAGCCGTCGTTTCAGGCACCTGACCCTTGCCGCCGCGCAACTCGCGCGCGCCGAGGTGCCAGCGGTGCAGCATGATGCGCGCATTGCCGAAGTGCGCCAGCTCTCCCAAGCCATGCATGACAGCGCCGGGGAAATTGTGCGCAACCGGGCGGCCATTGAAGCGCAGACCCTTGCCCTGCGCGACGCCAACGAAACGCTGGAAGCGCGCGTTGCCAGCCGAACTGCCGAACTGCTTGCGTCGCGCGAAGAGGCGCTGGCGGCGGCACGCGCCAAGGCGGCGTTCCTGGCCACCATGAGCCACGAAATCCGCACCCCGCTCAATGGCGTGGTGGGAATGACAACGCTGCTGGCCGACACCCCGCTTGATGCGGAGCAGCGCGACTATGTGCACACCATGCGTGTCTCAAGCGACCAGTTGCTGGGCGTCATCAACGACATCCTGGATTTTTCAAAAATCGAATCGGGCAAGCTCGATCTTGAAAACGAGCCGTTGAACCTGCTGGCCACCATTGAAGAGGCCTGCGACATTGGCGCGCCGCGGGCGCGCGAGAAGGGGCTGGAGCTGCTGGTCGATCTGGGCGACGAACTGCCCACCTGGGTGCGCGGCGACGTGACGCGGCTGCGCCAGGTGCTGCTCAATTTTGTCAACAACGCCGTCAAGTTCACCGAGCACGGCACGGTCATTGTTTCTGCGCATGTGCTGGAAGACTTCACGCCGCAGCAGGGTGCGCTGCTTGAGTTTCGCGTCAAGGACTCGGGCATTGGCATTGCGCCAGAGCGGCAGTCGGCGCTGTTTCAGTCATTCACCCAGGTCGATGCCAGCACCACCCGCAAATATGGTGGCACCGGGCTCGGCCTGGCCATCAGCAAGCGGCTGGCCCTGCTGATGGGCGGCAACGTGGGGCTGGACTCTGCGCCGGGCGAGGGCTCCACGTTCTGGTTTACCGCAAGGCTGGGTCAGTCCGATGCGCCCGAACTCACGCAACTGGCCTCGCTTTACATGGTCAGTTTGTCGGGCAAGCGGGCGGTGGTGGTGGACGACACGCCGGTCAATTTGCGCATTCTCGACAAGCAGCTCAGGCGCTGGGGCATAACGCCCACCCTGTTTGAGCGCGCCGCCGAGGCACTGACCTGGCTGCAAAGTCACCCTGTGGATGTGGTGGTGACTGACATGCACATGCCCGAAATGGACGGCCAGACTTTTGCCAGGACCTTGCGCGAGCGCAGCCCGGCCACGCCCATCGTGCTGCTGACATCTGGCACCATGCCCACTGGCGAGGCGGCCCGGGTGTTTGACGCGCGGCTGCTCAAGCCCTACCGCCAGTCACAGCTTTTTGAGGCAATAGCCCGCGTCACATCGGGGCAACAAGCTATTAAACCAGTAGCGCCTGGGCCGTTGCCAGCGCTGCGCAATCAATTCATTCTGGTGGCCGACGACAACGCGGTCAACCTGAAGGTGGCGCTGGCCATGCTGGCCAAACTGGGCTATGAAGCGGCCACGGCCATCGACGGCCGCGAAGCCGTGGACCTGGTGGCCGCGTCGCTGCGCCGCGGCGCCGGTGAGACACCGCGCCCCTACGCCGCCATCTTGATGGATGCCAACATGCCGGTGATGGACGGTTTTGCCGCGTCGCGCCAGATCATCAGCAGCCATGGCAGCGCGGCGCCGCCCATCATTGCGCTGACCGCCTCGGTGCTCGAGGAAGACCGCCAGCGCTGCCTGGATGCGGGAATGGTCGGCTTTTTGCCCAAGCCGCTGCGCATTGATGAACTGTCCGAGGCGCTGGCGCGCTACGCCAGACCGCCCGCGGCTGAACATGCTATAAAAATAATAGCTGATAAGGCAATGTCCGTTAGGGCTAGCGGCCAAAAAAGTATTGAAACATCGCTGGTGCTGATGGACTGGAGCCGGCTCGATCAGTTCAAGGAGTTTGACGACGACGAGCGCAGCATGACACGCGAGGTGATTGCCTTGTTTGCAAGTGATTGCCCGCATCGCCTGGACGACATCCGCACTGCGCTGGCCGCCTCCGACAGCGCAGCGCTGTCGCGCGCCGCCCATGCGCTCAAGGGCGCGGCGTCCAATGTGGGGGCGCAAGCGTTGAGCGATGCCTGTTTCACGCTGGAGCAGGCCTGCCTGCAAGGCCAGTGGCCCGCTGATGCCGCGCATCAGGTAGCGCTGCTCGGCGAGCTGGCCGACAAGACGCGCCAGGCACTCAACGACTGGGTGGCCTGAGCCGCGCAGTCGTCACCTGAATCCAGGCCGACGCCTCGTCATCGCGAGGCCGCAGGCCGTGGCGATCCATCGTGGCTGGGGCTGGGGTCATGGATTGCCGCGCTGCGCTCGCAATGCCGGGCCAGCGCCTGGTAGTGCGGCGTGAAGTCGGGCTCGGTCAGCGCTACCAGCGCCTCAAAACTGTCAATCACAAAATACTGCTGCTGGTAACTGTCGATCTTGTAGGTCGATGCCATGCAGTCCAGCAAATCAGCCGTGCTGCGCAGCGCAACGCGCCGCGGCGCGTCAGACTGCACGCTGTACGCCAGCTCGCCGGGGCTGCTCAGAATGCCCGCGCCATAGGCCCTGATCTCACCGTTTTCACGGCTGTCTCTGATCAGACTGAGTATTCCGATTCAACGTGACCGCTGATTCCGGGATGATGACCGATGTTC
>CAYJMW010000170.1:0-1818 GCA_964371235.1 uncultured Polaromonas sp.
TCTTCCCGGCGGTCTTGATGCCAGGCATCGCGCTGGTAGTACACCGGGGCATAACCCGCGCCGTAGCCCGGGCGTGGCGCCTGCATGTAATGCCCGCCATGACGCCTGTTCCAGCCGTAGGGGCGACCATAGTAAACCGGAAGCGGCTCCACATACACCGGCGCAGGCCGGTAGTAAACCGGCGCGGGCTGCACATAGACGGGGCGCGGCTGGATGTACACCGGCAGCGGCTCCACATACACCGAGCCGACATTGCCCACATTGAACGCAACGCCCGGCGAGCCCACGCCGACCGACCAATAGACGTTGTCGCGTGCCTGCGCCGAGCTGGCAAAGCCCATGGCGGCGAGCGCCAGCGCGGCTGCGGCACCCGCCACCATGGCGGAGTGATTTGACTTGATGGTTGTCTTCATACGTTTCTCCTTGACAGGGCGCAAACGGCCCATGTGTTTATTAAACGCAGGGCACTCGTAAGCGCCTACCGCATGCACAGTGAAGATCGTAGCCAAACGTAACCCACTCACTGCACCGCCTAGAATCATGGCATGACCTTCCCCGCCCCCCACAAAGCCGCCAGCCCTGCCGACAAGGACGCACCCAAGCCCAGCAACTTCCTGCGCCAGATCATCGAGCACGACCTGGCTGCCGGCACCTACGCCAGCCGCCGCTGGGGCGGCAGCCCGGGCGATGCCACTCACCATGCCCAGGGCCAGAGCGACCCCGCCAAAATCCGCACCCGCTTTCCGCCCGAGCCCAACGGCTACCTGCACATCGGCCACGCCAAAAGCATCTGCCTGAACTTTGGCCTGGCGCGCGACTATGGCGGCGTGTGCCACCTGCGCTTTGACGACACCAACCCCGAGAAAGAAGAGCTTGAATTCGTCAACAGCATTCTGGAAGCGGTGCAATGGCTGGGCTTTGGCTGGGAAGCGTATGGCACCTCGCACCTGTATCAGGCCAGCGACTACTTTGATTTCATGTACCGCGCCGCCGAATATTTGATTGAAACCGGCCACGCCTACGTGGACGAACAAACTGTGGAAGAAATCCGCATCAACCGGGGCGACTTCGGCAAGCCCGGCGTCAACAGCCCGTTTCGCAGCCGCACACCCGCAGACAACCTGGCCCGGTTCAGGGAAATGCAGGGCGGCAAGCATGAAGACGGCGCCATGGTGCTGCGCGCGAAGATCGACATGGCCAGCCCCAACATCAACCTGCGCGACCCCGCCATCTACCGCATCCGCCGCGCCACGCATCACAACACGGGAGACAAATGGTGCATCTACCCGATGTACACCTTTGCCCACCCGATTGAAGACGCGCTGGAGAACATCACCCACAGCATCTGCACGCTCGAATTTGAAGACCAGCGCCCGTTTTACGACTGGCTGCTCGAGCGCATCGTTCCCATCCTGCGCGCACCGCAGTTCGCCCACGCCCGCGAAGTGATCGAAAAAATCGAAGGTCAGGGCCTGGAGGCCGGCAAGGAATTTGCAGTGCGCTGCCACAACCACGCCAACAAGCTCTTTGCCAGCGAAGCCGAGGCCAAAATGCGCGCGCTGTTCACGCGCTGGGAGCACGACCGCAGCGCCGTGCTGCGCGACCTGCCCGAGTTTTTTGCGCTGCTGAAAAATGAGTTGGCTCAGTTCACGCCACTGCTGGCGCACGCGCTCCACAACGAACGCCCCAACATCTTCCTGCTGCCGCACCAGCACGAATTTGCCCGCCTCAACCTCAGCTACGTCGTCACCAGCAAACGCAAGCTGGCGCAACTGGTGTACGACCACAAGGTCAAGGGCTGGGACGACCCGCGCATGC
>CAYJMW010000170.1:1918-4919 GCA_964371235.1 uncultured Polaromonas sp.
CTGGCGCAACTGGTGTACGACCACAAGGTCAAGGGCTGGGACGACCCGCGCATGCCCACCATCGTCGGCCTGCGCCGCCGCGGCTACACGCCCGAGGCGATTCAACTCTTTGCCGAGCGCATAGGCGTGACCAAGAGCGATAGCTGGATTGACTACAGCACGCTGGAGGGCTGCCTGCGGGAAACGCTGGACGTCTCCGCCCCGCGCGCCATGGCCGTGCTGGACCCGGTGAAGCTGGTGCTGACCAACTGGGATGAAGTGATGGGTGCGGGCAAGCTCGATGATTGCAGCGCCCCCCTTCACCCGCACCACCCCGAGCTGGGCCGGCGCCAATTCAAAATCGGCAAGGAAGTCTGGATTGATCGCAGCGACTTTATGGAAGCGCCGCCGAAAGGCTTCTTCAGATTGTTCCCGGGCAACAAGGTGCGCCTGAAATACGGCCACGTGATCGAATGCACCGGCTGCGCCAAAGACGGCGCAGGGACGATCACCGAAGTACACGCCACCGTGGTGCCAGACACCAAGAGCGGCACCCCCGGCAGCGACGCCGTCAAGGTCAAAGGCGTCATCACCTGGGTCGCCGTGGCCGACGGCCTGAGCGCCGAAGTACGCCTCTACGACCGCCTGTTTCTGGAAGCCCAGCCCGACGCCGGCGGCAAAGACTTCATCGAAAGCCTGAACCCCAACAGCCTGAAAGTCATTCAGGCCATCGTCGAGCCGTCATTGGCCAGCGCCAGGGCGGGCGAACAGTTTCAGTTCGAGCGGCATGGCTACTTTGTGGCGGATCGGGTGGACCATGCGGCGGGCAAGCCGGTGTTTAACCTGGCGGTGGGGTTGAAGGATAGTTGGGGAAAATGAATCGGATGCGCTCCAGTAAACCCAAACAGCCCACGGTGGTGGTGATTGCTGGACCAAATGGCGCGGGCAAGTCAACCGCGGCGCCGTATTTACTCCAGCAAGCGCTGGGCATTCTGGAGTTTGTGAATGCAGACCAGATTGCCGTCGGACTGTCGGCCTATGCACCTGAAACCGTGTCGTTTGAAGCGGGCCGCATCATGCTCCAGCGCCTTCATGCGCTGGCTGCGTCCAAAATCAGCTTTGCGTTCGAGACAACCTTGTCCAGCCGTACTTTTGCCCTGTTTCTGACCCGCTGTAAAGCAGAGGATTACAGCGTGCAGATTTTTTATGTGGCACTGCCCAGCGCGGCGCTGGCCGTTAACCGCGTGGCGCTGCGCGTAAAACTCGGCGGACATAACATACCGCAGGCCGACGTTGAACGTCGATTTCAGCGCAGCCTGGAAAATTTGTTCGAAATGTACATGCCTCTTGCTGATCGTTGGACAGTTCTGGACAATGCATCTGGCACACTCAAGCCCATTGCCCACGGCACGGCACATCGCACTTATGTGGAGGAATCGGAAAAATGGCTCAATCTAAAACGGCTCGCCCAATAAAGAGCGCCGCAACAATCCGCCCGGCGACGACGCAGGACAAGATTGCCCAGGCCCTGAAGCTCGCATCGAGCCAGGCCAAAAAGCAACTCGCCGCGCAAAGGCTGAAGTTACCCACCCAAAATTGGGCAGGCTCAGCCGTGCGCAACCCGATTGCGTAACACCGAGCCCGACGCCGGCGGCAAAGACTTCATCGAAAGCCTGAACCCGAACAGCCTGAAAGTCATTCAGGCCATCGTCGAGCCGTCACTGGCCAGCGCCAAGGCGGGCGAACAGTTTCAGTTTGAACGGCATGGCTACTTTGTGGCGGATCGGGTGGATCATGCGGCGGGCAAGTTGGTGTTTAACCTGGCGGTGGGGTTGAAGGATTCGTGGGGGAAATGATGCATAGCGTGCGCTTTGGCCTACCGGTGGTGCTGACAGAGCATGCCAAACTGCGCATGGCAGAGCGCAACATAAATGATGCTTTGATACTGGAAATCATTGATACCGGCACCTTGAAAGACGCCGGAAGTGCCCACTACTGGCTTTACAAGCACCTGCCAGACCGCGCAGACAACTTGCTTTGTGTAGCCGCTGTGATTGAAAATGCAGTGGTGGTCAAAACCATCATGCACCACTGGGAGCCCCGACCATGAAAAGCATCTACTTCGAGAACGACGACATTCTGCAAATCCGCGTATCGGACAAGCCCATCGTGCGCGAAGAGTCGCAAGACTGGCATACGAACATCAGCTATGCAGAGGATGGCACGATTGTCGAAATCGTATTGCTGGACGCCAAAAAGGAAGGCCTTCTGCCAGTTGAGTTCAGGAAAGCGGCTTGACGCATCGCCTCTCTGCCACTGCCCAGCCTGACGCGGGCGGCAAAGACTTCATCGAAGGCCTGAACCCCAACAGCCTGAAAGTGGTGCAGGTGGTGGTGGAACCGTCACTGGCCAGCGCCCGTGCGGATGACAAGTTTCAGTTTGAGCGGCACGGCAACTTTGTGGCGGATCGGGCAGATCATCCGACTGGCAATCCGGTGTTTAATCTGGCGGTGAGGTTGAAGGATAGTTGGGGAAAATAGCAAAACGCGGCTACTCCAACCAGTGAATGAATAGCCTTAAGAGAGGATAAGAAATGGCACTCAACGACGAAATCGACCTCCGCCGACGCGAGATCCGTACTGACGGGTACTCAATGTCAATTGGCGAATGGATTAGCCTTTATGAAAAGGATGAGTTAGACATTCATCCGGAATTCCAAAGGTTTTACCGTTGGTCAGACACGCAGAAAACCAATCTGGTTGAGTCGATCCTTTTAGGCATTCCGCTACCGCCAATATTTGTTAGCCAACGACCAAACGGCGTCTGGGACGTTGTTGATGGACTTCAACGTCTATCAACAATTTTTCAGCTATTGGGAATTCTGAAGGATGAAAAGGGAAAGAAAATCCCGGCACTAAAGCTTCAAGGCACGAAATATTTGCCGAGTTTGAAGGACATGCAATGGCATGGGCGATGTCCCGATTCCAGTTGCAGGTTAGAGCCGGTGGTCATGGGAATTATG
>CAYJMW010000171.1:0-4912 GCA_964371235.1 uncultured Polaromonas sp.
ACCTTGGCTCTTGGCAATAGATTGGCCCCCACGCTTGTCGCTGCGCGTACTACGCGAGGCCTTGCAGGCCGCGGCTTGCGAGACGCTTCGCCTCTGTCGCCTGTCCAAACCTGCTCAAGCAGGTTTGGAGCCGCAGGCTCCAGCCCCTCGGGGGCTGAGCTTGCTTGGGGCGGCCCTGCGCGGCGCTCGATGGCCCCCACGCTTTTCACTTCGTGTACTACGCTGCCCCCCGCGCCTGCGTGCAGCCGGCTGCGTGGGTTCACGTTGCTCGAGCTGCTGGTGGTGGTCAGCATCATCGCGATTGCATCGGCGGGTGTGAGTTTTGCCATTCCTGACAACTCCCGGACGGTGCTGGAGCGCGAGGGCGAGCGGCTGGCGGCGCTGCTGGAGGCGGGCCGCGCGCTTTCGCGCACCAGCGGCCAGTCCGTTCGCTGGCGTGACACACCGCAGGGCTTTCATTTTGAGGGGGCCAACACCGGTCAGTTGCCTGACACCTGGCTGAGCCCGCGCACCACGGTTCAGTGGGATGCGGGAGTCGCCCCGCAGCTGCTGATCCTCGGCCCCGAGCCAATCGTCGAGTCGCAGGCCATCACCCTGGTGCAGGAAGGCCGCAGGCTGCGCCTGGCAACCGACGGCCTGCGTCCCTTTGCGGTCCAGACCGCGCCCTAAGCCGTGGTCATGCCCTTGCCCGGTCGGCCTGCTCCGCCAGTGCGTGGTTTCACGCTGATCGAGGTGCTGGTCGCCCTTGCCATCGTTGCCATTGCGCTGGCTGCCGGCGTGCAGGCCAGCAATGCACTGCTGCACAACGCGCAGCGCCAGAGCGACACGTTGCTGGCCCAGCTTTGCGCGGAAAACGAGCTCATCAAGATGCGCCTGTCCAGGCAAATGCCGGGCGTGGGCGACAGCGATTTCAGCTGCGAGCAGGGCGGGCGCCGCTTCGGCGGAACGCTGTCGGTGTTTGTCACGCCGAATCCGAACTTTCGGCGCGTCGAAGCCCATGTGCGCGACGGCGCGGACGCGACGGCCCGCCCGCTGCTGACGGTCGCCACCGTGGTGGGGCGCTTCTAGATGACTCGCCTGAGCCATCGCCGCCCGCGCGGCTTTACGCTGATCGAGTTGCTGGTGGCGCTTTCGGTGATGGCGCTGCTCGCACTGCTGAGCTGGCGCGGCATTGATGGCATGGTCCGCGTGCAGGACGACATGCGCACACGCATGGACGGCGTGGTCAGCCTGCAGACCGGTCTTGCCCAGTGGTCGGCCGACCTGGACGCCGTGGCCGAAACAGCGCAGGTCAGCGGCATTGACTACGACGGCAGGGTGCTGCGCCTGACCCGGCGCGACACCACCCTTGCCGACAGCCCCTTGCGCGTGGTGGGCTGGGCCCGCCGCATGATTGATAACCGGCACGGCGGCCGGGGCAGCTGGGCGCGCTGGCAGTCGCCCCCGCTGCGCACCCAGGACGAACTGCAGGACGCCTGGTCGCGCGCCCAGCTCTGGGCGCAGAACGCCAGCGATGCCGAAAAGCGGCGCGAGGTCGCCGTCGCCGGCCTGGATGAGTGGCAGATTTTCTACTACCGCAACAACTCCTGGAGCAACCCGCTATCCACGGCCGGTGATAGGGGCACCCCAGCGCCCGCCGCCGCAACAGGCGTGCCGGCAGCAACCGTAGCGGGCAACAGCGCCCTCGCGCCTTTACCCGACGGCATCCGGCTGGTCCTGACCCTGTCACCCGGCCAGAGCCTGACCAACACGCTGACCAAGGACTGGATCCGCCCCATCATTGGCGGTGGAAAATCATGAACCCCCACTCTCGCAATAGTCGCGGCGCGGCGCTGCTGGCGGCCATGCTGACCGTGACGCTGGTGGCAAGCTTTGCGGCGACGGCGCTGTGGCAGCAGTGGCGGGCGGTTGAAATTGAAAGCGCCGAGCGCTCGCGGCTGCAGGCGGCGTGGATTTTGACCGGCGCGCTGGATTGGGCGCGACTGATTCTGCGCGAGGACGGTCGCAGCGGCGGCGCCGACCACTTGGCCGAACCTTGGGCCGTGCCGCTGCAGGAAGCCCGGCTTTCGAGCTTTCTGGCGGCCGATAAAAACAATTCCGCCATGGACAACGCAAGCAGTCCGCTCGATATTTTTCTGTCGGGCGAGATCGAGGACATGCAGTCGCGCCTGAATGTGAGCAACCTGAGCGATGCCAACAAGGTGTCCGGGCCGGACCTGATGTCTTTCACCCGGCTGTTTGATCTGCTCGGACTGCCGCAGGGCGAACTGCTGACACTGGCCGGGAACCTGCGCCTGGCCGGCGACCCGAGCCCCGACCGGCGCTCCGGCGCAGCCATCCCGCTGCTGCCGCAGCGGCTCGAACAACTGGCCTGGCTGGGGCTGTCGCAAGCCACGCTGGCGCGTTTGCGGCCCCATATCAGCCTGCTGCCGGCGCGCACCCTGGTCAACCTCAATACCGCCAGCGCCGAGGTGATTTATGCCAGCATTCCCGGCCTGGAGATGGCCCAGGCGCAACGCCTGGTGGACGAGCGCGCGCGCAGCCACTTTCGCACCCTGAGTGACGCGAGCCGCCTCATCGGTGACAGCGAAGGGCGTATCTCGGAAAGCCGGCACAGCGTGACAACGCGCTTTTTTCAAGTGCGCGGACGCCTGCGCATGGAGCGCACCGTGATCGAGGAACGCTCGCTGGTGCAGCGCGACGGTCTCGCCGTGAAAACCCTGTGGCGCGAACGCGCCGCACTCGATCCCCTGCCCGTCCCGGAACGGGCCGCAACGCAGTCCCTACAATGAGCCGTTTCATCGCCCAGACTTCATGCATTCGCTGATCATTGCCCTTGCCTCACCCACGCTCGCCAGCGGGGAGTTCCGTTTTGCGCTGGCGCAGGACGCAGTGCCCGGGCTGGAGCGCGCGAACACAGGCAACGGCGCGGCCAGCGCGCTGGCCGATCATGGCAACGCGCCGCTGGCGCTGCTGCCGCGCGCCGATGAAGTGGTGGCCATGGTGCCAGGGCGCATGCTGTCCTGGCACCGCATCACCCTGCCCAAAGTGGGCAGTGCCCGTCTGCGCAGTGCGCTCGAAGGCATCCTTGAAGAGCGCCTGCTCGACGAACCGCAAAACCTTCACTTCGCGCTGGCGCCCGATGCCACGCCCGGCAGCAGCGTGTGGGTCGCCGTGTGCGACAGGGCCTGGCTGCAAGCGGCTTTGCAAACGCTGGAAGCGGCGGGGCGAGCCGCGGCACGCGTGGTGCCCGAATATGCTCCGCTGCCAGTGGGCAGCGTGCCCACCCTGCACGTCACCGGCAGCCCGGACAGCGCATGGCTGGTGCGTTGCGCTGATGATGGCGTGCAGACGCTGCCACTGGGGCCTGCCGTGCATGAAGCGCTCGATCTTGACGGCAGCGAAGACCTGGCCAGCGCGGAGCCCGCCGTGGCAGCACTGGCCGAGCAGGTCCTCGGGCGCAAGGTGCGGGTTGGGCACAGCGCCCAGGGCCTGGTGGCCGCGGCGCGCGCCCCATGGAATCTGGCGCAATTCGAGTTCGCCTCCAACAGCCAGACCCGGCTGACGCGCCGCGCCGGGCAGGCCTGGGTGCAGTGGGCTCGCAGCGCCGCCTGGCGACCGGCGCGCTGGGGCTTGGCAGCCCTGGTGCTGGCGCATCTGTTCGGCCTCAATGTCTGGGCCTGGAATGAGCGGTCTGAGCTGCAGGCCAAGCGCGGGGAAATCCGCGACCTCCTGCTGCAGACCTTCCCCAAGGTGCCGGTGGTGGTCGATGCCCCGCTCCAGATGGCGCGCGAAGTGGCGGCGCTGCGCCTGGCCACCGGCGCCGTGTCAAACCGCGACCTGGAGCCGATGCTGGCAGCCGTTGCGCAAAGCGCCAGGACGGCACGGCCGCCTTCTGCAATTGAATTTGCAGCCAATGAATTGACAGTCAAGGGCTTAGCGGTGCCGCCCGCCGAGGCCAGCGCCCTGACCCAGGCTCTGGCCGCCGCCGGCTACAGCAGCCATGGCGACGGCAATACCTGGGTCATCAAGCCTGCCGCGAACGCCGATGGCAGCATGCCCTCTGGAGTCCGGCCATGAGCCGCCGGGCCGTCCCCAAGGCGAATACCGCAGCGCGCAGCGCGGAGCTTGCCCAATGAGCGCCGCTGGCTCCTTGCTTCCCGCGACCGCCTGGCAGCGCGGACAGGCGGCCTGGTCCGCACTGCCAGCGCGCGAGCGCCGCTTGCTGGCTGCGGCGCTGGCCGTGGTGGCGCTGGCCGCGCTCTGGTGGGTGGGCCTGAGTCCGGCACTGCAAACCCTGCGCAGCGCCCAGGCGCAGCAGCGCGCCCTGGACGCCGAACTGCAAACCATGCGCGCGCTGGCTGCCGAGGCCGCCAGCCTGCAAGCGCTGCCGCGCATCCGGACCGATGACAGCCGCAAGGCGCTGGAACTGTCAGTCAGCCAGCGCCTGGGGGCCTCGGGGCAACTCACCGTGGCAGGTGAGAGCGCAACCGTCACGCTCAAAGGCGTATCGGCCGGGGCGCTGACCCAGTGGCTGGCGCAGGCTCGAAGCAATGCCCGGGCGACTCCGGTGCAAGCCCGGCTGACCCTGAACGCCGCGCGCACGGGCTGGGACGGCAATGTGGTTCTTGCGCTGCCGCCGCCATGAAATCCACACCGCTGCGTTTTGGTGGCCGCCTGGCCCGCGCGGCCAGCCGCACGCCCCAGGGGTCTGCCCCGCGCCTGGCTGCCTGGGGCTGGTCTGGCGCGCTGTTCGGCGCCCTGCTGGCGCTGGTCCTGTTTGCCCCGGCCCGCTGGCTGGCCAGTGCGGTGCATGACAGCACCGGGCAGCGGATTGTGCTGGCCGAACCGCGCGGAACGGTCTGGCAGGGGTCTGCGCGGCTGCTGCTGACGGGCGGCGCAGGCAGCCAGG
>CAYJMW010000172.1:0-4805 GCA_964371235.1 uncultured Polaromonas sp.
TCTGCGGCAAAACCGAACTGTGTTCACCGGACACTACTGGGTCAGAGCCCAAATTTTCTCAGCCAAAGGCTGACCCTTCGGGTGCGACGCATGGCGTCGCAGAAAAATTGGTGTCTGACCCCAATAAATCAAAAGACGGTGAAAAATGGACCGCTGCGGTCAATTTGCAGCCGACGATTCCAAAGTCCGACAGGCTGCTAGTGAAATTCAGCGCCCAAGGGCGCCTGAGCCTGCGGCTCCAGGTCCGCTAGGAAATGCGCCGCAGGTCCTGCAGCACCGCCAGCCAATCCCGGAATTTTTTGGCCTGGACTTTGAAGTGGTAGTCGGTCTGGGCCATCTGCTCTTCAACCATTTCGGTCATGCGCGAGTCAATGCTGGCCAATGGCAATTTGAGAAAGGCCTCGCTCTCCGAGCCGGTGCGCTCGATCCGGGCGCCGGCCTTGCGGGCAATGTTGAGCATGGCGGTGTTTTCGCTCAGCGCGTGGATGAACATCATGTCAACGCCTTCGTTGCGGGCATGCATGACGGCGCGGTCGAACAGGCGCGAACCATAACCCCGGCCACGCGCCTTGGCCAGCACGGAAACGCCAAACTCGGCGCCGCTCTTGAGGTCAGGGTTGGTTGAAAACGCCAGGTGCGCCATCGCAATGAGTTCGAGCTTGCGGTTGTAGATGCCAAAAATCTCGTCACGCTCAAAATTGAGCCCCTCCACATAACGCCCAATCTGCTCGTCGCTGGCCGCATAACCAAAACGCAGGTAACGGTCTGGCGCGCTCAGCGCCAGCAGGTGCGCCGAGATGCGCTCGCGATGGCTGGGACCGATGGAGCGAATCGGCACCATGACTGGCTGGACCCGGGGCGCTGCGCCCATGGGCTCCGCTTGCTCCGGCGGGCGCAGGAACCCCTTGCCTGCCTCAAGCGAAGCCTTTAAAAGAGTGCTGGATGTCATCATGGCTCCAATATAAGGGTTTTCCCTGAAAACTCCAGCATTAAGGCCTTGGAAGTGTGTGGACTGGGGAGTTCCCCCAAAATTTTATCAATAATCAGCTATAGCCCATGCCATACGGTACTATGACGCTATTATTTTAGTAGTAAACAAGGGGTTTTTAGAGGAAATTGTTGCAGTGCAGCAACGGTTGACTTAGGGCCCGTTCAGAAATAAGTTGTGCATTTGGCCGTCTGATTTGGGATGCGATGCTAGGCGTGAAGCGCGCCGTGTGGCTATGCCACACAAGCGATTCGCAACAACGCAGCGCGCCCGAAGCTGGCGAGTCAAATGTGCAAGTTATTTCTGAACGGGCCCTTAGCCTCATTTACAGCGGCACAGCTGTCGTGGCCTTGACCCGGTCCAGCACAAAACTGGTTTTGCAATCCTTCACGCTGGGATGCTTGAGCAGGGTGTCCATGAAAAAGCGGCTGTAATGCGCCATGTCCTGCACCAGCACGCGCAGCACATAGTCCATTTCGCCAGACAGGGCCGCGCACTCTGTTACCTCGGGCCAGGTTTGAACACTGGCGCGAAACAGGTCCATGGGGTTGCGCTTGTGGCTCTCAAGCTGCTTTTCCAGCCGCACGTTGACGTAGGCGGTCAGCCCCAGCCCAACCGATTCAGGCTTGACCAGCGCCACATAGCGGTCGATCACGCCGCCCTCTTCGAGCCTTTTCACGCGCCGCAACACCGCGCTGGGCGACAAGCCCACCTGAGCGCCGATGGCGTCATAGGTCTCGCGGCCATTGAGCTGTAGCCTGCCCAAAATCAGCTTGTCCAGCCTGTCCAATGCAAAAACTTCATTCATGGTGCAATTTTACGGCGCAAGCTTTTCCGCCGGGGCATTCCGCCTCGCACGGCGGGCGGGTACTGCGGCTCAGAAATAAAGAAACATGAAAACGCGTCTTTTCCTGCCTGGCGTTGTTGTTCGTCGTTGTCATAGCTGCAGCTACGCCGCCTCCTCTCGCCTAGCCAGACAGAAAAATCCATCGTTTTCATTTTGTTCCTCAATTTCTGAGCCGCAGTACCAGCTTGATTTTCAGCAAAGAAGCGCAAACAATGAACTGACGCATTTTTCTTGCATCAATGGTTTGTATCTGAATAAATTGGCTCGAAAAGATTCAGCCTGGCGACCTACACTGCGTTCCATTCCTGATGGAGACAATGATGCAATCATCGCTACCACGCCACCCAACCGAACCCGCTCCGCCCGCTCGATGGGACAACCCGATGGGCACCGACGGCTTCGAATTTATCGAATACGCCGCGCCCGACCCCGTGGCCATGGGAGCGCTTTTTGAGCGCATGGGCTTCACGCCGATTGCCAGGCATCGCCACAAGAATGTGCTGCTCTACCGCCAGGGCGGCATCAACTTCATTTTGAACGCCGAGCCCCATTCCTTCGCCCAGCGCTTTGCGCGCCAGCACGGCCCCAGTGTGTGCGCCATTGCATTCCGGGTGCAGGATGCCAAGGCGGCCTACGAGCGCGCGATTGAGTTGGGGGCCTGGGGCTACGCCCACACCACCAGCCCGGGTGAGCTGAACATCCCGGCTATCAAGGGCATCGGCGACTCGATCATCTATTTCATCGACCAGTGGCGCGGCAAGAACGGCGCCCAGCCTGGGGCCATTGGCAACATTGGTTTTTACGATGTGGACTTCCAGCCCCTGCCGGGGATTGACGCTGGCGCGCTCAATCCGGTGGGCCACGGCCTCACGTATATTGACCATCTGACGCACAACGTGCACCGCGGCCGCATGGACGAGTGGGCCGGTTTTTACGAGCGGCTGTTCAACTTCCGCGAAATCCGTTACTTCGACATCGAGGGTCAGGTGACTGGCGTAAAAAGCAAGGCCATGACCAGCCCCTGCGGCAAGATCCGCATCCCGATCAACGAAGAGGGCAATGAAAAGGCCGGCCAGATTCAGGAGTACCTCGACAGGTACCAGGGTGAAGGCATCCAGCACATTGCCATGGGCAGCACTGATCTGCTGGCAACGGTCGATGCGCTGCGCGCCAGTGGCGTGAAGCTGCTCGACACGGTAGACACCTATTACGAGCTGATCGACAAGCGCATCCCGGGTCATGGTGAAAACGTTGCCAGACTCAAGAAACGCAAGATTCTGCTGGATGGCAAAAAGGGCGCGCTGCTACTGCAGATCTTCAGCGAAAACCAGCTCGGCCCCATCTTCTTCGAGTTCATCCAGCGCAAGGGTGACGAGGGTTTTGGCGAAGGCAATTTCAAGGCGCTGTTTGAAAGCATTGAACTGGACCAGATGCGCCGCGGCGTTTTGGCGAGCGCACAATAAAGTCTTCCAATTTACCCACCCCTCCCGGAGATTGCCATGTCACTTCGTCAGAAACTACAGCACCGCATGGTCGCTCTCGGCCTTGTTTCGGCTGCATCCTTGTTTGTGCTTTCAAGCGTCTCGGCGCAGACTGCGGTCAGCGTACTGACCGCGTCCAGCCTCGATGCCGTGCAGAAAGCAGGCGTGCTGCGCGTCTGCACCCCGGGCGACTACAAGCCCTTCAGCTTCCAGAAACCCGACGGTGCGTTTGAAGGCATTGACGTGGACCTGATGGCCTCGCTCACGGCCAGCCTGGGCGTGAAACCCGAATGGATCAAGACCAGTTGGTCCAATCTGATGCCCGACATGATGGCCGGCAAGTGCGACATGGCGGTTGGCGGCATTTCGGTGACCACAGAGCGGCAAAAGAAAGCCTTCTTCAGCACCGCTTATATGGTCAACGGCAAGACGCCCATCGCACGCTGCGCCGACGTGACCAAATACCAGACCGTGGCCGACATTGACAAGCCCGTCACACGCGTGATTTTCAATCCGGGCGGCAGCAACGAGCGCTTTGCACGCGCCAACTTCAAGCAGGCGCAGATACGCGTCAACCCCGACAACCTGACAATTTTTGACGAAATACTGGCCAACCGCGCCGACGTCTTTGTGACGGAATCGGCAGAAGCCATCACGCAGCAAAAACTCAAACCAGGCCTGTGCGCCATCAACCCCGACAAGCCACTGCAGTACGGCGAAATGGCTTATTTGCTGCCACGCGGCGACGTCGCCTTCAAGGCCTACGTGGACCAGTGGCTGCACCTGGCCAAAGCCAGCGGCGAGTACCTGCGGGTTCAAAACCAGTGGCTCAATTAGGCAGCCGCACACCGGCACCGGTGGTCTATGGCCAGTCAGACCGGCCACCGCGCGGCGACTATGCGCGCGGCGGCCTGGTCAATGCAGACTACACCTGCGCGCAAAACTACGCGGCCTACACCGCCGTCGATCATGACACCTACCGCCGCCTGTTTGCGCGGCAATCAGCGCTGCTGCCGGGACTGGCCTGCCGCGCGTTTATTGACGCGCTGCCCAGCCTGGGCGCGAGCGACGCAATTCCGCGCCTTGAAGACATCAACGAGCGGCTACTCGAAGCGACCGGCTGGCAACTGGTGGCGGTGCCGGGGCTGATTCCCGAGGTGCCGTTTTTCACGCTGCTGGCTGATCGCAAGTTTCCGGTGACGGACTGGATTCGCACACCCGCCGAGTTTGACTACATCGTCGAGCCCGACATCTTTCACGACCTGTTTGGCCATGTGCCGCTGCTGTTCGAGCCGTCCTACGCCAACCACATTCAGGCCTATGGCCAGGGCGCGCTGAAGGCGCACGCGCTGGAGCACCGCGCCGATCAGCCCATTCGCGGCGCGGTGGAAATGCTCTCGCGCCTGTACTGGTTTACGGTCGAGTTTGGTCTGATGCGTATTCCGGTGAACGTGACCACTGATTCCGGCAACGTGACCGCCGATTCCGG
>CAYJMW010000173.1:0-4716 GCA_964371235.1 uncultured Polaromonas sp.
CGGCATTCACATCTCGATCAACGGCATTGCAGCCGGGCTGCGCAACACGGGTTAAAGGCCGGGCGAAGCCATTCCATTTCCAAATCATTCATGTCTAGGCGTCGAGCCGCAGGCAGTGCTGTAGCACGGCAAGGCGAGACAACAACGACAGGGATGATTTGGAAATGGAATCAGGCAGGGATTACCTGACTGTCGGTCTGGTCCTACAAGCACAGCGGTCGCGTCTGACACCACAAAGCGTGTTTGGCGTGTAGCATGGGCTCATAGGCGGAAAATTACGCCGTTTGGGTTGCGGGACAAGCAGCCCCCCCTCAGGAACCCCAAGACCATGACCCCCACCAATACCGGAGCGGCACGCCGCTTTCCGGTCACCAATGAGTTTATATCCAGTGATTTTCTGGCCCTGGCCTCGCACATGAACGATTGCCAGCGCTCGCGCGGGCGCTTTTTCACCCTGCGCGCCAGTCTGGAGACGCTGCACGCGGTGACATCGCCACGGATCGTGACCAGCGGCGCGCTGTTCGCGGTCTGCGCTGTACTGCTGCTGGCCGTGGCCTGAGCGGAGCCACGGATGGACGCGTCCGTCCTTGACCGGATCGAGGCGCTAAGCGCGTATGCCCGCAACAGGCTGCAGCAGGGCCAGCGGGAGGCCGAGCCGCCGATTCGCGCCGAGTTGTTCGGCATTCAGCGCTTCGAAGAGCACGGCCGCAGTCTGGCGCAGGCCCAAGAGGTCCAGACCGATGCTGATTCACGCCGCCAGGCATCCTTTTTTCCGCGCGTCGAGGAAAATCTCGCGGCGCTGCGCAACGCCTACGACTATGTCGCGCTGACTTCGCACAGCGGCCATTATGTTACGCCGGCCGCGGAGTGGCTGCTGGATAATTTTCACTTGGTCGAAGAACAACTGCAGCAGATCCGCGAGGGCGTTCCGCGCCGCTACTATGCCAGTCTGCCCAAGCTGGCGGGCGCGCCTCTGAAAGGCTTGCCGCGCGTTTATGGCATTGCCTGGGCCTACGTGGCTCACACCGACAGTGTCCTGAGCCGGAAAGTTTTCACCGCGTTTCTCAACGCCTACCAGGAGCACAGCGAGCTGCGCTTGAGCGAACTGTGGGCCTTGCCAACAACGCTGCGCGTGGTGCTGCTTGAAAACCTGCGACGGATTGCCGACGAAATCGCGCAAGGCAAGGTCGCGCGCGAAGTTGCCCATGCGGTTTGCGACTGCGCGAACCAGTTAAGCGAGCGCGAACTTGATTCGATCAACGCATTGATGGAGCAATCAGGCCTGCAGCGCGGCTACCTGACGCAGATGTGGCAGTGCATGCCGACGGAACGCCTGGACAATTCAACCGCGCTGGTGCTATGGACCGAGCAACATTGCCCTGACGGTCCCGGGTTCATGCTCGATAGCCAGACCGCGCAGGTCGCCGCCAACCTCACGGTTGGCAACATCATCACCACCTTGCGCCTGATCGGCCAGATCGATTGGGTCGATCTGATCGAGCCGGTGAGCCGTTCGTTACGCGCGCTCGGGCAGTTGCCCAGCTTTGCGCTGGAAAGCGAACTCACGCGCCAGCAAATCACCCAGTCCATGGAGCGGCTGGCGCGGCTAAGCCGCAAGTCCGAGCGCGAAGTGGCCCAGGCCGTCGTCACCGCGGTACAGTCCGTTGCTGGCGGCCTGCCCGCCGCGGCGGCCGAGCGTACCGCGGGTTTTTACCTGATCGGTGCCGGCCGGGCCACACTGGAAGCCGCGCTCGGCATGCCTGCGCGCAGCGCCTGGCGCCTGGCGATCCCGCCCAGCTGGCGTCTGGCCCTTTACATGGGCGCCATTGCACTGGGCACGGCGCTGCTTGTGGTGGGCGCCGCGCAGCCCGTTGACGCGCGCGCCTGGCAAGCCGTGCTCGCCCTGTTCCTGCTGGCGTGGCCGGCCTCAGAAGCCGCCGCCGCCCTGGTGCATCGCCTGATCGCGGAGTCGCTGAAAGTGCGCATTCTGCCTCGGCTGGATTTCGCCAGCGGCATTCCACCTGAACACCGCGTACTGGTCGTGATACCCACCCTGCTGACGTCCGCGGCGACGATTCGGGACTTGGTGCAAAGGCTCGAACTGCACTGGCTGGCCAACCACGAGCGCGAGGCGCAATTTGCCCTGCTGACAGACTGGTCCGACGCGCCCGTCGCAGCCCTGCCCGGCGATGCCGCCCTGCTGCAGGACGCACTGGCTCAGGTGGCCGCACTGAACGTGCGCCATCCCGCGCCCGACGGGTGCGCGCCGCGCTTCCTGCTGATGCACCGGCCGCGCAGCTGGTGCGAGACCGAGCAACGCTGGCTGGGCTGGGAGCGCAAACGCGGCAAGCTCGAGCAACTGCTGCTCACGCTGGCCACCGGCAGCATGGCAGGCTTCACTCCGCTGGCGCCGGGCCTGCGCCTGGCCCACGGCATACGCTACGTCGTCACGCTCGACAGCGACACCGGACTGCCGCCCGACATGCTGTGCGAGCTGGTGGCCGTGGCAGCCCACCCGCTGAACGCGCCGCAGCTCGATGCCGCCTCGCGCCGCGTGGTCGGCGGCTACGGCATCCTGCAGCCGCGCCTGGTGACTCCCTTGCCGGGGCCGGCGCAGCGCACCCTCTTCCATCGGTTGTTTGCCGGCCAGTGCGGCATTGATCCCTACAACAGCGGCGTTTCCGACATCTACCAGGACCTGTTCGGCAGCGGCAGCTTTAGCGGCAAGGGGCTGCTGCATGTCGAGGCGATGCATGCCGTGCTCAACGCCCGCCTGCCCGAGGACTCGGTGCTGAGCCACGATTTGCTGGAAGGCAGCATCGCGCGCTGCGGCTTTGTCAACGATGTCACACTGATTGAAGAGCAGCCGCACCACGCGGGCGTGGCGGCTTCGCGCCTGCACCGCTGGAGCCGTGGCGACTGGCAACTACTGCCTCTCATGTGGCGCGCCAGGCGTTATGGCGTCGATGCATTGGGATTGTGGAAAATGGCCGATAACCTGCGCCGGTCGCTGGTTCTGCCCGCCACGTTCGGGCTGATCATCTGGGTCCTGTTCACCGGCGCGCTGCCACTGGCCACGGCACTGGAGGTGGCGTTCGCCGCCCTGCTGGCCGGCCCGCTGCTCGGGGCGCTGGCCGGACTGGTGCCGACGCGCGGGGGCATTGCCTGGCGCCACTTTTTTCATGTCGGTCAAAGTGAACTGCTGCGCGCCTTCGGCGCCGCCGCCTGGCAGTTCAGCCAGCTTGCCGCACAGGCTGCAATGCTGCTGGACGCCACTGTCCGTTCACTCTGGCGCATGGCGGTGAGCCAGCGCCACCTTCTTGAGTGGACCACCGCTGCCCAAACCCAGGCAGCGTCGCGCCATGATCTGGCGGCATTTGCGCGCCAGCAGGCGCCTGCATCGCTGCTTTGCGCGGCGCTGGCAATGGCGGCGCTCTGGAGTCCGCACCCCGTGGCCGGCGTCACCCTGCTGCTGCTGTGGACCGCCTCGCCGCTGGCCGCCTGGTGGGCCAGCAGGCCGGGCCCTTCCAGCAGCGCAAAGATCCTGCGCGATAAGGACAGGGACTACCTGCATGCCCTGGCGCGCGACAGTTGGCGCTTTTTTGAGCGTTGCGTCGGCCCCGAGGACAACCACCTGCCGCCAGACAACCTGCAACTCGTGCCGGAGCCCACGCTGGCGCACCGTACATCGCCCACCAACATCGGCCTGTACCTGCTGGCCGTCTGCTGCGCGCGTGAATTCGGCTGGATCAGCACGGACGAGCTGATCAGCCGCCTTGACGCCACGCTGTACAGCATTGAACGCTGCCCCAAGTACGATGGCCACCTGTACAACTGGTACGACACCCGCACGCTCGAAGTTTTGCAACCGGCCTACGTGTCTTCGGTAGATAGTGGCAACCTGGCCGGCCTCCTGATCACGGTTGCGCAGGCCTGCCGCGCGCTGGCTCGGGACGAAGCCCAAGGCGCGCGGAGCGCGCTGGTCCCTATTGCCGACCGCTGCCAGGCGTTAGTCGCGGCCATGGACTTTCGCGGCCTCTACAACGGCAAACGCCACCTTTTCCACATCGGTCTGCAGGCGCACGAGCACACACTCGACGCGAGCTACTACGACCTGCTGGCGTCCGAGTCGCGGCTGGCCAGCTTCCTGGCCATCGCCAAGGGCGACGTGCCGCGCCGCCACTGGGCCGCGCTGGGCCGCCCTTTCCTGTCGGTCGGCGTGCTGCCGGGGCTCAAATCATGGTCGGGCTCCATGTTCGAGTACCTGATGCCGTCGCTGCTGATGCATGAACCCGAGCATGGCTTGCTGCACACGGCGGCGCGAGCGGCGGTGGCCGAGCAACAGGCCTTCGGCGCTTCCCAGCAGTTACCCTGGGGCGTGTCGGAGTCGGCCTATTTCGGGCAGGATTATTCGCTGGCCTACCAGTATTCACCTTTCGGCGTGCCGCGGCTGGCACTGCGGCGCACGCCGCCTGCCGACCGCGTTGTTGCGCCCTACGCGACCGTGCTGGCCAGTCTATTTGATCCGGGTGAAGCGGTGGCCAACCTGCGGCGGCTGGAGAAGCTGGGCGCGCGCGGCGAACTGGGCCTGTTCGAAGCGCTGGACTTCACCGTGGCACGCCAGCCAGCTAGGTCGGACCAGCAGGCTTTCAGCCTTGTCCAGGCGTACATGACCCACCACCAGGGCATGTCGCTGGCGGCGCTGTGCAACGTGCT
>CAYJMW010000174.1:0-4716 GCA_964371235.1 uncultured Polaromonas sp.
CAGTATCCACAAGGCAAGCACCGCAATCACCACGCCGAAGACCAGCGCATTCATGGTCGCCTGGTAATGGGTGTTGAATCCGAGTGCCCACGGAGACACGATCAGCCACAAGCCGAGCCCCACCTCGGTCCACTCCTCCCACGCACGCGGCACGAAAATCGCGCCCAGCGCGGCGGCGATAAGCGCCAGCCCGATGACGACTGAGTTGGCCATTGCCATCGTCATATCCTGGAAGCCCAGCGCCCAAGGCGAGACGACAACCCCTACGCCCAAAACGGCGTTAACCGGGTCCTGCCAATGCTTAAGTTGCTTCATCATATTGACCTCCTGTCAGCCAGAAAGAACCAGTCCTCAACTGACGGTGGTTTGACCTGCTGCGCTCGGCTTTGTTCCCTTCAGGGGCAACAGGTTTCGAGGCTACAGCCAATTGATGCCGAACTCCCGCTGGCCACCCAATCGCCGCTGCTGCCCGTCTGACGCCTGAAGGTGAAGGCTGGCACGGCTTGATGCGAGGGCCGGAAGTTGCTATTAATTAGATAGCTATTCAAGCCCGTTATATAAGGGCTAAGGACTGATTTTGCTTACAAAAATGGCACCCAAAGGTGCCATTTTTTACAAGCTGCAAAGCGATGAATCAAAACGGAATATCGTCGTCCATGTCGTCAAAGCCGCTGGCGGCCTTGGCGGGTGTGGGCGCTGACCGCGGCGCGGCAGCGGGCGCGGCGGACTGGCGCGGGGCGTCGTAGCCGCCGCCGTCGTCGGCTGCGGGGCCGCCCATGCCCTGACGGCTGCCGAGCATCTGCATCTGGTCGGCGCGGATTTCGGTGGAGTATTTTTCGATGCCGTCCTTGTCGGTCCATTTACGGGTGCGCAAGCTGCCTTCCACATAGACCTGCGAGCCCTTGCGCAGGTACTGGCCGACAATTTCAGCCAGCCGCCCATTGAACACCACGCGGTGCCATTCGGTATGCTCCTTGGGCTCACCGGTTTGTTTGTCTTTCCACTTGTCGGTGGTGGCAATGGTGACGTTGGCCAGCTGGTCGCCGCTGGGAAAGCTGCGCATTTCCGGGTCGCGGCCCAGATTGCCGACGATGATGACTTTGTTGACGGATGCCATGGAAGTGTTCTCCTGTTCTGAACTACAGCGGTGGATTTCAGAGTTTAACTGGCTGGCCCGCCATCGGGTTGCCGCCAGAAACGGCTGGCAGCGCTTTGCGCCCCGGGGCCTTCATCGGCCAGGCGACCAGCAGCCACAGCAGCATCAGGCCGCCACAGACCCAGAACAGCCCCTCAATCCCGTGCGCCTTGACCATCCAGCCGCCTGCGGCACCCCCGGCAAAGAGGCCCAGCGACTGCAAGGTGTTGTACACGCCCAGCGCCGCGCCGCGCGCGTGCGCCGGCGCCACGCGCGAGACCAGGCTGGGCTGGCTGGCCTCAAGCACATTGAAGCCGCAAAAAAACAGGAACAGCAAAGTTGCGAGCAGACCCAGGCTGGGCCCGGCCAGGCCGTTGCCTGTCGCGGCCCAGAGCAGCCCGAACTGGACCAGAAAAATCAGGCCCACCGCCCCCAGAAACACGGCCCGCAGGTAGCCCCGCTTTTCAAGCGGGAAGAGCGTCAACCCCATCACCACGAGCGAGGCCATCAAGGCCGGCAGATAGACCTGCCAGTGCAGCGCTTTGTCCAGCCCGGCCCCGACCAGCAGCGCGGGAATCGCCATCCACATGGCAAGCTGCACCGCGTGCAGCACGAACACGCCAAAGTTCAGCCGCAACAGGGCGGGATTTTTCAGCACCTCGCTGACCCGGCCGCGCGGCTGATTGGCATGGAGCCGCGGCTCGGGCGGCGTCCACCACAGCACCACCGCAATGCCCGCCAGAGCCAGCGCGCCCGTCAGGGCAAAAATGCCGTGCAGGCCGATGTGGCTGGCCAGCACCGGGGCTGCCACCAGCGAGAGGGCAAACATCAGGGCAATGCTGGCGCCGACCAGCGCCATCGCCTTGGTGCGTACTTCGTCACGCGTGGAGTCAGCCAGCAGCGCGGTCACCGCGGCAGAAATGGCGCCCGCGCCCTGCAGTGAACGCCCGGCAATCAGCCAATTCAGGTCAGGGGCCCAGGCGGCGATAAAGCTGCCCAGCGCAAACACCAGCAGCCCCGCAATAATCACGCGCTTGCGGCCCCAATGGTCCGAGGCAAGGCCAAACGGAATTTGCAAAAAACCCTGAGTCAGCCCATAAATGCCCATGGCCAGGCCGACCCGGGCGGGGTCGTCGCCGCCGGGCAATCTGGCGGCCTCCAGCACAAACACCGGCAGCACCAGAAACAGGCCCAGCATGCGCAGGGCAAAAATCGAGGCCAGCGAGGCGCTGGCGCGCCGTTCGGTGCCAGTCATGGCGGTGGACGGGGCAGAAGGGGCAATGGAGGCAGCAGATACGGGCACAGGCAATGGCCGCCAGCGGCGGGTACAGTCAAGCGGTTAAAGAAGCGCCAATTGTCCGCTATCTGGCATCATCTCGCCCCATGAAACACCTTTTCCCGATCGGCCTGCTGCTGGCCTGCACGGCGGCGGCCTCAGCCACGCTGTGTGAAACTGGCCGGCGCCAGTCGCCCATCGACATCGTGGCCGCCGCCAGGCAAACCCTGGCACCGCTTGAATTCAACTACCATCCCGCGGCGTTGAAGGTGGCCAACGACAACCATACGCTGCGGGTGCGTTTTGACAAGGGCAGCACCCTGCGCATCGGCAAGGAGCGCTTCGCGCTGCAGCAGTTCCACTTTCACACACCCGGCGGCGACAAGCTGGGCGGCGAGGAATTCCCGATGTCGGCGCACCTGCTGCACAAAAGCCAATCCGGGCAATTGCTGGCCGTGGTGGTGCTGTTTCGCAGCGGCGCCGAAAACCCGCTGCTCAATACCTTGCTGCCGCTGATACCCGCGCGCGCCGACGGCAACCACCTGCACCCCGATATCAGCGTGGATGCCAGCAGCCTGCTGCCAGCGGCCCGCGGCTACTACCGTTACAGCGGCTCGCTGACCGCCGCGCCCTGCACCGAGGGCGTGGACTGGATTGTGATGAAGCAGCCACTGACACTCTCACCCGCGCAACTGGCGCGCTGGCGCCAGCGCTATGCCGACAATATGCGTTCAGTGCAGCCGCTGCATCAGCGCGCGGTGCTGGAAAGCCGGTAAGGGCCAGCGCAAAAACCGCGCAGTCTTGCGTCAAGTCAAGGTGCGCAGTCGGCTGGCGCTGGAGAATGAAGCTTTTGCCGTTTCGGCACCTCCCCCCCGCGTTCCAAGGAATTCACCATGCGCCGCCCCACTCTTTTGCGCCTTGCCCGCCTGAGCCTGCTCGCACTGCCCCTGCTGGCCGGGCTGGCTTTTCCCGCCGCCGCCCAGACCGGCAAATCTGTCAAGCCGGTCAAACCGGCCGGTGTGGAAGTCAAGGTGACTGCCGAGATGACCGGCGCCGGCATGGTTTCCAGCGGCGTTGCCCTGCCGCCGATTCCGCCGGTCACCGGCAATCGGAAGAACAGGGTTCCGTCCTGGGGCAAGCCGCTGCCCTACCCGATCGTGATTGCCGACCGGCGCAACAACCGGCTGATCGAGATCGCTCCGGACAAAAGCATTCTCTGGGAATTCCCGTCGCCCAACCTGAAGGTCTATCGCGGCAATGAAGACGTTAATTTCTCGGCCGACGGCAAGCTGCTGGCCGTGAGCGAGGAAGACAACTTCGACCTCCACCTCGTCGATTACGAAAAACGCGCACTGACCTGGACCTACGGCACACCTGACACGCGTGGCAGCGGCCCGAACCTGCTGAACTACCCCGATGACGCCCACCTGCTGGCCGACGGCAAGGTCATCACCGCCGACATCCGCAACTGCCGCATCCTGATCATCGACCCGAAAGACAACCAGGTCACAACCCAATGGGGAACGCCAGGCCAGTGCAAGCACAACCCGCCGAAGCAACTGGCCCACCCCAACGGCGCCACGCCGATGGAAAACGGCGACATCCTGGTGACCGAGATCCGCGACGCCTGGATTTCGCGCATCACGCGCGAAGGCAAGGTGGCGTGGAGCGTCAAGGCGCCCAACATCCGTTACCCGTCGGATGCCTTTCCCACCGTGGACGGCAAACAGGTCATCGTGGCCGACTTCTGGAAACCCGGCCGGGTGGTGATTTTTGACCCGGCCACGCGCAAAGTCACCTGGGAATACTTCGTGAAAGATGGCGAAGGCATGCTCGACCACTCCTCGATCGCGCGTGAACTGCCCGATACCGGCGACATTCTGGTGGTTGACGACCTGCATGACCGCGTCATCGTGATCGACCGCAAGACCAAGGCCATCATCTGGCAGTATGGCGAACTGAACAAAAAGGGCTACAAGCCCGGCCTGCTGAACTACCCCGACGGCGTCGATCTGGACGTGTTCCGCGACTGGAAAGCGGCGCTGCGCAAGTAGCCGCCGGCGCCGTCCGGCCTTGGCCAGGCCGGCGCTGCCAGCCCGGGCGGCGATCTTTGACTATCATTGTGGGTTTACCCAAGCCCACGCCACTTTGACCAACTCCTCAGACGCCAGCCATTTCGCGGACCCCCAGGCAGGCAGGCCACTTGCCCCGGCGCTGCAACTGCAGCGCATCAGCATCCGCGGTGCCCGGACCCACAACCTGAAGAATATCGACCTCGATATTCCGCGCAACCAGCTGGTGGTCA
>CAYJMW010000175.1:0-4657 GCA_964371235.1 uncultured Polaromonas sp.
CGCCAGGCGCTGCTTGCCAGTGCAGGCTCAATCATGCGGGCGGCCTGCGCCGACAAGACGCGGTTGCGGATGACGATGCCGACTTCGCTGTTTTGCAGTTTGGAACGTAAATCGAGGTTCATGGAACCGACCACCAGCAGGCGGCTGTCGATCACCACCACCTTGGCGTGCAGGCTGGCGCGCGAGGCGCCAAGGCTGTCACCGGTAGAGCCGCCCACCGAGCCGAAGCTCCTGATGGAGCCCCTCTGTTCGGCGTGCATTTCGTACAGCTCAACGCCCATGGCCAGCAGCGCTTCACGGTAACGGGCATAACCGACATGCGCGGCGACGGCGTCGTTGGAAGCCAGCGAATTGGTCAGCACACGCACCCGTACGCCGCGCTGCCGGATGCTGGCAAACTGGCTCATCATTCGGTCGCCGGGAACGAAGTAGGGCGAAACGATCAGCAGGTCGGTTTTGGCCTGCGACATGAGCTGCAGCAGGCCATCGACGGCGCTGTCCTGCGATTCGCCCACGGTATCGGCATCGGCGGAAATTTTGGAAGGCTTGTCCACCAGCATCACCGAGGGTGCCCAGGTCCAGGTCAGCAGGCGCAGATTGGCGGAGTCGGGCAATGCCGGCAGCGTGGTGGTGATGCCTTTGGGCGAGGTGACGGTGCGCTCGGTGGTGGTAGGGTTGGCCACGCCGGTTGACGCCCGCGGGGCGCTGGCCGCCTTGACCGCGGCGCCCGGGACGCTGGATTGCGCGTTGGTTGTGGCCGCAGGGGGTGCGGGTTTGAGGGCCCTGATTTCCTCTTCAGTCATCAGGGACTGCACCGGGTAGGCCAGAGGGTTGTTCCAGTACTGGTCAAAGCTGCTCGAGAGGTCGCGCACGATGCGGCCAGAAGCCAGCAGGTCAATATCGACAAAGTTGGTGCCTTCGCTCTGGCCGAAGTAGGTTTCGCCCAGATTGCGGCCGCCCACAATGGCCACCGCGTTGTCGGCCGCAAAAATCTTGTTGTGCATGCGCCGCTGCAGGCGGTCAACATCCCTGAGGCTGCTCAAAATCCGGACAAACATCGAGCTGCGCCCGCCAGGCAGCGGGTTGAACAGCCGCATCGCGATGTTTTTTTCAAAGGCGAGCTTGAGCACCTGGGCGTTTTTGCCGGAGGTGTTGAAGTCGTCGAGCAGGATGCGGATGCGCACCCCGCGTCCGGCAGCCTCGCGCAGCGCGTCGAACAGGCGTTCGGTGGTGTCGTCGGCAAAAATGGCGTAGTACTGGATGTCCAGCGTTTTTTGCGCGGCCTTGATCAGCGTCATGCGGCTGGTAAAAGCCAGCTCGGCGCTGTCAGCGAGTGCAAAACCGGAGTCGTTGCGGGTGCTCGCCCGGGCGGCGCGTTCAGCCACAATCTGGCCCAGCCGGGTCTCTGCCGGGTTGGCGAGTGCTGTGGAAACCGGCCTTTCAACCACGTTGGGTAAAGACGCGCAGCTGGTGATGCAGAAGCTTGCAAGCAGCAAAAACAGGCCCCATGGCCAAGCCCTTCGGGCAGCCATGTGCGGGGGGAAGCTGCAAGTGTGGCGCTGCGCTGCGGCGGTGGTGTGCATGATGCAGACCACTGTAGCCGAAGCTGGCACTCTGTGATGTAGGCGCTCGGCCTGACCTTGCGGCCCGACGCCTGAGGCAGAGGGCTGAGAGGGCGGCTCAGGACGACAGGGTTTCCCAGCGCTGCAATGCCGCCATCAGTTCTTCCTCAATCTTCGTGTTGCGCGCATTGAGCTCGGCGGCGCGCCTGGCGTTGCTTGTGTATATCGTGCCGTCAAAGAGTTCCTGCTGTATTGCTTTTTGCTGCGATTCGAGTTGCTCGATCAGCACGGGCAGCGCTTCTAGCTCACGCTGCTCTTTGTAGCTCAGCTTCTTTTTTGATAGCTGGTCACGCGCGTCTTTTATGGGCTCAGCGCTGTTTTTATTCAAATTCTTGGTGCTGGGCGCGGGCGCAGGGATTTTCCCGCCGGCATTGATTTGCGTCGCCCGTTTCGATTGGGTCAGCCAGTCGGTCACGCCGCCTTCGTACTCGCGCCAGAAACCGGGGTTCTCGGGCGTTCCTTCGTAGGCGATGGTGCTGGTGACCACGTTGTCGAGAAAGCGCCGATCGTGGCTGACCAGAAACACCGTGCCTTCGTAGTTTTGCAGCAGGTCTTCCAGCAGCTCCAGCGTGTCGATGTCCAGATCGTTGGTCGGCTCGTCAAGCACCAGCACGTTGGCGGGCCGTGCGAACAGGCGCGCCAGCAGCAGCCGGTTGCGCTCGCCGCCCGAGAGCGAGCGCACCGGCGAGTTGGCGCGCGCGGGCGAGAATAAAAAGTCGGTCAGGTAGCTCTTGACGTGCTTTTTCTGGCCATTGATTTCAACCCACTCGCTGCCCGGGCTGATGAAGTCTTCGAGCGTGGCGTCCAGGTCCAGGGCATCGCGCATCTGGTCAAAGTAGGCCACCTGCAGGTTGGTGCCCAGGCGAACCTTGCCGGGTGG
Source organism: uncultured Polaromonas sp. (assembly GCA_964371235.1). Taxonomy (GTDB): domain Bacteria; phylum Pseudomonadota; class Gammaproteobacteria; order Burkholderiales; family Burkholderiaceae_C; genus Polaromonas. The sequence goes on from CAYJMW010000175.1 coordinate 2,503, forward strand.
CAGCGTCACGTCGGGCTCCAACTCGCCCAGAATAAGCTTGAGCAGTGTGGTTTTGCCCGCGCCATTGGGCCCGAGCAGCCCGACCTTGTCGCCGCGCAGCAGCGTGCCGCTGAAGCCGTTGACGACGATTTTGGTTGCGCCCGGGTGGCCAAAGCTTTTCGACACGTTGGTGAGTTCGGCCACGATCTTGCCGCTCTTGTCGCCGCTGGAGACGTCCAGATTCACGCGGCCCACGGCATCGCGCCGCGCTGCGCGCCTGTCACGCAGGGCTTCGAGCCGGCCAATGCGCGCCACGCTGCGGGTGCGGCGCGCTTCCACGCCTTTGCGTATCCACACCTCTTCCTGCGCCAGCAGTTTGTCGGCCTTGGCGTTGATGACGGCTTCCTGCGCCATCTGATCTTCTTTCTGAATCAGGTACTGGGCAAAGTTGCCCGGGTAGCTGCGCAGCTTGCCACGGTCCAGCTCAACAATGGTGGTGGCGACACGGTCCAGAAAGGCCCGGTCATGGGTGATGGTGATGATGCTGCCGTTGAAATTGACCAGCAGATCTTCGAGCCAGGCAATCGAGTCCAGATCCAGGTGGTTGGTCGGCTCATCAAGCAGCAGGACATCGGGCGTTGCGACCAGCGCCTGCGCAAGCGCCACGCGTTTCTTGTTGCCGCCCGACAGCGTGCCGACGATGGCGTCTTTGTCCAGGTGAAGGCGGTGCAGCGTTTCCTCGACGCGCTGCTCCCAGTTCCAGCCATCCAGCGCCTCGATCTCGGACTGCAGGGCGTCCAGGTCGGTGTGCTCGTCGGCTGCCAGGTACTGCTCGACGACGTGTCTGGTCCTCGCCAGCCCAGCGCTGGCAGCTATGAAAACCGTTGTGTGCGGGTCCAGGCTGGGCTCTTGCGGAACGTAGGCGATGCGCAGGTTTTGCTGCAGTTGCAAGGTGCCGTCGTCGGGCTTTTCAAGGCCGGCGAGGATTTTCAGCAAGGAGGATTTGCCGGTGCCGTTGCGCCCGATCAGTCCAATTCGCTCGTTGCTTTCGAGTGAAAAATCTGCGTGATCCAGCAGGGCGACGTGCCCAAAAGCGAGTTGAGCGTCCAGAAGGGTAATAAGTGCCATAAGTACCGGGATTATCCGGGTGACGGGACCGGGCGCCACAAAGCAACGCTTTCAGCCTGAGGGCGACCAGGTACCGCGCATTGGGCCAGTCGATGCACTGTGCGACGCCTTGCAGGAGCGGCATCATGAAACCCCGGGCGAATCCAGCTGTGCCTCTGCGCAAGCGCCACGCTTGCTTTGCTAGTACTGCAACCCGAAAATATCGAAACATGAAAGCGCGTCTTCGCACCCATGGCGGCGTTGCAATCCTTGCGAAGGCGCACAGCCTTCGCTGCGGCTTGCGCCTTGCCCTGGGCACGAATCCATCGCTTTCATTTTGTTCCGCTACTTCCGGGTTGCAGCACTAGTCCCAGTGTTCGAGCGGGGACCGTCCGGGTCATCAGAGTGTTCTGGTCATTGACTTGCGTAAAAGTTTTGGCTGGCGCCGAAATAGGTGCTATGATTTGCGGCTCTGCTGAAAACGGGGCAAGGCCGCAAGGTCCTCGGCAAGCAGAAAAAAAGTCAAAAATTATTTGACCCGGCCCAAAAAACCGGCATATAATTCAAGGCTCTGCTAAAAACGAGGAAACGCCGCAAGGCCCTCGGCAAGCAGAAAAAAAGTTGAAAATTATTTGACGCGGCCCAAAAAACCGGTATATAATTTAAGGCTCAGCTGATCACAGCTAGCGACGAAGGAAAGGCAGCCAATAGCTGCCTGACTGGAAGTCAGGATCATTAAAAATTTACAGCCGATAAGTATGGGCGTTTGAAGGCGATTGCCAGGTTACTTCGGTAACCAGGTCTTCTGACCTTAAACGCTCATAGAGATAGAAGTGAAGTTCACTTCAATTCCGTTTTTATGAGTTTTCTTCCTGCTGTTGATTTCGGTCGATGGCAGGGAGTTGAAATTATTGCAGTGATTAAACTATAGAGTTTGATCCTGGCTCAGATTGAACGCTGGCGGCATGCCTTACACATGCAAGTCGAACGGCAGCACGGGAGCAATCCTGGTGGCGAGTGGCGAACGGGTGAGTAATATATCGGAACGTGCCCAGTCGTGGGGGATAAC
>CAYJMW010000176.1:0-4630 GCA_964371235.1 uncultured Polaromonas sp.
ACCCAACATATGACCCAACAAATACCAAACAGGTTGAATTTTTGTTTCAGTTCGCGTCGTTAGGTACGTCCATTATTAGTCGGCCCTGCAAAATTCACTCACCATTTAGGCGCCCCATGCGGCGTAGCCAAAAAACGGTTTTTGACAATCGCGGTGCCGTCGAACCAGTTGCTCAAGCGCGTTGTCCACGTGCGCCAATGAGTCGCCAGCACCGCCAAGGGGTCGCTCAAGTTGATCATGGCGTCAATGCGGCTACGGAAAAAGTCGATCGGTTGCATCTTCAAATCCCTCCGAAATAAACTTCCTGTTAAACGTTTCTTGAGGGATTTGGTGGACACGATTTATACAAAAAAGTGAGTGTTCATGCGGGTTAGCGGGGTTTTGCAGGGCCGACTATTTACAAGCCGGCAATATAAAGAAAAAAAGTTGAAAATAATTCTTGACAAGTTGAAATGCAAGATATATCTTCGAGCCTAAGTAGTTTCATTCGTCTTGGATCGGCAATAACGCCGGTAGTGAGACAGGGCAAAAAAAGCTCTCCATCGGCATTCACGCCGATGGAGAGCTTTTTTTTTGTGCTTCGTGTAGGGCGGGTTGTTACAAAAACCCGAGAACAAGAGCAAGTCGCTCTGGGTATGTGCGCCAGACCACTTGTTTGGTAACGAGGACAGTTTCGGCTGTGCTCGCGGAAATCGACACTGACAATAATATTGGAGACAATCATGCGATCTTTAAACGCTCTTTCCGTAAGCATAGGGATTTTGGGAGGTCTTGCTACCTGGGGATTTTTGGCGGTAGGGAGTATCCTTATCTGGGCAGCATTCATCGCTTGGGCATGCTTCTTCCTGATTGGCGGGGACAACGCACTACGAAGCACCATCGCTGGCAACCTCTACGGGTGCCTCTTGGGGTGGATTGCGGCAGTGCTCATTCTGGCGGTTCCGATTGCGGATCGATTGACGCAGCCGATCTGGGCCGGCATCGTGGTGGGCGTCACCGCTTGGGGGCTCTGCTACGTCGCGCATATCAAGGCCTTTTCGGTAATCCCGGCGAATGTGCTTGGCTACGCCGCGACCTTTGCCTTCCTGCTGCAAACGCCAGACAAGCTAAGCCTGTCGAGTCTGCTGTCGTTTAGCCTCAACAACAGCCTTGTCGTTGTATCGGTTTCGATGATCATCGGCGCTATCCTCGGCTTGATCTCGGCCAAGGTTGCAGTTGCCATGACGACGCAGGAGGGATAACAGATGGTGTCAAAAGGAAAGCCAGGTATCGATTTCTTGGGTAAGCGTCCAACGCCCGCCGTCGAGACCATGAAAACGAAGCTCCAGAAGCGGAAGCTGGATGCACTCAAGCGCGGCATTCACCGAATCAACGACACGAAAACACTGCCGTACGGCGTTCACTTGATCGGCTTGGGCGGGGCTGGCGCGCACATTGTTGAGCAGGTCCTCCGCGAAGCCCCAGACGATCTTCTGGAGGTGGCCGGGTCACGGCTCAGTGCACTTGCCATCGACATTGGTGACCAAGATATGGGTGAGATCCTAAGTCTGGCCTCGAAGTTCTCTACTGAGCGCGCTCAGATTGAAACGGTTGCGTTGGCCATGCCGACTTCAGAGGAACTTTTCGATGCCTTGCAGCGATATCCGGATTTCCTGAAGCTCGAATACCCGCGGAATCACTTGAATACGAACTTTCGACCGTGGCTATCTGCCGACTGTGTCTTGCCGAAGGAAGGCGAACATGTGCCAAGAGCGGTCGCCAAGGCGATCTATGGAAGGGCTTACTACAGCGGCGAACGGCCACTTGCTGCGGCGCTACGGCGCTTCGCTAAGTCAGTTGATGCGACGGCTGGCGATTCGGTGGTGTGCATCGTATTCGGCCTTGGGGGCGGTACCGGCAGCGGTATTGCGGTCGACCTCGCACGTCATCTGTCGAACGGAATCTTCGGTCACAGGGTGCTGGTCACCGGCATTGGTATCGCGCCCTGCGACGGAGATCCGCAAGCGCACGTGGGTGGACACCTGTTTCCAGTCCTCAGCGAGCTCGATTGCCTGTGCGACGAGGAGAAGAACCGCGGTGTTGTCATGCCGTGCGGAGATTTGTACGTGAACCCCTTCACCGCCGGCTTCATTATAGTTCCGCAGCAGCATATTTGGGAGCGTACCAGGAACCTGGCCGAGGCGCATGCGCGCGTGGATCAGGAAATTGCATCTCTGCTAACGTTGAGACGCGGGGCTAACCTAAGGGAAATGCTGCACCTGCTGAATTGGGTCGCAGCTCCATCGACACAGCACTCCGCCGCACGCACACCCTGGGGCTCCAGGTGGATTCACATGCTCGGATTCGCCGATACGGCTGACCATCCGATCGCCGCCGAGCCGGACTTGCCGAAACAACTGGGACTGCTCGCGGGCTACACGCCTGAGTTTATCGAGATGCGCGTGGCGAACCTCGACGACAAAAGCACGACGGCGTTGGCCAGCAGCCTGGAGAAATTGTTTGCTGTAGAGGTACCTCCAAATGTCGTGGGCGGGGGAAGGGAAGGTTCCGTCCAGTTCATTCTGCCATCTATAAGGAAGACGGATCTTGCTTTCTTCTTGGGTGCGCGAGATGCATATGATGCTGACCAGCCGGACGAAAAACTTCTTAGCCACTCATTGCTGTTGGACCAGGGTGTGCTGTTGTGCGAGCCGTCGACGCGCCTAGAAGGAATGGCAGGGGCGGGCCTTTCTGGCAGCACCAGCTGGGTTGCTGTTCCGCTCGCGGGCCTTCGTGGAGATAACGAAGCCCCCACAAATACTGCCTGATTGCAATGCGTGCTGCACGGACGCAGCATTGCACGTTGATCCGATTAACCATGGAAAACTAGGAGGACTGTCATGTCGCTTGATTGGTCAAAGATCAAGAAGAAGTACGGGAAGGGCGCCAAAGTACCAACTGTTGCGGGGGGAAAGTTCCTGCAAATTGCAGGCGTCGACGATGAGGCAATTTATATCGAAACGCCAATATGGAGCGCCAAGTTGCACCGAACCAATCTCGAAAAGGCAGTTGATCTGATCGAGCAAGGAACGATCTCGCGCGATCCCGGGTTGTTCGTCGAGGACTACATGCTTTACGTAGCAAATGAGCGCGCGAGTTCAGTCGCTCACATTTTGAGGGATATCGGATTTCTCGACTTGACCGAGACGTTTTCCATCCGATGTTGATGGGTCGCGGTGTGTGTCTTGAAGTAGGAGGGGCGACGGTGCAGGCATATTAACTGATGCACCTAAGTACCTGCATTTCGGTGTTATTTTATCAATTTACAGGAGACCATTATGTCAGGATCAATGTACCACAGCGCAACTGGGGAGCAGGCACCCCACTGTCTGCACGTTATCGGGATTGGGCGAACCGGGGCAATCTATGTTGAGGCGCTGCTGCGCACCGGTGAAATCGAAGATCAGCTTGCGGATCCTCGCGCAAGATTTGCCGCCTTGGTTGTAGACATCGGCGACCAGGATATGCAAGTGGTCAGGGACTATGCAGCCGCCTTCACCAAACGCCTCGAGTCGCGGGGCATACCGGCTGAGAGGTTCCAATTCCAATCTATTGCGCTCCCAGTTCCGAACAAGGAAGAGTTTTTCGAGGGCTTGAACCGGACGCGCGAATTTCTGAAGCTTGAATACCCGCGTTACTACTGGAACCCGAACTTTGAATCCTATGTGCCGCGCACGGTCGTGATGCCCAAGGCAGGCGAGCATTTCCCGCGCATCGTGGCTAAGGGGATATATGCCAACGCCTACTACGCCGAGGAGCGCCCGCTGGATGTGGCCCTGCGCAACTTTGTCAATCATGTTGAATCAGCTGGGTTGCCTTCGATGGTGACGGTCTGTTTCAATTTGGCTGGCGGAACTGGCAGCGGAATGGTTGTCGACCTCGCACGGCACCTCTCGAACATCAAGTTTGGGCGGCGCATCCCGGTGATTGGCGTCGGGCAGTTGCCTTCCTCTGGCGATCCGGAAACCTATCGAGACAGCCCAGCCCTATACACGACGCTCAACGATCTCGACTGTATGCTCGATGACGACAAGAATGCGGGCGTGACCGTGGTCTGGGGCGATCTGTACCGCGGCCCGTTCACCGGCGGCTTTTTCGTGGTGAACCCGGAGCAGAGTTGGCAGCGACTGACCGCCTACACAACCACCGGCGAGAAGGATATTCGTCAAAATTTCAAGGAAATGGTGACCAACAGGTTCGTCGCCGACTCATTCATGCGTTTCGCAGTCCTCGACAACGGGCGCGTGCTGTTCAAAGCGCTGAGACCGTCAGGATTTACAGGTGCTCCACATGAGACGCTCAGCGGCAAGTCTCGCAACTGGACGCTTTTTGACGTAGCGAAATTGACCCATCCTGGCGTGCAGGTCTTGCCAGGAGAGGCGGGTTCGAAGTGGGATTCCGTCATCGCCCAGTGGATCGATTTCGTTCCCAAGTACAGCGGATTGAAGGACGGGTTCAAGACCGACTATGCCGAGGTACACATTCACGCGTCGCGTGATATGGGCTTCGATCTGATGAACAAGGCATTCAAGGAGCTAAACATAGCGCCTTAAATAATGCCGCATAAACGTGTCAGCACCGTGTTGGGTTT
>CAYJMW010000177.1:0-1529 GCA_964371235.1 uncultured Polaromonas sp.
GGGGGGCAGCGAACCACACGCAGTGGGGAGCGTGGGGGCCCCATGAAGCAAGGCCTTTCCCTTCGCGTTTCGCAGCATCTGGCGCTCACGCCTCAGCTGCAGCAGTCGATTCGCCTGCTGCAGTTGTCCACGCTGGAGCTGAGCCAGGAAGTCGAGCAGATGCTCGACGAAAACCCTTTTCTGGAATTGTCCGAAGACGCCGCCGTGCGCGAGGAATTCGGTCTGGAGCAAGCCGATGCGCCGGTCAGCCAGGAGAACCGGGAGTTTGAAATTGCTACTAGTTCAGTAGCTGATAGTGCAGACGGAACGGGGGCTACAGGCAAAAATGACTCTGAATCCAGCGCAGAAACGAGCCTGGAGCCCAAGCTCGAAGAAAGCTGGGACGGCGACGGCACGGTTGAGTCCGGGCCCGACGACAGCGAGTGGGGCGGCGATGCGCCGGCGCGCAAAAACAACCTGGACGACAGCGATACCGAAGCGTCTGACCTGGTGGGCAACCACGAGTCGCTGCAGGACCATCTGCACCGGCAGGCGCTTTGCCTGCGCTTGTCCGATGTCGATCGCGCGGCGCTGCATTTCCTGATCGAGTCGCTCAACGATGACGGCTACCTGGAAGACAGCCTGGCTTCGCTGGCCGCCGGTCTTGCGGGTGACGACCTTGAGCAAGCCGAAGAGCTGGAACAGCACTTTTCCATGGCCCTGAAGCTGCTGCAGCACATGGAGCCTGCCGGCGTTGGCGCGCGCAATCTGGCCGAGTGCCTGAGTCTGCAACTGCCTGATTGCCCGGATTGCGAAGAAACCCGCGCCGCCATGGCCATGTGCCAGCAACCCATGGAACTGCTGGCCAAGCGCGATGTCAAGCGCCTGTCGCTCCTGTGCGGTTTTCCTGAAAGCGTGATCAAGGGCGCCATCGCCGTGATTGCACGGCTGGACCCCAAGCCCGGCCGCCGCTTTGCGAGTGTGGAGCGCAACCTTATCGTGCCTGACGTTATCGTCGTGAAATCGGGCCGGGGTTTCAAGGTGTCGCTCAACCGCGAGGTCATGCCCCGCCTGCGCGTGCATGACCTGTATGCCAGCGCGCTCAAGCAGCACAAGGGCCAGAACGGACAGGCGCTGCATCAGCGGCTGCAGGAAGCGCGCTGGTTCATCAAGAACATCCAGCAGCGCTTTGACACCATCCTGCGCGTGAGCAGCGCGATTGTGGAGCGGCAGAAGAATTTCTTCGCCCATGGCGAGTTGGCCATGCGCCCGCTGGTGCTGCGCGAGATCGCCGATGAGCTGGGCCTGCACGAATCGACCATTTCGCGGGTCACAACCGCCAAATACATGAGCACGCCTTTCGGCACCTTCGAGTTGAAGTACTTTTTTGGTTCGGCGCTGGGCACGGAAACCGGCGGGAATGCCTCCAGCACGGCAGTACGCGCGCTGATCAAGCAGTTTGTCTCGTCCGAGAGCCCGAAGAAACCGCTCAGTGACCACCAGATCTCCGAAATGCTCAAGGAGCAGGGCATTGAATGCGCCCGCCGCAC
>CAYJMW010000177.1:1629-4626 GCA_964371235.1 uncultured Polaromonas sp.
TGCAGCTCAACCTGCACAGCCGCCTGGCCCAGCGCGTGCTGATCGAACTGCAGCACAGCCAGTATCGCAGCGAGCAAGACCTCTACAACGCGGCGGGCAACGTGGCCTGGGAGATCTGGTTCACCCCCAGGCAAAGCTTCAAGGTCGAGATCACAGCGCAGCACAGCCCGCTGACGAGCCTGAATTTTGCGGCGCTCAAGATCAAGGACGCGATTGCCGACCGCTTTCGCGCCAAGTACGACGTGCGCCCCGATGTCGATACCCACTGGCCCGACGTGCGGGTGTACGCCCACCTGACCACCGACACCGTCACCCTTTACATCGACACCTCGGGCGAGCCGCTGTTCAAGCGCGGCTGGCGGGAAGACAAGGGCGACGCCCCGCTGAAGGAAACCCTGGCCGCCGCCATGATTGCCGCCAGCGGCTGGGATCAGCTCTGCAAACAAGGCGTGCCGCTGTACGACCCCTGCTGCGGTTCGGGCACCATCGTGATCGAGGCGGCGCAAATCGCCTGCAACATCGCGCCCGGCATCAGGCGCCGCTTTGCTTTCCAGAAATACCTGCCTTTCCAAGCCCACGTGTGGGAAGGCTTGCAGGGCCAGGCCGAGGCCGCCATCACCGAGCCCACGGCTCCGGTGTTTGGCAGCGATGTCTCGTTCCGCATGGTCGATTTTGCCCAGCGCAATGCCGAGCGGGCCGGCGTGGCCAATGCTGTGCAGCTTCGCGGTGGCGATGCGCTGGAGCGCATGCCGCCAGCCCCCAGCGGCGTCATGCTGGTCAACCCGCCCTATGGCGAGCGGATTGACGTGGCAGGGGCGGCCGGAATTTCCGGCGTTCAGAGCCGCAATCAACGCGACCAGCGGGCCCGGGGCGTGGACGATTTTGGCCAGCCGCTGCGCCGCGGCGACGCGGCTGCCGACACGCCGCGCGACCGCTCGGCCAACCCGGGACGCGAGCAGGCGCAGACCGACAGCGGTGAAGAGGCTTCTGACTTCTTTCCGCGTCTTGCGGCGCACTGGAAGAAGCACTACGCCGGCTGGACCGCGTACATCCTGACGCCCGACCTGAAGCTGCCCGGCAAGATGCGCCTGAAGGAGTCGCGCCGCGTGCCGATGTGGAACGGCCCGATTGAATGCCGGATGTTCCGCTTTGACATGGTGGCGGGTTCGGCGCGCGGGAAACCGGCTGAACAGCCTGACGGAAAAAATGGCGGCGAATCAGCGGGAACGACGTGAACGTGTGCTCAGAGCGCTTTTTTCCGCTCCCCGCTGTCTCGCTCGCATCCGTAGGGCGCGGACGACCGGTCGTACTCGACACCAACATCATTCTCGATCTGTTTGTCTTCAACGATGCGGCGACACTGCCGCTGAAGAAAGCGCTCGAAGCGGGCGAGCTCGACTGGCTGGCCACGCAAGCCATGCGGGACGAACTGGCGCGCGTGCTGTCCTACCCGAAAATCGTCCCGCGCCTCAAGTTCTGCGAGCGGAGCGCTGGCGGCGTGCTGGCATCCTTCGATTGCCATGCCCGCCTGATAGCGGTCGCAGCAAGAGCCAGCGCAAGCTGCCGCGACCCCGACGACCAGAAGTTCATCGACCTGGCCGTGGCGTGGCGCGCCCTCTTGCTGAGCAAGGATCATGCCGTGATCTCAATGGAAAAAAGACTCCTGGCCCTTGGAGTGCATGTACAGGCAGCTACTTAATTAATAGCAGATACACTTTGCACAATTGAGGGTGCCTGCCGACGCATCCGTCTTACGATTCCGATTCATGACCCCTCCATCTTCCCTCCACGCGCCGCTGACATCCGAGGCCTTTGACGAACTTGACGCCCTCCTTGACGACCTGCGCAGCCGCCATGACGAAACGCCCCAATGGGAGTTCTGCGAAGGCTTCATGGCCGCGGTGATTTGTACGCGTCGGCCCATCGCCAGCCCGGAATACCTGCAGGTGCTGCTGGGTCTTCCCGTTGCAGGTGAATTGTCAGACGCTGACAGCGGTTCATTTGCCAGCGATGAACAGCGGACGCGCTTCCTTACGCTCTGGAACCAGCGCTGGAACGAAGTGGTCACGGCGCTCGATGCCGAAGTGAACTCGCTGGAAGATGAGCACTGTTACCACCCAGAGCTCATGGATATTCGCGGCGCCGTCGCGGACCTGCCGACCGGGGAACAAGCCGCTTTCAAGGATGAAGAACTGCCAGCGTTTGCGCAGGTGTGGGCGCTCGGATTCATGTTTGCCGTGGAAAGCTGGCCCGAGGAATGGGCGGCGCCACGCGACAAAGACGCCGCCCAATGGCTGGACGGCGCGCTGCAGGCCGTGGTGGCCATGACCGAAGACGATACTGCCGCGCCTGAACTGTCTCCGCTCAGTGAAGACGGCGCCCCCAGCACCAGCGTCGCACGGCTCAACGCCTTTGGCGAGGCAATCTGGGCGGTGTACGACCTGCGCGAACTATGGAAAACGATGGGTCCGCGTGTAGAAACCTTGCGCAGGAAGGCCACCCCCGGCCGCAACGACCTGTGCCCCTGCGGCAGCGGCAAGAAGTACAAAAAGTGCCACGGCGTGGGCAGCTTGCCCAATTCCGGTTGAGGTTTTGGCATCCTGCCGCCAAAGAATGTGGCTATAATGCTAAGTTCGCTGGGAAAGAGCGGGGTTTGCTGTGTTTGGGCCGCTTGCGGCCAAAAAGGGCGCGAGCCAGACTTGATGAGAAGGATGGGTGCCCGAGTGGCTAAAGGGGGCAGACTGTAAATCTGTTGGCTAACGCCTACGCTGGTTCGAATCCAGCCCCATCCACCAGATTTTGGTTACTTCGTTGATTTTTTGGTAAGTTGGACAGCACAAAACAAAGGCGATCAACGCGGCAAGGTGATTGTCCGCCAGCCTGTTTTGAGTTGCAGGATCGTAGAGTGTGAGTCCTGGTGTGAATTGAATTGGCAGAGCTGCGCGGGAGTAGTTCAATGGTAGAACCCTAGCCTTCCAAGCTAATGACGCGGGTTCG
>CAYJMW010000178.1:0-4598 GCA_964371235.1 uncultured Polaromonas sp.
TTCCTCGGCATGTTTGCCACCGCGCTGAACGAAGGCGAGCTGATCACCGCCATCAGTTTTCCCATCCCCAGGAACGCCGCCTACATGAAGTTCAAGCAGCCCGCTTCGCGCTTTGCGCTGGTCGGCGTGTTTATTGCGCAGTTTGACGCCGGTGTGCGCGTGGCCATTACCGGCGCGGCCAACGGCGTGTTCCGCCACAAGGGGCTGGAAGCGGCCCTGAGCAAGAGCTTCACGCCGCAGGCCGCCGCAGCCGTCAAGATTGATGCGTCAGAGCTCAACAGCGACATCCATGCCACGGCCGCTTACCGCGCCAACCTGATCAGCGTGCAGGCCCAGCGCGGCGTGGCCAAGGCGCTGGGCTGACGCAAGGCTAACCCGCAACGGGGTTTTCTGCTATTTTCTTGTGACTACTCAGCCCACCCACGAAGACTAACTTCCAACGCAAAGGCGCCAAGACGCAAAGTACGCCAAGCAGTCAAAAATATTTTCCTTTGCGTTCTTTGCGCTTTTGCGCCTTTGCGTTGGAAGCTTCTACTCCTACCTGAGTAGTTACATTTTCTTAAGAATTTTAGGCCTCCAGCCCACGTGTAATGGGCGTGAGTAGCTATTAAAATCATAGCAACTGACAGATCGATTCCGATGACCCCTTTCCCAAGCATTGATGCGCTGACCCAGGCGCTGCAGGACGCGGGCTACTTTGCTGACCGGCGCCTTGCCACCGCCGTATTTCTGGCGCTGAAACTGCAGCGCCCGCTACTGCTCGAAGGCGAGCCCGGCGTGGGCAAGACCGAGCTGGCCAAGGCGCTGGCCGTGGCGCTGCGGCGGCAATTGATTCGCCTGCAGTGTTACGACGGGCTGGAGCAGCGCGAAGCCCTGTACGAGTGGAACTACGCCGCGCAGTTGCTGCACATGCGCGCCGCCGAAGGCCACGGCGAGGCAGCCGACATCGAGCGCGAGGTCTATCAGCACCGTTACCTGATTCGCCGCCCGCTGCTGCAGGCGCTGCAAACGCCCGCGCCGGGCGCGGTGCTGCTGATTGACGAAGTGGACCGCGCCGACGAGCCCTTTGAAGCTTTTTTGCTCGAGTACCTGGGCGAGTACCAGGTCAGCATTCCGGAAATTGGCACCGTGCGCGCCGAAGTCACGCCCGTCACCATCCTCACCAGCAACCGCACGCGCGAACTCAATGACGCCGTCAAGCGCCGCTGCCTTTATCACTGGCTGGATTACCCCGACCGCGAGCGCGAGCTGGCAATTGTGCGCGCCCAGGTGCCCGAGGCTGGCGAGCAGCTCTCGGCCCAGGTCGCCAATTTTGTTGACCGGCTGCGCCGCTCGCCGTTTGGCAATGCTTTTCAGCGCGCGCCCGGCATTGCCGAAAGCGTGGAATGGGCCAGGGCGCTGGTCGCGCTCGATACGCTGGTGGTGGACCCGGAGGTTGTGGCCGACACGGCAGGCATTTTGTTCAAGCAGCGCGAAGACGTGGCGGCGCTCACGCACGAGCTGGCGGTTGAGTTGCTCAAGCCTGAAGAGGCAGCGGCTGAATGAAATTTTCAAAACCGTTCGGGCTGAGCCTGTCGAAGCCTGCCAAGCCCTTCGACAAGCTCAGGGCGAACGGATATAGGGAGATAGAAATTGCCGAAATACCTCTTCCCCGTCATTGCGAGCGAAGCGTGGCAATCCATGCCACCGTGGTGCGCGACCATGGATCGCCGCACTTCGCTCGCGATGACGAAACGGGTATGTTTGTAATTTCTGACTCCCTTAGGGAGCAAATCTAATGCAACTAGGTGATGCGCGCAGCGGCAAACTCGCCGACAACATCGCCGGTTTCGGCCGGGCGTTGCGCCGCGCCGGTGTCAAAGTGGATAGCCAGCGCATCGCATTGGCCAAGGAAGCCGCGCTGGCCGTTGGCATCAGCGAAAAAGAAGATTTGAGCGCGGCCTTTGAAGCCGTCATGGTCAGCCGCGAGCAAGACCGACTGGTGTTCCGTGAACTGTTCGACGTGTATTTTCAGGACCCGAAAGTCGCCAACAAGCTGCTGGCGCAACTGCTGCCCAGCGCCGAAGGCAAGGCCGAGCCCAGCAAGCGCCGCCCGCGCGTGCGCGAGGCACTGGCGCCGCAACGGGCTTTTGGCCAGCAGGCCAAGCCCGCAAGCGAAGACCAGAAGGTCGAGTTTGACGCCGCCATGACCGCCAGCGACATCGAGCGCCTGCAGCACGCCGACTTCAACGCGCTCTCGGCCACCGAATACCGCCTGGTCGAGCGCCTGGCGCGCGACATCAAGCTGCCCTTGCCGCACTTTGCCGCGCGCCGCAGCCACCCCGCCGCCGCCGGCGCGCGCATCCACTGGCCGGGCGTGATGCACCGGGCCGCCCGTACCGGCGGCGAGCTGATGCAACTGCCGCGGCTGGCACGGCGCGAGCAGGCGCTGCCTCTGCTGGTGCTGGTCGATGTGTCGGGCTCGATGGAGCGCTATGCCCGCCTGCTGCTGGCCTTTTTGCATGCGGCCACGCGGCGCCACCCGCAGCGCGATGTGTTTGCCTTTGGCATGCACCTGACCGACTTGACCCCGGCCTTTCGCCAGGCCGATACCGACGAGATGCTGGCCCATGCCAGCCTGGCGATTCCCGACTTTGCCGGCGGCACGCAGCTCGGCGCTTCGCTGGCCAGCCTGCGCCAGCGCCATGCGCGCAGGCTGGTCGGGCGGCGTACCATCGTGCTGATCATCACCGACGGCCTGGACACTGGCGAGCCGGCCGAATTGGCGCAAGAGCTGGCCTGGCTGCGCCGGCGCAGCCGCCGCCTGCTGTGGCTCAACCCGCTGCTGCGTTTTGACGGCTACGCCCCATTGGCGCGCGGTGCCGCCGTGCTGCATGGCTACGCCCACGGCATGCTGGCGGTGCACAATCTGGCCAAGCTCGAAGAACTGGCGGCCAGCCTGGCCGCGCTGATGAAAAAGTAAGCCGCAATTAACCGAGACAAAGACACCATGGACATGCAAGGAAACCGCCAACTGGCCATCACACAACAGCAAGCCTGGGATGCGCTGAACGACCCCGCCGTGCTCAAGGTCTGCATCCCCGGCTGCGACAAGGTCGAGGCCACCGCTGAAAACCAGTACAGCATCGCCATGGCGCTGAAGATCGGGCCGGTCGCGGCCAAGTTCACCGGCAAGATTGCTCTGAGCGAGATCAACCCGCCAGCGAGCTACAAGCTGTCATTTGAAGGGCAGGGCGGCGTGGCCGGTTTTGGCAAGGGCAGCGCCGCCGTCACGCTCGCGCCCCATACCGACGGCTGCGAGCTGGCCTACACCGTGCAGGCCTCGGTCGGCGGCAAGATCGCGCAGCTTGGGCAGCGGCTGATAGACGGCGCGGCCAAGTCCATGGCCGAAGATTTTTTCAAGCGCTTTGACCAGGAAATGCAGCGCCAGCACCCCGAGAGTTATGCTGCAAGAATGGTGATGGGTGATGTCGGCGCCGAAGCGCAAACCCGCGCACGGCTGTTCGGCCTTCCGGCATGGGCCTGGATCGCCGGCATTGCGGTGCTGGCGCTGCTGGCTTGGCTGGCCATGAAGCCGTAGCAACTTTTTACGGAAAGGAGACGACATGGAAAACCTCGATGCGATGGTTCTGCGCACCCTGCGCGACTGGCGCGCTGCCGGCCAGCGCGCCTTGCTGGCCACCGTGGTGCGCACCTGGGGCTCTTCGCCGCGGCCGGTCGGCTCCATCATGGCGCTGCGTGAAGACGGCGCGGTGGTCGGCTCGGTATCGGGCGGCTGCATTGAAGACGACCTGATTGACCAGCACACGCAAGCCTACGCGTCGGCTAACCAGGGCGGTGTGAGCAAAAAAATCCCGTCAGGCCCGCCCGCCTTCGTCAAGTACGGCGTGACGGCAGACGAAGCCCACCGCTTTGGCCTGCCCTGCGGCGGCACGCTGGAGCTGCTGCTTGAGTACGACCCGGACCCCGCCAGCCTGGCGCAACTGGTTGTCTCGCTCGAAGCCGGGCGTCTGACGCAGCGCAGCGTTCGCCTGCAAGACGGCGCGGTCACGCTCGCAGAAGCCACGGCGCCCGCAGCGCTTAGCGTCTCGGCCAGCGAACTCGTCAACACCTTTGGCCCCGAGTACCGCATGCTGCTCATAGGCGCCGGCCAGCTCACCGAATACCTCGCCACCATGGCCCTGTTCTGCGGCTTTGCCGTGACCGTGTGCGACCCGCGCGAAGAGTACCGCAGCGCCTGGCAGGTGGCCGGCGCCAAGGTGCTCAGCGACATGCCCGACGACGTGGTCATCGCCTTCAAGCCGGACCGGCGCAGTTGCGTGATTGCGCTCACGCACGACCCCAAGCTCGACGACCTGGCGCTGATGGAAGCGCTGACCACCGACGCGTTCTACGTCGGCGCCATTGGTTCACGCCGCAACAACGCCACACGGCACCAGCGCATGGCCGAGCACTTTGGCATGAGCCAGGAAGCACTGGCCCGTCTGCGCGGCCCCATCGGCATCTACATCGGCAGCAAGACGCCGCCAGAAATTGCCGTGAGCGTCATGGCCGAAGTGCTGGCCGTGAAAAACGGCGTGGTGCTGCCGCGCGACATG
>CAYJMW010000179.1:0-4561 GCA_964371235.1 uncultured Polaromonas sp.
TTCCACTTCAAACGTCAGCGTGGCGTTGGGCGGCACCACGCCGCCCGCTCCGCGCTCGCCATAGGCCGTGGCGGGCGGGCAGGTCAGCGTGGCCTTGCCGCCGACCTTTATTTTTTGCATGCCTTCGGTCCAGCACGGCACCACCCGGCTGAGCGGAAAACTGGCCGGCTTGCCGCGCTGGTAGGAGCTGTCAAATTCTTTTCCGTCGGCCAGCGTTCCGCGGTAGTGGACCTTCACCGTATCCGAGGCCTTGGGCTGCGCGCCGGCGCCGTCCACGGTGTGAACCACCTTCACGCCCGAGGGCAGTGTTTCGGCGGGGGCTGCGGCAAGAGCGCTGGACGCCAGGGCGGCGATGGCAAGCAAGGCAAGAACTGATTTCATGGTTTTCATTTTGACCGTGGTTTGTGGGTTGCGGGATGGAAGGTGAGCGCGGCTGAAGCCGTCCGGTTCGATTATCTCCGGCTGGTGCTTGCTGGCGCAATCCGCCCTGCTAGAAGGCTGAAAATGCTATTGAATCAGTAGCTGCTTGTGCCGGTCCTGCCTGGGCTGTAGGCCGATTTTCCTCGCATACTCAACTACAAAGCGCATCCAGCGGGCTGGCCGTGCCGCCTGCGGCGACTTTCAGCACATGGGTGTAGATCATGGTTGTGCTCACGTCGCTATGGCCCAGTAGTTCCTGCACCGTGCGAATATCCGTGCCGGCTTGCACAGTAGGTGTGTCGCAAATGAATGGCGCAATGTATGAACCGACACCGGTTTACAAATTCCAGCCAGTGTTACGGCCTTCTTGAGCGAACGCTGCAATCGCTCTTCAAACAAATGATGCCGCCGCTCGACACCACTGCGCGGGTCAATCGACAGCGTGGGCGATGGGAACATCCAGAACCAGCCCCAAGTCTGGCCGACTTTCGGGTACTTCTGCTCCAGCGCATGGGGTGTTTCAACCCCGCCGCGCTGAACCTGCCGGTCTGCCTCCCACACCGCACGCGCTGCAAGCATTTGCAGGCGCATAGCGGGAACCAGGGAGCGCGGCAGCATGACCACGCGGTCTTTGTTGCCCTTGGCCTCCCGCACGATGATGACGTGACGGTCAAAATCCACACCTTTAACGCGAAGACGAATCCCTTCCATCAGGCGCATTCCCGTGCCATACAGCAAACGTGCCAACAAAGCTGAAATACCCTCCATTTGTGCCAGCACGCCCGCGACTTCGTCCCTGGTCAAAACGCTCGGAATGCGGCGCTTGGCGGCAGGGCGGTTGATGCCGTCCATCCAGGGTAAATCAATGTCCAAAACTTCACGGTAGAGAAACAGCAAGGCACTCAAAGCCTGGTTGTGTGTCGAGGTTGATACCTTGCGCTCGGTGGCCAGCATGGTCAGAAACGCCTCAATCTCAGGTGCGCCCATGGTGCGTGGATGCTTCATCTGGCCGCCACGCCCATGCCAGCGAATGAAAAATCGCACCCAATACAGGTAAACTTTTTCGGTGCTCAGGCTATAGTGCATGTACCGGATGCGCTCGCGCATCTGATCCAACAGGCGGGTGGATTGCAGCGGAGGAGTGCCGGGTTTCATGGAAAATTTATACCTGTTTATTTATCCAGTATATCGGCTTGAAACCAAGACTGCAAGCCACTTTCAGGAGATATTGATGTCCAGATTAATCCGCAGCGGCCAGAATATTTGGCAGCTTTTGCCGTGTACATTACGTTAAAGCCCGCTGGAGATAAGTGCTAGGATTTGCGCATGAATACTGAAACAATCACCAATGAAGCGTTGGCCCTACCCGTGCAGCAGCGGGCTGCGTTGGCGGCGCGGCTCCTTTCCAGCCTTGACGTGCTGTCCGAAGCTGAAATTGAACCCCTTTGGTTTCAAGTGGCGGCGCAGCGGGCCGTTGAGATGGATCAAGGGCTTTCCAGGCGTATTCCGGCCGAAGAGGTGCGTCGCCAGGCAAACGCTTTGCTCAGGTGAGTTACTTCTTCAATGAAGCCGCGCGCGTTGAGCACCTTGAGCATGTTGCCTACTACGAAGCTTGTCAAATTGGGCTCGGCGCACGTTATCTGTTGGCTTTCGATGAGGCAATGCGAAAAGTTTGCGAGTCCCCGGATCGGTATCGCGTCGAATTTTCACCTGATATTCGTAAATATCGCGTACCAGGTTTTCCTTACAACATCCTCTATCGGCTTGTGGGTTCAGAAGTTGAAGTTCTGGTCGTTGCCGCGCATCGTCGTCGACCAGGCTACTGGTCGGGCAGGCTTTAACTGGTTGATCGACCCGACTTGCGCGGGTCATCGCCGACGTTAACTCGCTACCAAGCAGCCTTTTCCAAAGATTGCAACCAGTACCTAAAACTGGTACTATTCGAGCATGAAGCGGAAGCACCAGCGACTTATCGACTTGATTTTTTCCCGACCGACGAGCGCGAATATCCAATGGCGGGATATTGAAGCCTTGTTCGTTGAGCTTGGTGCGGAAGTTGAAGAGCGGGCCGGTAGCCGGATTTCAGTATTTTTGTTTGGGGAGGTGCGCGTGTTTCATCGTCCACATCCATCACCAAATACTGACAAGGGTGCGGTCGCAAGCATCCGCAAATGGCTGGAGCAGCACGGAGTTGAACCATGAACGTAATGACTGTTGACGATTTTCACGCAACGATTGAATTTGACCCGGATCTCGATCTTTTTCGGGGGGAAATTCTTGGCCTTAATGGCGGCGCTGACTTCTACGGAAAGAACCCGAAAGAATTGCGCACAGAGTTCAAGCGCTCACTCCATGTCTTTCTCGAAGTATGTGCCGAGAAGGGAATTGAACCGAGACGCCATTTTTCGGGCAAGTTCAATTTGCGAATTTCTCCCGATTTGCACGAGAAGCTGGCTATCGCTGCGCAGGCCCAGGGGAAAAGCATCAACACACTGGCACAGGAGGCGCTACGGGAGTGCGTTGCGTCATGAGGACGCCAGTTAACTGGTCATTCCATCGGACGGCTGCGCCGCCCGCTGAATTTCAACGTTAGACCTGCCAACTTCCATCACAGCACATCTATGTCTCAGAAAATCCTCTCATCCCTCTTTGCGCAAAAGTCGTGGGCCAATCGCGAACTTTTTGACGTCGTGGCCTCGATTTCGTCCACAGAGCACGCGGCTCCGTTATACACGGCTATTAGGACGCTCAACCACATCTACGTCGTCGACCGAATCTTTCGCGCCCACTTGCTGGGGGAGAAGCACCTATACACGGCGACGAATACGCCGGAGACGCCCGAACTTGGTGAGCTTCACTTCGCTGTTGCCGAAACCGACATTTGGTTCGAGAACTATGTCTCCAAGATTGGCGACCAAGCAATGGGGGAGAGCCTTTCATTTCAGTTCACTGATGGTGACTCGGGAACAATGACGCGTGAGGAAATGTTGTTCCATGTGCTCACCCATGGGGCCTACCATCGCGGCAACGTCGGCCAAGTGCTAAAGGACATCTCGGTCGCACCACCCCGCGATTTGTACACCAAGTTCTTGCATGTCCACGAACCGTCGCGCCGGCATGCCTAACCTGTCGGCCCACACGGACACACAGCAGCAGGTTGCCGCTGCGCGGCGCTTGCTGCGTGCCGGTGGCCTCCAACGTTAGCCGTCACAAAGTGAGCACGCGATACCAACTCGAACCGCTTCACCGGAACACGCCAGATGGCGAATTTCTTGGTGATCTCAAGCGAGTCGCAACAGAGATCGGGGCCAGTACTGTGACCATTACTCAGTACAACAAGCTTGGTCGATTCAACGCCTCTTCCCTTCAGAGACGTTTTGGTTCCTGGCATCGGTCCCTTGAACGCGCCGGACTGGCGGTGACGCGAAACGTAAACGTCGCCGAGGAAGAACTATTCGGGAACCTTGTTGAAGTCTGGGCGCACCTAGGCCGTCAACCGAGATTTGCTGATCTGAATTCTGAAATTTCACGCATCTCCGCTGACACATACAAGAGGCGGTACGGAGGATGGCGCAAAGCTCTCGAAGCTTTTGTCCGATGGGCAAATGAAAGCGACGCGCCAGTTGCGAATTCAGGAACCGCACCAAGCGGTAAGAAGCACCGAACGCCACGGAAGATCAACTACCGCCTGACGTTTCTTGTCATGCGACGCGACAACTTCAGGTGTCGGATTACAGGCCGCTCACCGGCTACCGATCCAAGCGTAATCCTTGAGGTCGACCACATTCACCCGTGGGAGCAAGGTGGTGAAACAGTGATGGAGAACCTTCAAACTCTTGCAAAGGACATCAACATTGGCAAGAGCAATCTCTCAATGCACCATGACGGCTAACTTTTCGCCCCACGCGGACGCGCGGGAAGCATCGCGCCTTGGGCAACCATCGCAGCCGCGCGCCGGTGGGCTCGGACGTTGGGCATTCTTGGGCGCTTCTCATGACTGAAGACGAATTTACTGATTCCCTTGCAGACCGCATTAAGGATGCGCTCAGCCCACACCATGTCGGACGGAAACAATCGCTCCTGTATGACTGAGTATTCCGATTCAACGTGACCGCTGATTCCGGGATGATGACCGATGTTC
>CAYJMW010000180.1:0-4536 GCA_964371235.1 uncultured Polaromonas sp.
TTGACCACGCCGAACATGTGGCACATTTTTTCCTCGCTGTCTGCAATCAGCTCAAAAGGCAGTTCCAGCTTGGCTTTGAAGTCGTCATGCGATTTCATGTTGTCGCGCGACACGCCAAACACCGTTGCGCCCGCCTTGACGAAGTCCTTGTAGCGGTCACGAAACTGCATGGCTTCAGTGGTGCAGCCGGGTGTGTTGTCTTTGGGGTAAAAATACAGCACGACGACATGGCCCAAATGGGACTGGTTGGAAACCTTGACGCCGCCAGTGGCGATCGCTTCAAATTCGGGGAGTGGTTTATTGACGACGACTGCCATACTGCGTTGACCCTGACGAAAATAGTTGTAATTAACCGTGAACTTTGGCCGCGGACCCGGGCGCTAGTCCTGGGTCCCACACCAAGTGCAACCTCGCATTTTACCCCGAACAAAGAGGCCCTCTAGACTTCCGTTCCTTTGTCTGCCGGCGGCTCAATCAGCAGCGCCGCGATCACCTGGCGACCCTCGCCGGCCAAAAAGTTGTAGGTTCGGCAGGCAGCCAGCGTGTCCATGGTTTCAACCCCTATGCGCTGGGCCATCAATGCGCGCAACAAAGCGGGCGGCGCAAAGCGCAGGCGCTCGCCGCTGCCAAAAATCACCAGCTCGGGCCGGGTTTCTGCCAGAAGGGTGAAGTGCTCTTCTGTAAGTTGCTCAAAGCGCGTGCAGTGCCAGTCAAATTTTTCGCCGCGCGAGCCAATCACGATGCTGCGTTCAATTTTCTCGGCCACGCCCTGGTACCCCAGGCCCACCCAGCCGGGGCCGTAGCCGAGGATGGATTGAACATCAAGACGGTCAGGCTGGAGTTTCATGGTGAAGTTAATGCGGTGGGAGGCTGTATGAACGGCGACTGGCGCGAGCCGTTTGAGTGCCCTTTGCCAGAGAAATGAGCCTTTTGTGTGGTCAAATTATAAATTCCGTCCAAAATTCCGTTTGCCGTGCTGGCGCTCGCACCTGTTTGCCAGCGCGCCTGCTCAGCGGTCTTTGCCCAAATTTTCAGAATAAGCATCATGAAACCGATCACCAAGTCTGCCAAGCTGGCCAATGTGCTGTACGACATCCGTGGCCCGATCATGGACGCGGCCAAGCAGATGGAAGAAGAAGGGCAAAAGCTCATCAAGCTCAACATTGGCAACCTTGCCGTGTTCGGATTCGACGCACCTGAAGAAGTCCAGCAGGACATGATCCGCAACCTGCCCGCCTCGTCGGGTTACTCCGACAGCAAAGGCATTTTTGCCGCGCGCAAGGCGGTGATGCACGAAACCCAGAAGCAGGGCATCAAGGGCGTAACGCTGGACGACATATACCTTGGCAACGGTGCCAGCGAGCTGATTTCGATGGCCACCAATGCGCTGCTCGACAACGGCGACGAGCTGCTGCTGCCGTCGCCCGACTACCCCCTCTGGACTGCCTCGACCAGCCTGTCAGGCGGTACGCCGGTGCATTACCGGTGCGACGAAGACAACGGCTGGATGCCCAACCTGGCCGACATTCGCGCCAAGATCACGCCAAGGACCAAAGGCATCGTGGTCATCAACCCCAACAACCCGACCGGTGCGCTGTATTCCGACGATCTGCTCAAGCGCATCGTCGAGATCGCCCGCGAACACCATCTGGTGATTTTTGCCGACGAGGTCTATGACAAGGTGCTGTATGACGGCGCCCGGCACACGGCCATCGCCAGCCTGTCAACGGATGTGCTGACGCTGACCTTCAACAGCCTGAGTAAAAGCTACCGGTCATGCGGCTACCGGGCCGGCTGGATGGTGGTTTCTGGCCCGAAGAAGCTGGCGCAGGACTATATCGAAGGCCTGAACATGCTCTCCAACATGAAGCTGTGCTCCAACGTGCCGGGCCAATGGGCCATCCAGACCGCGTTGGGCGGCTATCAGAGCATCAATGACCTGACGGGAGAAGGCGGGCGCCTGCGCCGCCAGCGCGACCTGGCCTACGAGCTGATTACGGCGATTCCGGGCGTGAGCTGTGTCAAACCGAGCGCGGCGCTTTACATGTTCCCCAGGCTCGATCCCGAGGTTTATCCGATCACGGACGACCGGCAGTTCTTCCTCGAACTGCTCAAGGAAACCAAGGTGATGCTGGTGCAGGGCACGGGCTTTAACTGGGCCGCGCCCGATCACTTTCGCATCGTCTTCCTGCCGCATGAGGAAGACCTGCGCGAAGCGATTGGCCGCATTGCCAGGTTTCTTGAATCCCGGCGCAACAACGGCAACTGATTCCCAATTTTCTACAAGCAATACTCCAAGCAACCATGAAACCTGCGAATTTGAGCCCGATCAGGGTAGGCCTTTTGGGAATCGGGACCGTCGGCAGCGGCACCTTCAACGTGTTGCAGCGCAATCAGGAAGAAATTCGCCGCCGCGCCGGTCGCGGCATTGAAATCACCATGGTGGCCGACCTGGACGTGGCGCGCGCCAAGGCTGCGGTCGGCAGCGGCGTGCGGGTGGTGAGTGATGCGCGCCAGGTCATCGCCAGCCCCGACATCGACATTGTGGTCGAGCTGATCGGCGGCTGCGGCATTGCCAGGCAGCTGGTGCTCGAGGCGATAGCGGCCGGCAAGCATGTGGTCACCGCCAACAAGGCGCTGCTCGCCGTGCATGGCACCGAGATTTTTGCCGCGGCCAGCGCCAGGGGTGTCATGGTGGCCTTCGAGGCCGCCGTCGCCGGCGGCATTCCGATCATCAAGGCCTTGCGCGAGGGCCTGACCGCCAACAGCATCCAGTGGATTGCCGGCATCATCAACGGCACCACCAATTTCATCCTGTCCGAGATGCGCGACAAGGGGCTCGACTTCGACGCGGCGCTGAAGGACGCCCAGCGCCTGGGCTACGCCGAAGCTGACCCGACCTTCGACATCGAAGGCGTTGACGCCGGCCACAAGGTCACGCTGATGTCGGCCATTGCCTTTGGCATTCAGGTGCAGTTCGACAAGGCCTACGTCGAGGGCATCACCCATCTGGCCGCACAGGACATTCGCTACGCCGAGCAACTTGGCTACCGCATCAAGCTGCTGGGAATCACCAAACGCGCCGCCAACGGCATCGAGCTGCGCGTTCACCCCAGCCTGGTGCCCACCAAACGGCTGATCGCCAACGTCGAGGGCGCCATGAACGCGGTGATGGTGCAGGGCGATGCCGTCGGCACCACGCTGTACTACGGCAAAGGCGCAGGCAGCGAGCCGACGGCCAGCGCCGTGATTGCCGACCTGGTCGATATTGCGCGCCTGCACACGGCCGACCCCGGGCACCGCGTGCCGCACCTGGCTTTCCAGCCCGACGCCATGAGTGACCTGCCCGTTGTGCCCATGAGCGAGGTGGTGACCAGCTACTACCTGCGCCTCAAAGTGGCTGACGAGGCAGGCGTGCTGGCCAGGGTCACCGGCATTCTCGCGTCACTGGGAATCAGCATTGATGCGATGCTGCAGCGCGAGGCCGATGAAGTGGGCGGCGAAGGCGCCACGCAAACCGACCTCATCATCCTCACGCACGAGTGTGTTGAGGCCAATATGAACGATGCGCTGGCGCAGATGCAGGCGCTGCCCACGGTGCTCGCGCCCATCACGCGCATTCGCAAGGAGGAACTGGCCTGATGCGCTATATCTCCACCCGCGGTCATACCGGGCGCAAACGTTTTTGCGAAATTTTGCTGGAAGGGCTGGCACCCGATGGCGGTTTGTACCTGCCCGAACACTATCCGCAGGTGAGCGCGGCCACGCTGACAAAGTGGCGCAGTCTTTCGTATGCAGACCTGGCGTTCGAGGTGTTGTCGCTCTACATCGACGACATTCCCGCCGCGGACCTGAAGGCGATTTGCGCGAAGACCTACACCGAAGAGGTTTTCGGCACGAAGGAAATTGTGCCGCTTCGCCCGCTCGAGACCGGCCTGTACCTGGAGGCGCTGTCCAACGGCCCGACGCTCGCGTTCAAGGACATGGCCATGCAGTTGCTGGGCAACCTGTTCGAGTACGAACTGGCACGGCGCGGCGAGGTGCTCAACATTCTGGGCGCCACCAGCGGAGACACCGGAAGCGCAGCCGAATACGCCATGCGCGGCAAGAACGGCATACGCGTTTTCATGACCTCGCCGAACGGCCGCATGAGTCCGTTTCAGCAGGCGCAGATGTTCAGCCTGCAAGACGAGAACATCCACAACCTGGCGCTCGAAGGCGTGTTTGACGACTGCCAGGACATCGTCAAGGCGGTGTCCAACGATCTGGACTTCAAGCGCAAGTACAAAATTGGCACCGTCAACTCGATCAATTGGGCGCGCCTGCTGGCGCAGGTGGTGTATTACTTTGCGGGTTATTTTCAGGCGACCTCGAGAGAGGTCGGACAATTTTCCGACGGGCCGCCCCTAGGAAAATTAGCCCCCTCGGGGGGCAGCGCAGTTCGCGACGCGACAAGTGCGGGGGCCATCGAGCGCCGCGCAGGGCCGCCCCAAGCAAGCTCAGCCCCCTCGGGGGGCAGCGCAGTACGCGAAGCGA
>CAYJMW010000181.1:0-4456 GCA_964371235.1 uncultured Polaromonas sp.
TCAAGGACCCGGCCACCGGCGTCGACTGGGTGCGGCTGGTGCATGGCGAGCAGGGCCTGCGCCTGCATCGTCCCATCCCCCCCGAGGGTGACGTGATCGGGCGCACACGGGTGAGCAACATCATCGACAAGGGGCCGGGCAAGGGCGCGCTGATCTACACCGAGCGCACGGTGAGTGACGCCGCCAGCGGCGAGTTGCTGGCCACGCTGACCTCGACCACCTTCTGCCGCGCTGACGGCGGCTTCGGCGGCTCGGCCGGGCCGGTCAAAACAGTGCATGAGCTACCGACGCGCGCGGCTAACCACAGCGTCGATTTCGCCACCCAGCCGCGCGCCGCGCTGATCTACCGGCTCTCAGGCGACTACAACCCGCTGCATGCCGAACCTGCGGTGGCGCGCGCGGCCGGCTTCGAACGGCCCATCCTGCACGGTCTGGCCACCTATGGCATCGCGGGCTGGGCCATCGTCAAGCAGGTGTGCGGCGGCGACCCGGCTGCGGTGCAATCGCTTGACGTACGCTTTTCGTCACCGGTTTACCCGGGTGAAACGATCCGCACCGAAGTCTGGGTGGATGGCAAGGTCGCTTCGTTCCGGGCCCGCGCCGTCGAACGCGATGTCGTCGTGCTGAACAACGGACGCGCCGAGCTGCGCTGACCCTTTCTCTTCATTTCTCTTTTTTCATTTTTAACCAGGATACCTGCCATGAACTACGCTGACTTTCAGTTCCTGAAGTTCGACAACAAACCCAATGGCGTGCTGCTGATCACCATCAACCGCCCCGAAGTGATGAACGCCACCAATGCCCGCCTGCACTGGGAGCTGACCAAGGTCTGGGGCGTCGTCAACGATGACGCCAAGACCAAGGTGGCGATCATCACCGGCGCGGGCGACCAGGCCTTCTCGGCTGGCGGCGATCTCGAATGGGTGGCCAACATGGTCGGCAATCCGAAGGAAATTTCCAACACCATGACCGAGGCCTCGGACGTGGTCTACAACATGATGGCCTGTGACAAGCCCATCATCTCGGCCATCAACGGCGTGGCCGTCGGCGCCGGTCTGGCCGTGGCCTTCCTGGCCGACATAAGCATCATGGCCGAAGAGGCCAAGATCACCGACGGCCACGTCAAGATCGGTGTCTCCGCCGGCGACCACGCGGCGATCCTGTGGCCGCTCTTGTGCGGCATGGCCAAGGCCAAGTACTACCTGATGACGGCCGAGTTCGTGAATGGCAAAGAGGCCGAGCGCATCGGCCTGGTCAGCCTGTGCGTGCCGCGCGCCGAGCTGATGGACAAGGCGATGGCCGTGGCCAACAAGCTGGCCATGGGCAGCCAACAGGCGATCCGCTTCACCAAGCGTTCCCTGAACGGCTGGATGAACGTGGCGCGCCCGATCTTCGAGAGCTCGCTGGCGATGGAAATGCTGTGCTTTCTGGGCGAGGACGCCAAGGAAGGGGTGGCGTCGGTACGCGAGAAGCGCGCGCCCAAGTTCCCCTCCGCCCAACTGTAAAGAAAGAGTCCCCCATGGATTTCAACCTGACCCAGGAACAACGGATGATTTACGAGTACGGCGACCGTATCTCGAAGCAGTTCGACCACAACTACTGGAGAGGCTACGCCGAGAAGAACGAACGACCGACCGAGCTGTACAAACAGATCACCGACGATGGCTTTCTCGGCATCATGGTGCCCGAGGCCTACGGCGGCGCCGGCCAAGGCATGACCGAAATGCTGCTGTTCATGGAGGGGCTGTCCAACAACGGCATTCCGCTGCTGAACCTGGTGGTCGGTCCGACCATGACCATGGGCCTGCTGGCCAAACACGCGAGCGAGGACATGAAGCGCCGCTTTCTGCCAGGCGGCTGCACCGGCGAGATCAAGTTCTGCTTCGCCATCACCGAACCCAACGCCGGTTCCAATTCGATCGAGATCACCAGCATCGCCAAGTCCGACGGCAAGGGCGGCTTTCGGCTCAACGGCCAGAAGGTCTTCATCACCGATGCCAACTGTGCCGACTACGCCATGGTCGTAACGCGCACCACAGCGCGCGCCGACGTGAAGAAAAAAACCGACGGCTTCACCATCTTCATGGTTGACATGAAGAAGAAAGGCATCAGCAAGACGCTGATTCCAGTCGCCTTCCCGGTGCCCGAGACGCAGTGGCAGTTGTTCTTCGACGATGTGGCGCTGACTGAAGCCGAGGTGCTGGGTGAAGTCGGCAAGGGTTTCAACATCCTGTTTGACACACTCAACCCGGAGCGCATCATCCTGTCGGGGCTGTGCACCGGCGTCGGCCGCTTTGCGCTCAAGCGCGCGGTTGACTATGCCAATGACCGCAAGGTGTTCAACAACACGCCCATCGGCGCCTACCAGGGCGTGCAGCATCCGCTGGCCATGGCGCGCAGCGAGATCGAACTGGCTTCGCTGATGGCACTCAAAGCCGCCTGGGCTTTCGACCAGGGCCTGCCCGCCGGCGAATTTGCCAACATGGCCAAGTACGCCGCCGCCGAAGCCGGCATTCACGCCGTCGACAGCGCGATCCAGTGCTTCGGCGGCAACGGCTTCACCAAGGAATACGGAATCTACGATCTGTACGGCCTGGTGCGACTGCTGCGCACCGCGCCGCTGAACCGTGAAATGGTGCTCAACCACATCGCCGAGCATGTGATGGGCCTGCCGCGCTCGTACTGACAGGTGTCCATGAGCACAAGTTCTCCCCTCCCCATCTTCGGCGCGCTGGCCGGCCTGAAGGTGATCGACCTGTCACGCGTGCTCGGCGGGCCGTACTGCGGTCAGATCCTGGCCGACCACGGCGCGCGCGTCATCAAGGTCGAGCCGCCCGCTGGCGACGAGACCCGCGCCTGGGGCCCGCCCTTTGCCGAAGATGGCACCGCCGCCTACTACAACGGCCTGAACCGCAACAAGCGCGACATTGTGATCGACCTCTCGAAGCCCGAGGGCCGCGAGATCGTGTTCAAGCTGCTGGCGGACGCCGACGTGCTGATCGAGAACTTCAAGATCGGCACGCTGGAGCGCTGGGGCATGGGCTATGAACAGACGCTGCGCGAGCGCTTCCCGCGTTTGATCCACTGCCGCGTCAGCGGCTTCGGCGCCGATGGGCCACTCGGCGGCGCACCGGGCTACGACGCCGTGGCTCAGGCACTGGGCGGTTTGATGAGCGTCAACGGTACGCCGGACACCGGCCCGCTACGAGTCGGTGTCCCGGTGGTGGACATCACCACCGGCCTGTCGGCCGTGATCGGCGTGCTGCTGGCGCTTGTCGAGCGCCAGCGCTCCGGACGCGGACAGTTTGTCGAGGCGACGCTGTACGACACCGCCGTGTCGCTGCTGCACCCACAAAGTGCCAACTGGTTGCAGTCGGGCCAGACGCCGCAGCTCAGCGGCAATGCGCACTCCAACATCGTGCCCTACGACAAGTTTCCGACCCAAACCTGCGAGGTGTTCCTGGGGATCGGCAACAACGGACAGTGGAAGAAGCTGTGCGCGTTCCTCGGACGCCCCGAGATGGCCGATGAGCCGCGCTTTGCCACCAACGCCGACCGTTTTCGGGAGCGCGACGCGCTGCGCGCCCTGCTGGAGACCCATCTGCTGCAAGTCGATGGCGAGTGGCTGTGCCGCGAACTGCTGGCCGCCGGCATTCCGGCAGGCGCCGTCAGGGCCATTCCTCAGGTATTGACCGACCTCCACACCCTGCATCGGGACATGGTGGTGCAGGTGGAGGGCGTTCAAGGCATTGGCATACCCGTCAAACTGTCGCGCACGCCGGGCCGGGCCCACAGCGCGCCGCCGCGCTTCGGCCAGCACACGCGCGAACTGCTTCTGGAGCATGGCTACGGTACCGCCACCATTGACGCCCTGATCGTGCGGGGGACCATAGTGGAATACGTTGCAACATGAGCCACGCTTGTCGGATAGGTGAAATCCCTTGCACACCTAACTAATGTTAGGCTTTAAAATAAAAATCTTTTATGCAAACCAAAAAATCGGCAAACTTCGCACAGGCAGATAGTCAACCGTGAAATGTCATAGGCACCTTCAGTGATCAACACCACCAGTACCAACCAATGGGGATCCACTCCGACGCAAGCCAGCAACCAGGCAACGGTACCCGTCCTCGAATGTCGAGCACTGGAGCGCCGTTTCGGCGGCCTGGTCGCACTGACCGGGGTCAATCTGCGCATCGAGCGCGGCGAGATCTTTGGTCTGGTCGGCCCCAACGGCAGCGGCAAAACTACCTTGACCAACGCCATCACCGGCTTCTTTCCACCCCAGGTGGGCAGCATTTGGCTCAACGGCCGCGACATCACCGGCCTGGCGCCGCACAAGGTCGCAGCTCTTGGGGCCGCCCGCACCTTCCAGAACCTGGCGCTCTTCAATGGCATGAGCGTGCTCGACAACATCCTGCTGGGCCGCCACATCCACATGAAGCCCGGCGTGGCA
>CAYJMW010000182.1:0-4392 GCA_964371235.1 uncultured Polaromonas sp.
TCCAGGATTCGATGGCGCCCGATGCAAACGGGCGATGCCGGGTATGACCGGGAAAACGGCTGACAGGTTCCATCGTGGCACGGCGCCTGCGTGAAGGCAAGTCAGCCAGGGCAAAAACCATTTCTGCTATCGTTTCCAGTGACGCGCAATTTCTTTTGAAAGTTTTTCATGGAATTCAAGGACTACTACAAGATCATGGGCCTGGCGCGCGATGCGACGGCCGATGACATCAAACGGGCCTACCGCAAACTCTCGCGCAAGTTCCACCCCGATGTCAGCAAGGAAAAAAATGCCGAAGCACGCTTCAAGGAACTTGGTGAAGCCTACGAGGTCCTGAAAGACCCTGAAAAACGTGTCGCTTACGACCAGCTCGGCGCGAACTGGAAAGCCGGCCAGGAATTCCGCCCGCCGCCCGAATGGAACGCTGGCGCTGAATACCCCGGCGGCGGGTTTGAACGGGGTTTCAGCGGCGCTGACGCGGGGGATCACAGCGACTTTTTTGAATCGCTGTTCCGCCAGGGCTTTGCCAGCGCCGGGCAAAGAGGGGGTGGTCAGGGCCGTGGCCGCCGCGCCAGCTTCAGCGCGCGCGGTGAAGACCACCACGCCAAAATCCAGATCGACCTGGAAGACTCCTACAGCGGCGCCACGCGCACGCTCAGCCTGCGCGTGCCGGAAGTGGACGCGCAGGGGCACGTCGTCCCGCGCGAACATCAGATCACCTTCACTGTTCCCAGGGGCATACGGGCGGGCCAGCACATTCGCCTGGCCGGGCAAGGCGGGCCGGGAATGGGTGAAGGGGGCCCGGGCGACTTGTTTCTGGAGGTGGAATTCCGGCCCAGGGCGCCGGGCGGGGTGGATTACCGCGTTGACAAACACGATGTCTATCTGGACTTGCCCGTCGCGCCATGGGAAGCGGCGCTGGGCGCCGAGGTTGAGGCGCCCACGCCAACCGGGCAGGTTGAAGTCAAAATACCGGCGGGCTCACCGACCGGGCGCAAGCTTCGGCTCAAGGGGCGCGGTCTGCCGGGCAGCACGCCGGGCGACTTTTACCTGGTGCTGCAAATTGTGTTGCCCGCCGCGGACAGCGACTCCGCCAAATCGTTCTATCAAGGCATGGGCAAACAGTTCCACGCCTTCAACCCACGCGCCAAACCGGGAGAAAAGTCATGACAGCCAACGACCCGCTTGCAAGCCTCACCGGCCTTATCCTTGAAGAGCAGACCGAGCTGACGCTGGACGATATCTGCCGCGCCTGCGCGACGCAGACCGACATGATCGTGGAACTGGTCCAGGAGGGCGTGCTGGCGCCGCAGGGCAACGCCGGCAACAACGCCCCCGAACACTGGCACTTTACCGGTGTGCACCTGCAGCGCGCCCGGGTGGCGCTGCGCCTGCAAAACGATCTGGGCGTGAATCTGGCGGGCGCGGCGCTGGCGCTGGAATTGCTCGATGAGCTCGATGCGCTGCGGACAAGGCTGCGGATGCTGGAAGCGGCCGGCCACTGATTGAATCAGCAGCGGCTTGCGCGCCTGTCGTGCTGGCCTGCGCCCAATTTGACTCTTGACATTCCCGCTGGCGCAGATGCATGAAAAGGACACCTGATGTTTAAGCTGACAAGCCCGCCCAGAATGTTCGCCATCATCAGCCTGCTGATGATTGTGGCGATGGTGGTCGGGACCGGCCTGATTCAGGCGCCATTTTTTCACCAGTCAATCATCGAGCGCGAAGCGGCCATTGTGCGCGACATGGTTAACGCCTTGACCAGGGAACATGGCGTTGTTGCGTCCGATCTGGAAAACCATGCTGATGCCGCTGCCAGCAAGCGCCTGGATCAGAGCTTTAACCCTCTGAAAATGCTGTCGGGTACGGCGCGTATCAAGGTGTTCAATCGCGACAACATCATCGTCTGGTCCGATGATCCCGATTTGTTGGGCACAAAGACCACCACCCATCTGGATCGGCTGACGCGGGCGATGGGCGGCGAGGTTCAAGCCGTGTTCAATGCCGCCAGCAGCGACAACCTCAACACGCCTGAGCAGGAGGTTGCGGGGCCGGCGACGATCGAGTGCTATGTGCCTATCTTCGGGCGCGAAACAGACGGGCGCGCAACCGGCATCATCGGCGTACTGTCGCTCTATCGCGATCCGCAAGATCTGAACCGGACCATTGAGCGTGGCCTGTATCTTCTCTGGGCCGTCATCGGCGCCGCTGGTCTGGTCCTGTTTGTGGCGCTCTATCAGCTCTTCAGCCTGGTTTACCGCCGGCAAAGGAGCGCCGAATCAAGGTTTAGCAAGTTGACGGTTGAGCATGAGCGAATCGTGCAAATCGAGAAAATGTCGGCAATGGGAGAGCTGGTTGGCGAGATTGCCCACCAGCTTAACAATCCGCTGGTTGGCGTCATCAACCTGACGCAGCTCGCCGAGCGCCAGGTGCAAAATCCGCAGCGCGTTGCGGAGCTGCTGGCTGAAGTGCGCAAGGCGGGCACCGAGTGCCGCGACATTGTGCAGCGGATTTTGCGGATCAACCAGATATCGCGTTCCGCGCCGCAGCCGACCGACATCAAGGAACTGGTGCGGGACACCCTCACTTTCTGTCACCAGAGCATCGCCCTGCATCACGCCGTGGATTTTGTGGCTCCCGAGCAAAAAATCATGCTCAATGTGGACCCGGTGCTGATTCGCCAGGCGTTGTTCAATCTTGTTCATAACGCCATCCTCGCAGCGCCCGACACGCAGGTTCATGTCAAACTGGCTTTTGCAGAGCATCAGGGGGTTCCGGGAATCGTGCTTGGCGTGACCGATGCCGGCAGCGGCTTCACCAGCGAGACGGCAGCGCTACTGTTCAAGCCGTTTTTTACGACGCGATCGAACGGCACCGGGCTCGGCCTGCCGGTGGCGCAACATATCGTCATGAAACACGGTGGCGCAGTTCTTGCTGAAAACCTGCCTGCCGGAGGTGCCAGATTCAGTATCTGGCTGCCGTTGATCACAACCTTATGAAGTCAAAAATACTCCTTGTTGACGATGACCCCTTCACACGCAGACTTTTCGAAGATCTGCTGCGAAGCAGCGCCGTCGAGCTTGTCACCGCCACCAATGTGGCCGAAGCGCGCCATGCTTTTGACTTGAGCGATTTCAACCTGGCGATCCTCGATCAACGCCTGCCCGACGGCAACGGCCTTGAGCTCTTTGCCGAAATGCGCAAGCTGCGGCCACGACAAACAGCGCTCATGATCACCGGGCATGCCGATGTGCGCGATGCCATGCGCGCCGTTCGTGAGGGCTTGTTCGACTACCTGACCAAGCCCTTCGAGAACCTTGAGGAACTGGAAGCGGTGATTGCCAAGGCGCTGGAGATGGATCGCGCCTACCGGGAGATCGCCGATCTGCGCGAAATCCTTACCGCACGTTCGGGCGATCCCGTCATCATCAGCCATTCCGCCGCCATGGAAAAACTTTTCGTTCAGTTGCGCCAGGCGGCGCCGCTGGATACGACGGTGCTGATCGAAGGCGAGAGCGGCACCGGCAAAGAAGTGATCGCCAAGTTGCTGCACGCGCTCAGCGGGCGCTCGCGGGGGCCGTTGAAGGAACTCAACTGCGGCGCCTTATCGGAATCGCTTCTCGAAGCCAGTCTGTTCGGTTACGAAAAGGGCTCTTTCACGGGTGCAGTCAAGACCACAGCGGGGTATTTCGAGGAGGCCAACAATGGCACCATCCTGCTTGACGAAATCGCCGACATGAGCCCGAAGCTCCAGGTCAGTTTGCTGCGCGTGCTGCAGGAGGGAACGTTTGTCCGTTTGGGCAGCACGGTGCAGCGCCCCTCCAATTTCCGGCTGATCTGCGCCACCAACAAACCGCTGGAGCAGGAAATAGCGGCCGGGCGTTTCCGCTCAGACCTTTACTATCGAATCAATGTTGTTCCCCTGCGCGTGCCATCCCTGCGCGAACGGCGTGAGGACATTCTCCCGCTGGCATTGTTCTTCCTCGAACACTTCAACCGGAAATTCAGCAAGGCCGCCGGGCCGCTGGAGGCGGATGCCGTGGCGGCCCTGGAAGCGGCGCACTGGGCGGGCAATGTGCGCGAGCTCAAACACACCATCGAACGTGCTGTTGTCATCAATGGTGGCGGGCCCATCAGCACGGCGGACTTGGGGATTGCCAGCACTGCGCTGGCTGCGCCCGTTTTGCCCACACAGCCACTGCCCTATCGCGAAGCGCGCGTGCGTTTTGAGCGCGAGTATTTTGCCCATCTCCTGCAGGCCGCCGAGGGCAATGTGTCAGAGGCGGCACGCATTTCCGGGGTAGCGCGGCAAAACATGTATGCGCATCTGGAGCGGGCCGGAGTTGTCACAAAACCATGACAGGTGTCACGATTTTGTGATGACACCCCTGT
>CAYJMW010000183.1:0-4361 GCA_964371235.1 uncultured Polaromonas sp.
AAAACCGATTACGCGCAGGACATCAAGCTTGCCAAACACCCGGGCCATGTGTTCTGGTATGGCACGCTGATGCTGTTGCTGCTGGCTGCACCCTGGCTGTTTGCCGAATACTGGCTGGCGCAACTTACCTTTGTGCTGATTTACGCCATTGCCGGGCTGGGCCTGATGCTGCTGGCGGGTTTTACCGGTCTGTTTTCGCTGGGCCATGCGGCGTTTCTGGGGGTCGGCGCTTATACGCAAGCGGTGCTGACCAACGCCGGCCTGCCCTTCCCGATCGCCATGGCTTGCGCGGCCGGGCTCTCGGCCGCCGTGGGCTTCATCGTGGGTTTGCCCGCGCTGCGCGTGAAGGGCATCTATCTGGGCATGGCCACGCTGGCGTTCGGCTTTATTGTGGAAGAGATCTTTGCGCGCTGGGAAAGTGTCACAGGGGGCAATGCGGGCCTGCAGGTCAAGGCCCCCGAGCTGTTTGGCTGGACGCTGGCCAGCGGCGGAGCCTTTTACTTTTTGTGCCTGATCCTTACCGTGGCGTCCACGCTGGGCATTCTCAACCTGTTGCGCTCGCCCACGGGCCGCGCTTTCGTGGCGATTCGGGATTCGGAAATTTCCGCCCAGAGCATGGGCATTCACCTGGCGCGCTACAAGACCCTGTCCTTTGCGCTGTCGGCGGCGCTGGCCGGCATTGCCGGCGCCCTGTATGCGCACAAGCTGCGCTTCATATCGCCCGACCAGTTCGATATCCTGCAATCCATCGACCTGTTGCTGATGATCGTGATTGGCGGCCTGGGCTCGGTGCACGGTGCGTTTCTGGGCGCCCTGTTCCTGATCTCCATGCCGCAGGTGATCACCCTGACCAAGGACTACCTGCCCGCTGCCATTGGCCAGGCGCCGGGCCTGCAGGCGGCGGTCTATGGCATGGTGCTGATTGCCTTTGTGCTGTTTGAGCCGCTCGGCCTGTATGGCCGCTGGCTCAAGATCCGCACTTATCTGCAGCTCTTTCCGTTTTACCGCAAGGGCCTGTTCAAGCGGCAGAAAACCTTCCAGAAATCTGACAGACTGAAATGACTGAAACCATTCTTTCGGCCAGGAACCTCAGCGTGCGCTTCGGCGGCGTGCTGGCCGTCAACAATGTCAGCTTTGACGTGAAGCGGGGTGAAATCTTCACGCTGATCGGGCCCAATGGCGCCGGCAAGACCACGGTGTTCAACCTGATCAGCCGCATCTACACGCCCACCACCGGCGAAATTCAATACCTGGGTGAAAAACTCACGGCCCAGCCGCCGCACAGGATTGCCGCGCTCGGCATTGCGCGCACATTTCAGAACATCGAACTGTTCGAGCACGCCACCGTGCTGCACAACCTGCTGATCGGGCGTCACACGCACCGCCAGACGGGTTTGCTGAACGACCTGTTTTTTACTCAAAAAACGCGAGAGGCTGAACTCAAGGCGCGTGAAAAGGCCGAGCAGGTGATTGAATTTCTCGACTTGCAGCATCACCGCGACTCGATGGTGGCGGGCCTGCCCTATGGCGTGCGCAAGGTGGTTGAACTGGCGCGCGCGCTGTGCACCGAGCCCAGGCTGCTGCTGCTCGACGAGCCGTCTTCCGGACTCAACGTGGAGGAAACCGACGACATGGCGTTCTGGATCCAGGACATCCAGCACGACCTGGGCATTACCGTGCTGATGGTGGAGCACGACATGACGCTGGTCTCCCGGGTCTCTGATCGCGTGCTCGCCATGAACCAGGGCGAGGTGCTGGCGATGGGAACGCCGCGCGAGGTACAGGCCGACCCCGGCGTGATCGAGGCCTATCTGGGCTCGGTGGAGGATGTTTCTTCGCTCAGGAGGGCCGCATGACTTCCACTCCCCCACCCGTGAGCGACCAGCCGGTGCTCAAGCTCCTGAACGTGGAGAGTTCCTACGGCCCGATCAGGGCCATACGCGGCGTGAGCCTGCAGGTGCGCAGAAGCGAAATCGCCACCGTGCTGGGCTCCAATGGCGCGGGCAAGTCAACCATTTTGAAAACCATCTCCGGCATCCTTGATCCGCGCAAGGGCTCCATCGAGTTCAAGGGTCAGGACATCACGGCGCAAGACCCGGCCTATATCGTGCAGCAGGGCCTGAGCCACGTGCCCGAGGGGCGCGAAGTGTTTGCGCTGCTCAGCGTGCGCGACAACCTGCTGATGGGGGCCTACACCCGCAAGGACCGCGACGGCGTGGCACGCGACATGGAATGGGTGTACGGCTACTTTCCGATCTTGCGCGAACGCGCCCTGCAGGACGCCGGCTTGCTGTCGGGCGGCCAGCAGCAAATGCTGGCGATCTCGCGCGCGCTGATGGCCGCGCCCGACCTGATTTTGCTCGACGAACCGAGCCTGGGCCTGTCGCCCAAGCTCACCAGGGAAATCTTTGAAATCGTGGTGCGCATCAACCGTGAACACGGCACCACCATTTTGCTGGTCGAGCAGAACGCCAACATGGCCCTGAACGCCTCTGACTACGGCTACGTGCTGGAGAACGGCCGCATCGTGATGGAAGACACCTGCGCCCGCCTGCGTGAAAAAGACGACATCAAGGAGTTTTACCTCGGCATGAAAGAAACCGGCGTGCGCGGCGAGCGGC
Source organism: uncultured Polaromonas sp. (assembly GCA_964371235.1). Classification (GTDB taxonomy): domain Bacteria; phylum Pseudomonadota; class Gammaproteobacteria; order Burkholderiales; family Burkholderiaceae_C; genus Polaromonas. Next base: position 2,622 of record CAYJMW010000183.1, read on the forward strand.
GCTGGAAAAAGAAAAAAACCTGGCGGTAATGAGATGAATTCAACACACAGGCGCTTCAGGCAAATGACCATACGCATGGCAAAAGACGCAGGGGACAGCGTGCGCCGCGCCGGGCCGCCCCAAGCAAGCACAGCCCCCTCGGGGGGCAGCGTAGTACGCGAAGCGACAAGCGTGGGGGCCTATGTCTAATCTTTGGGACTTGAGCCATATCCAGCCTGCAACCGACATCGTGATGCCGGGAGAGACCATTCCCGCGATATTCTGGAACGCGGTGGAGCGACGCGGCAGCCAGGTCTGGATGCGGCAGAAAAAACTCGGCATCTGGCGCAGCCAGAGCTGGACGCAAACCGGCGACGCCGTGCGCGAAATCGCCGCCGGCCTGCTCAGCCTGGGCTTTGCGCCTGGCGAATGCGCCTCCATCCTGTCCAACACCGTGATCGAGTGGGTGCTGGCCGACCTTGCGGTGCTGAGCTGCGGCGGCGTGTCCAGCGGCATCTACCCGACCGATGCCGCGTCCCAGGTGCAGTACCTGTGTGAAGACTCACGCACCACCATATTGTTTGTGGAAAGCGATGAACAGCTCGACAAGGCGCTGGAAGTGCGCCCAGCGCTGCCGCTGCTGCGCAAAATCATTGTGTTCGACATGGAAGGACTGCACGATCTGGCGGACCCGGGCGTGATGGGACTGGACGCCCTGCGGGCGCTGGGCCGCGCCTATCTGTCCGGGCACCCGGATGCGGTGCAGGAGCGCGCCGCCGCCTGCCGGCCCGAAGATCTGGCCATTCTGGTTTACACCTCGGGCACCACCGGCAAACCCAAGGGCGCCATGCACAGCCAGCACGGCCTGGTCTTTACAGCACATGGCTTCAACACGCTGGTGGCGCAGGACGAGCACGACGAACGCATGTGTTTCCTGCCGCTTTGCCACATTGCCGAGCGCATGGGCGGCGAATATTTTGCGCTCTACACTGGCGCCAAGCTCAATTTTGTCGAGAACCCCGAGACCATTCCCGAAAACGTGCGCGAGATCGCGCCAACCGTTTTTACCGCCGTGCCGCGCGTGTGGGAAAAGTTTTACTCTGGCGTGATGATTGCTTTGAAGGAAGCGAGCTGGTTAGAGCGGGCCGTTTACGCCTGGAGCATCGGCGTGGGCACGCGCATTGCCGACCGGGTGATCGCCGCCCAGCCCGTCAGCGCGGGACTGAAAATCAAATTCACCCTGGCGCGCTGGCTGGCGCTGAACAACACACGCAAACTCATCGGCATTCACCGCGCGCGCTTTTGCGTCACCGGCGCCGCCCCGATCTCGCCCGAACTCGTCAAGTGGTACATGGCGCTGGGCGTTCCCATGCTCGAAGTCTGGGGCATGACGGAAACCTGCGGCGCCTCCACCGGCGTTCCGGCCAGCCGCATGAAGCCCGGCTCGATCGGCCCGGCCGCCGCCTACAACGAAATGAAACTGGACCCGGCCACCGGCGAAATGCTGGTGCGCGGCGCCAATGTGTTCATGGGCTACCTGAACCAGCCCGAAAAGACCGCCGAGACCATTGACAAGGATGGCTGGTTGCACACGGGCGATGTCGGCGTCGTTGATGAAGACGGTTATTACAGGATCACCGACCGCATGAAGGACATCATCATCACGGCGGGCGGCAAAAACGTCACCCCCAGCGAACTCGAAAACGAACTCAAGTTTTCGCCCTACATCACCGACGCTGTCGTGGTTGGCGACAAGCGCGC
>CAYJMW010000184.1:0-4342 GCA_964371235.1 uncultured Polaromonas sp.
ACACTGCTCAAACGCCGCCGATAGCTCGCCACGGTGGCATCTTCAGGCGGAATCTGGCCATCGGCCACCTTCGGTTTGGGCGGCTCCATGATGTCGAGGATGGCGATACAGGTCTTGCGTGCCAGGTCGTCGGACCAGGCCTTGTCGCGCATCAAAATTTCCAGCAGTTCGTCGAGCGCGTCGGTCCAGCGCTGCTGGGCCATCAGCCAGCGGGCCTTGTCGAAGCGCGCTTCAAAATCCCGCTTGTTGGCTGCAATTCTTGAATCAAACAGAGCCTCAGCCCCCGTACCATAAGCGCTGGCAGCTACAAAATCAGTAGCATCCATCCAGCGCTGGAGCGAATCAAAACGGCGCACCGACGCCGCCCTTGCAATCACTGGCGCAAACGCCACTTTCGCATCGTCTTCGCGCCCCAGGCTGAGCAGCAGCTTGACGTAGTCAAAGCGCGCGTTGTCGTTGGCGGGATCAACGGCGACCGCCTGCTGCAGTTTTTCCAGCACGGTCAGCGGGTCGCTGTCCGCCTCCGGCGCCGGCTCCCCGGGCTCTGGCGTTTCCGGTTCGGCGGGCGGCACATGTTTATCCAGAAACTCCTTGACCTTGCCTTCGGGCAAAGCGCCGGTAAAGCCGTCCACCGGCTGGCCGTTTATCAGCAAGATGCAGGTCGGGATGCTGCGAATGCCAAAGGCGGCGCCGAGCTGCTGCTCCTGGTCGGAGTCGATCTTCACCAATTTGAAGCGCCCGGCGTATTCGGCCTCGATTTTTTCCAGGATGGGTCCGAGCGACTTGCAGGGGCCGCACCATGGGGCCCAGAAGTCAATCAGGACCGGAGTCGTCATGGAAGCGGTGATGACTTCCTGTTCAAAGTTGGCAATGGTGACGTTGATCATGATCGGCAAGATTTGGGGTTCAAAAAGACTTTTTTCAACCCTGGGAGATTTCAAGCCAGACGATAGCACGCAGGCGCTGGCCCGAGCCCTTAAAATCAGCGCTCCAGACCCGCCCCCAGCAAACCCAACACCCCCTTCAGGACACACCCCCATGACGATACGTGAAAACTCGCGCTCCCCTTTGGTGGGCGTATTGATGGGCTCCAGCAGCGACTGGGAAACGATGCAGCATGCGGTGCAGATTCTGCAGCAGTTTGGCGTGGCGCACGAGGCGCGCGTGATCTCGGCCCACCGCATGCCCGACGACCTGTTTGCCTATGCCGAGGCAGCGGCGGGCCGTGGTCTGCAGGCCATCATTGCCGGTGCCGGCGGCGCGGCCCATCTGGCCGGCGTGGTGGCCGCAAAAACCACGCTGCCGGTGCTGGGCGTGCCGGTGGCCAGCAAGCATTTGCAGGGCGTTGATTCACTCTACAGCATGGTGCAAATGCCCAAGGGCGTGCCAGTGGCCACCTTTGCAATTGGCAACGCCGGGGCCGCCAATGCAGCGCTGTTTGCCGTGGCCATGCTGGCGCTGCACGACACGGCGCTGGCGAAAAAACTGCAGACTTTTCGCGCCGAGCAGACCGCGGCGGGTCGCGCCATGACGCTGCCCTCCGCATGAAGGCCTGGCTGACTGCGCCGAACTTTCCGGGCAGCGTGCCTGACTTGCAGGTGCGCGCCATGAAGGCCCAGCTAGTGCGGTGTTGCATGCTTGATGGGACAAATAAAAACGATGGATTTTGGGTCAGGGCAAGGCGCAAACCACAGCGATACCCGCAGGTATCGCGCGGATTTGCAACGCCGCCATGGCGCAAAAGACGCGTTTTTATGTTCCAGATAGCGTGCAACACTGCACTAGACGTCGAGCGTCCGTGATGATCCTGCCCGGCACCGACCCGCAAGCTATTCTTGAAGCCGCCCGCCGCATCCAGGCGGGTCAATTGGTCGGCTTTCCGACTGAAACGGTCTATGGCCTGGGGGCCAACGCGTCGAGCGACCCCGCTGTTGCCGGTATTTTTTCGGCCAAGGGAAGGCCTGCCGACCATCCGCTGATTGTTCATCTGGCCGATGCAAGCCAGGTGCCCGACTACGCCAGCAGCATGCCGCCCTTTGCCGCCCGCCTGATACAGGCTTTCTGGCCCGGTCCGCTGACGCTGATTTTGCCGCGCCGCGAAGGCATTGCCGCTGCTGCTGCCGGCGGCCAGGACTCGATCGGCCTGCGTTGCCCGGCGCATCCGGTGGCGCTGGCTTTTTTGAAAGCCTGCCATACCGGTGTGGCCGGGCCCAGCGCCAACCGCTTTGGCCGCGTCAGCCCCACCACCGCGCAGCATGTGAGCCAGGAGTTTGGCGATGCGCTGCTGGTGCTCGACGGCGGGCCGTGCCAGGTCGGCATTGAGTCCAGCATTGTCGATTGCACCCGCGGCAAGCCGGTGCTGCTGCGACCGGGCGTCCTCACGCGCGCGCAACTGGAAGCCGCTTGCGGCGAGCCGGTGCTGGACCCAGCCGACTTGCAGCAGGCCAATGCCGCATCGGGCAGCGCGCCGCGCGCGCCCGGCACACTGGCGGCGCACTACGCGCCCAATGCGAAAGTGCGCCTGATGGATGCGGGGTCCATCCAGACCGCGCTTGATTTGCTGGGCGCGGACGCGGCCCACATTGCGGTCTATGCCCGCGCCATCGTCAGCATCAAGTCGGCCAGGGTGCTGTACCGCCGCATGCCCGACGATGCCGCAGCCACCGCGCAGCAGCTATTCGCCGTGCTGCGCGACTTTGATGCCCAGGGCATCAAGCTGATCTGGATTGAAAACCCGCCCGTCAGCGCCGAGTGGGACGGCGTTCGTGATCGCCTGGCGCGGGCTGCGGCAAGATGAGGATACAGTTTATCGAGCGCCTGAAAAGTTTTGCTTGAAGGGCAGCGCCCGCGGCAGATCGACCGGGAATGGCGGCCAGCGTGAAGACTCGAATCTGTCCCCTCAAAGCTGGAAGGCGAGCCAGCGGATCAGGCCCTCGACGAATTCACGCGGCACGCTGGGCGGCCGCGCCTGGTACAGCGACGCGCCGGCACGCTGGCGCTCTATCCACCGCGCGAAACGCCGGACGTCCACGGGCGCAAAAAAGGCAATCATCAGCTCGTAGTTCAGGAACAGGCTGCGCTCATCGAGATTGGCCGAACCCGCCAGCGCCAGCTCGTCGTCGATGATGATGGCCTTGGCATGGATCATTTCGGGCATCAGCCACACGCGGGCACCGGCCGCGGCCATGTCGCGCAGCGCCGCCGGGCGCGCCATGTCGGCCAGCCGGTGGTTGGAGCGGCGCGGCAGCAGCAGATCGACGGCAACACCGCGCCGTGCCGCGAGCGTCAGCGCCATCAGCAACGTCGCGTCGGGAACGAAATAAGGCGTCACAGCCAGAATCCGCTTTTGTGCGGTGAAGCAGCTGCAAACCAGCAGCGAGTAAACCGTGTCGTCGGCCTGATCCGGGCCGCTGGCGATCAGTTGCGCCCCCGTTGCGTCCGAAGCCGGCGCCGTGGCCACGGATGGGAGTGCGTCGCGCCGCGCTGCCTGGGTCGCAAACCGCCAGTCCTGATCGAAGCGCTGCTGCGCCTGGGCGGCGAGGTCGCCACGAAAGTCAAAACTCAAATCGATCCACGGCGTTTTCCCGGGCCTGGCTGCCGCATCGCCCACAAAGTATTCGGCGGCAAGGTTGCGGCCACCCGTCCACAGCCATTGGCCGTCGGCAATCACCATCTTGCGGTGATTGCGCAGATTGGTGCGACCGGGCAGGGGCGATCGCCAGGGCGAAACGAACAGCGCTACCTCAACGCCCGCGGCTGACAGGCGTTTGAGGTCCGGCCGACCGCCCAGATACACGCCAATGCCGTCGATCAGCAGGCGCACCCGCACGCCCTCGCGCGCGCGCCGCATCAGAATCCCGGAAATCTCGCTGCCGAGGGCATCCCGCCCGAGCAGAAAGGTGCATACATCCAGGCTGCGCGCGGCGCCAGCCATTACCTCGCGAAGCGATTGCAGGGCGGCATTGCCATCTTCATGAATCACCAGTTGCCGATAGGGCGAACTGACGGGAAGGCCCATGGCAGCGGTGAGATGCTGAAACCTGGCCGCCGGTGTGCTGGCCGTGCCGGCCTTATCGGCATGGAGCGGCGGCGCCGGCGGCGCCCGCTCGCCAGGGTCGTGAAGAACCTTTCGGCTGCCGAGCAAGAGGTACAGCGGCAGTGCCAGATAGGGCAACAAGGCGAGCGACACGATCCACGCAATGGCCGCTGACGGGTGGCGGCGCTGGCGGCGCGCGTGTGATCCGATGGCGTAGATGACAAGCCCCAGCAGCGCCACCAGGCCATGCAGGTCAAGCCAGCGGCTGCTCAGGAATTCTTGCAGCATGGTGTCAGAAAAATCAGC
>CAYJMW010000185.1:0-4237 GCA_964371235.1 uncultured Polaromonas sp.
GGCGGCGTTCGAGGCGTGCGTGCGCTCGTGCCAGAGCTGGTAGTACATCATGCGCGGAAACTCGATCGGACAAGGCAGTATTTGCAGTGGCAGCAACCCGGTAAAACGTTCGCAATACTGCCGGCCGGTGGTCATGATTAGCAAACTTGATGCCACCATGGCAGGGATCAGGCCAAAGTGCGGGCAGCGCACGGTGATGTTGCGCGCCAGCCCCAGGCTGTCAAGATGATCGTCAATCACACCCCTGGCACCGGGGTGCATTGCCGTGGGCGCGATGTGCTCGGCCTCCAGCCATGAAGCGCTGTCCCAGCCGCGCCGCACGGCCGGATGGTCCCTGGCGACCAGGCACACGACCTCGTCACCGAACAAGTGCCGCATGTGCAGGTCATCAGGCGGCGCGGGCCAGTTGCCAATGACAATGTCCACCTGCCCCTGCGCCAGGTCGGCGCGGTAGTCGGCAGCGGCGGAAAGCGGGTGAATTTCGATGCGGGAGCGTGGTGCCTGCAGCTTGATCTGTGCCACCAGTTGCGGCAGAAACAAAGGGTCCAGATAGTCGCTGGCGGCCAGGCGAAAAGTGGTTTCGGTGGTGCCGGCATCGAACCCCCTGGCATCGCTGAACAGCATGCCGGCTGCGCGAAGTATGCTGGCCGAGGGTTCGATCATGTGCAAACCCGCGTCGGTCGGCACCATGCCAGCGCCCGAGCGCACCAGAATAGGGTCGCCCGCCAGTTCGCGCAGGCGCTTGAGCGCCGCGCTGACGGCAGGTTGGTACATTCCCAGGCGGATGGCGGCGCGTGAAACGCTGCGTTCGGTAAGCACGGTGTTCAGGACCCTGATGAGATGGAGGTCAATCTTGTCCGCGATTTTGTCGAAGGACACCCGGTCTTTCATACTTTTTCCACCATGCGCCTGATACGCGTTTTTGTATGGCTGCCAGAGCCCTAGTGTTTTACCCTTAAAGATATGTCTCGCATGACGCACCCAACCGCTGCTCAAAATTCTGTCAATTCCATCCGCTTTGTCCGGCGTGGTGAAGTGGTCACTCTGGGCAATGTACCACCCAGCCGCACCCTGCTGGAGCTGCTGCGCGAGGACCTGGCGCTGACTGGCACCAAGGAAGGCTGCGGCGAAGGCGACTGCGGCGCCTGCACCGTGGTGCTGGGCGAAGTGCAAGAGGGGGCCATCCGCTATCGTGCGGTCAACAGTTGCATCCGGCTGGCGCATTCGATTGACGGCATGGCGCTGTGGACGGTCCAAGATCTTGCCGCCGCCAACGGACAATTGCATCCTGCGCAGCAGGCAATGCTTGAATGCCACGGCTCGCAGTGCGGCTTTTGCACACCCGGCTTTGTCATGAGCCTGTTCGGCATGTACCAGAACCATGTCTGCAAAGGCGAGCCCATCACACGCGCGCTGGCGCAACTTGAACTCTCGGGCAATCTGTGCCGATGCACCGGCTACCGGCCCATTCTGGACGCCGCGCAGGCCATGGCCGCGCTGCCCCGCGTGGCGATCAATGAAACGGTTTTGCTACAACAATTGAAGCAGCTCGCTCCCGTCCCTTCTGGGCTGGAGGCCGATTTTGCTTATAGAACGCCGCGCACGCTGGCCGCCCTCCTGAGCGAGCGCGCCGCGCACCCTGGCGCGCAACTGGTTGCCGGCTGCACCGACGTGGGGCTGTGGGTGACCAAGCTGCACCAGCAGTTTGAGCAGGTGCTGGACCTGAGCAAAGTGGCCGAATTGCGCCGCACCCTGCAATACCCGCATCACATCGCCATCGGCGCCGCAGTACCGCTGGCCGATGCCTTTGCCGCCCTGGTGAAAGACCGGCCGCAACTGCACAACTTTGCCGCCCGCTTTGCCGGCCTGCCGGTGCGCAATTCGGGCACGCTGGGCGGCAACGTGGCCAACGGCTCGCCGATTGGCGACTCGATGCCGCTGCTGATTGCGCTGGGCGCCAGCGTGGTGCTGATGAGCCTGCGCGCCGGGCAACAGGTTTCGCGCGAGCTGCCACTGGAGCAGCTCTACACCGGATACCGCAAGAACATCATGGCGGCTGATGAGGTACTGGCCTGGATCAAGGTACCCAAGGCCGTTGCCAGTGAAAGTGTTGCCGTCTATAAAATTTCCAAGCGCTACGACGACGATATTTCCGCCGTCTGCCTGGCCGTGAACCTGCACATTGAAAACGGCCGGGTCAAAACCGCGTCCATTGGCGCAGGCGGCGTTGCCGCAACGCCAGTGCGCGCCGTCAAAACCGAAGCGGCGCTCACCGGCCAGGCCTGGACCGAAGCGACGGTGCGCCAAGCGATGGCCCGGTTGCGCGCGGAGTTCTCGCCGATCTCGGATATGCGCGCATCAGGCGGCTACCGCAGCGAAGTGCTGGGCAATCTGTTGCTGCGCTACTGGCTTGAAAGCCAGGGCGTGCAACAGATCAACCTGGAATCCTTCTCGCTGGAGGACGATGAATGAGCGCCGCGGGAACCCCGGCCTTCCACGAAAGCGCCCGTGCCCAGGTGGCGGGCGCCGCCACCTATGTGGACGACATCGCCGAGGTCCGGGGAACGCTGCACGCCGCGCCCATTCTTTCCAGTGTGGCGCATGGCTGGCTTCTGGCTGTGGATGCCGGCGCGGCGCTGGCCATGCCCGGCGTGCGCGACGTCATTCTGGCGCGCGACATTCCCGGTGACCCGCTGCTGGCCACCGCTGCGCATGACGAGCCGGTGTTTGCGCAGGACACCGTTCAGCACATCGGCCAGGTGATCGGCGTGGTGGTGGCCGAATCGGTGATGCAGGCTCGCCGCGCCGCGCGCAAGGTGGTGTGCCGCTTCGAAGCGCTGCCCGCCATCCTGGATGTGCACGTTGCCCTCAACGCGAAAAGTTATGTGCTGCCACCAGTGGTCGTCAAGCGCGGCGACCCGGATGCAGCTCTGAGAACAGCGGTGCACACGCTGCACGGCACCCTGGAAGTCGGCGGGCAGGAACATTTTTACCTTGAAGGCCAGGTCGCCTACGTAGTGCCACAGGAGCAACACCAGTGGCTGGTTTATTCCAGCACCCAGCACCCCGGCGAGGTGCAGCACTGGGTGGCGCACGCGCTGGGTATAGACCAGCACGCGGTGCGGGTGGAGTGCCGGCGCATGGGCGGCGGATTTGGCGGCAAGGAAACGCAGGCCGGCCACATGGCGGTGTGGTCGGCGATTGCGGCCAACAAACTCAAATGCCCCGTCAAGCTGCGGCTGGACCGCGATGACGACTTCATGGTGACCGGCAAGCGCCACCCGTTTGCCTACGAGTACAGCGTGGGCTTTGATGACAGCGGGCGCATCACCGGCCTGAAACTGTTGATGGCGGCCAACTGCGGTTTCAGCGCCGACCTGTCGGGCCCGGTGGCCGACCGCGCGCTGTTTCACGCTGACAACGCCTACTTCTTGCAGGATGTCGAGATCGCCTCCTACCGCTGCAAGACCAACACGCAGAGCAACACCGCCTTTCGCGGCTTTGGCGGACCGCAGGGCGTGATCGTGATCGAAAGCATTCTGGGCGACATCGCACGCCAGCTCGGCCTGGACCCGCTGGCCGTGCGCAGGCGCAACCTGTATGGTGTGAACGAGAGGAACGTCACCCACTACGGCATGACTATTGAAGACAACATCCTCGAACCATTGCTATTACAACTGGAGCAAACTTCGCAATACCGACGCCGGCGAGAGGCCATTTCTTCATGGAATGCGGCGAGCCCCGTGATCAAGCGCGGCATCGCCATCACGCCGGTGAAGTTTGGCATTTCGTTTACCGCCACCCTGTTCAACCAGGCCGGCGCGCTGGTGCATGTCTATACCGACGGCAGCGTGCAGGTGAACCACGGCGGCACCGAAATGGGCCAGGGCCTGAACACCAAGGTGGCGCAAATCGTCGCCGACGAACTCGGCGTGGCGCTCGGCCAAGTGCTGGCCACCGCCAGCGACACCAGCAAGATCCCCAACGCGTCGGCCACCGCCGCATCCGCGGGCACCGACCTGAACGCCCGCGCCGCGCAGTACGCCGCGCGTAAGGTGCGCAGCAATCTGGCGCAGTTTGTGGCCGGGCTGGACGGCTGCGGCACCGGCGCCGTGTCTTTTGCCGACGGCCAAGTCAGCACGCCCCGGGGCACCCGGGCGTTTGCCGATGTGGCGAAACAGGCCCACGCCAACCGCATCCAGCTCTGGAGCGACGGCTTTTACCGCACGCCCAAAAT
>CAYJMW010000186.1:0-4185 GCA_964371235.1 uncultured Polaromonas sp.
ATGGGTATGCCCAGCAGCAGGCCCCAGACACCCCACAGCCAGCCCCATGCAAGCAGCCCGACAAACACCGCCACCGGGCTCATTTGACTGCTGCGGCTGGTCAGCCACGGCGTCACCAGATTGCCGACCAGGGTGTGAATGAGCAGGGAAATGCCGCCGACCGCCAGGGCCATATTGAGCGAGCCGAACTGCAAAAACCCGACCAGCGCAGAGGCCGTTGCCATGATCACTGAGCCCACATAAGGCACCAGATTGAGCACGCCCGCCACAATTCCCCACACTGCGGCGTTGTCCAGCCCGATGGCCAGCAGGGCCAGCCAGCTCAGCACCCCCACCAGCGCGCTGGTGAGCAGTTGCACCTGCAGGTAGCGCTGAATCTGGCCGGTCACTTCATTGAGTGCCTGCAGCGTGATTTTCTTGCTGCTCAGGTCGGGGCCAGCGAGCTTGACCAGCTTGCGGCGAAAGGTGTCGCCAGAGATCATCAAAAAATAGGTCAGGAAAACGACCACCGCGGTCTGGCCCATCAGGGTGAGCAGGCCCACCGTGCCTGACCATAAATAGTCCTTGACGTCAAAGCCTGAAGCCTCGACCACCACGCGCGTGGCGCCACGGTTGCTGCCAGGCGCTGCATTCTCCCGCGCCGCCTGTTCAAGTTGCGACGCGGCTTTCTGCACGGTTTCGAGCGTGCTGTCTGCCTTGCCGCTGCGCGGTTTGACGGCCTGCCTGAGCTTTTGCGCCGCCGCCGGCAACGCGTCCACCAGTTGCGCGGCCTCACCCCTGAGCGAATAGGCGGTCGAGCCAACGGCGCCGAATATTGCCAGCATCAGCAGCGCGGCGCCGAGCCAGCGCGGCACGCGGTGGCGCTCCATCGAGTTGACCAGCGGCGACAGCGCGTAGCTCAACAGCACACTGAGCATGACCGGAATAAAGACATCCCGGGCCCAATGAAGCATAAAAATGCTGGCCAGCACGGCCAGCACCACCAGTGACCTGTTGCGAATGTCCACCGGCAGGTGAAGCAGCACCGGGTCTGGCGCGGCCGGCACGCGCGGTTCGGGGTCGGCAAGCGGAGCATCCGCAGCGCGATCTTCAGTCATTGTGTTCCTCGCCATTGGCCGCTGGCGCGGTGTTGTCCGCGCAGTCGTTACGCAACCATTGAACCCGACGCGGGAGCCAAACCATGTAGGACGCTTGCGCCGGAACAGGCCGGTTGCCGTGCCGGATCAGCCCGCGATGGCCTCGCGCACTGCGCTGAGCTGACGCCGCGAGACCGCCAGCACTTCGTCAATACCATTGAGCCGTACTGCCCAGCCCTCGCCCTCTTCGGGGTCGAAATGCTTTTCGAGCGCGCGCACGGCACGCCGCGCGATCAGCGCATTGCGGTGGATGCGAATGAACCAGGCGGCATGGCGCTCTTCGAGTTCGCTCAGCGAGCCATCCAGAATGTAGCTCCGGCTGGCGGTGCGAACCGTGATGTATTTGAGTTCGGCCTTGAGGTAAAGCACCTCGGCCAGCGGCACCCGCTCGGTCCGGCCACGGTCTTGAATAATCAGTATTTCACCCAATAAATCAGGCCCTGGCCCTTGCCTTGATTGGGCCATGCGCTCTACTTTTTGTAGCGCCTGCTGCAAGCGCTCAAGCCGGACCGGCTTGGTCAGATAGTCAATGGCTTCAAGCTCGAAAGCCTGCACCGCATGTTCGGCATGCGCCGTGACAAACACCACGGCGGGCGGCTGGGGCAAGGCGGCAAGGGTTTGGGCCAGCGCCATGCCGTCAACGCCGGGCATGCGAATGTCCAGCAGCACCACGTCAAAGCAGCCCTGCTGCAGGGCGGTCATGGCCTGCACGGCGTCGGCCGCCTCGCCCGCCACCAGCGCCGCCGGGGCCGCGCAATCGCCCAGCAGCGTGCGCAGGCGGGAACGAGCCAGCGCTTCGTCGTCAACCACCAGAACTTTGAGTGTCATCCTGAAAACCACAGTTGACCGCTTGGGCCACTAAAGAAGTCCGTCATGCGGGAATCTCCAGCCGGACCTGAAATACGCCGTCCTTGAAGGCGGTCTTGAAGTGCGCCTGCACATCATGCAGCAGGGCCAGGCGTTCACGCGCATTGGCCAGCGCCAGGCCGTGGCCGCGCTCTCCCGCGCCGGCCGGCGTTGAATTGGTCACCTTGATCACCACCGTGCTGCCGCGCCTGACGGTGGATATCCTGATTTGCGCGCCGCGCGCACTGGGCTCCACGCCATGCCGAACCGCGTTTTCCACCAGCGGCTGCAGCAGCAACGGCGGCAATTTGGCCTGATCGGCGCGCTCGTCCAGGCTCCACTGCACCTGCAGCCGATCGCCAAAGCGGATCTGCTCGATCGCCAGGTAGCGCTGTGCCAGCGCAATTTCCTGCCCCAGCGTGACCGACTCAGCCGAATCGTCCAGCGCGTGACGAAACAGCTCGCTCAGGTCTTCCAGCACGGCTTCGGCCTTGGCTGGCTCGGCACGTACCAGCGCAATCGCGCTGTTGAGCGTGTTGAACAAAAAGTGCGGCCGGATCCGCGCCTGCAACTCGGCCAGCCGCGCCGTCGTGGCCGCCGGCGTGCTCGCCTTGGCGCGCCAGACGAGGCCCGCCAGCACCATGGCCGAGAGCAGGGCGCCCGTGGCCGCGCTGGCCCACCAGGGCGCTGGCTGCAGCGGCCCCATGAGCACCAGCAAGCCGCAGCCGTACAGCCCGGCCAGCGCACCGAGCGCCATGCCGACCAGCCACTGACGCGAAGGGGCAAGCCGGTTCAAGTGGACTTTCAGCGCGCACACGGCAATCAGCCAGGCCAGCGTGGCGGGCAGCGCGCCGCCGGTCAGCAGGGAAAACCGCAGCAGCCAGTCGGCCACCTCACCGGCGCCAAACATGGCGCCCACCCCCACCACCGCCTCGACCAGCAGCACCACCCGCAACACCACCCCGACATGGCAGGCGTCAAACATGCTGGCGCGCGGCGGCGCACGTGGCGCCGCCACCTCGTCGTCCAGGGTAAAACCGCCATGCAGCGTGGACTCTTCCAGGTTCTGTGGATAGCGCGGTGGCTTCATCGGATCCGTGGACGCTCTTGACATTCGTTCAGTCGGTTATTGACGGTCAGGTCGCGGTTTTCAGGGCAGACCGGCGCGAAGATAAAATCTGCAGCAAAGAGTATTGCACCGCTCGTGGTCATCCGGCCATTGGTTTAAACACTATTGTCCACAATTGGGCACATTGCCCAGTCCGGGCCGGCACCCGGCGCCGCCCCGGCCCGCGACCCCCCAAAGAAAGCCCGACGTGAATCAATTCGACAAAAAATCCCAAGCCTGGTCGGCCCTGTTCTCCGAGCCGATGAGCGATCTGGTCAAGCGCTACACCGCCAGCGTGTTTTTTGACAAGCGCCTGTGGCAAGCCGACATCACCGGCTCGCTGGCCCACGCCGACATGCTGGCCGCGCAGGGCATCATCACGCCCGCTGACCACGCTGCCATTGAGCAGGGCATGGCGCAAATCACCGCTGAAATCGAATCCGGCACGTTTGACTGGAAGCTCGACCTCGAAGACGTTCACCTCAACATCGAGGCGCGCCTGACGCAGATCGCGGGCGATGCCGGCAAACGCCTGCACACCGGCCGCTCCAGAAACGACCAGGTCGCCACCGATGTGCGGCTGTGGCTGCGCGGCGAGATCGACCTGATAGGCGCGCTGCTGACGGACCTGCAAAAGGCGCTGGTCGATATTGCCGAGAAGAATGTGGAGGTGATTCTGCCCGGCTTCACGCATCTGCAGGTGGCGCAGCCGGTAAGTTTTGGCCATCACATGCTGGCCTATGTGGAAATGTTTGCCCGCGACGCCGAGCGCATGGCCGATGTGCGCAAACGCGTGAACCGCCTGCCGCTGGGCGCCGCCGCGCTGGCCGGCACCAGTTACCCGCTGGACCGTGAGCGCGTCGCCCGGACCCTCGGCATGGTCGATGAAAGCGGCCAGCCGCAAGTCTGCCAGAACAGCCTGGACGCAGTGAGCGACCGAGATTTTGCGATTGAATTCACCGCCGCCGCCGCGCTGGCCATGGTGCACATCAGCCGCCTCTCTGAAGAGCTGGTGTTGTGGATGAGCCAGAGCTTTGGTTTTATCGACATAGCCGACCGCTTTTGCACCGGCTCATCGATCATGCCGCAAAAGAA
>CAYJMW010000187.1:0-4173 GCA_964371235.1 uncultured Polaromonas sp.
CATTTCTAGTCTCGCGTGACCCGAACGAGTTCCTCACGCGAGGTGATGCCGCTTTGCACCAGGCGCTCGCCGTCTTCGCGCATCAGCGTCATGCCGCCGGCAAGCGCGGCGGCGCGCAGGTCGGCTTCAGAGGCCTGGGTGTGAATCTGGGCGCGAAGCGCGTCGGTGGTGACCAGCAACTCAAACACCCCGGTGCGGCCCAGGTAGCCGGTCTGGCCGCAGGCGGAGCAACCCCGCACGCCGCCGGGCCGCCCCAAGGCCTGTGCGGCCCCCTCGGGGGGCAGGGAGGACGCGTCAGCGCCGACAGTGGGGGCACCATTTCCGTGGCAGGTGGTGCAGACTTTGCGCACCAGGCGCTGCGCCAGCACGCCCAGCAGCGATGAGCTGAGCAAAAACGGCTCGATGCCCATGTCGGTCAGCCGCGTCACGGCGCTGGCCGCGTCATTGGTGTGCAGCGTGGCCAGCACCAGGTGGCCGGTGAGTGAGGCCTGAATGGCGATCTGCGCCGTTTCAAAATCACGAATCTCACCGATCATGATCACATCCGGGTCCTGCCGCAAGATGGCGCGCAGCGCCTTGGCAAAGCCCAGATCGATTTTGGCGTTGACCTGCGTCTGGCCGATGCCGGGCAGTTCGTACTCGATCGGGTCTTCCACCGTCATGATGTTCTGGCGCCGGGTGTCGAGCCGCTCCAGCGCGGCGTACAGCGTGGTGCTTTTGCCCGAGCCGGTGGGCCCGGTCACCAGGATAATGCCGTGCGGCTGCGCCACCAGATGCTCAAAGCGCTTGAGCACTTCGCCCTGCATGCCCACCGCTTCGAGGTTGAGGCGCTCGCCGCTTTTGTCAAGCAGGCGCAGCACGGCGCGCTCGCCGTGGGCGCTGGGCAGGGTGCTCACGCGCACATCCACCGCGCGGGTGCCAATGCGCAGGGAGATGCGGCCGTCCTGCGGCAGGCGCTTTTCGGCAATATCGAGCTCGGCCATGATTTTCAGGCGCGAAATGAGCGCCGCATGCAGCGCGCGGTTGGGCTGCACCACCTCGCGCAGCGTGCCGTCCACCCGGAAGCGCACCGACGAATGGCGCTCGTAGGGTTCGATGTGGATGTCGCTGGCGCCGTCGCGCGCGGCCTGCGTGAGCAGGGCATTGAGCATGCGGATGATGGGCGCGTCGTCGGAGGTCTCCAGCAGGTCTTCAATGGCGGGCAGCGCCTGCATCATGCGGGAAAGGTCGGCATCGCTTTCGACTTCGCTGACCACCGTGGCGGCGCTGGACTCGCTCTGCGCGTAAGCGCTGCTGATGCGTTGGGCCAATATTTCGGCAGGCAGCGTCTCAAGCGCGCCGACCTCGTGTCGGCGCATGACTTCGCTCAGGGCTTGCCGGTCGCTGGCAGCATTCAGCCACAGCGTCAGGTGCCCCGTGTCCTCACCCAGCAGCAACTGGTGGGTGCGCGCAAAAGCGTAGGGCAACAAATAGCGCATGGTTAGTTGGGTGACGGTGCCGGCACGGCCTGGGCAGGGCGCGAGCGGGCCGGTAACACGGGCGGCATCACCGGGGCTTCGTTGACTGGCACCATCGTGCTCGGCGCGGGCTGGCCATTTTTTTGCACCATGCGCATCAGCTCGTAGCGATCGAGCGAAAGCGCGTCGCTGGCCTGCGCGTCGCGCACCACCACCGGGCGCAGGAAAACCATCAGGTTGGTTTTTTTGCGGCTGCGGGTTTCGCTCTTGAACAGGTTGCCAAAAAAGGGAACATCGCCGACGACCGGGATTTTGTCCTCGTTGCCGGCATACTCATCCTGCAGCAGGCCGCCAAGCACCACGATGGCGCCGTCATCGACCAGTACATTGGACTCGATCGAACGTTTGTTGGTAATCAGGCCAGTGCTGGAGTTGATCGACTGCGGCTCCACGCTGGACACCTCCTGGAAGATTTGCAGCTTGACGGTGCCGTTCTCGCTGATCTGCGGCTTCACGCGCAGCGTCAGGCCCACGTCCTTGCGCTCGATGGTCTGAAACGGGTTGACCGATCCGCTGCCGCCCGAATTGTTGTTGGTGTACTGGCCGGTCACAAAGGGCACGTTCTTGCCGATCACAATTTTTGCTTCCTCGTTGTCCAGCGTCAGCAAATTGGGCGTGGACAGGATATTGCCGTCACCGGTCTGTTCCAGAAAGCGCGCCAGAAAGCCAAGCACATAGACGCCGCCGATCTTGTTGAAAACGCCGAAGTTGATGCCCTGGCCGGGCGCGACGGTGCCGCTGGCGCCTTGAGCGGCAAGATTGATGATGTTGTTGTTGGCGCTGGTTCCGCTGCCAAAGTTGGTTCCCAGAACACCGATCGAGTGATCGCCCTTGTTCCCGAATGCGCCCTGCCACTGGATGCCGAACTCAGCCGCCTTGTCGGCGTTGACCTCGGCAATCAGGCTTTCCACGAAGACCTGCGCGCGCCGCGCATCGAGCTGGTCAATCACAGCGCGCAGTTGCCGGTATTGCGGCTCAGGCGCGCTGATGATGAGTGAATTGGTGGCCGGGTCGGCCTGGATCTGGCCGCCGGTCGAGGGCTGGGCCGAAGCTGCCAGGGCCGCGGTGGCGGGCGTACTGACGGCCGGTGCTGCGGTGCCGGAAGTGCCGGTAGCCCTTGTTTCGCCTGAAAGTGCCGCTCTTAAAGTAATAGCAAGCTTGGTGGCATCGGCGTTTTTCAGGCTGACCACGTGGATCGTTCCGCTGACGCCTCCGGGTTGATCGAGCCGCTCCACCAGCGCGCGCGCGAGTGCGGTGCGCGCCGGGTTGGCGGTGCGCACAATGACGGTGTTGCTGCGCGGCTCGGCCAGGATGGTGGTCTTGAACGAGGTGTCGGCCTGGCCTTGGCCGGCGGCGGGGGCCGGGCCGGATTCCATCAGGCGCGTGACCAGCGGCACGATATCGGAGGCGATGGCGTGCTTGAGCACAATGATCTCCAGGTCGCTCGCGCTTGGCACATCGAGCGCGGCAATGATGCGCGCGATGCGTTGCAGGTTGTCGGTGTAGTCGGTAATCACCAGCGAGTTGTTGCCCGGATTCACGTTGATGGTGTTGTTTGGGCTGATCAGCGGACGCAGCACCGGCACCAGGTTGTTGGCGGTCTCGTAATTCAACCGGAAGATTTGCGTCACGATCTGGTTGCCGGGGCCGCTGACCGGCCCGGCGTTGACCCGGCTCGCCTGCAGCTTGGCATCGGCCTCGGGCACCACCTTGTACAGCCCGGCCGTTTCCACCACCGTGAAGCCCTGCAGCCGCAAGGTCGCCAGGAACTGGTCGTAGGCGGCCGCCCGCGAGACCGGTTTGTCGGTGTTCAGGTTCATGGTGCCGCGCACGCGCGGATCGACCACCACGCTGCGCCCCGTGATGACGGCGATGGTGCGCGCGACCTCGGCGATGTCGGCATTGACAAAGCTCAGCGTCACTGGTTCGCCGGGGCCCGGCAGGGCTGGACTTTGTGCCTGCGAAGCGGCCGGCGCCATGAACAGCAGGGCGCCAAGCGCTATAAAAAATGGAGCAAATTTTTGCATGAGGTTCAACCCAGGGTAATGATGGAGCGCGCACCGCTGCGTCTGCCAATGATATTGAGAAAATTCGCCAGCGCGGCTTCGCGCTCCGGCGCGGCGCGGGCCTCGCCCGAAAAGCGCAGGCGTGAGCCGACCCATTGGCCGCTGCCGCTCAGTTGCAGGCTGCCTTCAAGCGTTTCCAGCGTCACGCCGACGCTTGGCCCCCCGCGCAGCGTCAGGCGGTAGCTGCCCATCGGGCGCAGCGTGGACAGGCGCGAACTGACATCACGTGCTTCCAGTACCGCGCTACCCGCCACCGCCAGGCGTCCGGCGTTCCATTCGGCGCTCAAGGCCTGGCTTTGCAGCCATAACTGGCCGCTGAGCTGCAGTGTGTTCCAGGGCGTGCCCAGGCCCGCCAGCAGTCCGGCCGGCCACTGCGACTGGGCATCTGCCAGCGCCAGCCGCAAGCCATTTGGCATCGGCGTGGCATGCAACTGCAGCGCCTCGGCCGTGCAGCATGGCGCCAGCAGGCTCAAACGCAGCCCGCTGAGGGCGGGGCGCAGCGTCCATTGCACGCGGCCGGGCAGGGCGGCCCTATCCTGGCTGCCTGCGCCGCCCGTCAGCAGCAGCCGCGCAGACCCCTGCCAGACCGT
>CAYJMW010000188.1:0-4169 GCA_964371235.1 uncultured Polaromonas sp.
AAGTTCCTTCTGGACGTCAGCGCGTTTTTCCTTCCAGGTATTGACGCGCAAGTCGAGCCCCGCAGGGGCGTTGAGGCTTTCGACCAGCGGCCAGAAGTCATCCCCGAGCTGTTCCTTGAGCGGCTCGACCAGCCATTGCGGCAGGTTGTGGCGGTGCAGTTCCATCAGGTCCGCTGCTTTGACCTGATCGCAGCGGGCCAGCCAGTCTTTCTCAGGCTCCGTCAGCGCACTCAGCAGAAAATCGCGCTCGGCGGCAAAACCCAGAATTGCCAGGCGACGCTCGGGCGCGCCGCTGCCGTGCTGGGCCAGGTAGGTGTAGAGATTTTTTTTGCGCAACACACCGTAAATCGTTTCGGCCACCGTGGCGCGCTCGCGCGGGCCCAGGCGCAGCTCACGAAAATAGCGCGACACCACCATGTCGGCGGGCTGGTCAAATTTGAGAACCTGCTTGAGCAGCGCGGAACAACAGTCGAGTAAGGCGTTGGGATGCATAGCACCCTATTGTCCCACTGCGACCCGGCGTCGCACCTGCTAAAGCCATTGTGAGTTCGGCAGCACGCTGGTGGACTACCCCAAGAGTTGGCCCAGCAACCGGGCGAAGGGAACAACGTCGCCTTCAGCACTGGCCTTTTCCAGCGCAGCCATGTAGTCGTCGCGCCGGTCCACCGGGACAACCGTCCACGGGAATCCACCTGATGCCAACATCACATTCATCAAGAAGCGTCCCATGCGTCCGTTGCCATCGAAATAGGGATGGATATAGACGAAGATGAAATGTCCCATGACGACGCGAACGGCTGGCTCAACTTCGCTCTGGAGCAAGTCAAAGAATGCGGGCATGAGTTCGCGCACGGCTTCACGGTTCGGAGGAACGTGCTGCGAGCGGCGAATATAGACCGGGCCGCTGCGATAACCGGCAAGATCGGAAGGTTTAAGCAGACCGGCAGTGATGCTCGGTCCGAATAGTTCTCGATACCAAACTCCGTGATCGGCTTGCGCCACTTTCCCTGCATTCTCGTTCATCAAAACCCGGTCAACGCTTTGCTTCACGCGCTGGAAGGCCTGCCAGTACCCGCGGGCCGCGAGAGCGTCCCGCGGGTTGCGATCCGCCTCCAGGGTGTCTGGATTCCAGTCGCCTGAACGCACCCGCTCAATCAGCTCAGTGCTGACCCGGTAACCCTCAATAGAAAGCGAGTTGTAGGCATCCAGGACATAGACATCATCAACACGCTGAAGATAAGCTGCCTTGTCGGGCTGTATTTCCGGCGGGGCTGGAAAATTTCCAAGCACATCCTCCCGCATTTTTTGCCATGTCATTGTGACCCGGTTGACGTAGGGAGATGTTTCGCGCAGGCTGAGCGCCGCGTGCGGGATACCTTTGAAGGGGTCGGCTTCGGCTACGGTGTAGCCCGCTGCCCGCATCGTTTCCACGATGTTGTCCGCTATGGAGACTCTGCCAATGTTGCGAAAGGCCCCGGCCAGTCTTCCAGCAATGGTGCTGTGCCCGCCTTCTAGCAATCGGCCCAGAACTTCGGAGGCATCAGTCATCGTGGCGAGGGCAGCGCGCATGACTATAGGCTGTGCGGTGAAATGCGTCGGTGAGGTTGCGATGAGGCCCGCAGGCAGGTTGTAAACACGCAAGCCGTTGTTGATTTCTACATCCGCCGCTGGCGGCAGCCCCAGGCGGACATCGAAGATCGAGGTTTCGTGGGGCAGGGACAAAGGCTTGTTGCCGCCTTTGGGCGAGCGGACCTGTACTTGTCTGGGCACCGTCCAGTCGCCGGTAAAAAGAGTCAGCGATTGCTCAGGACTGAGACACCAGTCCTCGCCAAAGCGCTCATTGAGATAGTCGGCGCAGAAAGCCCAGAAAGACGTGTACCAAGCGGTGCTTTCGCCAGGGGCCTCGTCGGGACGGGTAGGGATATACCAACCTTTCACGACTTCTCGGAGGAACCCGTTTTTGAGCAACCGCTCCCTGTGGGTGCGGGTCAAGTGGCTGGTTCGAATGGCCACAATTTCTTTATCCTGCAACGTTTTCAGGACTTTGAGGGATGCGGCGAGGTTTTCTGATGGCGTTGCCATGATGCTCTCTGCTTGTACTTCATGAAACCTTGCGGGACAGTCCGCAGCTACCAAACGAATACCTTGCGGGAAAGACCGCAGTGACACGAAGTGAACAAGCTCTGTCCCCATCTCAACATGATATTGAGTGTCGCTGTTTTTAGGTTATCAAGTCAAGTAATATTTAGGTTTATTGGTATTTGTATTTCTAGGTTATCATGTTGAAAATCAGCGGAGGCGAAGCTACGACAAGCAGCCGGTGACCGCGAGGCGGTCCAGGCGGCACGCTCAGAGCCTGCGCACATACTCGCGTACATCATTGAAAATTCACGGCATGCAGCACTTATCAATCCCGGAAGAAGTCAAGCGCCGCCGCACGTTTGCCATCATTTCCCACCCCGACGCCGGCAAGACCACGCTGACTGAAAAGCTGCTGCTCTTCTCGGGCGCGATCCAGATCGCCGGCAGCGTCAAGGCGCGCAAGGCGGCGCGCCACGCGACCAGTGACTGGATGGAAATTGAAAAGCAGCGCGGCATTTCGGTTGCCAGCTCTGTCATGCAGATGGAATACCGCGATTGCGTGATCAACCTGTTAGATACCCCCGGCCACCAGGACTTTTCCGAAGACACCTACCGTGTGCTGACCGCCGTGGACGCCGCGCTGATGGTGATCGACGCGGCCAACGGCGTTGAGCCGCAAACGCGCCGACTGCTGCAGGTCTGCCGCGCCAGAGGCACGCCGATCCTGACCTTTGTCAACAAGATGGACCGCGAGGTGCAGGCCCCGATGAACCTGATGGACGAGATCGAGCGCGAACTCGGCATGACCGTAGTGCCCTTCACCTGGCCGGTCGGCATGGGCAAGCTGTTTCACGGTGTGTATGACAGGCGCGAAAACCGCATGCGCGTGTTCAGCCCCGGCGAAGACAAGCGCGGCGGTGACGAGGAAGTCCTGTCCGGGCTGGACAATGAGGAAGCCGCCAAACGATTTGGCGCCGAGTTCGCGCAGGCGCAGGGCGAAATGGAGTTGCTGAGCGGTGCCTCGCCTGAATTTGACCGCGCCGAATTTCTGGCAGGCAGGCAAACACCCATGTTCTTCGGCTCGGCCATCAACAACTTTGGCGTTCGCGAAGTGCTCGACGCGCTGGTGGACCTGGCCCCGCCGCCGGCACCGCGCGCCGCCCTGCAGCGTGTGGTGCATCCCGAAGAAAAGAAATTCTCGGGCGTGGTGTTCAAGATCCAGGCCAACATGGACCCGGCGCACCGCGACCGGATTGCATTCTTGCGCGTGGCCAGCGGCGAGTTCACGCGCGGCATGCGGCTCAAGGTGGTGCGCAGCGGCAAGGAACTGCGGCCCAACACCGTGGTGAGCTTCATGAGCCAGCGCCGCGAACTGCTCGACACCGCCTTTGCCGGCGACATCATCGGCATCCCGAACCACGGCGTGCTGCAGCTCGGCGACACGCTGACCGAAGGCGAAACGCTGCAATTTACCGGTCTGCCGTTTTTTGCGCCGGAAATGTTCCGCGTGGTGGAAGTGGCCGACCCGCTGCGCAGCAAGCAGTTGCGTGCGGGGCTGACGCAGCTTGGCGAAGAAGGCGCGATTCAGGTGTTCCGGCCGATTTCCGGCTCCTTGCTGCTGCTCGGCGCCGTCGGCCAGTTGCAGTTTGAAGTGGTGGCGCACCGGCTGGAGCATGAGTATGGCGTGAAGGCCCGCATCATGGGCAGCCCCTTCAATCTGGCGCGCTGGGTCACAAGCGACGACCCGGTTGAGCTGAAGAAATTCATCGAGGCCAACGCGCACCGCGTGGCGCTCGATGCGGTCGATGCGCCAACGCTGCTGGTCGATCACAGCGCCACCTTGCGCGCGGTGGAGCAGCAGTGGCCCAGGATCAAGTTCCATGCGCTGCGCGAGCATGCGGGGCTGGTGTTTCAGTCAAAAATGTAGCGTTTTGGGGATTTTTTGGGGTCAGAGCCCAAATTTTCTCAGCCAAAGGCTGACCCTTCGGGTGCGACGCATGGCGTCGCAGAAAAATTGGTGTCTGACCCCAATAAATCCCCAGCGAATCAAGGCGGCGCATACTTTGCCCATGTCTGCGCTCTTGTTT
>CAYJMW010000189.1:0-4149 GCA_964371235.1 uncultured Polaromonas sp.
AGGCGTACATGACCCACCACCAGGGCATGTCGCTGGCGGCGCTGTGCAACGTGCTGTGCCAGGGCGCGCCCCGTCGCTGGTTCGCCGCCGATCCGCAAGTGGCGGCGCACGAAGCGCTGCTGCATGAACGCTGCCCGCGCCAGATCGTGGAAAGCGCCGACCCGCGCCAACCCCCAGAGCCCGATGGCTACGCGGCGGAGCCGGTGTTTCAGTCGCGCAACGTCAACCCGCTTTTGCCCGGCTGGAAGCCCACCCAACTGCTGTCCAACGGGACCTACAGCGTCGCCCTGCACGCCAGCGGCGCCGGCGTCAGCCGCTGGCGGGGCCGCAACGTTTCGCGCTGGCGTGATGACCTGCTGCGCGATGGCTACGGCTGCTTCTTCTATCTGCGCCGGAACGACCAGCGCACGGTCGTTTCACTCACCGCCACACCGGCACCGGGCCCTGGCTGGCGTTACCAGGCGCGCTTCATGGCCGACCGGGTCCAGTTCGATGCCCACGACGACGACCTGATCACGACCATCACGGTGCTGGTCAGCCCCGAGGATGACACTGAACTGCGCACCGTGACGCTACACAACATAGGCAGCACCGAACAGGTCCTGGAACTGGTCTCCTGCTTTGAGGCCGTGCTCGCCGATCCGCGCGCCGACGAAGCGCACCCGGCATTTTCAAATTTCTTCGTGCATACGCGCTGGGAGCCGTACTGGCGCGCCCTCATACTCACGCGCAGGCCGCGCCTGCACGGCGACTCGCAAATGGCGGTGTCACACTTTCTGGCGCAAGCCGGGCCCGGGCTGCTTTCGGTGGACTGCATTGCCGACCGCCGGCTGTTCGCGGGCCGCAACGGCCAGCCGCACCAGCCGGCCCTGCTGACGCAACCCAAGGCCACTGGCGGCAGTCCGATCAACGGACTTGACCCCGTGGCCGGCCTGCGCGTGAAGCTGCGCCTGGCGCCTGGCGCCGTGGCCCGGCTGAGCTTCGCCACCGCCGCCGCCGACACCGAAGGCGAACTGGCGGCGCGCATCGACAAGTATCTGCAGCCGATGCACCTTGAACGCGCCACCCGCATGGCCGCCACGCTGGCCCAGGTGCGGCTGCGCGATCTGGCGCTGACTCCCGGGGAAAGCCTGGCGTTGCAGGATCTGACCACGGCGCTGATGTACAGCACGCCACGGCCGCGGGTCGAACGTTCGCCACTGGATCAGCGCCAGCTCTGGCGCTTCGGCATTTCAGGAGACAAGCCGATCATGCTGGTGCGCATCCAGTCGGCCAGCGGGATGCGGCTGGTGCATGCACTGCTGCGGGCGCGGCCCTGGTGGGCTTTCGGCGGCCTGGCGGTCGATGTGGTGGTGCTTAACAACGAACCCCACTCTTACCTGATGCCGTTACAGCGCGACATTCTTGCGCTGCGCGACCGACTGACGCAGGCCGCGCAATCGAGCTTTCCGCGCGACGATCCGGCAGGTTCAGCGCCCGGCTTTTACCTGCTGCGCGAGCAGGAAATCGCAGCCGCCGAAAAGGCCGCGCTGGCCGGACTGGCGCGTGTTGTGCTCATTGCCGATGGCCGTCCGCTGGAAGCCCAGGCGGCCACGCTGCGCGCGAGCTGGTGGCCGCGGCAAAACGATGCGGCGGCCGAGACCCCGCTTTGGAGCCAGTCGCCCGCCGCCGCAACCCCAAGCGCGGCCCCGGCTGAATTGACCGCCAGGGGCCACTTCGACGCCGCCAGCGGCGAGTACCGTTTTGAGTTGCTGGACGGACAAACCCTGCCCAAGCCCTGGGTCAACGTCATCGCCAACCCGGCGTTCGGTTTCCAGGTGTCGGAAACGGGCAGCGGCTACACCTGGGCGGTCAACAGCCAGGAGCACCAAATCACGCCATGGTCCAACGACCCGGTGCGCGACCCGGCCTTCGAGCATTGGCTGCTGCAGGACCTTGACAGTGGCGAGGTCTTGCCGCTGGTGCCCGGCTTGCCCAGAGCGCCTGGCAGCCGCTGGCGCGTGCGCCACGGTCAGGGCTATTCGGTGTTTGAGGGTCAGCACGGCGGGCTTGAAGTGGAAACAACTTTTTTTGCGCACCTGAGCGAGGCTGTGAAGGTGGTGCGGGTGCGCGTCCGGCACGCGGGCGGCGCCCGGCGACGTTTGCGCGCCGTTGCCATGGTGGAGTGGCAAATGGGCGCGGGGCACGGCGCACGGCGTACGCTGCACACCTGGAAAGGCTCCGGGCCGGCGGCTGTGTTCGCCCAGCAACGGGAAAGCCAGGGCGGCTTCGGCGGCAGCACAGCTTTTCTCGCTTTCGGCGCAAGCGCCGACACGCCGACCGGCCTGCAATGGACTTGCCATCGCGGCGAATTTTTCGACCCGCTGGGGCGGCTGGTGCTGCCCGCCACGCTGGGGCAACGCAGCGGCGGCGCGTTTGATCCCTGCGCCGCGCTTGCCAGCAAGTTCGAGCTGGCCAGCGGTGGCGAACTGGCGTTCAGTTTCATCCTGGGCCACGCGGCCGATGCGGCGGCCGCGGAGCAAATGGCGCTGGACTGGGCGCAGCGCGACACCGGCAATGCGCTGACCGAGGTCAAGGGCTGGTGGTCAGAGCTGCTGGGCAAGGTGCATGTCGCCACGCCCGATCCGCTATTCGACGCCCTGGTCAACCGCTGGCTGCTCTATCAGACGGTGGTGTGCCGCTTGTGGTCCAAGGCCGCGTTTTACCAGGCGGGCGGCGCTTTCGGCTTTCGCGACCAGTTGCAGGATGCCATGGCCCTGAGTCTGGCCGACCCGGCGCGCCTGCGCGAGCAGATCGTGCTCAATGCCTCGCGCCAGTTCCCCGAAGGCGATGTCCAGCACTGGTGGCATGCGCCCAGCGGCGCCGGGGTGCGCACGCACTTCTCCGATGACCTGCTCTGGCTGCCTTACGTCTGCGCGCATTACATTGCGGTGACTGGCGACGCGGCCGTTCTCGACGACATCGTTCCCTTCATCGACGGCCCACCGATTCCCGAGGGCGCGGAAGACGCCTACCAGGTGCCGCAAATCAGTGCCCAGACCGCCAGCGTTTATGAGCACTGTGCCCGCACCATCGAGCGCAGCCTGGCGGTGGGCGCGCACGGCTTGCCGCTGATGGGCAGCGGCGACTGGAACGACGGCATGAACCGCGTCGGCAACGAGGGCCGGGGTGAATCGGTCTGGCTCGGCTGGTTCCTGTGCTGCGTCGTCGATGGCTTTGCGCCGCTGGCCAAAACACGCGGCGACGCTGCGCGTGCTGCGCGCTGGGTAGAAGCACGCAGCGGCTGGGTCGCCGCACTGCACGATGCCGGCTGGGACGGCGCCTGGTTCCGCCGCGCCTTTTTCGACAACGGCGAGCCGCTCGGTTCAAGCGCCAACGCCGAATGCCGCATCGACCTGATCGCGCAGGCTTGGGCCGTGCTGTCGGGTGCGTCCACCGCGGCCTTTACAGCGCCGGCCATGCTCGCACTCAAGGAGCAACTGGTCGATCAGAAAGCCGGTCTGCTGCGCCTGCTCGATCCGCCCTTGCAGCATTCCGACAACAACCCCGGCTACATCCAGGCCTACCCGCGGGGCGTGCGCGAGAACGGCGGCCAGTATTCTCACGCCGGCGTCTGGGCCATGATGGCTCAGGCCCTCAGCGGGGACACCGAGAGCGCCTGGAACAGCTTTGAAGCCCTCAGCCCCGCGCACCGCAGCCAGCATCCGGAGCGCGGCCTCGCCTACGAAATTGAGCCGTATGTGATGGCCGGTGATGTTTACAGCGCCACGCCCTACGTCGGGCGCGGCGGCTGGAGCTGGTACACCGGAGCGGCCGCCTGGCTCTACCGCGCGGCGCTGGAAACCCTGCTCGGCCTGGCCGTTCGGCCGGGCCGGCTGTCCCTTTCGCCACGCTTGCCAGCCCATTGGCCCGCCGTGGAAATCCGCTTGAAGCTGCAAGGTCGCAACCTCACGGTGCTCTGGCAACGCGACCCCAATGCTGTGCCGCAGCGCCCAGCCGACCGGGTGCTGGGCTGGGGCGAATGGGTAGAACTGGACACCTTGCCGGAGCAAGCGGTGCTGCTGGTGCATGGCGAAGCGGCGCTGACGCAGCCGCCGGATGTTGCTGTCACCGGCCAGTTGCCGTGACAGTGATTCCCTGAAACGCTAC
>CAYJMW010000190.1:0-2506 GCA_964371235.1 uncultured Polaromonas sp.
CGACTTGCGCGTCAATACCTGGAAGGAAAAACGCGCTGACGTCCAGAAGGAACTTGCGAAGCTGGCTATCAAGACAGTAGCAACTCCGTACTCGCCCTGGGGCCTGCGGCTGGCCGACAAATCACAGCTCGGCAAACTCGACGCCTTCACCCGCGGCGCCATTGAAGTGCAGGATGAAGGCTCGCAGTTGCTGGCGCTGCTGGTTGATGCCAAGCGCGGTGAAATGGTGGTTGATTTTTGCGCCGGCGCGGGCGGCAAGACGCTGGCGCTGGGTGCCTCCATGCGCAACACCGGGCGGCTTTATGCCTTTGACACGTCCGCGCACCGGCTGGCGGCACTCAAGCCGCGGCTGGCCCGCAGCGGCTTGTCCAACGTCCATCCCGTGGCGATTGCCCATGAACGCGATGACCGCATCAAGCGGCTGGCCGGCAAGATTGACCGGGTTCTGGTTGACGCGCCGTGCTCGGGGCTGGGCACCTTGCGGCGCAATCCCGACCTGAAGTGGCGCCAGAGCCCGAAGGCGATCGAGGAACTTGCGGCCAAGCAAACCGCGATCTTGCAGAGCGCCGCACGGCTTCTGAAACCCGGCGGGCGGCTGGTTTATGCCACTTGCAGCATCCTGCGCGAAGAAAACGAGGCGATTGCCGAGGCCTTCAGCGCTGCAAATAAAGAGTTCAGCGTCCTTGAAGTTGGACCTTTGTTGACTCATTTAGGGGTGGAAGGCGCGGAAAAGCTTTGCCGTGGCCCCTACCTGAGACTGTGGCCGCATTTGCACCAGACCGATGGTTTTTTTGCCGCAGCGTGGCAAAAGGCGTAATTTTCGAGATTTTCCGGGCGGTCGAAGCACTGCCAAAATGGTTTTGTGTTTCGAGCAATCGGCTGTCATCGGACTACAATGAAAAGCCCTCTGGCGCGACCCGTCGAACAACGGTTTTGAGCGTTTTGAACAGAGGCGGATGCAGCGTGTTATAGGACTTTTATGATTTTTTTCGATGCCGCCCTCGACTGGCTGGCGCATGGGCTGCTGGCAGCCAGCTGGTGGCAGATCGCGTTGTACACGCTGGTGACTACTCACATCACCATTGTCAGCGTGACGCTTTATCTGCACCGCCATCAGGCGCATCGCGCCATGGAACTGCACGCCATTCCGGCGCATTTCTTCCGTTTCTGGCTTTGGCTGGGAACTGGCCAGGTGACCAAGGAGTGGGTGTCGGTGCACCGCAAGCACCACGCCAAGTGTGAAACCATGGATGACCCGCACAGTCCGCAGACGCGTGGCATCAAGACCGTGTTCTGGCAAGGCGCCGAGTTGTACCGCGCCGAGACCAAAAACAGGGAAACCCTGCTCCGCTACGGCCACGGCACGCCCAATGACTGGCTCGAGCGCAATGTCTATTCGCGTTTTAGCTGGCAGGGTGTCGGCCTGATGATGCTTCTTGATCTGGCGCTGTTCGGTGCGGCCGGGCTGGCCGTGTGGGCCGTTCAAATGGCCTGGATTCCCGTGACGGCGGCCGGCATCGTCAATGGCATTGGCCACTACTGGGGTTACCGCAACTTTGAGTCGCCCGATGCGAGCACCAACATTTCGCCCTGGGGCATCGTGATTGGCGGCGAGGAGTTGCACAACAACCACCACACTTACCCCACATCGGCCAAATTTTCGGTCAAGCCTTACGAATTTGATATCGGCTGGATCTATATCCGCGCCATGGAAAAAATGCGCCTGGCCACCGTCAGGAAAGTTCCACCCAAGCTTCAGTTGGGCGCCATTCAGCCAGTGGCCGACGAGAAAACGCTGGAAGCGCTGATTGCTCACCGCTACGAGATGATGGCGGGTTTTGCGCGTGAAATGCGCCGCGCCGCGAAAGCCGAGATTCAAGCGCTGAGAGCCAGGAAAGAGGACGCATCGGTGCTGCGCACGGCTATTCGCTGGCTGCATCGTGATGCGGAAATGGTGCCGGCAGATGCCAAACCGCAACTGGCCCAAGCCAGAGCCGAGCATCCGGTGCTCGACAAGATGGTCACCATGCGCGAGGAGCTTCGCCAGATGTGGCTGAGCACGTCGGCATCACGCGAGCAACTCACCTCCGAGCTGCAAGCCTGGTGTCACCGTGCCGAAGAGAGCGGCATCGCCGCGCTGCGCGAGTTTTCAATGAAGCTGCGGGCTGCCCGGGCCTGAGGATTTTTTGGGGTCAGAGCCCAAATTTTCTCAGCCAAAAGCTGACCCTTCGGGTGCGACGCATGGCGTCGCGGAAAAATTGGTGTCTGACCCCAATAAATCCAGACCCCAATAAATCCACAAAAAAACCCGCTGGGATTCAGCGGGTTTTTTGATGGGGCAACGCGCCGGGCGTTGCGCAAATCGGCCTGAATTACTTCAGCTTGATTTCCTTGTATTCGACATGCTTGCGTGCCTTCGGATCAAATTTCATGATCAGCATTTTGTCGGGCGTGGTTTTCTTGTTTTTGGTGGTCGTGTAGAAATGACCCGTGCCGGCAGTCGATT
>CAYJMW010000190.1:2606-4018 GCA_964371235.1 uncultured Polaromonas sp.
GTGGTTTTCTTGTTTTTGGTGGTCGTGTAGAAATGACCCGTGCCGGCAGTCGATTCCAGCTTGATTTTTTCGCGTGCGCCTTTAGCCATGATTTTTCCTAGTCAGTTGAGGACGGAGCTTAGAGTTCCCCGCGGGCACGAAGGTCCACCAGGACCGCGTCGATGCCATTTTTATCAATCAGGCGCAGGCCAGCACTGGTAATGCGCAGGCGCACCCAGCGATTTTCACTCTCGACCCAGATGCGGCGGTACTGCAGGTTAGGCATGAACCGGCGCTTGGTTTTGTTGTTGGCGTGAGAAACCTTGTTTCCCACCATCGGGGCTTTGCCCGTGACCTGACAGACGCGTGCCATGCGCACTCTCCGTAAAAATTAAGTAATTGGATGCCGGCTCGCGTCAAAATCCCCAGCGATGCTCAGCCAAGCCATAAATTATAGCCTGAAAACTGATTTGTCCAAAGCAGCTGTTACATGCAAGCCGCGGGGCCTGTGCAACGGGCACTTGCACTTGCGATTCAGCTGCCCTGTTCCAGAAACCGCTGGGCATCGAGCGCCGCCATGCAGCCGGTCCCCGCACTGGTGATGGCCTGGCGGTAAATGTGGTCCTGGACGTCGCCAGCGGCGAACACGCCCGGCACGCTGGTCATGGTTGCCAGGCCCTGTTGCCCGGTCCTGGTGAGGATGTAGCCGCCCGCCATCTCCAGTTGGCCGGCAAAAATATCGGTGTTGGGCTGGTGGCCAATGGCGATAAAGCAGCCCGTGAGCGCGATGTCTTGCGTGGCGCCATTTTGTGTGCTTTTCAGCCGCACGCCAGTGACGCCCGAGGCATCGCCGAGCACTTCATCCAGCGTGTGGTGCAGCTTGAGTTCAATCTTCCCGGTCGCAACTTTCTCGTACAGTTTGTCGATCAGGATGGCTTCAGCCTTGAATTTGTCGCGCCGGTGTGCCAGCGTGACCTTGCTGGCGATGTTCGATAAATACAGCGCTTCTTCCACGGCCGTGTTGCCGCCACCAATAACGCACACTTCCTGGTCGCGGTAGAAGAAGCCGTCGCAGGTGGCGCAGCCCGAGACGCCGCGGCCCATGAATGCGGTTTCTGAAGGCAACCCGAGGTATTTGGCAGAGGCCCCGGTGGCGATGATCAGCGCGTCGCAGGTGTAAGTGCCGCTGTCGCCCGTCAGCGTGAAGGGGCGCTGGCCGAGATCGACCTGGTTGATGTGGTCGAAGATAATCTCGGTCTTGAAGCGCTCGGCGTGCGCCAGGAAGCGCTGCATCAAGTCGGGCCCCTGCACCCCCTGCGCATCAGCCGGCCAGTTATCAACGTCGGTGGTGGTCATGAGTTGGCCGCCCTGCGCGATTCCGGTAATTAATACCGGGTTCAGGTTGGCACGCGCGGCATACACTGCTGCGGTGT
>CAYJMW010000191.1:0-3993 GCA_964371235.1 uncultured Polaromonas sp.
AACGCGGACACCTACGATCTGTCCAGGGTGGGCCGCATGAAGTTCAACGCCCGTGTCGGTCGTGACGACTCAACCGGCCCCATGGTCATGACCAATGAGGACATCCTCGCGGTCGTCAAGATCCTGGTGGACCTGCGTAACGGCAATGGCCAGGTCGATGATATCGACCACCTTGGCAACCGGCGCGTGCGTTGTGTCGGTGAACTCGCCGAGAACCAGTACCGTACCGGTCTGGCCCGCATTGAAAAAGCCGTGAAAGAACGTCTGGGCCAGGCCGAGCAGGAGCCGCTGATGCCACACGACCTGATCAACAGCAAGCCGATTTCCGCCGCTCTGAAGGAATTTTTCGGTGCATCGCAGCTGTCGCAGTTCATGGACCAGACCAATCCGCTGGCCGAAATTACCCACAAGCGCCGTGTTTCGGCCCTTGGCCCGGGCGGTTTGACCCGCGAACGCGCCGGCTTTGAAGTTCGCGACGTGCACGTCACGCACTACGGTCGGGTCTGTCCGATTGAAACGCCTGAAGGCCCGAACATCGGCCTGATCAATTCGCTGGCACTGTACGCCCGCCTCAACGAGTACGGCTTCATTGAAACGCCATACCGCCGCGTGATCGAAGGCAAGACCACGATGCAGATCGACTACCTGTCCGCGATTGAAGAAGGCAAGTACGTGATTGCCCAGGCCAACGCCGCCCTGGACAAGGACGGCACGTTGACGGGCGACCTGGTGTCGGCCCGTGAAAATGGCGAATCGATTCTGGTCGGCGCCGAGCGCGTGCAGTACATGGACGTGTCGCCGGCGCAGATCGTGTCGGTGGCCGCGTCGCTGGTGCCCTTCCTTGAGCATGATGATGCCAACCGCGCGCTGATGGGCGCCAACATGTCGCGCCAGGCCGTGCCCGTGCTGCGCCCGGAAAAGCCCCTGGTTGGCACCGGCATCGAGCGTGTCGCCGCCGTGGATTCTGGCACCGTGGTGACCGCCACCCGTGGCGGTGTGGTGGACTATGTTGATGCGACCCGGGTCGTGGTCCGTGTCAATGACGCCGAGGCCCAGGCGGGTGAAGTCGGCGTGGACATTTACAACCTGATCAAGTACCAGCGTTCCAACCAGAACACCAACATTCACCAGCGTCCGATTGTCAAGAAGGGTGACCAGCTGGCCAAGGGTGACGTGATTGCCGATGGCGCATCGACCGATCTCGGCGAAATCTCGATCGGCCAGAACATGCTGATCGGGTTCATGCCATGGAACGGCTACAACTTCGAAGACTCGATCCTGATCTCCGAGCGCATCGTGGCCGAAGACCGCTACACGTCGATTCACATTGAAGAACTGGTTGTGATGGCGCGCGACACCAAGCTCGGCTGCGAAGAGATCACCCGCGACATTCCCAACCTGTCCGAACAGCAGCTCAACCGTCTCGATGAATCCGGCATTATTTTTGTCGGCGCTGAAGTCCAGCCTGGTGACACGCTGGTGGGCAAGGTCACGCCAAAAGGCGAGACCACGCTGACGCCGGAAGAAAAACTGCTGCGCGCCATTTTCGGCGAAAAGGCCAGCGACGTGAAAGACACCTCGCTGCGCGTGAGCCAGGGCTCGCAGGGCACCGTGATTGACGTACAGGTGTTTACCCGTGAAGGCATCGTGCGCGACAAGCGCGCCCAGCAGATCATTGACGACGAACTCAAGCGCTTCCGGCTGGACCTGAACGACCAGTTGCGGATTGTGGAAGCCGATGCGTTCGACCGGATTGAAAAACTGCTGACCGGCAAGGTCGCCAACGGCGGCCCGAAAAAGCTCGCCAAGGGAAGCAAGATCGACAAGGCCTACCTGGCCGACATTGAAAAGCACCACTGGTTTGACATTCGGCCGGCCGATGACGAGGTGGCGGCGCAACTCGAGAGCATCAAGAACGCCATGGAGCAGACGCGCCACAGCTTTGACCTGGGGTTCGAGGAAAAACGCAAGAAGCTCACGCAGGGCGATGAGCTGCCTTCAGGCGTGCTGAAAATGGTCAAGGTGTACCTGGCCGTCAAACGCCGCTTGCAGCCTGGCGACAAGATGGCTGGCCGGCACGGCAACAAGGGCGTGGTTTCAAAAATAGTGCCGATCGAAGACATGCCGCATATGGCCGATGGCACGCCGTGCGACATCGTGCTCAACCCTCTGGGCGTGCCTTCGCGCATGAACGTGGGGCAGGTGCTCGAGGTGCATCTGGGATGGGCCGCCAAAGGCTTGGGCCGCCGGATTGGCGACATGCTGCAAGCAGAGGCCAAAGTTGCCGAATTGCGCAAGTTCATGGACACCATCTACAACAAGTCCGGCCGTAGCGAAGACCTGAACAGCCTGTCCGATGAAGACATCCTCGCGATGGCCGGCAACCTGACGACCGGCGTGCCTTTCGCCACGCCCGTGTTTGACGGCGCCACTGAAGAGGACATCATGACCATGCTGCAGCTGGCTTACCCGGAACACATCGCCCAGGCCAAGGGCCTGACCGCGACGCGTACCCAGGCCCAGCTCTATGACGGCCGCACGGGCGATCCGTTCGAGCGCACGACCACCGTGGGGTATATGCACTTCCTGAAGCTGCACCATCTGGTTGATGACAAGATGCATGCCCGCTCGACCGGTCCCTACAGCCTGGTGACGCAGCAGCCGCTGGGCGGCAAGGCGCAATTTGGTGGCCAGCGATTCGGCGAGATGGAGGTCTGGGCGCTGGAAGCTTATGGCGCCGCCTACACCTTGCAGGAAATGCTCACCGTCAAGTCCGACGACGTGCAGGGCCGTACCAAGGTCTATGAAAGCATTGTCAAGGGTGAGCACGCCATCACGGCCGGCATGCCGGAGTCGTTCAACGTGCTGGTCAAGGAAATTCGCTCGCTCGGCATCGATATCGAACTGGAACGCAGTTAGTCCTGTGGCCTTGCGGGACAGACCAGGATTGCGCGGCAGTCTGGTCTGTCCTCAACTGATTAAAGAGGAAATAGCGTCATGAAATCATTACTCGACCTGTTCAAGCAATTCACGCCGGATGAGCATTTCGATGCCATCAAGATCGGCATGGCTTCGCCCGAGAAGATCCGTTCCTGGTCTTTCGGTGAAGTCAAGAAGCCTGAAACCATCAACTACCGCACCTTCAAGCCCGAGCGCGATGGTTTGTTTTGCGCAAAGATTTTTGGCCCCATCAAGGACTACGAATGCCTGTGCGGCAAATACAAGCGCCTCAAGCACCGCGGCGTCATCTGCGAGAAGTGCGGCGTTGAAGTCACGCAGACCAAGGTGCGCCGCGAGCGCATGGGTCACATCGACCTGGCCGCTCCCTGCGCGCACATCTGGTTCCTGAAGTCGCTGCCGTCGCGTTTGGGCCTGGTGCTCGACATGACCCTGCGCGACATCGAACGCGTGCTGTACTTTGAAGCCTACGTGGTGACCGACCCCGGCATGACTCCGCTGAAGAAATTCAGCATCATGTCGGAGGACGATTACGACGCCAAGCGCAAGGAATACGGCGACGAGTACACCGCCAAGATGGGCGCCGAGGGCATCAAGGACCTGCTCGAAGGGCTGGACCTTGACGTTGAGATCGACAAGCTGCGCAACGACCTGACCGGGTCCGAGATCAAGATCAAGAAAAACGCCAAGCGCCTGAAATTGATGGAAGGATTCAAGAAGTCCGGCATCAAGCCCGGCTGGATGGTGCTCGACGTGCTGCCCGTTTTGCCGCCTGACCTGCGCCCATTGGTGCCGCTGGACGGCGGCCGCTTTGCCACGTCAGACCTGAACGACCTGTATCGCCGCGTCATCAACCGCAACAGCCGTCTGCGCCGTTTGCTCGAACTCAAGGCGCCCGAAATCATTGCGCGCAATGAAAAGCGCATGCTGCAGGAAGCGGTTGATTCGCTGCTCGACAATGGCCGCCGCGGCAAAGCCATGACGGGCGCCAACAAGCGCGCGCTCAAATCCCTGGCCGACATGATCAAGGGCAAG
>CAYJMW010000192.1:0-3839 GCA_964371235.1 uncultured Polaromonas sp.
GTCATCGCCGGTGACGGCATTGGCAAGGAGGTGATGCCCGAGGGCATTCGCGTTCTGGAGGCAGCCGCCGTCAAATGCGGCATTGACCTGCAGTTCGACCACTTTGATTTTTCGAGTTGGGACTATTTCGAAAAGCACGGCAAGATGCTGCCCGACAACTGGCAAGACCAGATTGGCGGACATGACGCGATTTATTTTGGCGCGGTGGGCTGGCCTGCGAAAATCGCCGATCATGTTTCCTTGTGGGGCTCGCTGCTGCTGTTCAGGCGCGAGTTTGACCAGTACATCAATTTGCGGCCGGCGCGGCTGATGCCCGGAATCATTGCGCCAGTGGTCAGGCGCGATGGCAGCCCGCGCCAGCCGGGCGAGATTGATTTTTACATCGTTCGTGAAAATACCGAGGGCGAGTACTCCAACATTGGCGGCAAGGCCTTCCCCGGAACCGATCGGGAGTTTGTCCTGCAGGAGTCAGTGTTTACCCGGATCGGCGTGGACCGTGTGCTGAAGTTTGCATTTGAATTGGCGCAGTCACGGCCCAAAAAACACCTGACCAGCGCGACCAAGTCCAACGGCATTTCAATCTCCATGCCCTATTGGGATGAACGTGTGCAAGAGATGGCCAAGCGTTACCCGGCGATAAAGCTGGACAAGTTTCATATTGACATCCTTTCGGCGCATTTTGTGCTGCGCCCTGATTTTTTCGATGTGGTGGTGGCCAGCAATCTGTTTGGCGACATCCTGAGCGACCTGGGGCCGGCCTGCACCGGAACCATCGGCATTGCACCCAGCGCCAACCTGAATCCGGAGCGCAAGTTTCCCTCGCTGTTCGAGCCGGTGCATGGCTCGGCGCCAGATATCGCCGGGCGCAACATAGCCAACCCCATCGGCCAGATCTGGTGCGGTGCCATGATGCTCGAGTTTCTGGGTCACAAGGATGCGCATGACGCCATCCTTGCCGCCATTGAGAAAGTCCTGCGAGCCGAGTCTAGTGCGCCACGGACACCTGACTTGGGCGGAAAGGCCGGCACGACTGATGTCGGCAAAGCCATCGCCGCCGCGGTGGTTCAGGGGTAGCGGGATTCTTTGTCAAGCATGGAAGTTGCACAGTTTGCTGACGGTCAGCTTGTGAAAGCGAAAAAAAAGAGCCTAGAATCCGCCTCCGCACGTTGTAAAAACTCGATGCCGTATTGACAGGCTTGAAGTCCATGGCTCTAATGGGAGCCAGCAGCAAAACCTGCGCATGCCGCTCCCGATGGCACCTCCATGACAGTGTCCCGGGAGATATTTTTTAGAGACTACCCAATTTAACTTAACAATCAACGAGGGGCTCCTTGTGAACAAGACTGAACTGATCGAGCACATTGCCAAACATGCTGATATTTCCAAAGCGGCCGCCACGCGCGCGCTGGAATCAACCATTGGCGCCGTCAAAACCACCCTGAAAAAAGGAGGCTCCGTGTCTCTGGTGGGTTTTGGCACTTTTGCCGTGGGCAAACGCGCCGCCCGAACCGGCCGCAACCCGCGCACCGGCGATGCGATTAAAATCAAGGCTGCAAAAGTTCCAAAGTTTCGCCCGGGCAAAGCGCTCAAAGATGCCTTGAACTGATCAACGAAGTTCAAGGTGGGGTGCTTAGCTCAGTTGGTAGAGCAGCGCCCTTACACGGCGTAGGTCGGCGGTTCGAGCCCGTCAGCACCCACCACCCACAATAAAAAAGGCGAACAGGGTTCGCCTTTTTTATTGTTTTGGCCTTGATTTTGGCCGCAAGGCAGTCGTACAGGATATTCGAGATGTTTGATTTCATTCGCAAGCACACCAAAGTCACCATGGCGTTGCTCTTTTTGTTGATTGTTCCGTCATTCGTGTTGTTTGGCCTTGATGGCTACAACCGCTCCAGGGAACAGCGCGTCGCGGTTGCCAAGGTGGATGGCACGGAGATTAGCCAGTCGGAATGGGATCAGGCGCACCGGAAGGAAGTTGACCGGTTGCGGGCATCCATGCCTTCGCTGGATGCCAAGCTGCTGGATTCAACCCAGGCACGTTTTGCCACGCTGGAGCGGATGGTGCGTGAACGCGTGATTGCAGCTGCTGCGAGCAAGTTCAAGCTCACAACGAGTGACCAGCAACTGGCGCGCGAGTTGCGTCAAAACTCCGAGATTGCGTCGCTGCGTCGGCCGGACGGCACGCTGGACATGGAACGTTATCGCCAACTGCTGGGCAGCCAGGGAATGAGCCCTGAGATGTTTGAAGCGGGCGTCCGTGCCGAGCTGTCGAGCCGTCAAGTGTTAGCGGGTATTGCGGGCAGTGGTTTTTCTTCCAATGCCGCAGCGGATTTGGCGCTTGGCGCTTATTTTGAAAAACGGGAAATCCAGCTGGCCCGTTTTGACACCGCGGATTTCTCGGCCCGGTTGAGCCCATCGGATGCTGACCTGGAGCAGTTTTACAAGACCAACCAAAAGCTGTTTCAGGCGCCCGAACAGGCCAGTATTGAGTATGTGCTGCTGGATGTCGATTCGGTCAAGAAAAACATCTCTGTCAACGAAGCAGACCTCAAGACCTATTACGAGCAAAACGCCCAGCGTCTAGGTAGCGCCGAGGAGCGCCGTGCCAGTCATGTCCTGATTGCGTCGCCCAAAACCGCACCCGCGGCGGACCGCACCAAAGCCAAGGTGAAGGCGGAAGAATTGCTCGCACTCGTCAAGAAGGCGCCGGACACATTCGCCGCTGTGGCGACGAAGAATTCGCAGGATCCGGGCTCCGCACCGAACGGTGGTGACCTTGACTTCTTCGCTCGCGGCGCCATGGTGAAACCCTTTGAAGAGGCGGCTTTCTCAATGAAAAAGGGGGAGATCAGCGAAGTTATTGAGTCCGACTTTGGTTACCATATCATCAAGTTGACCGACATCAAGGCAGCAAAGCAGCGTAGTTTTGAGGAGATGCGGCCCGAGCTCGAAGCAGACCTGAAGAAGCAGCAAGCCCAGAAGAAATTTGCTGAAACCGCCGAAGCCTTTACCAATGGCGTGTATGAGCAGTCCGATAGCCTCAAACCGGTCGCTGAACGTCTGAAGCTCGACATCAAATCAGCCAGCAACGTGGCGCGTCAGCCCGCAGTGGGTGCTTCGGGTGTGCTGGCCAACCCGAAATTCCTCAGCGCGCTGTTTGCACCCGATGCGATCGAGAAAAAGCGTAACACGGAAGCGGTCGAAGTGGCCCCCAGTCAACTGGTTTCCGGCCGGATTGTGCAGTACACCGCTGCACATACCCAGCCGTTTGCGGAGGTGAAAGAAATGGTGCGCCTGCGCTGGCTGGCCCAGCGCGGCGCTGAAGAAGCGCGCAAGGAAGGCATCGCCAAGCTGGCCGCATGGAAGGCAGCCCCGGCATCTGCCGTGTTGCCCGCCGCAGTACTGGTGTCACGCGAGCAGACGCAAAAATTGCCAGTCCCTGTGATTGACGCGGCGCTGCGTGCCGATGCAAGCGTCTTGCCTGTTTTTGCGGGTGTTGACCTGGCTGCCCAAGGCTATGCCATCGTCAAGATCAACAAGGTGATTTCGCGCGATGCGCCAGCCGAGGCTGCCGCCAAGCAGGAGCGCAGCCAATATTCGCAGTGGTGGACCGCTGCCGAGAATCAGGCTTATTACAACGGCCTGAAAGAGCGCTTCAAGGCGGAAATTCTGGTTGCCAGGCCCGCACCCGGACAGACCGCCGCTGAAGTGGCTGTAACGCAATAATTTGCCAAGTCGTTGCCGCTATAATCAGCGCGATACGGTGGCTGTAGCTCAGTTGGTAGAGTCCAGGATTGTGATTCCTGTTGTCGTGGGTTCGAGCCCCATCAGCCACCCCA
>CAYJMW010000193.1:0-3814 GCA_964371235.1 uncultured Polaromonas sp.
CTTCAGGGCATCGAAAGCCGGCTGCGCATGATCGAGCCCGATATCGAAGTCATCGCGGCCTAGTACTGCAACTCAGAAATAAAGAAACATGAAAACGCGTCTTTTCCCGCCTGGCGTTGTTGTTCGTCGTTGTCATAGCTGCGGCTATGCCGCCTCCTCTCGCCTAGCCAGACAGGAAAATCCATCGTTTTCATTTTGTTCCTCTATTTCTGAGTCGCAGTACTAGTCCTGCGACTCGCCCAACCATTGAAACACTCAAAACCAAATGACCATGGACAACAGCCTCAAACTCAAGGTGCCGACGCGCCCGCCGCGCGCCGCGCCCAGCCTGAGCGCCTTTCTCGAACTCGCTTTTCGCCCGCTCTACCTGGCGGGCAGCGCATGGGCATTGATCGCCATCGGCCTCTGGGTCTATGCACCGCAGCTGCTGTCCGGGCCACTGGCAGGGCTCGCCTGGCACGCGCATGAAATGCTGTGGGGCTTCGTGGCAACCATCGCAGTCGCCTTCCTGATGACAGCAGGCGCGAACTGGACCGGCATCAATCCGCTCAAGGGCAGCGCGCTCGCCGCCGCCTGCGTGCTGTGGCTGCTGGCGCGCGCCGGATTTCTGGCCGGCAGCAGCGCCCTGTTTTGGGTCGCGGCAGCGGCCGAGCTGGGCTTTTTCATGCTCGCCGCGCTGGCCATGATGCGCGCCGTGTACAAAGCCAAAAACGCGCGCAACTACGCCGTGCCGTGGCTGCTGGTCGGCCTGGGCGCGGCGGATGCCTTGTACCTGCTGGCCGCGCGCGATGGCGAGTATGCGCTGCTGATGAAGCGGTTTAACGCCGGCTTGCTGGTCATGGCGCTGATCGCCCTGCTGATTGCCAGGCGCGTGATTCCCTTCTTCGCGATGCGCGCGGTGACTGGCCTGACGATTCCGGCGCAAACCCGCAGCGGCCAGGTGCAACTGGCCGCCTGCGCCGCCGGCGTGATTTTTCTGCTTGCCGACCTGCCGCTGCCCACTGCCGCCGCGCTCGGACTGGCTGGCGCGCTGGCGTGGTGGCAGGTGGCAACGTGGAAGCCTTACGCGGTGCGCGGCAACCCGCTGCTCTGGATTCTCTACGCTGGTTATACCGGCCTGGGGTTTGGCCTCTTGCTGGCCGCGTTCAAGGCGGCGGGCGTCGCCATGCCGCCTGCGCTGCCAGTGCACATGATCGCCATGGCGGGATTTTCGGTATTGATCATCGGCATGCTGACGCGCACCGCGCTTGGCCACTTGGGAAAACCGCTCGCCACCGATCGCAGCATGCGTGCCAGCTATGCGCTGGTGCTCATTGCGGTGGCATTGCGTCTGACGGCGCTCGTCCCTTCGGCCTGGGGCCTGCTGGCGCTGCAACTCTCGGCGGCAGCGTGGATGGCGGCGTTTGCGCTCTACCTCTGGCGCTTTGCGCCATTGCTGATCCGGCCCCGGGCATGAAGCATTCAACCCATTTGCTGCAATTGCCGCACGAAAGTTTGCCATGCGCCTGACCACCATGAGCGACTACGCCATGCGCCTGCTGATGTATGTTGCGCAACAGCCCGAACGCCTGTGCACCATCTCGGAGGTGGCGCGCGCCTATGACATTTCGGAGGCTCACCTGATGAAGATCACGCATCAACTGGCCCTGGCGGGCTGGTTAGAGACCGTGCGCGGCAAGGGTGGCGGCATGCGCCTTGCAGCGGCTCCGGGCGACATCAGGCTGGGTGCCGTGGTGCGCAGCATTGAGCCTGATTTCACCATCGTCGAATGCCTCACCAGCGGCACGGCGTGCCAGTTGACCCCGACCTGCCATCTGACCGGCATCATCAACGGCGCGCTGCAAAGCTTCATGAATTTCCTGGATCGGTACACGCTGGCCGACCTGCTGGCGCCTGGCGCTGACGCTGACGCGAAGACCCAAGCTGTCGCGTTTCACAAACGGCCAGCCGCCACGGCAAACTGACGCCCCGCATTGACCCGGCATCACGCTCACCCATCCCCTTGATCCAGGCTGCCATGATCCGGAAATCCATCGATTCTGCCGCCGCCAAAAGCGAGCTTCAGGCCGTTTTGTTCGAAGGCATTCACCCTTCGGCGGTCGAGGCGTTGCAACAAGCTGGCTACACGCGCATCGTCACACATGCCAAGTCGCTGTCGGGCGACGAACTGCTGACGGCCATTGCCACTGCGCACTTCGTGGGTGTGCGCTCGCGCACCCATCTCGGCGCCGAGGTGCTGCGGCACGCGCAACGGCTGGCCGCGATCGGCTGCTTTTGCATCGGTACCAACCAAGTGGACCTGAAACAGGCCATGCGGCTGGGCATTCCGGTCTTCAACGCGCCGTTTTCCAACACCCGCAGCGTGGCCGAGCTGGTGCTGGCGCAAATCATCATGCTGATACGCGGCATTCCCGAGAAAAACGCCATCCTGCACCGCGGCGGCTGGGTCAAGAGCGCCGCGCATTCCTACGAAGTGCGCGGCAAGACGCTGGGCATCATCGGCTACGGCCACATCGGCACCCAGATTGGCGTGCTGGCCGAGCAACTCGGCATGCGCGTGGTATTTTTTGACATTGAGGCCAAACTGCCGCTGGGCAATGCGCTCGCGATGGCGAATCTGGAAACACTGCTGGGTGCCGCGGATGTGGTCAGTCTGCATGTGCCCGAAACACCGGAGACCGCCAACATGATCGGCGCGGAGCAACTGGCGGCAATGAAGCCGGGCAGCCACCTGATCAATGCGTCGCGCGGCAGCGTGATTGATATCGACGCGCTGACCGCGGCGCTTGAGAGCCGGCATCTGCACGGCGCGGCGATTGATGTATTTCCCCTGGAGCCCCAGGGCAACGATGCCGCCTTTGTCTCGCCGCTCACGCGCTTTGACAACGTGATCCTGACCCCCCACATTGGTGGCTCGACGCTGGAGGCGCAGGTCAACATCGGCACGGAAGTCGCCACCAAGCTGATTCGCTACAGCGACAACGGCTCAACCACCTCGGCCGTCAACTTCCCCGAAGTGGCGCTGCCCGCGCACACCGGGCGCAGCCGGTTGCTGCATATTCACCGCAACGTTCCGGGCGTGCTGGCGCATGTCAATGAGCGGCTGTCGGACGCGGGCATCAACATCGCGGCGCAGTACCTGAGCACCAACGAGGAAGTGGGTTACGTGGTGATTGACGTGGACAGCGCGGCGAGCCGGGCGGCGCTCGATGAACTGTGCGCGGTGCCGGAAACGATCCGCTGCCGCATTCTGTACTGACCCTGGATTCGGCATTTACCCCTGTTTCATCAACCAGAAAGGAACTTCACCATGACGCAAGCCCATACGCACCTCTCTCCCGATGCCATTTACCCGTTCGATGCGCGCGGGGTCGCCAAGCGCTTTCGCCACGCCGCCATTTTCGGCGCCCTGGATTCACTCAACGCCGGTGAAACCATGCGTTTTGTCAATGACCATGACCCGCTGCCGCTGCTGGGGCAACTCCAGGCGCGCTACGGCGAAGCGGTCAACATCGAGTACCGCCAGCGCGAGCCGGGCGCGATTGTCATCGACTTCATCAAATATTGAACCCCCGGCTGTTTCTTGAAGCAAGGCACTTGAGTTTCAGGTGTTTTGAGGTATTAGCCCAGGCGGGACCTTCGCATGCAGCTATTCAATTCATAGCATGCGCATCCCTTCAGCAAGGCCGGCGACCGCATCCGGAGCCGTGGGCCGCTACACTGCCCTGATGAATGACCCGGTCGCGCTGTACCCCGCTCTGGCTGCGTATTCCGGTGAACGTGACCACTGATTCCGGCAACGTGACCGCCGATT
>CAYJMW010000194.1:0-3643 GCA_964371235.1 uncultured Polaromonas sp.
TTGTAACCCACGCGATCGAGCATTTGCTGGACTTTGAGCTGGTTGTTCGCGACCGCGCTGATGGGAATGGTTTCCGATTTGAAGCTGCCACCCGTCATGGCCTGCAGGGCCGGATTGCTCACTTTGACGCCGGCCACCGCGGGCCACTCATTGTTGCCATTGGCAAAGTAATTTTGCGCTGCCGGGCTGGCCAGGTATTCCATGAATTTCACTGCGTTGGCGGGGTTCTTTGCGTTTTTGGCGACCGCCGCACCGGCGATATTCACATGCGTGCCCCACGACTGCTGGTTGGGGAACACCACGCCGACCTTGTCCATGATGGCCTTGTCTTCAGGTGCGGCAGACCGCATGATGCGCGCCAGGTAATAGGTGTTGGTGAGCGCGATGCCGCATTCGCCGCTGGCAACGCCCTTGATCTGGTCGGTGTCGCCGCCCTTGGGCGCGCGCGCCATGTTGGCCACCAGGCCTTTGAGCCACTGCTCGGTTTTGGCTTCACCGAGGTGTTCGGTCACCGCGCCAAACAGCGACAGGTTGTACGGGTGCGAGCCGGAGCGGGTACACAGCAGCCCCTTGTTCTTCGGGTCAGCTAGCTCTTCGTAAGTGTCAACATCGGTATTTTTGACTTTGATCTTGTCGTAAACGATGACCCGGGCGCGCGTCGAAAAACCAAACCAGGTGGTTCCCTCGGCGGTTTGTCTGGCGCGCAAATTGGCTGGAATGGCGGCTTCGAGCAATGAAGACTTGATCGGTTTGAACAAGCCGTCGGCATCACCTCTGCCAAGGCGGGCCGCATCGACCAGCAAAATCACGTCGGCCGGCGAGGCTGCGCCTTCAGCCTTGAGCCGCGCCAGAATGCCTGCGTCGTCAGCGTCGACGCGGTTGACCTTGATGCCGGTGGCCTGGGTGAAGTTGGCATACAGGGCTTCGTCGGTCTGGTAGTGCCGCGCGGAGTACAGGTTGACGACCTGCTCCTGGGCGTGGACGGTGCCGGTGTAACCCACGGCGCCCAGCAGGGCGGTGGTGGCCAGAGCAAGACGGGCCAACGAAGACGTGTTTCTTAGCATGGGGAAAAATCCTGAAAAGTTGGAAGTAGTCCAGTTTAGCGCAAACACGAACGATTCGCAATCGCGTTGTAAAAAGAAATGTCAAGTGCCATGCGGGCCTTGGTTCAGGCGGAATCACGGCGCTCAGGCGCTGGCTGCGCCAGCGTCTCTCCTGTTGCTATCGATCGCTGGCAGCGCTATCAGGGCTCGTTGATCGCCTTGAGGATACCGCGCACGGCGTTGCGGCTGTGCGCACCGAAATTAGCCATCAGTTCCGCAATGGTGCTTTCCAGCCGGGCACGGTCGGCGGCGTTACGCCTGGCCAGTTCCCTCACCAGATTGATGCCCGGCTCATTCACGCCAAAGTCAAACGAGGGGTCTGACACATAACCGGCAGGCAGGGTTGACAGCAGGGTCTGCGCCAACTGTGGCCCATAGGCGGAGGATTGGGCCGAAACGACGTCGCGCAGGTAGTCAGTCCCCCATGGCGGGTAGCTGAGGTCTTTGTCGGTATTGCGCAGGGCCTGTTCAAGGGCGGTGTCCTGTTTGGCCCGGGCCGCGTTTTGCAGCAGCTCGGTCTGGTACTTTTCCAGTGCCAGATGCCGGTTCGATAGCAAAACGACGGTGTTGTTCTTGAAACGTGAGATGCCTGCCATGGCCAATGCGTTGACGGTCAGGAGCCTGGCGGTGGAGATTCCTGGCGCCAGGCTGGCGTGGTAGGGCTGGGTCAGGTCCTGCAGGTAATGCAGCGACAAGCCGGTAAAGCGCCAGCCCCAATAGTCGTGTCCGGTGCGAAAAGCCAGCATTGCCAGTGTGGC
The DNA here is from genome assembly GCA_964371235.1 of uncultured Polaromonas sp. Taxonomy (GTDB): domain Bacteria; phylum Pseudomonadota; class Gammaproteobacteria; order Burkholderiales; family Burkholderiaceae_C; genus Polaromonas. The sequence continues at coordinate 1,862 of CAYJMW010000194.1, forward strand.
GTACTGGTGGGCACGCAGCAAGGGGAACGTTTTTTTAAGAAACGGTGCCGCCATATAAAGTACGCGGTCTTCATGGAAAAAGCCCATGTGAAACGGTGCCTGGGTTGCATAACTCAGCGCCGGGTTGCCAAACGGCAGCGGGCCAAAACCATAGACTTTTCCCCATTCGGACGGACTGTCAGACCAGAGGTTGATGTCCAGGCCGTAGTCGGGCTCGTCTGATGCAGATGCCAGCACCGCCAGCGGCGCAATCCGCTCACCGGACTTGAGTGCCAGGTAGAGGTAAGTCGAATTGGGCTGCTCCGGAAGTGTGTTGACTGCCGCGTGGGGAAGCCGGCTACCGCCTGCTGGCTGGGTCCGCGGGTCGGGCTGAACGTATAACGCAAACTTGCTGTCGGGCGCAACGCGCAATGCCCTCAAAAACGCCAGCCGACGGGCATCATCACTCCAGGCGGTATTGGCCAGGAAGGCCAGGGCGAGCGGCCGCACCGGGTAGTTTTCCAGGTGGGCCGCCGCCCAGGCTTCCTGACTGGCCAGCAGGGCTTCAATGGTGTTTTCCTCGGCCTTTAGAAACGCCTCAAGCGGCTCGGCCGTAACCGGCGCCGCATTGGCAAGCTCCGGCATGTTTTCAAAGACCCGGTAGGCGGCAAAACTGTGGTTACCCCAGGCAAACACCTGGGGCGCCGCCATAGCCAGCAGCAAAACCAGAGCGCGGGAAAAACATCTCATGTGGGTGTACCCAGTAAATCTTTGACCTTATCAAGACGCATTGTTGCCGCTGCGCCGTGAGTTGGCTGCGCGCTCGGCGCGGACCTGCGATGGATGCAATTATGCTTGGCTCCGGACGGGTCAGTGCCGCGGCCCGGGCTGACAGCCCTTTGAGGCAAAAAAAAGCCCGGTCTTTCGATCGGGCTTTAAGCGGGTCCGTGAAACTGAATTTCTGGAAGGACCCGAGGAGACAAGTGGTCGGCAGCCCGGTTCAGTCAAACCGGGCTTCAGGAACTACCCTCATGAACAGCCGGTGCTCGGGGCACCCGGTGTTCAATAAAAATTAACGCTTTTTGCTGGCGGTCTTCGTGGCGTTCACTGCGGAAGCAGCAACCGTGTTGAAGTTGTTTTCGGCCATGTCGCTGGCTTGCTTGACGGCTTTTTGCACCGACTCAAACGCATTGTTGGCAGCAGCCACGGCGCTCTTCATCACGGCCACGGCGGTTTCGGAACCGGCGGGTGCGTTTTGGGCGGCGTTGTCAATCAGGCCGGCAAATTTCTTTTGCGCTTCAGCGGTCTGGCTTTCAAAGGTCTTGCTCAGTTCAGCACCGGCGGCGGAAGTGATGTCATACAGGTGACGGCCGTAAGCAGCGGTTTTTTCAGCCAGAGGCTGAACCAGGCCGGCTTGCAGAGCCAGCAGTTCCTGTGCGTCTTTCACGCCCAGAACGGCTTGGGTATGGTTGGCAGTTTCAGCCAGGGCAGCCTTGGTGGCTTGCACGTTCAGTTCGACCAGTTTTTCAACGCCTTCGAAGGCTTTTTGGGTCAGACCAAACAGGGTTTCGATGTTGGCTTTGTGGGAGGCAACGACTTGTTCAGCGGTCAGCATAATTAATCTCCAGATAAGTTGGTGAGGGAAAATAGTTGCCTTGCGCTGAATTGCTGCACTGCAACATGAAATCAATTATAGGGGTTACCCGGAGCATTGCAAGTTATTTTTGTTGCAGTGCAGCAATCTAGGTGGAAAACCCTAGCAACCGTCCGGTGTGGCGTTTTCAGGGCCTATGCGGCAATGAA
>CAYJMW010000195.1:0-3546 GCA_964371235.1 uncultured Polaromonas sp.
CGTGGGGGCCAGGAACGAAGCGCAGGGCCGCCCCAAGCGAAGTTCAGCCCCCTCGGGGGGCAGAGAGCTACACGCAGTGAGCGAACGTGGGGGCTCTATTTGAGCCAGCCGCGCTTCCTGAAGTACCACATCGGCAGCACGGCGCTGGCAACCATCAGCGCCAGGGCATAGGGGTAGCCCATCGCCCAGTCGAGTTCGGGCATGAGTTTGAAATTCATGCCATAGACGCTGGCAATCAGCGTGGGCGGCAGCAATGCGACGCTGGCCACCGAAAAAATCTTGATGATCTTGTTCTGGTTGATGTTGATGAAACCAACTGTGGCGTCCATCAGGAAGTTGATCTTGTCAAACAAAAAAGCGGTGTGCGAGTCGAGTGAATCAATGTCTCGCAGAATCTGCCGCGCCTCCTCGAACTGCTCGGCGTTGAGCATTTTGCTGCGCATCATGAAGCTGACGGCGCGTCGCGTGTCCATCATGTTTCTGCGGATGCGGCCGCTCAGGTCTTCATGGCGGGCGATGGCGCCCAACACCTCGCCGGCCATCGCGTCGGTGACGTCGCCAGCCAATACTTTGGCACTGACTTTTTCAAGGTCGATGTAAACGCCTTCGAGCGTATCGGCCGAGTATTCGGCGTCGGCGTCGAACAGTTTGAGCAGCACTTCCTTGGCGTCTTCAATCAGCCCGGGTGCGCGGCGCGCCCGCATTCGCAGCAGGCGGAACACAGGAACATCTTCATCGTGAATGGAGAACAGCACACCCTTGCTTTTCAGGTCGTCATTGACAAGGTTGAGGATAAAGGCCACCCGCACCGTGCGCGGCTTGTCTTCGTCGGCGACCAGAAAGTCGGAGCGGATGTGCAACTCGCCGTTGTCTTCTTCGTAAAAGCGCGCGGACTCTTCGATGTCCACATCCATCGCGTCTTCGGGGATTGACAGGCCGTAGTATTGCTTGATCCAGCGCTTTTCTTCGAGGGTAGGCGACTCCAGGTCCACCCAGATCGGCCGGAACTTCGAGAGTTCTTCCAGGGATTCGATTTCTTCCTGGAACAGTCTGCCGTTGGCGAGCGTGAAAATATTGAGCATGACGGACGGCCTATCAATTGGGAAGGGCTGGCGCGAGGCATGAACAAAAGCCTTGCGCAATAAGGGGTTAGGAATGGCGCTATCGCTTTCAACCCCCTAACCTCCGTTGGCGTCAGCCGGCGTCAGTCTGCGGCGTTGAAAGCTGGCGACTGGGGCTGCTTTCCAAGGATTTCTCCACAATGAATAAGCGGCGATTATGGCACTTCAAAGCCGATAAGTTACAAAAAGGCAGGGAAAAATACATCTCCTGCCTGCCGCGCCGGTGAGCTCATGCGCGGCCGGCGGCCAGGCTGGGGAAAATTGCGGAAGATTTCATTATTTGTTGCAGCGCAAGCTTGCAATTGCAGGCCTTCGGGCGCATAGTAAATTGAAGAAGATGTCCCGGTCTGCCGCCTCGCCCTCTCTGGCTTGACGGTGTTTTCAACCCTGCTCCCACCTTGAAAAAGGAGTCTCCTTATGAACTTGACGATCAGCGGCCACCACCTTGAAGTTACCCCCGCGCTACGCGGTTATGTCCAGGCCAAGCTGGATCGGATTGCCCGCCATTTTGACCAGGTCGTGGACGTAAAAGTCCTGTTGACAGTTGACAACATGAAAGAAAAGGAAAAACGCCAACGGGCCGAGTGCAATGTGCGCGTCAAGGGCTGCGACCTGTTTGCCGAGAGTTCACACGCTGATCTCTACGCCGCAGTGGATGAATTGACTGACAAACTGGACCGCCAGGTCGGACGCTACAAAACCAAAACCCAGGAGCACCATCACGCTACCGCCAAGCGGGAAATCGAGTAATCCAGAGCTCGCCACGCTTGTCGCGTCGAATTGAGCGAAGTATTCAAGAGGCCGCTTGGCAAAAACAGGCGGCTTTTTTGTGCCTGTTTTTTCTACGACATCCGCTGCAAAGTGCATAATTCGGCGACTAAAAGATTGTTATGAACCGTCTCTCGCAAATTTTGCCTCTCTCGCAGGTGCTGGTTGGCGTTGAAGCGACCAGCAAAAAGCGCGCTTTTGAAGAGGCTGGCCTGTTATTTGAAAACCAGCATGGCCTGAACCGCGCCCTGATCGCCGACAGCCTGTTTGCGCGTGAGCGCCTGGGTTCAACCGGTCTGGGCCACGGGGTGGCCATTCCGCATGGCCGCATCAAGGGTCTGAAAGCGCCGATGGCTGCGGTCTTGCTGTTGCAGGCGCCGATTGGTTTCGACGCGCCGGATGAACTGTCCGTGACGTTGCTGATTTTTCTTCTGGTGCCCGAAGCCGCCACGCAAAAACACCTGGAAATCCTTTCCGAAATTGCCGAACTGCTCAGTGACAGCACGCTGCGTGAGCAGCTCAAGGCCAGCACCGATGCGGCGGCGCTGCACCGGCTCATCACTGCCTGGCAATCCGCCCACGAAATCAGATCGTGAACCGGGCGACTAACAGGCCGACATGAAACCCACCGTTGTCAGTGCTGACGTTTTGTTTGAAGACCACCGAGCCACCCTGAAGTGGGAGTGGGTGGCTGGCCTGGGGGCTTCCGAGCGACGTTTTGATGAGGTTGCGGTGCGTGCGGCGCGCTCCGGGGCTGACCTGGTGGGTTACCTCAACTACATACATCCCTACCGTGTGCAGATTCTGGGTGAGCGGGAGGTCGCTTACCTCACTAACGGCAGCCCCGAGGACTGCGCCCGCCGCATTTCGCGCATCGTTACGCTGGAGCCGCCAGTATTGGTGGTGGGCGATGGCCAGACGGCCCCCACCACGCTGCTTCAGATGTGCGAGCGCGCGCAACTGCCCATGTTTGCCACGCCGGAGTCGGCCGCTTTCGTGATCGACGTGCTGCGGGCCTATTTGTCCAAGCATTTTGCCGACCGCACCTCGATGCATGGCGTGTTCATGGACATTCTTGGCATGGGCGTCATGATCACCGGCGAGTCGGGTCTGGGCAAGAGCGAATTGGGGCTTGAGCTGATTTCACGCGGGCACGGGCTGGTGGCTGACGACGCGGTGGACCTGGACCGCATCAACCAGACCACCATTGAGGGGCGTTGCCCGGAATTGTTGCAAAACCTGCTTGAGGTGCGCGGTATTGGCCTGCTCGATATCAAGGCCATCTTTGGCGAGACCGCGGTGCGACGCAAAATGCGGCTCAAGCTGATCGTGCATCTGGTGCGGCGCGAAACGCTGGAACGCGACTACGAACGCATTCCCTACGAGCCGCTGACGCAAGACGTGTTGGGAATTCCCGTGCGCAAGGTTGTGATTCAGGTGGTGGCGGGCCGCAACATCGCCGTGCTGGTTGAAGCGGCAGTACGCAACGCGATTTTGCAACTGCGCGGCATCAACACCTACCAGGAGTTCGTGGAGCGCCACCGCAAAGCCATGGAGCAGGACGACTGAGATATATGGCCCCCACGCTTTTCACTTCGTGTAATGCGCTGCCCCCCGAGGGGGCTGGCCTTGCTTGGGGCGGCCCGGCGCTGCGGCC
>CAYJMW010000196.1:0-3535 GCA_964371235.1 uncultured Polaromonas sp.
CGCATGGTCACTGCCTCTGCGGCAAAACCGAACTGTGTTCACCGGACACTACTGACCGCAACCACAGTTTCTACACCATGCGTACCGATTCGCGGGATCGATTTGGTACACCTTTGGAACAGCGGTTTACCCGCAAAGAAATTGCAGCAATGATGGAGGCAGCTGGACTGGGCGATGTGCGCTTTTCGGAACGGGCACCCTACTGGTGCGGAGTAGGCATCAAGCGATGATCAAGGTGCTTGGCCTGGCGCTCTATGGCCCGTTGGCGGCAAGCACCCGCTATCGACTGGGCCAGTATGTGCCGGGGCTGGCAGACCAGGGCATCAACCTGCAGATATGTCACTTGCTGGGCGATGACTACTTGCGTCGGCGTTTCGGCGGGGGTTCCCTTCCAATTGCTGATTTGTTGCGTGCAGGAGTGGCCCGCTTAGCGGACCTGCTGCACCAGCACGAGTATGACGTGGCGATGTTGCATTGCGAGTTGTTTCCTCTGTTGCCCGGCTGGATTGAGCGTGCGCTGATCCGCAAGCCCTATGTCTATGACTTCGACGACGCGTTTTATCTGAAATACCGCAGCGGCCGTATGGGTGTGGCACGCCCGCTGCTTGGCCGCAAGTTTGACACCGTGATCGCAGGTGCCGCAGCCGTGACGGCTGGCAATCATGTGTTGGCTCAATACGCCAGGCAGTACAACGCCAACACGCATTACTTGCCCACGGTGATTGATACCGGGCGTTATCTGCCAAGGCCCGCCAGTCGCAGCGGCAGGGTTTTCACAGTCGGATGGATCGGCTCCCCGTCTACGGCGCCCTATTTGTCCGAGCTTGTCGCGCCGCTGTCGGCTATCGGGCAGGAAGGTCCGGTGCAATTTATCGTTATCGGCGGTAAAGCACCTGCCGTGCCCAATGTCACAGTCGATGAAATCGATTGGCATGAGCACACCGAGGTTGATCTGATCAACTCATTTGACGTAGGCGTCATGCCTTTGCCTGATGACGATTGGGCACGAGGCAAATGCGCATTCAAGCTCATTCAGTACATGGCTTGTGCCGTGCCCGTCATCGCGTCACCTGTGGGTGCAAATGCTGATGTAGTGAGCGCTGAGTGTGGTTTGATGGCCGCGACGCCGCAAGAATGGGCAGACGCGCTGAGGCTACTGCGTGACCAGCCGGGCAAATGTGCCGACATGGGGCAGGCTGGCAGGGAGCGTGTGGTACAGCACTACTCGCTTGATCGAAACCTGCCTATGCTTGCCGGCGTAATTCGTGAAGTTGCTGGAAAAGGTTAAAACATGTGCGGATTTGCAGGGTTCTTGACTACGGACGCCGGCGCGTTGGGCCGCCCGGAGGCTGTGGCCACCCGAATGGCGCTGGCCATTGCGCGCCGTGGCCCGGACGACGCGGCTGTGGGGGCGAAGAAAAATTATTCTACACAGCAAGTCGCTCCCAAATTGATTAAGTTGTTGAAGACGGTATCGGAAAGGTGAGGTAGATGTCCACGTTACTCATTTCGTTGGATTTTGAGTTGTTTTGGGGTGTCGCTGAGTCACGCTCTATTACAGGGTATCGGAACAACATTGAAGGAGAATGGGTTGCTATTCCAAAGATGCTGCGTCTATTCCGGCGTTATGGAATCAGGGCATCTTGGGCAACTGTTGGCATGTTGATGTGTCGCAATTATTCGCAATGGCGTGAAATTAGACCATCTGTTTTGCCTGGCTACGAGCGTAAGCGGTGCTCTACATATTCACTGGATTCGGTTGCGCGTGACAATCCTAAGCTATTTTTTGCGCAGCCACTGGTGACACAGATATTGGAAACGCCGGGGCAAGAGATTGCATCGCACTCTTATAGCCACTTTTATTGTCGAGAAGCGGGTGCAACGCCAGAGCAATTCGCCGCAGATCTGGTCTGTGCACGCGAAATTGGCGCTGAATTGGGAATTAAATATCGCAGCTTTGTGTTTCCTCGTAATCAGGTGCAAGACGCTTGCTTGGCCGAGCTTGATAAGGCGGGGTATCGGGTGTTTCGGGGGAATCCTGATCATTGGCTGTACCGGGAAGGGCACTTTGTTGCATATGGTCACGCGGGGCGTGGAATTCGTCTGGCGGATGCCTATTTTCCATTTTCGGGTAACCACGTTGCAAAGGCATCTTTGGTTCCTGGCCTGATTGACCTTCCTGCCAGCCTTTCCTTGCGGCCGTGGTCTCGTCGTTTGGCTGTGCTTGAACCAATGCGGTTGCTGAGGCTAAAGCGCGCAATGACGGCCGCCGCCGAAGCTGATGGAGTTTTTCACCTCTGGTGGCATCCGCATAATTTTGGGGTGAATATTGAGGAAAATATGGCAGTGCTGGAATCACTGCTTCAACATTATGTGATGCTACAAGACAAATACGGTATGCGATCTGCGCAGATGGGAGATTTTGCAACGGGAGTGCTGTCGTGAAGTTGGTGGTATTGGGAACAGGCAGTTCGTCCACATGGATGATGGTGAACGCACTAAGCAAGGATTACCCCGATCTCCAGGTCGTTATTGAAAATTCCGTTTCACGGCTGATGTTGTTGAAAAGGCGCATGGCTCGCATAGGGGTAGGCAAAGTTATAGGTCAGATCCTTTTTATGCTCTACCTTCCTGTATTAAGGCGCTTGAGCGCTAACCGCATTCAGTCGCTCCTTGTATCAGCTGATTTATCTATCAAGCCACCTGCAGGAGTGCCAATAACACGGTTTGATTCGGTCAATTCGCAAGCGTGTATCGAGTGGTTACGAAGAATGCAGCCTTCAGTCGTCATTCTGAATGGTACGCGAATCGTATCGCCTGCAGTGCTTGCTTCATGCAATGCGGTTTTTCTGAACACTCACTGCGGGATAACACCTGCTTACCGTGGTGTGCATGGCGGATACTGGGCGCTTATGCGTGGAGATTTAGATAACGTTGGTGTAACAGTTCATGTGGTTGATGCGGGAGTAGATACAGGCAGCATCGTTTTTCAGAAAACGATAGAAGTGAACGAACAGGATAATTTTATAACCTACCCGGTCAAGCAATACATAGCCGGCATTCCGCTCATGCAACGCGCCATTTCCAATATAGTTTCTGGGTGTCTACGAACGCATCGCAGAGACGATTTACCTTCGGCAATCTGGTATCACCCAACACTTTGGCAATATTTGTGGACGCGTTTTCGGTGTGGTATTCGATAGTGATAGAGGCAGATTAGACGAGAAATGTGCGGTTTGCGGGATTATTGGCCGCTGGCAACGGTCAGTCGGGTTCTGGAGCGGCTCGGGCGCAACGGGGCGGGGATTCCGCTTTCTTACTACCGCAAGCACAGTTTCTACACCATGCGCACGGATGCCCGTGACCGGTTTGGCACACCAATGGAACATCGCTTCACCAGGGGCCAGATTACGGAAATGATGGAGCGTGCGGGGTTGGTGAAGATACGCTCTTCTGACGGGGCGCCGTTTTGGTGTGCCGTGGTGCGTATTCCGGTGAACGTGACCACTGATTCCGGCAACGTGACCGCCGATTC
>CAYJMW010000197.1:0-3459 GCA_964371235.1 uncultured Polaromonas sp.
CGCGCCAGCGCCTGCGCGCTGATGCGCGCCTGCCGCGACAGGCCCGAGCCGTTGTCCAGCACTGGCGGGTCTTGCTCGCCAAAGCGCTCGCGCCACCAGGCGCCCACCAGCTCGCGCGAGGCTTCGTTGCTGGCCACGCCGGTGCGCTGCAGGCTCAGGGTCAGAAACAGCTGCTGCGCCATCACGTTGTTGCTGAATTTGTTGATGTCGCGAATCAGCTCGGCCAGCGTGGGCGACGCCAGCTCAAACGCCGGGCTTTGACCGGCTGCGGCGCGGCCCTCACGCACGCGCCCGCCCAGCGTGCCGCCCATCTCTTGCCACATCCCCGCGACAGCGCGCTCGGCATAGCTGGCCGGGTCGGCGTAGGCCACGGCCCAGACCTTTTCGCCGCAGCCCGCGGGATAGCTGCCGTGAAAGGCGATGCGCAAGGGGTCGGTAAAGTCAGCCTTGAGTTGCGCCCGGTAGTCGCCGCAGGTGGCCAGGGCAGCGGCCCCGCTCGCTCCGCGATTCTGGCCCGCCGACAAGGGGACGCTGCGCTGCATCTGCACACCGGCCAGCGGCGGCTCGAAGCTCACGCCGGCGCTGGCGCTGGCCAGGTTCGGCGTAAACGTCATCAGCACCGATTTGAAGTTGATCAGCAGCGCATCGGGCGCGGCGTTGTAGGGACGCTGCGGCTCGCCATCGAAGTCGGCCGGGTTTTGCGCGTTGACGGCAAAAGCGCTGCGGTCGAGCAAAATATCGCCGGTGATGGTCTTGATGCCCAGCCCCTGCACCCGGCGCAGCAGCAGCCACAGCCGCTCCAGCACCAGCTTGGGGTCGCCCTGGCCCGCAATGACGAGGTTGCCTTGCAGCAGGCCATCGGCAATGGTCCCGTCAACGTACACCGGCGTGGCCCAGGTAAATGAAGGGCCCAGCAGTTCCAGCGCAGCGTAAGTGGTCACCAGCTTCATGACCGAGGCCGGGTTCATGGCAGCATTGGCGCGCCAGCTCAGCAAGGGAGCTGAGGTGCCGCTCAACGCCGGGGCCGCATCCACCACCAGCGCCGCCAGCGCGCTTTGCGGCACCCTGGCGCGCGCCAGCAAGGCGGCCACCTCAGGCGGCAGGGCCTGGCCGGGGGATTGCGCCAGTGCACCGAGGCTGCACAGCCCCGCCAGCAGTCCGGCGGCCAGGCGCGCCTTGAGCGTGATGCGCGGTGCGTCAAGAAACCTCTGCATAACCCGGCACGAGAGCGTGCGCCGCAGGTCGGGATGGGATGCAAGGCGCAATTTGCAGCCAATAGCCCGGCTATTGGCAAGAATTGCAACGCCGCAGACCGCCCGAGCCTGCGGATGCGCGGTCCGGGGCGGGTTATGCAGAGGTTTCTCAAAAAACATGCGGCAATTATCCGCGCCCGAATCCGGCCCGCGCGCTGGCCGGATAATCGCCGGATGCACCCAGTTGCGGCGGCCGCTGAACGGCACTTTGAATACTATTATTATGATAGCTACTTGTGCCCATTACATAAGGGCTAGAACCTTATTTGATGCCTAAATCTTTAAAATTTCTGGCGTTTGACACGAGCACGGAACAGATGACTGTTGCGGTGACCGATGGCGTGCGCGTCTGGCAGCACAGCGGCCCGGGCGGCGCGCAGGCTTCGGTCACGCTGATCCCGGCAATTCTGGCGCTGCTGGCCGAATCTGGCCTGGCCTTGAGTGAACTCGATGCGATTGTCTTTGGCCGCGGCCCGGGCTCGTTTACCGGCTTGCGCACTGCCTGCGCGGTGGCGCAAGGTCTGGCCCTGGGCGCCAACAGCGGGGCCGGAATTGCGGTGCTGCCGATCGACACGCTGCTGGCCATTGCTGAAGAGGCCCGCTTTCAGTGGGCAGCCACCAAGAGTCCATTCGCCGACGCTTCAGGCTTGACGGTCACGGCGCTGCTGGATGCGCGCATGAATGAGATGTATGTGCAAAGCTATGAATTCAGTAGCGGCTTGTGGATTTCCCTGAAGGACTGCGCGCTGATTCGGCCTGAGGACCTGACGCCTGATTCCACCACTGATCTGCTCGCGGGCAATGTCTTTGGTGTCTATGCCGGGCGCTTGCCCGCAAGCCTGGCGTCGTTGACCCGAATCCCGGCGCTGCCAAGCGCCAGCGCGCTGTTGCGGCTGGCCCCGGCCCTGGCTGCTGCGGGGCAGTGCGTCGATGCGGCGCTGGCCCTGCCGCTGTATGTTCGGGATAAAGTCGCGCTCACCACCGAAGAGCGGGCCCGACTCAAGGCCGGGGGCAGCGTTGCCGTTGAACTGTCATGAACGCCGTTGTAAAACCTCTCGAAGCCCAGTTTGAAGCCATGACGCCCGCCTGGCTGGAAGTGGTGGCGCGCGTTGAGCACAGCGCCTACGCGCACCCCTGGTCGAAGGGCAATTTCACCGATTCGCTCAACGCCGGCTACCAGGCGCAACTGCTCACCGCGGGCGTGCCGCCGAACGTTGAACTGCTGGGTTATTTCGTTGCCATGAAGGGAGTGGACGAGGTGCATCTGCTCAACATCACCGTTGCGCCCGCGCACCAGCGCAAGGGGTGGGCCCGCGTCATGCTCGACGCGCTGGCCCTGTGGTCGCGTGGGCAGGGCGCGCAATGGCTGTGGCTGGAAGTGCGGGTCAGCAACACGCGCGCCAAAGCCGTTTATGAACACTATGGTTTCCGCACCATGGGCACGCGCCGCCATTACTATCCGGCCAGCGCCGCCGGGCGCGAAGACGCCCTCGTCATGAGCCTGGCGCTGTGAATCGTTCATCCATGAGCCTGAGCCTGGACCAACGCCGGCGCGCCATGCTGCGCGAAATGGGCGTGCGCGTCTGGCTGCCCGCCGGACCCGTTGTTGCTCTTGATTCAGGAGCATCAAATGGAGGTAATACAAGGGCTAAAGACCATTTTCATGAGGATAAACCGGTAGCCAGGTCTGCCCTTAACCGGCCCGCGCCCCAAGTCTCCTCCGTGCCCGCGCCACCCACCGCAGCGCCGCAACCCGCGGCGCCGGCAGGCGCTGAGCAGGCTTCATGGCGCCTGGGCGAGGCGCGGGCGCTTTACCCGCAGGCCGCGCCTGCGCCAGGCGCGCGCTGGCTGGTGCTGGCCGAAACATCGGTTGCCGCGCTCGATGCCGACCCGTTGCAGGGCGATGCCGGCCGGCTGCTGGGCAACATGCTGCGCGCCGCCCGCATGAACGACGCGGGCACCATGCTGCTGGCCCCGCTGGTGCGGCAAGCGGCCGCGGATCCGACCGCGGACTTTTCCGCCGCGCTGGCTGCCCTGCTGGCCCGTACCCAGCCCGATCTGGTACTGGTGATGGGACGGCTGGCGGCGCAGGCCGTGCTGCGCTCCGCCGAGCCCTTTGGCAAACTCAGGGGGCAGGTGCACAGTCTGCATGGGGCCACTACCCTCGTGACGTATGACGCCCCCTACCTGCTGCGCCGCCCGGCCG
>CAYJMW010000198.1:0-3278 GCA_964371235.1 uncultured Polaromonas sp.
GCCACCGGCGGATGCGTCGCAAACCAGCGGCTTTGGCTACTCGCGCCGACCAGCAGCATGTGCTGCACCAGCGGGTGCAAGCTGTGCGCCGGGATGCCGCCCGGCCCCTGCTGGCCCGCCACCTTGCGCAGCACGCCGCCAAGACCTTCCTTGCTGCGCGTGAACTGCACGGCGCGCGCGTCGGCCAGATACTCGCGCTGGCGCGACACGGCGGCCTTGAGCGCCCGCCCGGCCAGCCAGCCCAGAGAGCCGGTAAGCATGATGGCCAGGCCCGGCACGGCGAGGAAGGAGCGGCGGCCAGATTCATCGGCGTCACACATGCCGTGGCCCAGGTTGAAAATCATCTCCAGCCCGAACACCATGCCCGCCAGGCGCATGTTCAGGCGCGTATCGCCTTCGCGCAAATGACTGAACTCGTGGGCGACCAGGCCCTGCAATTCATCACGCGTCAGGCAGTCGAGCGCGCCTTGGGTGACCGCCACGATGGCATCGTTTTCGTCCCAGCCCGCCGCGAAGGCGTTGATGCCCTGCTCCCGAACCAGCACCATCGGTTGGGGCGGCTTCATGCTGGCGGCAATCGCCAGCTCACCCACAATGTTGCACAGCCTGCGCTCGGCCTCGCGGCTGGCAGGCCAGGCTTCGCGGGCGCCCGCCTGGCGCGCCAGTTTTTCACCCCCCGCCTGCAGCGCGCTGCTTTCCAGCCACCAGCCACCCAGCACAAACAGCAGCGTCACGGCCGTGTTGACACTGAAGAAATAGGCTGGATAGCCGGTGAATCCTGGCGACACGGCACGCCATGTCAGCGCCAGCGCGGCATTGACGGCCAGCAGCAAGGCGATCACGGTCAAGGCAAACAGCAGCAGCAAGCGCAGCGTTTGCGCCCGCGCCTCGTCTTGCCGGTCAAAAAAACGCATGGTCGTCAAGGCAGGCCCGCGCTCACATCGCGATGCGGACGGTCTGGCGCTCCGCGGCGCTTTCGGTGGCGCGCAGCATGGCCGACGCCGAAAAGCCAAACAGGCGGGCAATCAGCAAGGCCGGAAATTGCCCTTGCGCGTTGTTGTAGTCAAGCACGGCATCGTTGTAGGCCTGACGGGCAAAGCCCACCTTGTTTTCGGTGCTGGTGAGTTCTTCGCTGAGCTGGCGAATGGTCTGGTCCGCCTTGAGGTCGGGATAGGCTTCGGCCAGCGCAAACAGATGGCCCAGACTGCCACTGAGGGCCTGCTCGGCGGCGGCCAGCGCGATGACAGAGCCCGCATGGGCCGGACGGTTTCGCACGGCATCGCTGGCACTGCGTGCCTGGTTGCGCGCGGCAATGACCGCTTCGAGCGTGCTCTGCTCATGCAGCAGGTATTTTTTTGCGGCCTCCACCAGATTGGGGATCAGGTCATAGCGGCGCTTGAGCTGGACGTCGATCTGGCCAAAGGCGTTGGCAATGGTGTTCTTGAGCCGCACCAGACGGTTGTAGGCGCCCACCGCCCAGAAAACAAGCGCGGCAAAAAGGCTGATCAAAGCAAGAAGGCTGATTGACATGACTTGATTCCTTGACGTGAAGGGACGGCGGGTTTCAGACGCGGCGCGTTGCAGGCATCTTGCTCCAGCGATTCTGCCAAAGCTTGCCAGGAGGGCAACCGGCATTTTCAGCGTTTCGGCAAAGTGGTTCCACAGGGGCCATTGGTTGCTATTATTTTAATAGCTTCAAACGGCCATTGTATATGGGCTAGGGCTCTATTTATCTTTAATTTTCCGGGGCTGGCCGAAGCGCAGGCGGCGCAGCCAGACCGCCACAAAAAAGCCCCACGCCTGAATCAGGCGTGGGGCTTGGCGCTTCTCAGGCCATCAGGCGAGTGCCGGGCTCACTCCGTTGCGGCGCTGTCACCATTGGCTTCAGCCGGTTCGGAAATGGCCTCCAGCTCGGCCGCTTCGGTCTCGGCAATGGCGCGGCGCTCGGCGTCGTCCATCAGGTCCTTGGCCTTGCGGGCTTCGTGGTAAGCCATGCCGGTACCGGCAGGAATCAGGCGGCCAACGATGACGTTTTCTTTCAGTCCGCGCAACTCGTCGCGCTTGCCCATGATGGCAGCCTCGGTGAGCACGCGGGTGGTTTCCTGGAAGGAAGCCGCCGAGATGAACGAATCGGTGGACAGAGAGGCCTTGGTGATACCGAGCAGCAAATTGGTGTATGTGGCCGGTACCTTGCCTTCGGCGCGCAGGGCATCGTTCACATCCAGCAGGGCAGAACGCTCAACCTGCTCACCGGCAATGTAGCTGGAGTCTCCCACGCCTTCAACCACCACACGGCGCAGCATCTGGCGAACAATCACTTCAATGTGCTTGTCGTTGATCTTCACGCCCTGCAGACGGTAAACGTCCTGCACTTCATCGACGATGTAGCGGGCCAGTTCGGCCACGCCCAGCAGGCGCAGGATGTCTTGCGGGTCGGCCGGGCCATCGACAATCGACTCGCCCTTGTTCACCACCTGGCCTTCGTGCACGAGAATGTTCTTCTCCTTGGGAATGAGGTCTTCCCAGACCTTGCCTTCGGGGTCGGTGATCTGCAGGCGGACCTTGCCCTTGGTTTCCTTGCCAAACGACACCGTACCGGTCATCTCGGCCAGCGTGCCCTTGTCCTTGGGCGTGCGGGCTTCGAACAACTCGGCCACGCGCGGCAGGCCACCGGTAATGTCACGGGTTTTCTGGCCTTCGACCGGAATACGCGCGAGCACCTCGCCGGGACCCACGTCCTGGCCGTCACGCACCTGGACCAGCGCGCCGATCTGGAAGCCGATCGTCACCGAGTGGTCGGTGCCGGGGATCTTGACTTCGTTGCCGCTGGCATCAATCAGCTTGACGTGAGGGCGAATCACCTTGGTCGCGCCACGGCGCTTCGGATCAATCACCACCAGGGTGGACAGACCCGTCACATCGTCCACCTGCCTGGCCACCGTCACGCCTTCTTCCACATTTTCGAACAGCACCTTGCCGGCGTATTCGGTAATGATGGGACGCGTCAGCGGATCCCAGTTGGCCAGAATGGCGCCCGCCTTGATGGCCTGGTCGGCCTTGACGGTCAGCGTCGCGCCGTAGGGCACCTTGTGACGCTCACGCTCGCGGCCATGTTCGTCATGGATGATGATCTCGCCGGAGCGGGCGATCACGACCAGGTCGCCCTTGGTGTTGGTCACATAGCGCATTGGCGCGTTAAAACCGATCACACCGTTGGACTTGGCTTCAACGCTGGAGGCAATCGCGGCGCGCGAGGCGGCGCCGCCGATGTGGAAGGT
>CAYJMW010000199.1:0-3259 GCA_964371235.1 uncultured Polaromonas sp.
TTGGCGCCTTGTCCGGACTGTTTGGCAGCTACCGGGCCGGTTATGCGGCGCTGGCGGTTCCCACGCTGGTGTGTTGTGCGTTGCTGCTGCTTCAGAAAAAATCATTGATGGCTTCACCAGGGTGATTCAGGCCCGGAGAAGTGACTCCGGTTGTTTGAACAATATCTGCGCGAACTTCCGAAGTGGGCTATCAAGGGTATGCGCCATTCTTTTTGGACCGGGCTGTACATCACAGGCTCAAAGACTAATAATACCCCCGGAGTTATTGTGGAAATATTCATCACCTAACGGACCGGAGCAAATATATGTCGCACATTGTGATCCTCGGAGCAGGTATCGGCGGGATGCCAATGGCCTATGAAATGCGTGAATGCGCTCGTTCGGGCGACAAGATTACCGTTATTTCCAACAACCCCAAGTTCCACTTTGTCCCCTCCAACCCCTGGGTGGCGGTGAACTGGCGCACGCGCGATGACATCGAGCTCGACATTGCTCCAGTGCTGGCAAAGAAAAACATCGACTTCATTGGCGTCGGTGCCAAGCGCCTGCACCCGGACAAAAACCAGGTCGAGCTTGACGATGGCCGCACCATTAACTACGACTACCTCGTCATCGCCACCGGCCCGAAGCTGGCCTTCGATGAGGTCGAGGGACTGGGTCCCAATGGACACACGCAGTCGATCTGTCATGTCGATCATGCGGTTGAAGCCGAAAAAAACTGGCAGGAGTTTGTCAAGAACCCGGGGCCCGTGGTAGTGGGCGCGGTGCAGATGGCTTCCTGCTTCGGCCCGGCCTATGAGTTCGCGATGATCATGGACACCGACTTGCGCAAACGCAAAATTCGCGACCAGGTGCCGATGACCTTCGTGACCGCTGAGCCCTACATTGGCCACCTCGGCCTGGGCGGTGTCGGCGATTCAAAGGGGTTGATGGAGTCGGTCATGCGCAACCGCCATATCAAATGGATTTGCAACGCCAAGACCACCAAGGTCGAGGCTGGCAAGATGTACGTGACCGAACACAACGAAGACGGCACGCCGAAGAAGGAGCATGTGCTGGAGTTCAAATACTCGATGATGCTGCCGGCCTTCAAGGGCATTGATGCCGTGTTTGGCATTGAGGGGCTGACCAACCCGCGCGGCTTCATCCTGATTGACCAGCACCAGCGCAACCCGAAGTTCAAGAACATCTATTCGGTCGGTGTCTGCGTCGCTATTCCCCCTGTGGAGGTTACGCCCGTGCCAACCGGAGCGCCCAAGACGGGCTACATGATCGAGTCCATGGTCTCGGCCACCGCGCACAACATCGGCGACGAACTCAATGGCAAGGAGCCGAGTGCCAAGGCCACCTGGAATGCCGTCTGCCTGGCCGACTTCGGCGACAGCGGGGCCTGCTTTGTGGCCCTGCCGCAGATTCCGCCGCGCAATGTGAACTGGTTTTCCGAAGGCAAGTGGGTCCATCTGGCCAAGATCGCCTTTGAGAAATATTTCATGCGGAAAATGAAGAAGGGGACTTCCGAGCACGTGTTCGAGAAGATGGTGATGAATGCCCTTGGCATCATGAAGCTCAAGGACAAAGGGAAATGACAGCGCGGCGCAATGGGCAGTGAATATATCTTCTTTGACGAAGCCCTGCGCGACCGCTTCGTGCAGTTCGTGTCCGCCCGATCGATTGCCTGCCGGGCGCGCCAAGACGCGATGGAGGGCTTTCTCGTCGTACTCCCGGACGAGCTCGACGAGGACGTCTCGGATGCCATCGAAGCGCAATACCAGACACTGATGGACGAGCAGATGGTGTTGGCGGAATCAAAAGAAGGATGGATCAGCCACCAAGTGGCAGGAGTCGCGATCACGCGCCCTGACGGCAGCCCCTGTGTGGTTCGGCTGCCCGCAGCCATCGCCCGGCCCCTGCTGGAGCATTTCGAACCAGACCAGATCCAGGCGCTGGTGCTGGCCATCGCACACAGCATAGACAACCCGATCCACGGGCCGCTGTGTCGCAAAGCCTAGTACTGCAACCCGAAAACCGAACTCAATAGCTGATGGTTAAATTCAGCAATTGGAGAGAGATGAGCAAGGGAAAAGGCAAGCACGTCTGGCGCTAACCGGAGCTCGATGCCTGAGGCAGTGCGGCTCGAAGTCGCTGAAGGCGTCCGTGGTCGGCACGTTGCGCAGCGCGAGCGCGAGCTTTCATTGATCATTAGGCTCCGGGGCTGGGTAGAAATAAGGCCGTGGTGTCTGGCGGTTATCAGAGACCTGCCATTACCCTGATCCGGCGATGATCATTCAATGCGGTGGACAATTCACCCCACCCCGGTATGATTTGGCATGGCGACTTCGTGGCTCGTTTCACTTTGCAGACCGGTGCGAAATTTAGGCATTCTGATTTGCGCGCTGTATCTGAGCGGCTGCGGAGGAGGCTCGGGCAACGATGCGCCGCCGGTGGTTGCGCCGGAGCCGACCGTGGTCAATGTCATCGGGCCTGGCCAGTTCAAGGAAGCCGTACCCCTCAAGACCATGACACCCGCCGAAATTACAGCGGCGATGGATCTCGCTGGAGACTCGGCGTTTCGTGCCGTTCCACAGTATGCAGTGCAGGCTTATCGCCTGACCTATCTGACGCTGGATGGGCAGGGTCAGGAGATACTTGCCTCCGCTCTGGTGGCACTGCCTCAAAAGCCGGCCAATTCCCTCAGCCCGGTATTCAGCTATCAGCACGGCACCCTCACCAAGGAGGCCGAAGCACCGAGCAACCTGGCGGATTTGGCAAGCCCGGAGATGGTGCTGGCCTCGCTTGGCTATATCGTCCTGTCGGCTGACTACGTGGGTTACGGCGTGTCCAAGGGCGCGAGCCACCCTTATTTGCTGTCAGCCCCGTCCGCGTCAGCAGTCATCGATCTGTTGACTGCGGCAAAGTACTGGCGGCAGACGCAGCATGTCCCCGACAACAAACAACTCTTTCTGGCCGGATACTCGGAAGGCGGCTATGTGACGATGGCGACCCAGAGGGCGCTGCAAGCCGGCGCATCAACACATCGCCGTGAAGTTGTCAGCGTGGCTCCGGGGGCCGGCCCCCATGACGTTGGCCTGACGCTGGACGAAGAACTCAAACTGGTGCGTGACGCGAACCCCCTGATTGGCGCGTTGCTCAATCCCGGATTTCTAAGGTTTCTCAGTGACACCGACCGGCACAATGTGCGCGATCAATTGCTCCGGCTGGCGTTGGGCGGCGATAGCGATGTGACCTTCATGCCGACGGT
>CAYJMW010000200.1:0-3257 GCA_964371235.1 uncultured Polaromonas sp.
CGCACAGCATCATGCCTTCGGCGCCCAGGTTCACAATGCCGGCTTTTTCATTGATAAGCAGGCCCAGCGCCGCCAGCGCCAGCACAGTGCCGGCGCTCAGGGTCGCAGCGAAAAGGAGTGCATAACTTTCCATAAAGGCTTTCAGGTCGCGTCGTCGGCGTGACCCACCGCGGAACCGGCTTCGCCGGGCCGCTGGTGGGGCCCCCTGGAGGGGGAGGCGGCCGCAGGCCGCTTCGGGGGGGAGACGATCCGGTAGGCAATCAGGGTGTCGCAGGCCAGCAGATTAAACAGCAGCAGGCCCTGAAACACGCCGGTCAGCGACTTGGGCAGGCCCAGACGCGACTGCGCCAGCTCGCCGCCGATGTAAAACATGCTCATCAGCAGCGCTGAAAACACCACGCCCACCGGATGCAGGCGACCAACAAAGGCCACAATGATGGCGGCAAAACCATAGCCCGCGGGCACATGGGGCGTGAGCTGGCCAATCGGGCCGGCCACCTCCAGCGCACCGGCCAGCCCGGCCGCGCCACCAGAAACCAGCAGCGCCACCCACAAGGCGCGGCGCGAGGAAAACCCGGCATAACGCGCCGCCGCCGGGGCCAGGCCGCTCACCTCTTGCGCAAATCCGGCGTAGGTGCGAAACAGGTACAGCCACATCCCGGCCACCCCGGCAAGCGCCAGCAGGATGCCGATGTTGACGCGCGAGCCCTGCATCAGACGCGGGATTTGTGTCACGGCCTCAAAGGTTTTGGTTTGCGGAAAGTTGTAGCCCGCCGGGTCTTTCCAGGGGCCAAACACCAGGTAGCTCAGCACCATGTCGGCCACATAAACCAGCATCAGGCTGACCAGAATTTCATTGGCGTTGAAGCGGTCGCGCAAGAATGCGGTGATGCCGGCCCACGCCATGCCGCCCAGCACCCCGGCCGCCAGGATGGCCGGAACTATCCAGGGCCCGGTAGCCCGGTCGGCCAGCAGGGCCACGCCGCCTGCCGCCACGGCGCCGATCACATACTGCCCCTCGGCGCCGATGTTCCAGACGTTGGAGCGAAAGCACACCGCCAGGCCCAGCGCAATGATCAGCAGGGGCGTGGCCTTGACCATCAGCTCGCTCAGCGCATACGGTGACTTGATCGGCTCCCAAAAGAAAACCTGCAGGCCCCTGACCGGGTCCTTGCCAAGCGCCATGAACAGCCCCACGCCAATCACCACCGTGATCAGCAGCGCCAGAACGGGTGACGCGTAAGTCCAGAACGACGAGGCTTGCGGCCGTGCTTCAAGCCGCGCCATGGTGGCCTTCGTTTTCCGTTCGGGCTGAGCTGCCTGTTCTGAGCGACGTTGAAGGGGTCGAAGTGCCGAGCGAGGCTTCGACAAGCTCAGCCCGAACGGAATTTTGTTCCCACAATCCGCTCATCCACTGCCCGACCAGCGCCACCGTCGCCTGCGCGCGCGGCAGCGAGGGCGAGAGCTGGCCCTTGGCCATCACATACAGGCGGTCGCAAATTTCAAACAGCTCGTCGAGTTCCTCGCTCACCACCAGTACGGCGCAACCGGCATCGCGCAGCATCAAGAGCTCGCCGCGTATCTGCGTGGCCGCGCCCACATCGACGCCCCAGGTCGGTTGCGAGACGATGAGCAGCGCCGGTGCCGCGTCGATCTCGCGGCCCATGATGAATTTTTGCAAGTTGCCGCCCGACAAAGACCGGGCTGGCGCCTGCGGCCCGCCCGACTTGACGTTGGAGCGCGCAAGAATGCGCTGGGCCTGCGCCTGCAGCGGGCCGGGCCTGAGCCAGCCGCCCGCGCCCACCGCCTCCCTGCGCGTGAGCAGCAGGTTGCGCGCCAGCGACAGCGACGGCACCGCGCCCCGCCCCAGCCGTTCTTCGGGCACAAAGTGCAGCCCCAGCGCGCGACGCCGACCCGGGCTGAACTTGCCGGCGTTGCGGCCCTTGACCACAATCGCCGCCGCGGCGGCCCGCGTGTCTTCGCCCGACAGCGCGTAGAGCAGCTCCTTCTGGCCGTTGCCCGAAACACCGGCAATACCCACCACTTCGCCGGCGCGCACCTGCAGCGCAATGCGCCGCAGATCGACGCCAAACTGCTCGTCTTTGGCGAGGTCGAGTTGCCGCACATCGAGCACGATGTCACCTGCCGTTATCTCGCGGTGCTCGAGCGCCGGCGGCTCGGCGCCAATCATGAGGCAGCTCAGCGAAGCGTTCGATTCCTGGCGCGGATCGCAGACCCCCGTGACGCGGCCGCCGCGCAACACGGTGCAGGCGCTGCAGAGCGCGCGGATTTCATGCAGCTTGTGGCTGATGTACAAAATGCTGCAACCCTGGGCCGCGAGCTGGCGCAGCGTGACGAACAGGTTCTCGACCGCTTGCGGCGTGAGTACCGAGGTGGGCTCGTCAAGGATCAGGAGCCTGGGGTGCGTCAGCAGCGCCCGCACGATCTCGACGCGCTGGCGCTCGCCCACGCTCAGCGTGTGCACCGGCCGCGCTGGGTCAAGCTGCAAGCCATAAGCCTGGGTGGTTTGCGTGATGCGCTGCGACACCTCGGCCAGGCTCAGGTCTTTGCTCAGCCCGAGCCAGACGTTTTCAGCCACCGTGAGCGTGTCGAACAGGCTGAAGTGCTGAAACACCATGCTGATGCCCAGCGCCCGCGCCTCGTGCGGGTTGTGCACCGCGACCTCCTGGCCGTCCATCGCAAGGGTGCCGGCATCGGGCTTGACCGAACCATAAATGATTTTCATCAGGGTCGATTTGCCAGCGCCGTTTTCGCCGAGCACGGCATGAATCTCGCCCGGCAACACCGTCAGCGCGATCTCGCTGTTGGCGACCACACCGGGGTAGCGCTTGGTGATCCCCGAAAGCTGCAGCCGGGGCGGGCTGCCAGCGGGATTGTGGAGGGGAACGGACGAAGCGGTCATGACTCTGTGAAACCTTGATACTTTTGTAACTACTCAGGTAGGAGTAGAAGCTTCCAACGCAAAGGCGCTAAGACGCAAAGTACGCCAGGGAGCGAAAAATATTTTCTTTGCATTCTTTGTGCTTTTGCGTCTTTGCGTTGGAAGTTAGTCTTCGTGGGTGGGCTGAGTAGTTACATACTTTTAGATGTTTTATGCCTCCAGCCCTTTACGGGCGGGCACAGGCAGCTATTATTTTCGTAGCGTGTCGGCCACGGTCTTGACCTGCTCGCGGAGCCACCGGGCGGCGTTCGAGGCGTGCGTGCGCTCGTGCCAGAGCTGGTAGTACATCATGCGC
>CAYJMW010000201.1:0-3255 GCA_964371235.1 uncultured Polaromonas sp.
TGCAAACTTCGGGCTTCTGGAAAATCGATTGGTACGGGGATTGGGGGCAGGTCAGTCGGAAATATGGTGACGCCTGGAAGCATTCTCAAGCCAACCATCAATGCGCATATCACTTATATGTCCCGGACATATGGTCTGCCGTAACGAACAGCCAACTTTTCGCCAATGGTCTCCCCGAGCTTCCGTTTGCTGAACTTGAGCGATATCAACTCAGTGAGTTGCGCGCGATTAAACTTTCCCGCTCCGGGGGCGATTGATGTTGCCACGTCAAGGAGTTCAGACCGCCAGAGCGTAAGCAAAGCCACTCTCTTATCATATCGTGGACTTTCTCCAGCCGACCGCACGTAGCTGAGAGTAATCCTGTCACCCGCGCGCGAGGCTTTCATAATTCCCCAGTGCGATGGCGCCAAATCCAAAGCTTTCTTAACTTGGCTCGCAGTTGTGACCAGTGTGGTCCTCATGAAAGCAAGATCGTAGAAACCACCCTGACGGGTTAGACGGTAAATGCTGTCGGTCTCTCCTTTGATCTCGTAGCAATGCGCAAACTTATGAATAGCAACGACATCAGAAATTGCGTTTCCATTGTGAACGCGCAACTCTTCTAAGATGGCTTTAGGCCTTATTGAGAGTGCGGAAAGTCTTGCAATGAGCGACGCTCTGATTGCTTTGTCGTCAAGGAGCATTAAAGATCTGTCACGAAATAGGCGCTTTTAGTGCGGGGAAGCAGACACGTGAAAAATTCGTTAATCTAAGCATGGGGTCGACCCGGGAGAGTTTAACGCCTCCTCCCTGAGGCGTCCTGACGCATCGGATCCAAGTCTTCGATCTTGTTACAAGATCATTTTCCGCTAGCGAGTCGCGCGGAGCAAGAAGAAGCCAGACGGAATCAGGGCGCAGTGCTCAACAAGGCCTCGACTTCTGCATCTGAGTGCATGGTCATACCCGAACAAAGAATAGCGGTTTTTGGCTGAATCAGGTATATGAAGCAGACCACTTCCGTTACTTTAGCGCTCGCGTTCTGTACCCCACGTCTAAAGGCGTGTTTACGACTTTAAACAAGCCCCCAAAAATTCACCCGTTCGCCAACCCGCATGGATGCTAGAGCCGTGCTTACGACTTTAATTGCACGGAATAAATGGCTACGCGCGCCGTGCCTGTCATTCGACGGTCACACTCTTTGCAAGATTGCGCGGCTTGTGTGGCCACCTTACTTCGCGTTGCGAAGTAAGTGTCCACCAAGCCAAAAACCTGATGGCTTCGCCAAGCGGCACTTCATGCCGCCAACAAGTCAGTCACTCCACAGTGACCGACTTGGCCAGGTTTCTTGGCTTGTCCACATCGGTGCCGCGCGCGCATGCCGTGTGATAGGCCAGCAATTGCAGCGGCACCACGTGCAGCAGCGGACTCAAGGGGCCGTAATGCTCGGGCATGCGGATGACGTGAACGCCTTCGCTGCTGGCGATGTGGCTGTCGGCGTCGGCCAGCACATACAGCACGCCGCCGCGGGCGCGCACTTCCTGCATATTGCTTTTGAGCTTTTCCAGCAGGCTGTCATTGGGCGCCACCGTGACCACCGGCATGGCGCTGGTAACCAGCGCCAGCGGGCCGTGCTTGAGCTCGCCGGCCGGGTAGGCCTCGGCATGGATGTAGCTGATCTCCTTGAGCTTGAGCGCGCCTTCGAGCGCGATCGGGTAGTGCAGACCGCGCCCGAGAAACAGCGCATTTTCTTTTTTGGCGAAGTCTTCGGACCAGTTGATCACCTGGGGTTCGAGCGCCAGCACGGCTTGCAGCGCCGCGGGCAAGTGGCGCATGGCCTTGAGGTGGCCGGCTTCCTCTTCCTCGCTCAGGCGGCCCTTGGCTTGCGCCAGCGCCAACGTCAACAGGAAAAGGCCCGCCAGCTGGGTGGTAAAGGCTTTGGTCGATGCCACACCAATTTCCACCCCCGCGCGGGTCACGTAGGCGAGCTTGCATTCGCGCACCATGGCCGAGGTGGCGACGTTGCAGATGGTCAGCGTTTGCGTCATG
Organism: uncultured Polaromonas sp.; assembly: GCA_964371235.1. GTDB lineage: Bacteria > Pseudomonadota > Gammaproteobacteria > Burkholderiales > Burkholderiaceae_C > Polaromonas. The sequence continues at coordinate 2,026 of CAYJMW010000201.1, forward strand.
CCCAGTGATTGGGCGTGGCGCAGCGCGGCCAGCGTGTCGGCCGTTTCGCCGCTTTGCGTGATGGTGACCACCAGCGTTTTGGGGTTGGGCACCGAACTGCGGTAACGGTATTCGCTGGCTACTTCCACCTGCGTCGGGATTTGGGCGATCGACTCCAGCCAGTATTTGGCCGTGCAGCCGCTGTAGTAGCTGGTGCCGCAAGCGAGAATGAGCACTGAATCAATGTCCTTGAAAACGCGGTAGGCCCCGTCGCCAAACAGCTCGGGGACGATCCCCTTCACGCCCTGGAGCGTGTCGGCAATGGCGCGCGGCTGCTCGAAAATTTCTTTTTGCATGTAGTGACGGTAGGGGCCGAGATCCGCGGCGCCGCTGTGGGCATGCACAGTTCTTATTTCGCGCTCGACCCGGTTGTGGTCACGGTCAATGACCCAATACTTGCCCAACTGGATGTCAACCAGGTCGCCCTCTTCCAGATAGACGATCTGGTCGGTGACGCCCGCCAGCGCCATGGCGTCGCTGGCCAGGAAGTTCTCGGAATGGCCCTGGCCCACGCCCAGAATCAGGGGGGAGCCGGCGCGCGCTCCGACCACGCGGTGCGGTTCGTCCTTGCAGAACGCGGCGATGGCGTAGGCGCCTTTCAACTGGGCGACCGCCGCCTTCAGCGCTTCAAACAAATCGCCGTCATACAGGCTGTCCACCAGGTGCACGATGACTTCGGTGTCGGTCTGGCTGCCAAACACATAGCCCTTGGCCTGCAGGCTGGCGCGCAGTTCATCGTGATTTTCAATGATGCCGTTGTGGACGAGCGCGACCCTGCCGGGACGCCCGGCGGCAGGGGCACCGCGGCCATAACTGAAATGCGGGTGTGCGTTGTTGAGGACGGGCGCGCCGTGGGTGGCCCAGCGGGTGTGGGCAATGCCGGTGCCGCCCTCCAGTCTGTCAGCGCTGACCTGGGCTTGCAGCTCGGCCACGCGCGAGGTGCTGCGCGCCCGCTTCAAGCCGTCGGCATACACCGCAACGCCGCATGAGTCATAACCCCGGTACTCCAGCCGCTGCAGGCCCTGCACCAGGATGGGAACAATATTTCTCGTAGAAACCGCTGCAACAATGCCGCACATAAGCCCGCTCCAGAAAGTTAATCGTGTAATGCTAGCGGTTTGCAATTTTTCAATGTTATCTGTTTAAATACATATTTGGAATATTATTTCACTTACTCCAATGAATTGAATT
>CAYJMW010000202.1:0-3201 GCA_964371235.1 uncultured Polaromonas sp.
TCGCCGCCGCCCAGGTTGGCCAGCAGCGCCACATTCAGGCCCGAGGTGCTGATGCCAAAGCCGCCAAACATGCGTTTGGCCGTGCAGGGGCCGATGCCGGACAAAAGTTCGCAGCAGTAATCTGCAAAATCATGATGGGGGTTGCTCATGCCGCTACGATAGCGCAACAGCGCACTTCAGGGTTGCTGTTCGCGCGAGGCGCAGGCCTGCGCAAAATGTCATGATTCTGCCGTAGGTGCCCGGCTTTTGCCGTCGGCGCACCGATAATCTGGCGACAGCCTGTTTCTCTGTTTTCGCCTGCGGGGCGGGATCCAGGCGCGATCGGTCAGGACTCAGAACTTCAGAGGATTTTTCATGGCAACCCCAGTTGATGTCGTCATCATGGCCGCTGGCAAAGGCACCCGGATGAAAAGCAGGCTTCCCAAAGTGTTGCACCGATTGGGCGGCCGCGCCCTGCTTGCGCACGTGATCGATTGCGTGGCCGGGTTGCTGGCGCGTCAGGTGATTGTTGTCACGGGTCATGATGCTATTAAAATAGAAGTGGCATGCGCTTGTTTTACAAGGGCAGAAGGCAATTTGTACCAGAATTTAAACCTGAAATTCGTGCTGCAGGAGCCCCAGTTCGGCACCGGCCACGCGGTGCAGCAGGCGCTGCCCTTGCTGCCCGACGATGGCATGACGCTGGTTCTCAATGGCGATGTTCCGTTGCTCGAGGCCGCTACCTTGCGCGACCTGCTGGCCGACTGCGGCGGCAAGCGTTTGGCGCTGCTGACGGTGAACTTGCCGGACCCGGCCGGTTACGGCCGTATCGTCCGCAATGGCGACGCGGTGCAAGGCATTGTCGAGCACAAGGACGCGTCGGCGCAGCAACGCGAGATCCACGAAATTTATACCGGCGTCATGGCCGTGCCTAATGCCCGCCTGAAAAACTGGCTGTCGCGCCTGTCCAGCAGCAACAGTCAGGGCGAGTACTACCTGACCGACATCGTCAAGCTGGCCGTGCTGGACGGCGCTGACGTTGTGGCAACGCGGATTGCCGACCCGGTGCAGGTCGCTGGCGTGAACAGCCCGCTGCAACTGGCCGAGCTGGAACGTTCCTTCCAACTGCGGCTGGCGGCGCACCTGATGGAGCAGGGGGTGCGTATCAGCGACCCGGCGCGTTTTGATGTGCGCGGCACGCTGGCCTGCGGGCAGGACGTTGAGATTGATGTCAACTGCGTGTTTGAAGGCCAGGTGAACCTGGGCGACAACGTGCGCATAGGGGCCAACTGTTTTATTGCCAACGCCAGCATCGCAGCCAATGCGGTGATTCATCCCTTCACCCATATCGACGGCGAAAAGCTGGGTGTGCAAGTTGGCGAGGGTGCGCTGGTTGGTCCGTTTGCCCGCCTGCGCCCCGGCGCGCAGTTGGGTGCGCAGGTGCACATCGGCAATTTTGTCGAAGTCAAGAATTCCACACTGGCCGAAGGCGCCAAGGCCAACCATCTGGCTTACCTGGGCGACGCCACGGTGGGTGAACGCGTCAACTACGGCGCTGGCAGCATTACCGCCAATTACGACGGCGCCAACAAGCACCGCACGGTGATTGAAAACGACGTGCACATCGGCAGCAACTGCGTGCTGGTGGCGCCCGTCACCATTGGCCAGGGCGGCACCGTGGGCGGCGGCTCCACGATCACCAAAGACACGCCACCGGGCGGCCTGAGCGTGGCGCGCGGCAAGCAGGTGCACATTGCCAACTGGAAGCGCCCGGTCAAGAAAAAGGGCTAAGGAGATGAACTGGAACGGTCAGCCCGGGCGTTCGGCCCGGTTGCGCGAGGCCCCGTTGCGGTTGCCTTCGCGCTCCAGACTCATCAGCCCGCTCAAGCCCATGACTTCGGATTCGGGGAACTCGGTGGCCGGGTAGAACTGATCGAATTCGGACAACTGCGATTCGAGCTGCTGGCGCGCGCTTTCGCGTTCTTCTTCCCGCCTGTCGGGTTGCGGCAGCACGGCGAGATTGAGTTGACGGCGAAATTCGGCCGGTGTCGGCATGCGGCGGACGCTGCTCTTGATGAACACAAAACGCACTCCCGCCGTCTTGAGGATGCGGTTTTTGATTTTGGTCTGGTGCTCCTTGGCTTTGGCGTTGCTCAGGTGGTACTGCTCCACGTCAAAGGCGAAGCTGGGTCGGCCTTCTTCGTCGCACACCACAAAGTCCACTCTCTGGTGGTGCAGCCGCTCCAGGGCACGCCGGGGGTCCGCCGCGCGTCGCACCGACAGCATGTCCCTGAGCATGAGATTGGGCACCACCACCTGCCCCGGAAAGGTCTCACGCAGGTAGTTCAGCATTTTCACCTGCTCGGACGTGAGCAGGCGCTCGGGGGAATAGCGGTCGTCAAGGCCCGAAGACGACGACCGACGGGACAAGCGTCGGTAGCCCCAGATGCCCAAGCCGGCCAGAATGGCAGCCAGCGTCAGTGTGATCCAAAGCGCAAACATGCAAGCTCCTGATTTTCAAGGGATTTTTCTTGTGTGGCGATTCCAGGAGGGTGCCACGGAAAACGCGCCGCGTCACTATGCTGTGACTGTTTCAATTTGTCAAACCGTGAGGTTTTCATCAGATTTTGCGTTGGCTGGAGGAGATGCTCTGGTCGGCTGGTGCTCCGAGCAGCAGGCGGGGCTGGAATTTGGCGCGCTTGATGCTGAAAAACGCCTTGACGTTGCGCACATTGGCATCACTGGTAAACAGGCGTTGTGCGAGCGCCAGGTACTGCGGCATGTCAGCCACATGCACCACCAGCACAAAGTCCGGCCCCGGCGATACGCGGTAGCACTGCTGCACGGCATCATTGAGCACTACCCGAGCCTCGAAAGTCTCCAGACACTCGGCGGCTTGCCGGTCGAGCGTGATCTCGACCAGGGCGGTCAGGCCTTGTCCCAATACAGTGACGAGCTTGTCGGAGCTGAGCAGGGCAATTTCGCGTTCAATCAGTCCGGCATCGCGCAGCCGCCTGACGCGCCGCAAACAGGTCGGCGGCGAAACATGAACCAGCACCGCCAGCGCCTGATTGCTGAGCGAAGAATCGTTCTGCAGGGCATCGAGCAGCGCGATATCTGTGGCGTCAATATTGATTTGTTCCATGTTATATATATTAATGAAAGTTAATTCAATTCATTGGAGTAAGTGAAATAATATTCCAAATATGTATTTAAACAGAT
>CAYJMW010000203.1:0-3113 GCA_964371235.1 uncultured Polaromonas sp.
AGCCCCGGTAGCGCCCCAGCACTTCCCGCCTGGCAAACTGCCAAAGCAGCGAGACGTTGGAGATCGGAATAAAGGAGGAACGGGGGCGAGTCACCAGTTGAATTTTAGCATTGCAACATTTCCCTATTCATGGGGGCCTTGACCGGCAAGTGCCAGCTAAAAATGAATCCCGCGCATCATCTGCTGCATCGCCATGGCCTCGGCCGAGAGTTGCGGTTTGGCGCTCTTGTCGCCCTTGGCGGCAGAGGAGTCGGGGAACATGCGGAAACTGGTGTTCATGGCAATCTGCGCCACACGCGGCAGCAGGGCGTGCAGCACCTGCCCGGCAATGCCAAGGCGCGTGGCAATGCGCACCGGCTTGAAGATGCAGGCCTGGGCGATCATGTCGGCGGCCTCTTCGGGGCTCAGTGTGGGAACGTTGTTGTACAGATTGGTCGGGGCGATCATGGGCGTTCGAACCAAAGGCATGCTGATGGTGGTAAAGCTGATGCCGACGTCGGCAAATTCGCTGGAGGCGCAGCGGGTCCAGGCGTCGAGCGCGGCCTTGGAGGCCACATACGCCGAAAAACGCGGCGCATTGGTCAGCACCCCGATCGAGCTGATATTGACCACATGGCCACGGCGCCTGGCCGCCATGCCGGGCAACAGGCCCGTGGTGACGCGCAGGCAGCCAAAGTAATTGAGCTGCATGGTCCGCTCATAATCATGAAAACGGTCGTAGCTCGCCTCAATGGCGCGGCGGATCGAGCGACCGGCGTTGTTGATGAGGAAATCAACACCGCCATGCTCGGCAATCAGCGCCTTGATGAAGCGGTCGCAGTCGGCCATGTCGGCAATATCAGCGGAGTAGGCGACAAAGTTGTAGCCCTTGGCGCTGGCTTCCTTGCAGGCTTCATCGAGCTTGTCCTGGTCGCGGCCGCAGATGAGCGTGATGGCGCCGGCTTCGGCAAATTTGTGGGCGGCAGCCAGGCCAATGCCCGATGAGCCGCCGGTCACCAGAACCACCTTGCCGTTGACGGTGCCTTTGAGGGACCGGTCAATGTAAAGCTCAGGGTCCAGATGGCGCTCCCAGTAGTCCCACAAGCGCCAGGCGTAGTCCCTCAGATTCGGGCATTCGATGCCCGAGCCCTTGAGCGCGGCCAGGGCCTCGCGGCAGTCAAACCGGGTCGGGTAGTTGACAAAGGTCAGCATGTCCCCGGGCAGGCCGAGGTCTTTGAGCACCGCATTGCGGATGCGGCGCACCGGCGCCAGGGCCATCAGCCCCTTTTTGACACTCTTGGGAATAAAGCCGAGCAAGGCCGCATTGATGAACAGATTCATTTTGGGCGCATGGGCCGCCCGGCTGAAAATATCGAGCACGTCGCCAACGCGGTAACCGACCGGATCGACCAGGTGAAAGCACTTTTTGCCAATATCGGCCTGGTGGCTGATGTGGTCGAGCGCATTGACCACGAAATCGACCGGAACGATGTTGACGCGCCCGCCCTCCAGCCCCACGGTCGGCATCCAGGGCGGCAACAGTTGCCGCACGCGCTGGATCAGCTTGAAAAAATAGTACGGCCCGTCGATCTTGTCCATCTCGCCCGTACTGCTGTCGCCGACCACCATGGCGGGGCGAAACACCGTCCACGGCACCTTGCATTCCTTGCGCACGATTTTTTCACTCTCGTGCTTGGTCCTGAAGTAGGCGTGGTCGCAGTTTTCGGCCTCTTCAAACATGTCTTCGCGAAACACGCCTTCATACAGGCCGGCCGCGGCAATCGAGCTGACATGATGAAAGTGGCCCGCGTCAATGGCCTTGGCAAACTCGACGGCGTTGCGCGTGCCGTCAATATTGACGGCGGCCTGGCTTTCCTCGTCGGCGCCCAGGTCATAAACCGCTGCCAGGTGATAAAAATGGGTCACCTGGCCTTTGAGCTTTTTGATGTCTTCACTGCCGATGCCCATCTTTTTGCTGGTGAGATCGCCAAACACGGCAACCGCCCGGGCCGCGCTGGCCGGCGTAGTCAGGCCCCAGAATTCGCGCAGGGCCGCCACTTTGTCGGCGCTTTCCTTGCGCAGCAGGAAATGAACGGTGCTGCCCTTTCGCTCCAGGAGTTTTTTGACCAGGCGCTTGCCGATGAAGCCGGTGGCTCCCGTGACGAAATAATGCATTGTGTTTCTCCACTGAAGAATCGATTGAAAGTCTGATTCTTGCCCAAACTGCGGCTCCTTCGATTCAGCAAAAACCCGCGCTTTGGCTTGTGGGCCGGGCTTTTCCTTAGGGCCGCAGCACTAGCTTTCTAGAAGCGGACACCTAAACACGGGCGCGTGAAGGGCTTATATTTTTGGCCATGCGCGGCTTGCAGCCTGCGCAAATTTTTATAACCCAAAACTGTCTGGAGTTCATCATGGTCAAGAAACTGCAAAAAATGAGCGCTGATAAAAAATCGGCTTCCCACCTGTCTGGCGCGGTCAAGGATTCGGCCCAGCAGATCTGGCTGGCTGGCCTGGGCGCATTCTCCAAGGCGCAGCAAGAAGGCGGCAAAGTGTTTGAGACGCTGGTCAAGGAAGGCCTGTCGATCCAGCGCAAGACGCAATCGGCCGCCGAAGAGAAGATTTCTGAAGCCACCAGCAAAATGGCCAGCATGGCGACCGACATCCAGTCCAAGGCCGGCCACCAGTGGGACAAGCTCGAAAGCATCTTCGAAGAACGCGTCGCCAAGGCGCTGAACAAGCTCGGTGTGCCATCGGCCAAAGATGTCGAGGCCCTGGCTGCTCGCCTCGACGAACTCGACAAGAGCCACGGCAAGGCCCCTGCAGCCAGATCCGCGGCCCGTACCAAGGCAAAAGCTGCTGCCAAACCCGCGGCAAAAAAGGCTGCCCGCCCAGCCGCCAAACGGCCAGTGGCACGCAAATCGGCCTGAGCACCCGGCGCGCACCCGGTGCGCGTTGCGATCGCTTCAGAAAAGGGGACAGACAGTCCCTTTTTTTGCGCCTGCATGGGGCGCAGTCCTCGTTCCGGATCATGTGATTTATTGGGGTCAGACACCAATTTTTCTGCGACGCCATGCGTCGCACCCGAAGGGTCAGCCTTTGGCTGAGAAAATTTGGGCTCTGACCCCAAAAAATCG
>CAYJMW010000204.1:0-2998 GCA_964371235.1 uncultured Polaromonas sp.
GACCAACCTTTACTTCAAGGAGATCAGCATGCAAGCCAGCAAGGAAAAACTGCTCTGGATGTACGAGAAGATGGTGGAGATCCGCAATTACGAAGAAACCATGGCCACTGTTTACCTGGAGGGCAAGCTGCCGCCCCAGATTCAAAAAGGATTGGCGTTTGATATTGGCTCTGGTCCGGTGCCCGGAGAAATGCATCTCGCTGCCGGGCAGGAACCGGTCGCTGTTGGCGTTTGCGCCCATCTCAAGAAGGAAGACACCGTGGTCGGCACTCATCGGCCGCATCACTTTGCGATTGCCAAAGGCGTGCCGCTCGACAAGATGACGGCAGAGATGTTTGGCAAGGTCACGGGGCTGGGCAAGGGCAAGGGTGGCCACATGCATCTGTTTGACCCTGAGCACAAGTTCAGTTGCAGCGGCATCATCGGGGCCAGTTTGCCGCCAGCCTGCGGCGCCGGTCTGGCCGCCAAGAAGATGGGAAAAGACTGGGTGGCGATTGCGTTTTTTGGTGAAGGCGCCGCCAACCAGGGCTCGTTTCATGAGTCGCTGAACCTGGCCGCACTTTGGAAACTGCCGGTGATCTTCGTCTGCGAAGACAACAAGTGGGCGATCTCGGTACCAAAGGAAAACGCAACCAGTATCGAGTGGGTGGCCGACCGCGCGTCGGCTTACGGCATGCCTGGCATAAAGGTGGCGAACAATGACGCGCTGGAAGTTTATGAGGCGGTGGCGCCGGCGATCGAGCGCGCCCGTCGCGGTGACGGCCCGAGCCTGATCGAAGTGAAAACGGATCGCTATCTGGGCCATTTTCAGGGCGACCCGGAGGTCTATCGCCCGAAGGACGAGGTCAGCAACCTGCGCAAGAACGATCCGATCCCGAAACTGGCGGGCGTTCTGAAAAGCCGCAGCCTGATGACCGACGCCGAAGAAGGCGCCATCGTGGCCCGGGCCAAACTGCGTGTGGCCGGCGCCTTCGATTTCGCGCGCAAGAGCGCCTATCCGGCAGCGCAGGATGCGCTGGCCGATGTTTTCGTCTGAAACCAAACCAATCGACATAAGGAGCAGAAAATGAGCACGACCCGCAAACTCACGATGGCCCAGGCGATCTCCGAAGGCATTGCCCAGGAAATGACACGCGACCCCAACGTTTTCGTCATGGGCGAAGACATCGGCGCCTACGGCGGCATCTTTGGCGCCACCGGTGGCTTGCTCGACAAGTTCGGCAAGGACCGCATCATGGACACACCGATTTCCGAGACCGCTTTCATCGGCACCGCGACCGGCGCAGCGGCAGCCGGCATGCGGCCGATTGTGGAACTGATGTTCGTCGATTTCTTCGGCGTCTGCATGGACCAGATTTACAACCATCTGGCAAAAAACACCTACATGGCCGGCGCCAACATCAAGCTGCCGGTGGTGCTGACGACCGCGATTGGCGGCGGCTACAACGATGCCGCCCAGCACTCGCAGTGCCTGTACGCGACCTTTGCCCACATGCCGGGCATCAAGGTGGTGGTGCCTTCAAATGCCTATGACGCCAAAGGCCTGATGATCCAGGCGATCCGCGATGACAACCCGGTCATGTTCATGTACCACAAGGGCATCATGGGGCTGCCGTGGATGGCATATTTCGAGGGCAGCAGCAACGAGGTGCCCGAGGCGGCCTACACCATCCCGTTCGGGCAGGCGAAGGTCGTGCGCGAAGGGCAGGACCTCACCATCGTCACAATCAGCCAGATGGTGCAAAAGGCACTGCTGGCGGCGGACGAACTGGCGCAGAAAGGCATCAGTGCAGAAGTGATCGATCTGCGTACCCTGGTGCCGCTTGACCGCAATGCAGTGCTTAAATCAGTGGCAAAAACCGGGCGCCTCCTGATCGCCGACGAGGACTATCTGGGCTTTGGCCTGACCGGCGAAATTTCCGCCATCGTGGCCGAAAACCTGGATACGGTGGTACTCAAGGCGCCCATCAAGCGGCTCGCGGTGCCCAATGTGCCGATTCCCTATAGCCGGCCGCTTGAGCAGTTTGTCATACCGCAGGTCAAAGGCATTGTGGAGGCGGCTCAAAAACTGATGCAGGCGCGAGTGGCGGAAGGCGTCACCGCGTGACCGCGATCACACTCAGTGCGGACGCCTGGAAAGATATCGACCTGACCACCGAGGCGCTGGTGGACAAATGGCTGGTAGCCGAGGGCGATACCGTGCGCGCTGGCCAACTCCTTGCCAATGTCGTTCTGGTCAAGGCCAACCAGGACATCGTGGCGCCAGCAGACGGCCGCGTCGAGAAGATCCTGGTGCAAGCCGGAGAAACCTTCGCGCAGGGCAAGCCGATTGCACTGCTGAAGGAGACATCGTAAGTACCGCTGCCGAAGAACAGGCGTGGAATGGCAATCAGCTCGCGCTGGCAGGCGCAGGCCCGCGCTGGCGCGTCTGGACCTACCCCGCCCCCGCCATCGTGCTGGGGTGTTCGCAGCGCTCCCTGCGTGACAACGTCAAGCAGCGGCTCGATGGCCGCGTTGAATTGGTCGAGCGTGAGTCAGGCGGAGGTGCCGTTTTGACCGGCCCGTGGCTGGTCAGCGCCTCGGTCGTCTTGCCGCATGGGCATCCCTGGGTTCGCGACGGCCTGGTCGACAGCTACCGGCAACTGGGACTGCTGCATGTGGCTGTCCTCAAGGAGTTTGGCGTCTCGGCCCGCGCCTTGCCGCCGCAGGAACTGCCCCGTGCCAAAGATGCAAGCGGCGTCGGACTGGCGAAGTGGGCTTGCTTTGGAAGTCTGTCGCCGTGGGAAGTCGTGAATGCGCAGGGCCGCAAGCTGGTGGGACTTGCACAGAGGAGAAGGCAGTCAGGCGTATTGCTTGTTGCCGGTACCCTGATCGGCATGCCTGACTGGCCCCTGCTCTGCGACGCGATGGGACATCCGGACGATGCGCGGATGCTAAGCCAGCGCACCGTTTCTGTCGAAGAGATTATTGGCAGCCAGATCAAGGCTGAACGGTTTGC
>CAYJMW010000205.1:0-2906 GCA_964371235.1 uncultured Polaromonas sp.
GAACGAAGTGAAGCAATCCATGACCCCCGAATGCGTGGATTGCCACGCTACGCTCGCAATGACAGCCGGTTCGGGGAGGAAAGCGCAGCGCGGCAATTCATTCCCCTACGGCCTCGCGACGACGGAAGCAGGGTATTTTCACCATTTCCTCATCCCCAGGGGCTGACATGCAATCACCGGAACAACCGGTCCTGCGCGACATCGTATTGGTCGGCGGCGGCCACAGCCATGTGGTCGTGCTGAAAAACTTTGGCATGAAGCCGCTGCCCGGCGTGCGCCTGACCGTGATCTGCCGCGACACGCACACACCCTACTCGGGCATGCTGCCGGGCTACATTGCGGGCCACTACAGTTACGATGACGTGCACATTGACCTGAGCACGCTGGCCGCGTTTGCCGGTGCGCGCTTTTTTCGTGACGAAGTCATCGCCCTGGACCGGGCCGCCGGCAAGGTGCTGTGCCGCAATCGCCCGCCCGTGCCCTATGACCGGCTGTCGATCAACATCGGCTCGACGCCGCAGATGAGTCAGGTTGAGGGCGCTGCCGAGCACGCGGTGGCAGTCAAGCCGATTCATCTTTTCAACCAGCGCTGGCTGGCCCTGTTGGAGCGCGTACAGCGCCACGCCGGCAAAACCCGCATTGCCATCGTCGGCGCCGGCGCCGGCGGCGTGGAACTGACGCTGGCCATGCAGTACCGGCTGCGGCGCGAATTGCAGGCGCTCGGGCGCGACCCGAACGAGCTCAGCTTCCACCTGTTCAGCAGTGATGCCGACGTTTTGCCGACGCACAACCGCCGCGTGCGCCGCAGCTTCGAGCGCGTGCTGGGCGAGCGCCAGGTGGTGCTGCACGCCCCCAGCGAAGTCACCCGGGTTGGCGCAGCCAGCCTGCAAACGGCCGACGGCGAGGTGCAGGCGATGGACGAAATTGTCTGGGTCACGCAAGCCGGTGGCGCGCCCTGGCTGCGCCAGACCGGGCTGGCGCTTGACGACGCGGGTTTCATCCAAGTCAACGAGCACCTGCAAAGCCTGAGCGACCCGCATGTTTTTGCGGCTGGCGATATTGCCGCGCTGGTCCACCGCCCGCTGGAAAAAGCCGGCGTGTTCGCGGTGCGCCAGGGCAAGCCACTGGCGGCCAATCTGCGCCGCTCGGTGCAGGGCCAGCCGCTGCTGAGCTACCGGCCGCAGCGCCATTGGCTGGCGCTCATCAGCACCGGCGACAAGCATGCCGTGGCCTCGCGCGGGCCCCTGAGCTGGCAGGGCGACTGGGTCTGGCGCTGGAAAGACTGGATCGACCGTCGCTTCATGAACAAGTTTCAGTCGTTTCCGGCGATGGATGAGGCACCCCGGGGTGAGCCGTCAGGCGTCAAGCTGGAGCAGGAGGAAGCCGCGCAGGCGATCTCGGCGATTGCCATGCGCTGCGGCGGCTGCGGCGCCAAGGTCGGCGCGTCGGTGCTGTCGCGCGCCCTGGCCTCACTCAAGCCGATAGAGCGCGACGACGTGCTGATTGGCCTGCACGCGCCCGACGATGCCGCCATCGTGCGGGTTCCGCCAGGCAAGGCGATGGTGCACACGGTTGATTTTTTCCGCGCTTTCATCGACGACCCCTACCTCTTCGGCAAGGTCGCGGCCAACCATGCGCTGGGCGATATTTTTGCCATGGGCGGCCAGGCGCAATCGGCCACGGCGATTGCCACCGTGCCGGCGGGGCTGGAGGCCAAGGTTGAAGACGCCGTGTTCCAGATGATGTCAGGCGCGGTTGAAGTGCTCAATGAAGCGGGCTGCGCGCTGGTCGGCGGCCACACCGGCGAAGGCAAGGAACTGGCGCTCGGTTTTGCCATCAACGGCCTGGTCGATGAAGACCTGCACAGCGTGATGCGCAAGGGCGGCATGCGGCCTGGCGATGTGCTGATTTTGACCAAACCGATAGGCACCGGCACGCTGTTTGCGGCGCACGCCCGGCTGCAAACCCGTGGCCGCTGGATTGATGCGGCGCTGGAGTCGATGATCCAGTCCAGCCGGCTCGGCGCGCAATGCCTGATGGCGCACGGCGCGACCTCCTGCACCGACCTGACCGGCTTTGGCCTGCTCGGCCATCTGGTCGAGATGACCCGGCCCTCGGGCGTGGATATAGAGCTGGACCTGGCCGCGCTGCCGCTGCTCGACGGCGCGCTGGAGACCAGCGCCGCCGGCATTTTGAGTTCGCTGCAGCCCGCCAATGTGCGACTGCGGCGTGCGCTGCGCAATCAGGCCGAGGCGGTAAGCCACCCCAACTACCCGCTGATCTTTGACCCGCAAACCGCCGGCGGCCTGCTCGCCACCGTTCCAGCCGAACGGGCCGACGCCTGCATTGCTGAACTGCGCAGCCTCGGCTACGCCAAAACCGTGGCGATCGGCCACGTGCTGGCGCAAGGCGACGCGATCGAGCCCATCGTCCTCAAATGCTGAATCTCACTGATTGGCCGATCGCGGCGCGGCGGCGCATCAATGGTGTTTTCACCGACATCGACGACACCCTGACCACCGATGGCGCGATCACGCCCGATGCCTTGCAGGCGCTGACGGCGCTGAAAGCAGCCGGGCTGCACGTCATCGCCATCACCGGCCGCCCGGTGGGCTGGAGTCAACCGTTTGCGCTGCGCTGGCCGCTCGATGCCATCGTCGCGGAAAACGGCGCCGTGGCGCTTTTCTTAAGCAAAAAAGGCCTTCAGCCCACGTATAACGGGCATGAGCAGCTATCAAAACTATATCAACAAGATGACGCCACGCGGCAGGCCAACTACGCCCGGATGCAACAGATCGCGGCCCGGGTACTGCGCGAGGTACCCGGCGCGGTGCTGGCGCAAGACAGCCCGGGGCGCGAAACCGACATCGCGATTGACCACGGCGAATTTGCCCATCTGCCACCCG
>CAYJMW010000206.1:0-2896 GCA_964371235.1 uncultured Polaromonas sp.
TCGCTTCGGGCGTGCCGACGCCCACCACGCTGCCGCCGCCGGCACCGCCTTCGGGGCCCATGTCGATGATCCAGTCGGCGGTCTTGATGACGTCCAGGTTGTGCTCGATCACCACGATGGTGTTGCCCGCGTCGCGCAACTGGTGCAGCACCTTGAGCAGCAAATCGATGTCGGCAAAATGCAGGCCGGTGGTCGGCTCATCCAGGATGTAGAGCGTGCGGCCGGTGTCGCGCTTGCTCAGCTCCAGCGCGAGTTTGACGCGCTGCGCCTCGCCGCCCGACAGCGTGGTGGCGGCCTGGCCGAGCTGGATGTAAGACAGGCCCACATCGAGCAGCGTGTGCAGCTTGCGGGCAATGGCGGGAACGACCTTGAAGAATTCGGCGGCGGCTTCAACCGTCAGGTCCAGAATCTGCGCAATGTTTTTTCCCTTGTACAGCACTTCAAGGGTTTCGCGGTTGTAGCGCATGCCCTTGCACACGTCGCAAGGCACATACACGTCGGGCAGAAAGTGCATCTCGACCTTCACCACGCCGTCGCCCTGGCAGGCCTCGCAGCGGCCTCCGGCGACGTTGAAGGAAAAGCGCCCGGCACCGTAACCGCGTTCACGCGCCGTGTTCATTTCGGCCATCAGCTCGCGGATCGGCGTGAACAGGCCGGTGTAGGTGGCTGGGTTGCTGCGCGGTGTGCGGCCGATCGGCGACTGATCGACATTGATGACCTTGTCAAAGTGCTCAATGCCTTCAATGCTTTCATGCGGCGCGGGCTCTTCGTGGGCGCGGTACAGCGTGCGCGCCACGGCCCGGTACAGCGTGTCGTTGACCAGCGTGGACTTGCCCGAGCCAGACACGCCGGTGACGCAGGTGAACAGGCCGACGGGAAACGCCACGCTCACGCCCTGGAGGTTGTGGCCGGTGGCACCCACCACGCGCAGCGCCTGCAACTCGCCCTGGGTGCTCAGGTGCCTGGCCTCGCGCTCGGCGCGGCGGCTGGCGGCCGGGCTGGGCGGAAAGCGCGATTTGCTTCGGTCAAAAGCCGGCGCGTCTTTCACCGTGGGCAGCCACGGCGTTCGTCGTTTGGGGACGGCAATTTGCAGCGTCCGCGCCAGGTACTGCCCGGTCAGCGAATCGGGGTTGGCCCGCACTTGCTCATACGTGCCTTGCGCCATCACGCGCCCGCCATGAATGCCCGCGCCCGGCCCCATGTCAATCACATGATCAGCGGCGCGGATCATGTCTTCATCGTGCTCGACCACCAGCACGCTGTTGCCGATGTCGCGCAGGTGTTTGAGCGTGCCGATCAGGCGCTCGTTGTCGCGCTGGTGCAGGCCAATGCTGGGTTCGTCGAGCACGTACATCACGCCCGTGAGCCCGGAACCGATCTGCGAGGCCAGCCGGATGCGCTGCGATTCGCCGCCCGAGAGTGTTTCGGCGCTGCGATCCAGGCTCAAATAATTCAGGCCGACGTCGTTGAGAAACTTCAGGCGCAGGCCGATTTCGCGCACCACCTTGTCGGCAATTCCGGCCTTGGCGCCTTCCATTTTCAGGGTGTTGAAGTAGTTGAAACTTTCGCGCAAGGTTGCGTGGCTGATCCCGAAAATAGTCTGGCGACTCTCGACACGGCCCGCGCTGCCAGCGCCCTGCGCAGTGCCGACCAGATAGACATGGCGCGCCTCCTGGCGCAGGCGCGTGCCCGCGCAGTCGGGGCAGGCCTGCACGCTGCGGTAGCGCGCCAGCTCTTCACGCACCACGGCCGAGTCGGTCTCGCGGTAGCGGCGTTCGAAGTTGGTGATCACGCCTTCAAACGGATGCTTTTTACCGACTTTTTTCCCGGCAGCCTTGCCCGATTCCATCACATAGCTGAACTTGATTTCTTCCCCGCCCGAGCCGTGCAGCACCATGTGTTGTACCTCGGCGGGCAGATCTTCAAAGGCGCTGTCGATGTCAAACTTGTAATGGCTGGCCAGGCTTTCCAGCATGGAAAAATAATACGCATTGCGCCGGTCCCAGCCCTTGACGGCGCCGCTGGCCAGGCTCAGGCCGGGAAACGCCACCACCCGCGCCGGGTCAAAAAATTCCCTGTGCCCCAGGCCATCGCAGCTCGGGCAGGCGCCCACCGGCGAATTGAAGGAAAACAGCCGCGGCTCCATCTCGCTGAGTGAATAGCTGCAGACCGGGCAGGCAAATTTGGCGCTGAACAGGTGTTCCTTGCCGGTGTCCATCTCCAGCGCAATCGCCTGGCCGTCGGCCAGCCGCAGCGCCGCTTCAAAGCTTTCCGCCAGGCGTTGCTGCAAATCACCGTGCACCTTGATGCGGTCAATCACCACGTCGATATTGTGTTTTTCGGTCTTCTTGAGCTGCGGCAGGTCGTCAAACTCATAGGCGCTGCCATCAACGCGAAAGCGCACATAGCCCTGCGCCTGCATCTCGGCAAAGACGCCCTCAAACTCGCCCTTGCGCTCACGCGCCACCGGGGCCAGGATCATCAGCCGGGTGTCCTCGGGCAGGGCCAGCACGGCGTCAACCATCTCGCTGACGCTTTGCGCCTGCAGCGGCAAATCATGCTCGGGACAATAAGGTGTGCCGGCGCGGGCAAACAGCAGGCGCAGGTAGTCGTGAATTTCGGTCACCGTGCCGACGGTTGAGCGCGGATTGTGCGAGGTGGCTTTCTGCTCGATCGAAATGGCCGGCGACAGGCCCTCGATCAGGTCCACGTCGGGCTTGTCCATCAGTTGCAGGAACTGCCGCGCGTAGGTGGACAGGCTCTCCACGTAGCGGCGCTGGCCTTCGGCATACAGCGTGTCAAAGGCCAGGCTCGACTTGCCCGAGCCGCTCAGTCCGGTGATGACCACCAGCTGGTTGCGCGGAATATCGAGGTCGATATTCTTCAGGTTGTGGGT
>CAYJMW010000207.1:0-2893 GCA_964371235.1 uncultured Polaromonas sp.
TCGCCCATGGCGATGACGGCGGATTCATTGGCGGCGAGCGCGTCGTAGAAGGCGACTTCATCCTCGGTCAGGCCGAGGGCTTCACCGCGCTTGCTGGCGGCGTCGAGGTCTTTGGCGAGTTTGATCAGTTCTTCGATCACCTGCATCGTGGAGATGGCGCGGTTGTGATAGGCGTTAAGGGTCTGCTTTAACTTCTCGGAAAAGACTTGGGCCTGCACCAGGTTGCGCTTGGCGCGAACCTTGAGTTCGTCCTTGAGCAACTTTTCCAGCAACTCGGCGGCGACGTTCTTGTGCTTGAGGCCGCGCACTTCGGCCAGGAATTGGTCGGAGAGGATGCTGATGTCCGGCCTGGGCAAACCGGCGGCGGTGAAAACGTCGATGACCTGGCCTTCGGTCGTGATCGCTTTGGAGACAAGCTGACGGATGGCGGCGTCGATTTGCTCCGGGGTCTTCTGGTTGTTGCTGCTCTGCTTGTTCAGCGCAGCCTGAATAGCCTGGAAGAAACTTACGTCGTCGCGGATCGCCGTGGCCTCATCGCTGGCGGCGCAGAGGGCGAAGGCGCGCGAGAGTTCGGTCACCACCTGCACCCAGCGCTTTTTGCCGTCTTCCTGTTGGAGAATGTGCTCCTGTCCGGCTGGGATGAGGCCAAGGCGTTCGGCGGGCTTGCCGGTGGTCCACGCGTCCCAGTTGAAGCCGTGCATCATGTCGCTGGCGATGCCGTGTTTCTCCAGCATCACAGCAATAGCCTGTGTGGTGTCGAAGGTCGGGCTGCCCTTGCCGCCGCTCTCGGTGTAGGTGGCCAGCGCCCGCTTCAGTTGATCGGCGAGGCCCAGGTAATCCACCACCAGACCGCCGGGCTTGTCGCGGAAAACGCGGTTCACGCGCGCGATGGCCTGCATCAGGCCGTGACCCTGCATCGGCTTGTCGGCATACATCGTGTGCAGGCACGGCGCGTCAAAGCCTGTGAGCCACATGTCGCGCACGATCACGATGCGGAACGGGTCGCGGCTGTCCTTGAAACGCATCGCCAGCTTGCGGCGCTTGTCCTTGCTGCGGATGTGCGGCTGCCAGTCGGGGCCGTCGTCGGCGCTGCCGGTCATCACAACTTTGACCACGCAGGTCTTGCCTTTTTCTGCTTCAACGTCGTCGTCCCTGGCGCTGGCCCAGTCGGGGCGCAGCTTGACCAGCGCGTTATAGAGGTCCACACAGATGCGGCGGCTCATGCAGACGATCATCGCCTTGCCGTCCATCGCCTCAAGGCGCTTCTCGAAATGCGTCACCAGATCGGCGGCAATGAGTGCGATGCGTTTCGGGTCGCCCACCAGCGCTTCCAGTGCGGCCCACTTGGTCTTGAGCTTCTCCTTCTTCGTCAGTTCCTCGCCTTCCGTGATCTCCTCGAACTCGGCGTCGAGCTTGGGCAGTTCGCTAGCGTTCAGGCTCAGCTTGGAAATGCGGCTCTCGTAATAGATCGGCACCGTGGCCTTGTCGGCGACGGCGCGCTGGATGTCGTAGATGGAAATGTAGTCGCCGAACACCGCACGGGTGTTCGCATCCGTCTTCTCGATAGGCGTGCCGGTGAAGCCGATGAACGACGCATTCGGCAAGGCATCGCGCAGGTTGCTGGCGAAGCCGTAGGACATTTCGCCGGTTTTTTCATTCACCTTGCCGCCAAATCCATACTGGCTGCGGTGCGCTTCATCGGCGATGACGACGATGTTTTGCCGTGTGCTCAAGCAGGGCATCGCCTCGCCTTTTTCCGGCATGAACTTGTGAATCGTGGTGAACACCACGCCACCGCTGGCGCGGTTGAGCAGCGCGCGCAAATCCTCGCGCCCGCCCGCCTGCACCGGCATCTGGCCGAGGATGTCTGCACAGCGCTGGAACTGGCCGAACAACTGGTCGTCCAGATCGTTGCGGTCGGTCAGCACCACCAGCGTCGGGTTTTGCATGGCCGGGTGCCGCACCACGCGCGCGGCGAAGAACAGCATGGAAAAACTCTTGCCGCTGCCCTGCGTGTGCCAGACCACGCCAGCACGCCGGTCGCCCGGTTGGCCGCCGTGCATGCGGCCAGCCCAGTAGCGGCCAACGTCCCGCAGCAGGTTGCTATCCGCCATGCCGCTGGCGCGCACCGTTTCTTCCACCGCCGCATTCACCGCGTGAAACTGATGGTAGCCGGCAATGATCTTGTGCAGCGCGCCCGAGTCCGGGTCTTCCTCAAAAACAATGAAATGCTGCAGCAGGTCCAGGAAGCGCTGCGGCTCGAACACCCCTTTGATCAACACTTCCAGTTCCAACGATTGGGGTGGCGCATCATGCTGCCCATCAATCGTGCGCCAGACCTTGAACCACTCCTGGCTGGCCGTGACGGACCCCATGCGCGCCTGCAAGCCGTCGCTCACCACCAGCGCCGCGTTGTAGTGCAGCAGGGAGGGAATCTCCGCCTTGTAAGTCTGGAGTTGCGCATAGGCGCTCCAGATCGTCGCGTCATCATCCGCCGCGTTTTTCAGCTCGATCAATCCCAGCGGCAGCCCGTTGACGAAGACCACGATGTCTGCTCGCCGGTTGTGCTGCCCCTCGATCACCGTGAACTGATTCACCACGAACCAGTCGTTCGCGCGCGCGTCGTCAAAATCCATCAGCCGCACATGATCGCCCGCAATGCTGCCATCCGTGCGCGGGTATTCCATCGGCACGCCGTCGCGCAGCATCTTGTGAAAGGCGCGGTTGGTCTGCACCAGCGAAGGGGTTCCCACCCGCAACAGCTTGCGCAAGGCTTCTTCCCGCGCGTCCTCGGGAATGACCGGGTTCAACCGCCGGATCGCCTCGCGCAAGCGCCCCACCAGCACCACGTCGCCAAACGACGCCCGCTCCGCCGCCAATTCACCGGGCGCGA
>CAYJMW010000208.1:0-2892 GCA_964371235.1 uncultured Polaromonas sp.
TCGGGCAGCCAGCCGTGGCTGTAGCCCAGGCCCACCGTCATGGGCCGGGGCTGCACGGTTGCCAGCGTGCGGTCGTAAAAGCCGCCGCCATAACCCAGCCGGTAGCCTCCCGGCCCGTAGCCCACGCAGGGAACAAACAGCAGCGTGGGGACAATCTCTTCGGTGTCCTTGGGCTTGGGGATGCCGTAGGCGTCTTCTTCCATCGGGCAACCCGGATACCAGGCGTGGAAAGTCAGGGTCTTGTGCAGCTTGTTGACCACCGGCAGCCCAATCTTGCGGGGTGACCGGTTTGCTATGCTTTCAGTAGCTAACTGTGCCCATTCTTTCTGGGCCAGTGCCTGATATTCCTGAGAATCCTGACCCAGAATGGCATCTTCCTGCCAGCGGTACAGCGCGGGCAACGGATCAAACTCGCCCTTGATCGGCCAGTAGGCGCCGATCACCTCATGGGGCGAGCCCACCAGCCAGATACGCATCACGCGCTGCAATAGGTCGGCCCGCTCAAGACGGTCGGGCATGTTCAGGCGCGATTCAATTAGTGCTTTACGGGTACTTAATTTGTCCATAATGACCTAATGCTATACAAATTTGTTTTCAGGATCGCGCTTTTGGCCATGCTCGGCGCCGCGTCGATGGTGCCGGCCGCTGCCCAGAGCCCCTCTTCGGGCGGCGCCGGCGCTGGCGACAGCGTGATTCTGGAGATGAACAAGGCTTTCAAGCGCGGTGACAAAGCCAAACTGGCGCAACTGCTGCCGCAGGCCAGTGGCCACGTGCTCGAAGCCTGGGCCGCCTATTGGGCGCTCAAAGTCCGCCTTGAAGAAGCCGGCGCGCAGGAAGTGCAGGACTTTCTCGGCCGCTATGCAGGCAGCTACCAGGAAGACCGGCTGCGCAACGACTGGCTGCTGCTGCTGGGACAGCGCCGCGACTGGGCCTCTTTTGACGCGGAGTATCCCAAATACCGGATGAACGACGACCGCGAAGTGCGCTGCTATGCCCTGCTGGCGGAGCACCTGAAAAATCCGGCGCAGGATGCGCGCCTGGCGGACGAGGTGCGCAAGAACTGGCTGGCGCAGCGCGATGCCGACGACGGCTGCACGGCTGCCGCCGGGCAAATGATGGGCGCCAAGGCCCTCACGCCGGAGGATGCCTGGCACAAGGCGCGGCTGGCGCTTGAAGCCAACCGGCCGCGCGCCGCCCGCGATGCCGTGCAGATCATCGCTCCGCAAGCCGTTGCCATGGTCAACGAGTTGAGCAGCAGCCCCAGCAAATTTCTCGCTGGCAAATATCTGGCGCTGCGCAAGGTGCGCAAGGAAATCATCACGCTGGCGCTGATCAAGCTCGCCGCAAGCGACGTGGAAGGGGCGGCTTTTCAGCTCGAAAAGAAATGGGCGCTGCAACTCAGCCGCGAAGAGCGCAACTGGGTCTGGGGCGTCATCGGCAAGCAGGCCGCCACCCGCATGGGCACGCTGCCGGCCAGCACCGCGCTGCAGTACTTTGCCAGGGTCAGCCAGGACACCGACCTGAGCGACGACATGCTGGCGTGGAAGGCCAGGGCCGCCCTGCGCGCGGGCAACCAGCCCGACTGGCCGCAAGTCCTGACGGCAATCAATGCCATGAGTGAGCCGGCCCGCAACGACCCGGCCTGGACCTACTGGAAAGCGCGCGCGCTGCTGGCCACGGCACCGCCCGACGCCGCTCCCAAGGCGGCCGCATCGGGCGTTACGCCGGCCATCAGAATCGCCCCGCAGCGCGCGCACGCGCTGGCGCTGCTGCAGTCCATCGCCTCGGTGCGCGGTTTTTACGAGCAACTGGCGCTGGAAGAACTGGGCCAGAAAATCACGGTGCCGGCCAAACCGGCAGCGCTCACTGCCGGGGAGAAGGAAGCCGCCCGGCTCAACCCCGGGTTGAACCGGGCCGCCTACGCCATCATGATCGGCTTGCGCAGCGAGGGTGTGCGCGAATGGAACTACAGCACCAATCTGCACCAGCGCGGCGGCATGGCCGAGCGCGAACTGCTGGCCGCCGCCCAGTTTGCCTGCGACCGCGAAATCTGGGACCGCTGCATCAACACCAGCGAACGCACCCCGGCCGAGACCGACTTCGAACAACGCTTTCCCATGCCCTTTCGCGAGGCAGTGGTCAAGCGCAGCCAGGCCATCGAGCTCGACCCGGCTTACGTGTATGGCCTGATCCGCCAGGAAAGCCGATTCATCATGGATGCGCGCTCCGGCGTGGGCGCCTCGGGGCTGATGCAGGTCATGCCCGCAACAGCGCGCTGGACCGCCCGCAAAATCGGGCTTCAAGGCTTCAGCGCCAACCAGTTGAACGACCACGGCACCAACATCACGATTGGCTCGGCCTACCTGAAGCTGGCGCTCGATGACCTGGGCGGCTCGCTGCCGATGGCCGCGGCTGCCTACAACGCCGGGCCCAGCCGCCCCCGCACCTGGCGCAATGGGCATGTGCTCGATGCCGCCATCTGGGCCGAGAACATACCCTTCAGCGAGACCCGCGACTACGTCAAGAAAGTATTGTCCAACACCACCAACTATGCCGCCATCCTGACGGGCCAGCCGCAGTCGCTCAAAGCGCGGCTGGGACTGGTCGGACCGCGCGATATGGCGCTGCCCGAACCGTACAAGGACTTGCCTTGAAGCAGTGGCCGGTAATGGCGGCGCTTTGATTTTTCCCTTTGTCATTGCAGTTCATGGCCAATGGTTTTGAAAACCCGCATTGGCCTACAGGCAGGCAGCAAGGTTTCTGCTATGGTTTTGGGATGCCTATGCAATCCGAATCCCTTCCCCGCATCACGCCGGACGTGGCGCTTTTTCTTGACTTTGATGGAACACTGGTCGCGCTGGCCTCGCAGCCCGAAGAGGTTGAAGTCCCTCC
>CAYJMW010000209.1:0-2854 GCA_964371235.1 uncultured Polaromonas sp.
CGCTCACGCGACGCCACAAAGCCCGCGAAAGCCGTAAGCGCCTGCTTGGGCAGCAGGTACTGGGGCAGGACCGCGAGGCGATCAGACAAAGGCGTGGACATGAGGGGTTCTTGAGCGAATCAATCATTCTATCGAGCCACCCCCCGCTGGGCTTGGGTTTACCGGGTCGGGTAGCCTGCCTCGGTCAGCGCCGCGGCGACCGTGGGCCGGTCTCTGGAGGTTTCCAGCGTCACTTTTTTACTGGCTATATCCACGTTAACCTGCGCGCCGGGATCGAGTGCCTTGACCGTTTCGGTGATGGCCTTGACACAGTGGGAGCAACTGATGGCCGGGACATCGAATTCCATAATATTTCCTTGGTGGGTTGAAGAATGAACAAGCATTAAAAATGAAGTTTGAACCTTGCCATGGGGGCAGGGTCAAGCGATTTTCTGCCATTGTCAGCGCATTTGTGGCCACCCTGAATCGTCTGCCGCTTGACCCTGCCATCGTGGTAAGGTTCAGACTATGAACCTTGTTCCCCCAATTTTGTGCGGCAGCCAGTCCGCTGAAAGAAACTCCTTATGAGCGCAACCCAGACCTTGCAAGCGGCCGATACTGACCTGACCGAATGGCGCTTTCCGGTTGAGGGCATGACCTGCGCGTCATGCGTGACCCGCGTCGAGAAGGCCCTCAGCGGCCTGGCCGGGGTCAGCCAAGCCAACGTCAATTTTGCGACCGAGCAGGCCAGCGTTCAGGCGCGCCGCGCTGTCAGCATGGAAACGCTGCAACGCGCCGTGGAAAAAGCCGGTTACGCCGTGGGCGAACAGTCAGTGCGGCTCAAGATCGGCGACATGACCTGCGCCTCTTGCGTCTCGCGCGTGGAAAAAGCGCTCAAGCTGGTGCCGGGGGTGCTGTCAGCCGAAGTCAATCTGGCCACCGAGACCGCCGAGGTCCATATGGCAGGTGGAACCGTAACGTTGCCCCAAATCGTTGCAGCCGTGGAAAAAGCCGGCTACCGGGCGTGGCCGCTTGAGGCGGCGGGTGCCGGTTCCGAGGCCACGGCCGGCCCGGCCCAAAAAACCGGCCCCGACTGGTGGCCTGTTGCACTGGCCGCGGCGCTGTCGGCGCCACTGGCGTTGCCCATGCTGGCGGGCCTGTTCGGCAAGCACTGGATGCTTGACGGCTGGCTGCAATGGCTGCTTGCCACGCCGGTTCAGTTCTGGCTCGGCGCGCGCTTTTACAAGGCCGGCTACAAGGCCGTGCGGGCCGGCGCCGGCAACATGGACTTGCTGGTGGCGCTGGGCACCTCGGCCGCCTACGGGCTCAGCGTCTATCAGTTGCTGATGCAGGACCTGCAAGGCATGGCGCATCTTTATTTCGAAGCCTCCGCGGTTGTGATCACGCTGGTGCTGCTCGGCAAATGGATGGAAACGCGCGCCAAGCGCCAGACCACCGAAGCCATCCGCGCGCTCAATGCGCTGCGCCCCGAAACCGCCCGGCGTCGCCGTGATGGCCGGGACGAGGAGGTCGCGCTGTCTGAAGTGCGGGTCGGCGACCTGGTCGTGGTGCGCCCCGGAGAGCGCGTCGCGGTGGACGGGCAGATCACCGAAGGCGCGACCGACGTGGACGAATCCCTGATCACCGGCGAGAGCCTGCCCGTCAACAAACATGCGGGCGACCGGGTCACCGGCGGCGCCGTCAACGCCGAAGGCCTGATCGTGGTGCGCACCACGGCGGTCGGCGCTGAATCGACGCTGGCGCGCATTGTTCGCATGGTGGAGTCGGCACAGGCCAAGAAAGCGCCGATCCAGCGGCTGGTCGATCAGGTCAGCGCCGTGTTTGTGCCGGTCGTCATCGGCATCGCCTGCATTACGCTGCTGGGCTGGGGGCTGGCCACGGGCCATTGGGAGGCGGCCATCCTCAACGCCGTCGCCGTGCTGGTGATTGCCTGCCCCTGCGCGCTGGGGCTGGCCACGCCAACGGCCATCATGGTCGGCACCGGCGCGGCGGCCAGGCAGGGCATTTTGATCAAGGATGCCGAAGCGCTGGAAGTGGCGCACAAGGTCACGATGGTGGCCTTCGACAAGACCGGCACGCTGACCGAAGGCAAGCCGGAGCTGGTGGCGCTGGAAGCCAACGGGAGTTCCTCGCGCGATGCTGTTCTGGGCTGGAGCGCCGCGATTCAGTCCGGCAGCGAACACCCTCTTGCCAAAGCCGTCGCCGCGCTCGCCCTGAAAGACCAGATCAGCGTGCCGGCTGCGTCCGAAGTGCGCGCGGTGGCCGGGCGCGGCATGTCGGCGCGGGTTGACGGGCGCGAGTTGCGGCTGGGAAGCCCGCGCTTCATGCGGGAGCTTGGCGTTGACCTCAGCGCATTCGCCCCGCGCGCAGGAGAACTGGAAGCGGGTGGCCGCACCGTATCGTGGCTGGCCGATGTCACCGGACCGCCGCAACTGCTGGGGCTGCTGGCCTTTGGCGACACGCTCAAGGCCAGCGCTGAACCCGCGGTGGCTCGGCTCCACGCGCTCGGCATTCAAACCGCGCTGCTGACCGGCGACAACCGTGGCAGCGCCGATGCCGTCGCGAAGCAGCTCGGCATTGACATCGTGCACTTCCAGGTCTTGCCCGAAGACAAGGCCGCCATCGTGGGCCGGCTCAGGGATCAGGTCAAAGCGGGCAGCGGCCGCGTCGCGATGGTGGGCGACGGCATCAACGACGCGCCCGCGCTGGCCGCCGCTGACGTGGGCATTGCGATGTCCACCGGAACCGACGTGGCCATGCATGCCGCGGGCATCACGCTGATGCGCGGCAACCCGGCGCTGGTGGCCGACGCCATCGACATCTCGCGCCGCACCTACGCCAAGATTCGGCAAAA
>CAYJMW010000210.1:0-2829 GCA_964371235.1 uncultured Polaromonas sp.
AGTCAACCGCCGATGGCATTGCTGAATACCGCGCCATGCTGGCCGACGGCAACCCGGCCGAACTGTTTGAAGCCAAGGGCCAGGAGCTGTGGCAGCAGAAACGCGGAGCCCGGAACGTGTCGCTCGAACAATGCGACCTGGGCAAGGGCCCAGGCGTCGTGAAGGGTGCCTGGGTCGAGCTGCCGCGCTACTTCCCGGACACCGGGCGCGTCCAGGACGTCGAATCGCGCTTGGTCACCTGCATGTCCAGGTTGCAGGGCTTCGACGAAAAAGCGCTCGAGGCCACGCCCTTCGGCAAGGGTGAGATGGCCAACATCACGGCAATGGCCACATGGATTTCTGGCCAGTCGCAGGGCATGAAATTCGCGACGCCGCAGGGCCACCCCATGGAGCGCAAGTCCTACGCCCTGGGCGAGAAGGCCTTCTATTTCCGCGCCGGACCGATGGACTTTTCCTGCGCCGGCTGCCACGGGCAGCCGGGCAAGCGCATCCGCCTGCAAGACCTGCCAGTGCTGTACAAGAACCCGGGCGACGGCCTTGGCATCGCCGCATGGCCCGCCTACCGCGTATCGAACGGCCAGATGTGGGGCATGCAGCTGCGCCTGAAGGACTGCCTGCGCCTGCAGCGCTTTCCCTACCCGAAGTTCGGCTCGGACCTGACCATGGCACTTGCGGTGTACATGGGTGTGAACGCCAACGGAGCGAAGTCGATCGCCCCGGCCCTCAAGCGCTAAAGGAGCCGCCATGATGAAGAACACCAAATACGTACTGGCCAGCCTGGCCGCCGCAACCGCCGTCGCGGGCTGCGCGGTCGGCGGCTCCAGCAAGGAACTCGACGCCGAGTTCGCCGCCATGATGCAGTCCGCGTTCCGCGACGAAGGCATCGCCAAGATGGACCGCCTCACGCAGGACCTGGCGCAAGCCGCCTGCTCGTCCGCCAACGCGCCGCCGACCGACGTGGCCAAGCGCATCGAGGCCGAGTCGCTCGCCTCGATCAAGTGGCCGGCCAACGGCCAGTACTTCGGCGACTGGAAAGCCGGCGAGAAGCTGGCGCAAAGCGGGCGCGGCATGTCGTTCAGCGACAAGACGGCCAATACGTCGGCCAACGGTGGCCAGTGCTACAACTGCCACCAGCTCGACAAGAAGGAAATCTCGTTCGGCACCATTGGCCCGAGCCTGTACAACTACGGGAAGCTGCGCGGCGTCAAGGACGTGGGCGCGGCCCAGTCCCAGGCCATTGTCCGGTACACCTGGGGCAAGCTGTGGAACAGCAAGGCCTATGTCGCCTGTTCCAACATGCCGCGGTTCGGGCACATGAAGCTGCTCGACGAGACGCAGATCCGCCACCTGATGGCTCTGTTGCTTGATCCGAAGTCGCCGGTTAACCAGTAAACCGATAGCGATTCGTGCTCACTTCGGATCGCCTGGCGTACCCTCCATCGATCGTTGCTGATTCATGAATTTAACCAAACGCGAATTTTTCCAGTTGCTGGGTGCCGGCACCATGGCCGGCCTGGGCTTGGGCCGCTACGCCGAGGCCGATGCGGCGACCGCTGCCCAAGGCCTGTACGACATCGCCCCATTTGGCAGCGTGTCATTCCTGCATATGACCGACTGCCACGCGCAACTGAAACCGATTCACTTTCGCGAACCCGATGTGAATATCGGGCTGGGCAGCATGAAGGGCCGCCTGCCGCACCTGGTCGGTGAACATCTGCTCAAGGTGGCCAAGGTGCGCCCCGGCAGTGCCGAAGCCCACGCGCTAAGCTATCTGGACTTTGAAAAGGCCGCTCAACGTTACGGCAAGGTCGGTGGCTTTGCCCATCTGGCGACCCTGGTCAAACGGATGAAGGCCAGCCGCCCCGGCGCGCTGCTGCTCGACGGTGGCGACACCTGGCAGGGTTCTGGCACGGCGCTGTGGACCAACGGGCAGGACATGGTCGACGCCTGCAAACTGCTTGGTGTAGACGTCATGACCGGTCACTGGGAATTCACGCTGGGCATGGCGCGCGTGCAGGAAATCATTGACAAAGACTTTGCCGGCAAGGTCGATTTCGTCGCGCAAAATGTCAAGACCAACGACTTTGGCGACCCGGTGTTCAAGCCCTACGTGATGCGCGAGATCAACGGCGTGCCCTGTGCCATCATCGGCCAGGCCTTCCCCTACACCCCGATTGCCAATCCGCGCTACATGGTGGCCGACTGGTCGTTCGGCATCCAGGACGACAATCTGCAGAAGATGGTCAATGAGGCGCGCGCCAAAGGTGCCCAGGTGGTGGTGGTGCTGAGCCACAACGGCATGGACGTTGATCTGAAGATGGCCAGTCGCGTCAGCGGCATCGACGCCATCCTGGGCGGCCACACGCACGACGGCATGCCGGTGGCCACGCTGGTGTCCAACCCTGGCGGCAAGACCATCGTCACCAATGCCGGCTCCAACAGCAAATTTCTGGGCGTGCTTGATTTTGAGGTCAAAGATAAAAAGGTAAGCGACTTTCGCTACAAGCTGTTGCCGGTGTTTGCCAACATGCTGCCGCCCGACCCGGAGATGGACGCGCTCATCACCCGGGTGCGTGCGCCGTATGAAGCCCGGCTGGCCGAGAAGCTGGCCGTGACCGAAGGCACGCTCTATCGCCGCGGCAACTTCAACGGCACCGGCGACCAGTTGTTGCTCGATGCCCTGATGGACGTACAGGGGGCCGATCTGGCCTTCTCTCCCGGTTTTCGCTGGGGCACCACGCTGCTGCCGGGCCAGGCCATCACCCGTGAGTGGCTGATGGACATGACCGCCACCACCTATTCCTATGCCACTGTCACCGAGATGAGCGG
>CAYJMW010000211.1:0-2761 GCA_964371235.1 uncultured Polaromonas sp.
GGATCGAGAAAACCCAGGCAGGCATCGGTGGGCGTGATCAGGAAGCCGCCACCTTCTGATTCATCCAGCCGCACGCTGATATTGCCGGCCGTGGCGTGTACGTAGCCGCGCTCAAACAGGCTCTGGCCAACCCGGCAGATTTCTTCGCGGGCTTCTGCCTCAGTCATGCCAGCCTCGCAAAGGCTTTGCTGAAGAAGTCGTCCGTACCAAAATTGCCGGACTTCAGCGTCAGGTGCAGGCCCGCTTGCGGCGCTGCATCAGTTTGGGCATGACACCAGGGCACACCGGGGTCAATTTGCGGGCCGATCTTCATTTGCGTGATATTCAATGCCTGCACGCAGGCACCCGAGGTTTCGCCACCGGCCACCACCAGTTGGCGCACGCCGCGCTCAACCAGACCGCGTGCAATCGCGGCCAGCGTGCGTTCCACCATGGCGCCGGCTTCTTCCACGCCGAGTTGCCCTTGCACCGACCTGACCGCGCTGGCCTCAGCTGTCGAATAAATCAGCACGGGCCCCTGGCTCAGCAGCGGCTCGGCCCAGGCCAGCGCCTGCTGAGCCACATCGACCCCGTCGGCGATTCGCAAGGCATCGACAGCCAACGCCGGACGCCCAGCCTGGATAAAGGCCAGCACCTGCCGGTTGGTAGCCAGTGAGCAACTGCCCGACACCACCGCCTGCAAGCCAGTGGCTGCGGGCAGTGCGCTCGCAGTGTTTGAGGGAGCAATCCCAAAATTGGCGGGCAAACCAATCGCCACCCCCGAGCCTGCCGTGACCAGCGGCATGCGCTTGAGCACCGGCCCCAGGCGCAGCAGATCATCGTTGGAAATCGCATCCACAATGGCCAGTCCCACACCCCCGGAGCGCAATTGCTCAATGCGCTCGCGAATCGCGGCCTCGCCCTGCGCCACCACCTGGTAGTCGATCAGGCCCACCTTGCGGCGGCACTGCGCCTGCAACACGCGCACCAGATTGGCGTCCAGCATGGGCGTGAGCGGGTGGTTCTGCATGCCGCTCTCATTGAGCAGCACGTCGCCCACGAATAAATGGCCCTTGAACACGGTGCGCTGGTTGTCCGGGAAGGCGGGCGTGGCGATCGTGAAGTCGGTCCCGAGCGCATCCATCAAGGCCTCGGCCACCGGGCCAATATTGCCTTGCGCCGTGCTGTCGAAGGTGGAGCAGTACTTGAAATAGGTCTGCTGCGCGCCCTGCGCCTGCAGCCAGCGCAACGCGGCCAGCGACTGCGCAATGGCTTCAGCCACGGGCAAGGTGCGCGACTTGAGCGCCACCACCACGGCATCGGCATCGGTCTCCAGCGGCTGCGCCGGCACGCCGATGGCCTGCACCACGCGCATGCCGGCGCGTACCAGGTTGTTCGCCAGATCGGTGGCGCCGGTGAAGTCGTCGGCAATACAACCGAGGAGCGTGGCCCCCACGCTTGCCACTTCGTGTGCTGCGCTGCCCCCCGAGGGGGCTGGCCTTGCTTGGGGCGGCCCGGCGCTGCGGCCGCTGGCTCCCACGCTTGTCGCTTCGCGTACTACGCTGCCTCCCGAGGGGGCTGAGCTTGCTTGGGGCGGCCCTGCCCGGCGCTCGGCGGTGTTCATGGCTTTTTGGGCAACTCGATGCCGGGGAATATCTTGATCACCGCGCTGTCGTCCTCGCGGGAAAAACCGGCCGTAGAGGCCTGCATGAACATTTGATGCGCCGTGCTGGACAGCGGCAGCGGGAATTTGCTGGCGCGCGCCACATCCAGCACCAGGCCCAGATCCTTGACAAAAATATCCACCGCGGACAAGGGCGTGTAGTCAGCCGCCAGCACATGGGCCATGCGGTTTTCGAACATCCAGCTGTTGCCCGCGCTGTGGGTGATCACGTCATACAAGGCCGCCGGGTCCACGCCCTCGCGCAGGCCCAGCGCCATGGCCTCGGCCGCCGCGGCGATGTGTACACCGGCGAGCAACTGATTGATGATCTTGACCTTGCTGCCAGCACCCGCCCGATTGTCGAGCCGGTACACCTTGGCGGCCATGGCATCCAGCAGCGTCCCGACCACGGCATAGGCCGCCGGTGTGCCCGAGGTCATCATGGTCATTTCGCCGCTGGCTGCCTTGGCGGCACCGCCGGAGATGGGCGCGTCGATGTAGAAAATGCCCTTTTCTGCCAGCCGAGCCTCCAGTGCAATCGACCAGTTCGGGTCCACGGTGGAGCACATCACAAAGGCGCTGCCCGGCTTCATTGCCGCAGCGCAGCCGTCCTCGCCAAACAGCACGCTTTCGGTCTGCGCGGCATTGACCACCACTGACACGATCACGTCACATTGCGCTGCCAGCGCCGCGGGTGAGGAACAGGCCACGCCCCCTTCTGCCGCAAAGGCTTGCGCAACTTCGCCGCGAATGTCGAACACATGCACCTGGCAGCCGTGGCGGCGCAATGAGCGCGCCATGCCGCTGCCCATGGCTCCCAGGCCGATCAGGCCTACTTTGGTTGTCATTGCTTGTCTTTCTTCAATTGAAATAGGGTTCAGTGGACAGGTTTCTGCGCCCAGAATTCATACGGTTATCATACAAATTTCAGGTGAAATCCACATGCGGGTTTACCCGTAACTGCCGGCGAGTCAACCCTTCAAGGGCAGGCCTGAGACCAGCGGGCTTGCCAATCGCACACCGGCTTGCTGCCAAAAAGCCGGATCTGCCTGCTCGATGCGCATGATGGCGTTGTCCATGTGCCGCGCCGCGGCCCTGCGCGCAGCGGCGGCGTCAGCG
>CAYJMW010000212.1:0-2677 GCA_964371235.1 uncultured Polaromonas sp.
TGGTGGCCGACGCCATCGACATCTCGCGCCGCACCTACGCCAAGATTCGGCAAAACCTGTTCTGGGCGTTTATCTACAACGTGGTCGGCATTCCGCTGGCCGCCTTCGGGCTGCTCAGCCCCGTGATCGCCGGCGCCGCCATGGCGCTGAGCAGCGTCAGCGTGGTGAGCAACGCCCTGCTGCTGCGCCGCTGGAAAGGAAGCTCGAAATGACCTTACTGACACACAGTGAAAACCGTGGGGGCCGGCCGCCGCGCCGGGCCGCCCCAAGCAAGGCCAGCCCCCTTGGGGGGCAGCGTATTACACAAAGTGAAAAGCGTGGGGGCCCTGTCAACATCGGCCAGGCCGCGGCTCTTTCTGGTGTGTCGGCAAAAATGATCCGTCACTATGAATCGCTCGGCCTGCTGCCGCCGGTGCAGCGCACCGACGCCGGCTACCGGCAATATGGCGACCGGCAGGTGCACACACTGCGCTTCATCCACCGCGCCCGCGTGCTGGGTTTTGGCATGATGGAAATTGGCGAGCTGCTCAAGCTGTGGCAGAACAAGCGCCGCGCCAGCGCCGACGTCAAGCGCATCGCGCTGGCGCATGTCGCCGACCTGGAGCGGCGCATTGCCGAAATGCAGGCGATGCGGCAAACCCTGACGCACCTGGCTCATTGCTGCCAGGGCAACAGCCGGCCTGATTGCCCGATTCTGACGGAACTGGCGGGGTAGGCCTGGTCCTGGTAAACACCCGCACGCTGAGCAAATCGGCGCTGCCGGTTACCATAGATGCAAGCCGTCTGGCTAAACGATTTTCAGTCAGGGAGGCGCTATGTCAGAGCTGTTTGGATCCGATGCCTACGCCCCACGCGAGGTTGCTGCGCGTGCGGAAACGGTGGGCGTCGCCAAGGCGCGGATGGCGACGCTGCCGTTGCTGATGCTGGGCCTGCTGGCCGGCGCGTTCATCGGCCTGGGCACCCTGTTTTTTGCGATCGTGAAGTCCGATGCCAGCCTGGGCTTTGCCACCAGTCAGGTGTTGGGTGGCGCGGTGTTCTCGCTCGGACTCTTGCTGGTGGTGGTCGCTGGCGCGGAACTGTTCACCGGCAACAACCTGCTGGCCATGGCCTGGGCCGACGGCAAGGTCACAAGTGGCGAGGTCCTGCGCAACTGGGTGCTGGTGTGCGCCGCCAATTTTCTGGGCGCGGCGGGGCTGGCACTGCTGGTATTCGCAAGCGGCCACACAGACATGAACAACGGTGCCATCGGGCGCACGGTGGTGAAAATCGCGCTGGCCAAACAGGATTTGCCAGCCTGGCAGGCGTTTTTTCGCGGCGTGCTGTGCAACGTACTGGTGTGCATGGCCGTGTGGATGGCCATGGCCGGACGCAGCGTGGTGGACAAGGCGGTGGCCATCATCTTCCCCATCAGTGCCTTCGTCGCAGCGGGGTTCGAACACAGCATTGCCAACATGTACCTGATGCCGCTGGCGATGCTGATCCAGCAGTCAGGCGGCCTGTCGCCGGGAGAAGCCGCAGTCACCTGGGGCGGCATGGCCGGAAATCTGGCCGCGGTCATTGCCGGCAATCTGTTGGGCGGCAGCGTGCTGGTCGGCTTGACCTACCACCTGATTTACCGGCACGGCCAGAAGGCGCAGTAACGACCGGCAAAAAACATGTTTCAGCGGTACGAGGTCAACGCGCCTGGTCAGCGTCGTCATGGGTCCGCCGCGCAAAAATGAGCAGGAGGCTTTTTGACACGCGCTCTTTTCGACGAAGCGCCAACGCCTTATGAGGCAGCCGAGGTGATCGCGCCGGGTGCGGTGCTGCTGCGCGGCTTTGCGGGCGCCGTGGCTGAAGCGCTGATTCAGGCGGCGGAGCAGGTCATTGCGGCCGCACCGCCGCGCCATCTGGTCACGCCGGGCGGACGCACCATGTCGGTCGCCATGAGCAATTGCGGCGCGCTGGGCTGGGTTTCGGACCTTACGGGCTACCGCTATAGCCGCACCGACCCGCTGTCTGGCCAGCCTTGGCCGCCCATGCCCGCCTGCTTTGTCGATCTGGCGGTGCGCGCGACGGCCGCGGCCGGTTTCAAGGCCTTCAAGCCCGATGCCTGCCTCATCAACTTTTACCAACCCGGCGCCCGCCTCTCGCTGCACCAGGACCGGGACGAGGGCGACATGAACGCGCCCATCGTGTCGGTGTCACTGGGTTTGCCGGCGGTGTTTTTATTTGGCGCGCTGCGGCGCGGTGACCGCCCCGCCCGTTACCGGCTAGTGCATGGCGACGTGGCAGTGTGGGGCGGCCCGTCGCGGCTGGCGTATCACGGCGTCGCGCCACTGGCCGAGGGTGATCACCCGCGCCTGGGACGGCAGCGCATCAACCTGACGTTTCGCTGCGCGGGCCGCAAACCCTAAAGGAACCTCTGCATAACCCGCCCTGGCTCGCGCATCCGCAGGTCCGGGCGGTCTGCTGCGTTGCCATTCTTGCCAATAGCCTTGCTATTGGCTGCGAATTGCGCCTTGCATCCCATTCCGGCCTGCGGCGCGCGCCCTCGCGCCGGGTTATGCAGAGGTTCCTAAGCGTCCCCAGCCCGGCCAGGGTGACGCCGGATTTCAGGGCCTGGGTTCGGCGCTGTCAGGCCCAGGCGCGGTTTTGCATTCCCAAAAAATGCGCGCGCTGCAATGGCGGCAAATTT
>CAYJMW010000213.1:0-2622 GCA_964371235.1 uncultured Polaromonas sp.
CGCAATGACGAAACAGAGTGGATTGCCGCGCTACGCAATGACGAATCGGTTCATGGAGAGGCCGCGGGCCGTGACGATCATCTCGGATAAGGCACGGGCGCAAAAGTCAGCGGGCGATCGCGGTGCTACGATGCTCCGGTTTCCATTACAGGACGCGCGCCATGAATTCGATTGTCGTCATTGCTGTTCTCGTTGTGATTGCGCTGGCATGGGCCGTGTCGATCTACAACCGGCTGGTGTCATTGCGCAACCGTTTCAGGAATGCCTTCGCGCAAATCGATGTGCAACTCAAACGCCGCTATGACCTGATCCCCAACCTGGTGGAAACGGCCAGGGGCTACCTGGCCCACGAGCGCCAGACCCTTGAGTTGGTGACCAATGCACGCAACACCGCTTTTGCCGCTGCCGGCAAAGCCGCCCAAATGCCTGGGGATGGCGTGGCCATGAAGCAGCTTTCGAGTGCAGAAGCGGGGCTCTCTGGCGCGCTCACCAAGCTGTTTGCGCTATCCGAGGCGTACCCCGATCTCAAGGCCAACCAGACCATGATGCAGCTCTCGGAAGAGCTCACCAGCACCGAGAACAAGGTCGCCTTCGCGCGCCAGGCCTTCAACGACACTGTCATGGACTACAACACCCGCGTCGAATCCTTCCCCGACAGTATCTTCGCTGGCACCTTTGGCTTTGCCCATGCCGAGTTGCTGGCGCTGGAAAATCCGGTCGAGGAACGCACGGCGCCAAAGGTTTCCTTCACCTGATTCATTCGCCCACGGCAAACATCATGGATTTCTTTGCGCAGCAGGAGTCCGCCCGCAAACAAACCTTGCGCCTGCTGTTGCTGTTTCTGGCCGCCGTGGTTGGTCTTATCGCGGCAACGGATCTGGTGCTGACGCTGGGCGCCTATTTCATACTTGATACGCCGCTGCGGTGGGGGCTGCTGCCGTACCAGGTGCTCGATGGAATCATCCTGCTTGCCATCATCGTCTTTGCGCTGCGGCGTCTTTACCAGTTGCGTGACGGCGGCGAGTCGATCGCCAGAATGGTCAAGGCCCGGCAAGTCACGCGCAACGCCCCAGGCATCGAGGAAAAGCGCCTGCTCAACGTGGTGGAGGAGATGGCCATTGCTTCCGGCGTGGCAGTGCCATCGGTCTGGGTCATGGAGCAGGAGGAAGGCATCAACGCCTTTGCCGCCGGTTACTCGCCCAACCAGGCCGTGATTGTTGTCACCAGCGGGGCGCTCGCCAAGCTCAATCGCGAAGAACTGCAGGGCGTCATCGGCCACGAGTTTGGCCACATCCTGAACGGCGACATGCGGCTTAACGTGCGGCTCATCGGCATTCTGGCGGGCATCGTCGTGGTTGGCGAAGCCGGGCTGCTGGTGATCCGCCTCGGTGGGGACGGTGACGGCATTTCCATCGTCGTTCTGGGTGCTTTCATCGCGGCGGTGGGATACGTTGGGGTGTTCTGTGGCCGCATGATCAAGGCCGCGGTGTCGCGCCAGCGCGAGTTCCTCGCCGATGCCTCGTCGGTGCAATTCACCCGCAATCCCGACGGACTGGTCAGCGCGCTGGAAAAGATTCGCCGCAGCGGCGGCACGCTGGTGAAAAATGCCTACGCCGGGGAAATGAGCCATATGTTCTTCAGCCAGGCTTTTACGGCAACGTTATTCGCCGACCTGCTGGCCACCCATCCGCCGATTGAGGAGCGCCTGGCGAACCTGACCGGTCGCAAGCCGGAAGCGCTTCCCAAATCCCTGGCGGCGACGGAATCCGCCGAAGTCTCGTTGGCGCCGGACGCCGCGGTAGCGGGCTTCGACGGCGACATCGCGCGCACCATGCTGGCCCAGGTGGGCAATGCCACGCCGCAGCATGTGGTGCAGGCCTCCAGGCAACTTGCCGCCATGCCCGATTCGCTGCGCCGGTCGCTCAATAACCCGCAAGGCGCGCGTTGCGCCGTGTTTGCCTACCTCATTTCCCCAGATGCAGCGGTTCGTGCCGTTCAGAACCGCGCCCTGGCCAAGGCCGGCGACAGTCCCATGACGGACAAGCTCGACCAGGTCGCCCGTGCGCTGCGGGAGCTGGGCCCCGCAGCCCGATTAATGGTCATCGCGCTTGCGCTGCCTGCGCTGCGGCAGATGGAGCAGTCGGCGCGTGATGTTTTTCTGGTCGCCGTGGATGAGCTGGTCATGGTTGACCAGCAAGTGACGCTCGTTGAATTGGTGATTTGCACGATTGTCCAGTGGCAACTGTGCGCCAAAGCCAACCGTGCGGAACGCGTGCGCTTTCAGACCATCGCTTCGGTCAAACAGGATGTGCTGCTGTTGCTTGCGACCATCGCACGCGCCGGCAGCACTGATCCCAAGGCGCAGAAATTCGCATTCGAACGCGGCGTCGCCCGGCTCAATCTGCCAGACGAAATTCCGCCCGACACGGCGCTCGATGCCAAGGCCGTGAGCGCGGCTTTGAACCGATTGCGTCAACTGGCCCCGCTCAGAAAACCAGCGGTCGTACAGGCCTGCGTGGATACCGCATTGGCCGACAACGGGCTGCTGGTCGCCGAGCTTGAGCTGCTGCGCATGATTGGCATGGCGATCGACTGCCCCATGCCGCCGATGCTGGAATTGCA
>CAYJMW010000214.1:0-2559 GCA_964371235.1 uncultured Polaromonas sp.
CGCCGCTTGCTATAGTTTCAGGAGCTGGTTGAGCCCGTTCTATAAGGGCAGGAGGTATATTCAATCCATAATCCGGGGCAGACCGGAAGGTGTAGCCGAGCGCCCTGGCCGCCAGTTCGCGCGAGCGTTGCACGGCCGCTGTGTGCGGCGCAATGGGCACGGCCACGTCAGCCAGCCAGCGGGTCGGCGCCTCATAGCCCGAGCCCTCGGTCTGGTTGGCCAGCGCGTAACGTTTTCCGCCAGGAGCCAGCCGGGCCAGCCGCGCCACCAGTGCCGATTTGGTCAGGCCCTGAAGATCGATGACGGCGTCGTAAGCCTCCTGTCGCAACTCGGCCTTGAACCCGCGCCACTGCTGGCGCGTCGCGGCCGACAGCGGCGAACGGCGCCAGTGCCGGATCTCGCAGGCAATGATTCGGTGCAAGCCCGCGCATTGCGTCAGCAGCGGCGCAAACGATTGTTCCACCACCCAGTCGATCTGCGCGCCGGGCAAGGCGGCGCGAATGTCCTGCAGCACCGGCAGCGTATGAACGACATCACCCAGCGATGACAGTTTGACGAGCAGGATTTTCATGGGCGCGGGCTACAGTCGTCAAAGCCTGAGAAGAAGTTTCCATCGCAAAGACGCAAAGGCGCAAAGGACGCAAAGAAAATATTTTTTGAATTGTTTATTGCCACAAAAACTCTTGGTGTTGCTTTGCGTCTTTGCGTCTTTGCGATGGATGTTTTGTTTCGCCCGAGCTCAATGCGCCGCATCCGCAAAACTCGCGTCGGGTTTGACGCTTCGCAGCAAGGCGAGCATGTCGGCCTCGATGCGCTTGAGCGCCTGCGGCGTATGGCCTTCAAAGCGCAGCACCAGCACCGGCGTGGTGTTGGAGGCGCGGATCAGGCCAAATCCATCGGGCCAATCGACGCGAACGCCATCGATGGTTGAAATCTTTGCGGGAGCCTCAAAATGAGCCGCCTTGATGAGCGCTTCCACCACGGTGTGCGGCTCGCCCTCGGCGCAAGGCACATTCAGTTCTGGTGTGCTAAAGCTGGTTGGCAGGCCGTTCAGCAAAGCGCCCGCATCTGGCGAGCGGCTGACGATTTCCAGCAGGCGGGCGCCGGCGTAGGTGCCGTCGTCAAAACCGTACCAGCGCTCCTTGAAAAAGATGTGGCCGCTCATCTCGCCACCGAGCGGCGAATTGATTTCCTTCATCTTCGCCTTGATCAGCGAGTGGCCGGTTTTGTACATCAGGGGCACGCCGCCGGCGGCTTCAATCTCGGGTGCCAGGCGCTGCGAGCATTTCACGTCAAACACAACGGTGCCGCCCGGCACGCGCTGGAGTACGTCTCTGGCAAACAGCATCATTTGCCGGTCGGGATAGATGTTCTGGCCGTCTTTGGTGACAATGCCGAGCCGGTCGCCGTCGCCGTCAAACGCCAGGCCCAGCTCGGCATCGCCGCTTTGCAGGGCGTGAATCAGGTCGGCCAGATTCTCCGGCTTGCTCGGATCCGGGTGGTGGTTGGGAAAGTTCCCATCGACTTCGCTGAACAGCTCGGTGACCTCGCAGCCCAGCGCCCGGAAAATCGCGGGCGCCGATGCGCCGGCAATGCCGTTGCCCGAGTCAACGACGATTTTCATGGGGCGCGACAGCTTGATGCCGCTGACAATCCGCTCACGGTAGGCGGGCTCGACATCCACCTGGCTGATGGTTCCGGCAGTGGCCGGTAGTGCCCAGGCCTGGGCTTGCATCAAGCGGCGCAGCGCCTGAATTTCTTCGCCATAAATCGCGCGCCCGGCCAGCACCATCTTGAAACCGTTGTAGTCCCTGGGGTTGTGGCTGCCGGTGACCTGAATGCCCGAGCTGGCTAGCGTGCTGGCCGCAAAATAAAGCATGGGCGTCGTGACCATGCCCACGTCCACCACATTGACACCCGCCGCCGCCAAGCCGCGCACCAGGGCGGCGGCAAGCAGCGGCCCGCTCAGGCGCCCGTCACGCCCCACCGCAACCGTGGTTTCGCCCTCGGCCAGCGCAACCGTTCCAAACGCCTTTCCAAGGGCCTCGGCGAGCTCTTCGTTGATGCTGGACGGAACCACGCCGCGAATGTCATAGGCCTTGAAAATGGCTGCGTTGATTTGCATTGACGCGGGTCCTTCTGAATGTTGACGTTCATCGATTGTAGGCGGCGCCCCTCTCAAACCGGCATCGGCACCGTGCCCCGGGAAGATGTCCGAAAACGGCCAGTTGAAAGGTCTGCCCGGCGTATCATTTCCGCCATGACCCACGCCACCGCGCCGCTTGCCGACAACGCCTGCTACCTCGCCCTGAAGGCGCGCGACGCCCGCTTTGACGGCCGCTTTTTTACCGGTGTGACGTCCACCGGCATTTACTGCCGGCCGGTCTGCCGCGTCAAAACGCCCAAGAAGGAAAACTGCCGTTTCTTCGGCCTTGCGGCGCAGGCCGAGCAGGCCGGATTCCGGCCCTGCCTGCGCTGCCGACCGGAGCTGGCGCCGCATTCCGTGGTGTGGTCGATTCAGGACGCGTCGTACATCCTGGCGCACCAGGCGGCGCGCCT
>CAYJMW010000215.1:0-2472 GCA_964371235.1 uncultured Polaromonas sp.
GCATCAGCACCTCGGGCCTGAATGTGGCGCTGCTGGCCAACCTGGGCGGCGGCGACAAGCTCTGGCTCAAAGCCGATGCGGCGACCCGCCAGCAATTCGAAGCCGCTGGCTGCGAGCGCTTCACCTATGCCATCACCCGCCAAGGAGAGCGCGTCGCCCACAGCCTGAATTACTACAGCGCGCCCGAGGAAGCCATGGAGTCGCCCGAACTAATGACCGCTTGGGCACGACTGGCGCTGGGCGCCGCTCTGAAGGCGCGCAAACCCGGTGCCAAGACCGCCCCGAAAGCCCCCCGAAAACGCTTCAAGACCCGTTAAGGCTGGCCATCATGACGGTAGGTACTGGCACCGTGCGGTGCCAAACGGAACGCCGACAGCAACTCCACCTGGGGCGAAAACTCGCACAACACCGGATAGTCCGCAACGTTGAAACCTCGGGAAAAGAGGAAGCGGGATTGACGCATCGCGTTCGGGCGGGCCGGCCCACAAACCCGGCGAAAGCCGCGACGCGGCGCTTTCCCGCTTTCCTATTTGCAGGTTTGGGTCTTGAAGGAGCGTTCAGTTGAAATATTGCGGGTGCGAAAAGCTGCAAGACGGATAGCAAAAGCAGTCGCCGCCCGTGTCACGGCCCGCCCCATGACGCCCGTCAGCCCCAGCCCGCCAGCACGCGCATCGGCTTCGCCGCGGCTGGCCGGTGCGGGTTCCCAGCTGAAATAGGCCGGCGGCGCATGACCCAAACCGTATGACTCGATCACCACAGTCTCACCGGCAGGCAGCGACAGGCTTTCACCGCGGCTGAGGAAATGGTCGCCGGCCCGTACCCGAAGGTCTTGTCCCGCGTTGTTGAAAGTGAGCCAGACCCGGCCGTGCTGGATGCTCAGCATGCCGGCGTGCCGGGCATGAAGGGTCAACGCGCGGCCCGCGCCCAGCTTGCAGCCGCCGGCCGGGACACCAAGCGGGCTTGCAGCGACATCGCCTGGCTGGGGCACGCAGCGGCCGCCTGAACACCCAAGGGTTTGATGAGAAAATCGGTAAGCATCGGGGTGACTCATGAGGTTCTCCAAAAAAGACATGGGTTGAGTAATCACGAGTCAATAATCACACCGCAGGGCTTCCCAGTCCAATGAAATCGCGCTACGCTATTGATTCCATAAACGCATGAATGCAGGGAGCCGACAGCGATGCAGCATTCACAAACCCACCTGCGCTCCCGCCCCATATCCGCCGGGCAGTTGCGCGCCTTTGAAGCGGTGGCGCGTCACCTCAATTTCCGCGTGGCCGCCGAGGAACTGGCCCTCACACAATCAGCCGTGAGCCGCCAGATCCAGGGGCTGGAGGAAGAGGTCGGTGTCAGTCTGTTCCTTCGCCATACCCGGGCCGTGGAACTCACCCGTGCCGGCGGCATTTTGCTGCAGGCGGTGACGCCCTCGCTTGAGCGTATCGACAGCGCCGTGCGGCAAGTCCGCCAGAGCACCCGGCGCAAGAGCGTCTCACTCACCACCTTTGCTTCGTTTGCATCGATGTGGCTGATTCCCCGGCTGGAAGGTTTTCAGCGGGACAACCCCGGCATCGATATCCGGATTGATGCGTCGGACGTGCTTATTGACCTGGATGTTTCGGACCTTGACCTGGCCCTGCGTTACGCGCCGGCAAGCCATATGCCGCCGCACGCGATCCGCCTGTTTGACGACCAGATTACCCCAGTGATCAGCCCGTGGTTGCTCAAAAGCGGGCCGCCGCTGAAAAAACCGGATGATCTCGCGCATTTCACGCTTATTGAAGCCGGCGATTCCCACAGCACCCACTATGAATGGCTGATCTGGCACCGTTGGCTCGACCAGCATGCAGCGACCAAACTGGACGCCAAGCGCTGGCTTTACTTCAATTACGCCTACCAGATGGTCCAGGCCGCGCTGACGGGTCAGGGTGTGGCGCTGGCCCGCCTGCCGCTGATAGCGGAAAGCCTGGCGTCAGGCGATCTGGTGGAGCCCTTTCCCAAACTGCGGCTGGACTCGCCAATGGCCTACTGGCTGATCGTCGGGCCGCGCAGCGCGGCCCGGCCGGAGGTGCTGGCGTTTTGTGACTGGCTCAAGGACCAGGCCGCCCAGACGCGTCAGGCGATGGGCGATCGGCCTGACCCGGTCGAAGTGGGCGGCCTGAATTAATGGCGGTGCGAACAATCGGACTTCCATCGCAAAGACGCTACGACGCAAAGAACGCAAAGGGTAGGCGTGAAAAAACCATGCGCGTCAACGCGATATTTTCTTTGCGCATCTTTGCGTCTTTGCGACTTTGCGTTGATGTCCCTCCGCAGCGCGCAACCCCGAACTTGTCTTGTGCCCACATCAAACCGGCCAGACCACGCCCTTGTCATTGAGAATGGCATCGAGCGCAATGTCGTGGGGCTCGGGCACCAGATCGGGCAGCCAGCCGTGGCTGTAGCCCAGGCCCACCGTCATGGGCCGGGGCTGCA
>CAYJMW010000216.1:0-2336 GCA_964371235.1 uncultured Polaromonas sp.
CTGCCAGCAAAGTCTCGGTATCCGAATGCCCGCGCCAAGCCCCGTCATTGCGCCCGGTCCCGTCATTGCGCCCCGTCCCGTCATTGCGAGCGAAGCGCGGCAATCCATCCCCCTGCCCGATCAACGATGGATCGCCACGGCCTTCGGCCTCGCGATGACGAATCGGGGGCTCCGTCATTGCGAGCACAGCGCGGCAATCCATGCCTTCAAGTTCTTCGCGCAGCGCCAAATGGTTATAAATCTCCCCATTGAACGCCAGCACAAAGCGCCCGCTGGCCGAGTGCATCGGCTGGTGCCCCGCCGCTGACAGGTCAACAATGGAAAGGCGCCGGAAGCCCAGCGCAATGCCCGCCCGCGCATCGGCCCAAGCCCCCGCGTCATCCGGACCACGGTGCGCAATGGCCAGCGCCATGCGCGTGGCCACGGCCGTCATTGCGCCGGTGTCCGTCATTGCGAGCGTAGCGCGGCAATCCATGCCCCCGGCGTCCGCTGTCAAAAATCCTGCAAATCCACACATAGCGTAGGCACCCTATTCCGATTTAACGTGCTTACGCATCGACTGAAACCGCTTGCACCAGTTTGCTGACTTTGTTGGCAAAAAATCTTTCGCTCCATAGCGTCAGGCTGGCTTGTTCCGTGGTGGGCAGAAAGGGGGCAACGTCTTGCGCGGCAAGTGGCCAGTTGATGGTCTTGATTTTTGCGCTCAGGGCGTTGGCTAGCCATTGGGCGTCCACCACCGTGTTTTGGTTTTTCCAGGGCCCGGCCTGGTTTAGCGCATGCGCAAGATGTGGCAAATTGGGCCGCGTCCTTTGTTTGCTGTACCAGGCAAAGTCGAACCAGTCCCGGCCCTTCAGGTAGGGCCGACAGAGCAAAGCATGCAGTTTGAGGGAATAGTTGCTGGGCAAGTCTTGCGCGCAGACTTCAAAGTCAACCGGAAAATCCAGGAAGTGCCAGCTTGTGCCCGTTCCGGCTGGCGGGTGGGTGTCGATTTCGAGTTTGACCTTGAGCTTGCGTGGGTTGTTGGCATCAAAAAACGAGAGGTTGAGCTGGCGGCCGATGGAATTGTCCTTAAGCATGGCCTGGCGCACAGCCTTATCCATGTGGGTGCGCTCGCTCAATTCGCAGCGCACGCCAAATTGTTCCAGCACCCCGGTCAGCGATTCAAAGTAATGCGACCACCGGAATGCTGGATCGGGTCTGAGCAGGATGAAATCGAGGTCTTCAGAAAAACGCGGCAGGCCGTGCAGGATGCGCAGGCTGGTGCCGCCCTGAAAAGCGGCAATTTCAAAAAAACCGCCACGCCACAGCGCA
The DNA here is from genome assembly GCA_964371235.1 of uncultured Polaromonas sp. Classification (GTDB taxonomy): domain Bacteria; phylum Pseudomonadota; class Gammaproteobacteria; order Burkholderiales; family Burkholderiaceae_C; genus Polaromonas. The sequence goes on from CAYJMW010000216.1 coordinate 1,312, forward strand.
TAGAGCGCGACTTCCTGCAGCATTTCCTTGAGTGCCTGTTCCTCTTGCACGGCGTTTGTGGCCGAATAGTGTTGCAGGCGTTTGCGCAGCAGATCGATCATGTAGCCAGCTCTTGTTGCATATTTTGTTGCAGCGCCTGAATGGCAGTGGCCATGCGCTTGTGTGCGTAAACCCGTTGCAGGGCTTGCCAGGCGGGAGCTTGAGTTTGCATCAACAGTTCTGCATCAATACGCATGGATTGCGTGAGTGCCCTGATGCTGCCAATTTCCAGCTTGCGCAGGCAAGCGATATCCAGCAGTGCCCGCAATGGCTGGGCCACCAGCGCCGTTTGGCCCGCGAAGGTGTGGCGATCTACCGCCTCCAGAAAATAGCCCTGCCGCAGCGCCAGCGGGTAAAAGCGAAACAGGCCCAACACGGCATGATCCACCTCCAGCCGCCGCCGACCGGGCAGGACCGATAGCGTCACCGGCACTGACTCCGGAATCCAGCCATGAAAGCCCAATGCCGTTTCGAACGAGACATAAGAGCCGGTTTGCAGCGCCTGCGCCAGCACAAAAGGGTGCGGCAGCTTGTTCTGCAGTTGCGGGGCCAACAGATAGAGCCCTCGCCGCAGTTGCAGCAGCTCGCCATGCTGCAAGGCGCGGTTGACCAGGTTGTAGCGCCGTTGCGGCGTGCCATCGAGCAGGCGCGCCACCTGCGCAAGGGACAGCACACGCCCCGCCCAACCAGCTTGGATCAGTTTTTCTGTGAGCGTTTGCATTCATGAATAATACTTTCATTTATTGAAAGTTACAAACATTTTATAAGGCCGGCAACACCGCCACCGTGGCCTGCCGCGGCCTGCGGCCTCGCAGTGACGAATCGGGGGCCGATCCCCGTCCCGTCATTGCGATTGCCGCGTCGCTCTGCTCCTCGCAATGACGGCCAGCGCGGCAATCCATGAACCCGCTTTTTCGGAGATGGATTGTCACACTGCGTTCAATGGGATGGACGCCCCCGCCTCTAACCGGCATCGATGTGCCAAA
>CAYJMW010000217.1:0-2302 GCA_964371235.1 uncultured Polaromonas sp.
CGCGCCCTTGACAGCGCCACCGGCGTGACGCGCGAAACCGCCAAACGCCTGGCGGAACGCTTGGGCGTTGATGAGACCCAGGCCATCCACATTGCGCTGCACAGCATGGCCACCAAGTTGCTGCCGCAGTATGAAGCCGATGAAGGTCCACTGACTGCCTCCCAGGTTCGTCAGATCAAAAAGCGGGTACCGCAGGGCAAGAAGCGTTCGGTGCGCTCCAGCCTGTTTGAGGCCGCGGCGGCATGATGCCCCGGTGGTGGGATGAACCCACTGCTGGCGAAATCGTCTGGTGCCATTTTCCCGACAATGTCAACCCGCATCCCAAGCCACGGCCAGCGCTCATTCTGGCTGTGTTTGACGACGATGCGCCGCAGTTCCATGTGCGAGCGGCCTACGGCGCCAGCCAGCGCACAACCACCTTGCACCGGGGTAAATTTTCCATTCTGCGTGAGCGCAATCCGGCGGCTTTTGATGCCGCGGGCCTTAGCTTTGATACCAGGTTCGATCTGAAACAAGCACTTGACCTGCCGTACACCACCGAATGGTTTTCGGTGCCGCCCGCCGCGCCGCACGGACAGAGCCCCAAGCTTGGCACGCTGCACCCCTCACTGGTGCGCGCCGTACAGGCTGCGTTTCGGGCGGCAAGTCAATAAGCGCCCATAGACGGCTTCCTGACCGGCTTTAGCGATGCAGATGCCGAAACCATCAAAACCATGTTGTCAAAGCTTTTTGAGAATGATGCTTCATCGGCTCGACCAAGCCGAGCAGTCTGGAAGGCGGACTAATTCCCGGGTTTTGGTAGTCACGCAGACGGTAATGGCGCTAAATTCAATTTGGCAGTAAATACGCCTAAGGAGTACAATTTCACCATGCTGACCGTCATCGAAACGCCACTGTTCAGCAAGCTGTGGCCCGCTTATTGGAGCGAAGATGAGCGTGGCGGCTTTGCTGCTTTCATGGCGGAGCACCCTGATGAAGGTGACGTGGTGCAGGGCACTGGTGGTGTGCGCAAGGTGCGCTGGAGTCGGTCGGGTTCTGGCAAATCGGGTGGCGTGCGGGTGATTTATTTTGTCCGTAACGATCTGGGTGAGCTGGTGTTGTTGTTTATGTATGCCAAGAGCAAGATGGATACGCTCAAGGCCAGTACTTTGAAGGAGCTGCGTGATGCCGTTAAATAAGTCATTGAAGACGATGTCGAAAAAGCTGATGACCGACGCGCAACTGGCCGAGTGGGAGGCTGGCCGCGACCTTGAGGCCGAGCTTGTGGAGTCGGCACGCCAGATGAAGCGGGGTGAAGGCGCGGTGGTTTATTCGCCCGTGATCGCTGCGCGGCAAAACTCGAAGTTGTCGCAAGCCCAGTTTGCGCAATTGCTGGGTGTCTCGGTGCGCACCTTGCAGGGCTGGGAGCAGGGGCGCAAGCAACCTTCTGGCGCGGCGCGCACGCTGATCACGCTGGCCCAGCGCAACCCAAAAGCCTTACGGGATTTGGCGCGCGCCTAGATCAACGCCAGGCGTGGCTTGAAATAAGCACACCATGTTTATCTACCCTGTAACCCTCACCCCTGACAAAGCCGATGGCGGTTTCGTTGTCACTTTTGATGATATTCCCGAAGCCATCAGTCAGGGCGACACCTTGGCGCAAGCCTTGGCCGCTGCGAAGGATGCGCTGGAATCTGCCCTCGATTTCTACTTTGAGGACAAACGCGTAGTGCCCGCGCCATCAAAGGCCAAGCGCGGCCAGAACGTGATTGAACTTTCAGCCAGCCTGTCGGCCAAGGTGCTGTTGCTCAACGAGATGGTCACGCAAAACGTGCGGCACACCACCCGCATTGACGGCATCGCCGCTGCGCTGCAAGCCTTGGGCAAGCACCTGGACATGCGGGTGGTCTGACCGGCTTGTGAATGTTTTGTGGCAACGTACCGCCATTATCTGTAAACACCGGGGTGTTGCCACGACCATCACGACTCTTTCAAGCCGCCAGTTCAACCAGAATGTTAGCAAGGCCAGGAAAGAGGCAACGGCTGGCCCGGTATTCATTACTGATCGCGGCAGGCCGACGCATGTGCTGCTGACGTTCGACGAATATAAAAAAATCACTGGCGGACACACGAAGATCGCTGATCTGCTGGCGATGCCGGGCATTGAGGACATTGAACTTGATATTCCAATTGCCCAGATCAAGTTCAGGCGCGAACCCTGTCAGCCGCTTTGACCAATTTTATTGATTCAACCACACCATGACTTATCAACTCCATTACTGGCCCGGCATCCAGGGCCGCGGCGAATTTGTCCGTCTTGCGC
>CAYJMW010000218.1:0-2274 GCA_964371235.1 uncultured Polaromonas sp.
TGCCCCCCGAGGGGGCTGGCCTTGCTTGGGGCGGCCCGGCGCTGCGGCCTTTGGCCCCCCGGGTTGGTTCACGGGCGACAATCCCGCCATGTTCAATATTGTCCTTGTCGAGCCCGAAATTCCGCCCAATACCGGAAATGTGATCCGGCTGACGGCCAACACCGGCTGCCGCCTGCACCTGGTGGAGCCGCTCGGTTTTTCGATGGACAACAAGCAATTGCGGCGCGCCGGGCTCGACTACCACGAGTATGCCCAGGTGTTGCGCCACGCCAGCTGGCCGGCGCTGCTTGACAGCCAGCAACCGCCGCCCGGGCGGCTCTTTGCCATGACCACCCAAGGCAGCCACAGCCTGTATGACATACGCTTCCTGCCCGGTGACTGGCTGGTCTTTGGCTCTGAAACCAGGGGCCTTGCGCCTGCCGTGCGTGAGTCCTTTGCGCCAGCGCAGCGCCTGAAGCTGCCGATGCGGCCGGGCCAGCGCAGCCTGAACCTGTCCAATACCGTCGCCATCACGGTGTTCGAGGCCTGGCGGCAAAACGGTTTTGGCGGCGCAAGCAGCGTGTCCGGGACAACGTGAGGGCACAGGCGCCAGCGGGCCGCTGACTGTTGCGTGCAGGCCAAGGGGGCTCGGAATCACCCTTTAGACCGTGCCCACTATCTGATTTGCTTGGTGAAACTAGGTAAAAACCCTATATTGGTAGCGTTGACGTGCGGAAATGCCGAGGCCCGGCTGCTTCGGTTGAGTCCCACGCCTTCCTCCCATCCATCCTTGCGGTTCACAAAGCTGCCGGGAAACCAAGTGAACAGGGTCATCCACGGAATCTTCACTATGACATCGAACGGATTTTCCAATTCGAAAAAGGCGAACAATCAGACTCCGATTGAGCAAATCCGCGAGTGCCTTCAGACGCTCCTGCATGACTGCAAGGACATGCGCACGCAGCGCGCCATCTACAAAATCAACATCGCCCAGACACCCGCCGAGCTCTGGCAATTGCGAAGCGACCTGTACCAATGCATCGCGAATGTGCACAGCCAGGCCGTGGCTGCCGAACGCATCAACAGCGTGATCACTGTCTTTGAAGGCTGGGTGCCAGCGGGCCAATTGACACCGATTTAAGCCGCATCCGGGCGCGCCCGCGCCACGGCCTTGGCTCAGGGATAGCGCCGCACCAGCGACTCCGCCACGCACACGGGCTTGGCCGCGCCTTCGCGCTCCACCGTCACTTCCCAGCTCATCTGCACGCCGCCGTTATCAATCGGCTCGGTTGCCAACAGCTTCATGCGGGCGCGCAGGCGGCTGCCAACGGGCACGGGCGCGGTGAAGCGCACCTTGTTCAGGCCGTAGTTGACACCCACACTCGATCCGCTGATCTCAAACGACGATTGAAAAAACTTCGGCAACAGCGACAGTGTCAGAAAGCCATGCGCAATCGGCCCGCCAAACGGCCCGGTCCGGGCTTTTTCAGGATCCACATGAATCCACTGGTGGTCGCCAGTGGCCTGGGCAAACAAGTTGACCTGCTCTTGCGTGATGGTGATCCAGTCGCTGACAGCAGCTTCCTGGCCAACGCAGGCTTCCAGTTCGGACAATGAGTTAAAGGTTTTCATGGCTTGACTGTAGCGGCATCGCACGCGCCAGCTTGTCGAATCAGCGACAAGCCCGGGCCCTTACTGATCGAGCCAGTTGCAAATGCCCTGCCATTGCGCCAGATCCTTTTCAACCCGGCCGGGGGCCACGTCAAACAGGGTGAGGCCGCGCGCCGCCAGGTGAATGTAGTTTTGCGTGTCGCGCACATAACCCAGAACCGGCAGCCCCAGGCCCTCGACAAATTCGCGCAGCTTGTCCGCGGCAATCGTGCGTGCATCGACGCGCACGCCGACAATGCCCACCTGCATCTTGCCGGCATGGCGGTGCTCGGCCAGCTGGTCGAGAAAAGCACGCGTGGCAAAAATATCAAACACACTGGGCTGCAAGGGAACGATCACCTTGTCGGCTAGCTTGATGACGCTGTCAAAGCGCCCGCCATGCAGGCCGCCGGGCGTGTCGAGCACCACATGGGTGGTGCCTTTGGGCGGTTTGACGATCTGCCCGGCGTTGATCTCCCAGGTCGCAATCGGCCGCGCGGCCGCTGGCCGCAAACCCAGCCACAGTTGCGCGGACTGCTGCCGGTCGGCATCGCCCAGCATGACCGCACGGCCCCGGCTGGCAAAGTAACCGGCCACGTTGGTGGCCAGCGTCGTTTTGCCGACGCCCCCTTTGGGATTGGCAAT
>CAYJMW010000219.1:0-2186 GCA_964371235.1 uncultured Polaromonas sp.
CAACGGCCGCAGCGCCGGGCCGCCCCAAGCAAGGCCAGCCCCCTCGGGGGGCAGCGCAGTACACGCAGTGACAAGCGTGGGGGCCTATTTAATCCAGCCACCTGGTGAATTCCTGCGCACTCACGCGCGGCGTGCGAAAAGTATTCACCGGCGCGCTTTCATCGGCATAGCCAAGGCTCATGCCGCACACCAGCATTTCGTTCGGGCCTGCGCCAACGTGTGGCAAAACAATCCGGTGGAAAGCGTTCCACGACTGCTGCGGGCAGGTGTGCAGACCACGGCTACGCGCGGCCACCATGATGTTTTGCAGGAACGTGCCATAGTCGAGCAGTGAGCCGCGCCCCATGATTCGGTCAAGCGTGAACATCAGGCCTACCGGCGCGTCAAAAAACCGGTAATTGCGCTGGTGCTGGGCGTGCATCCTGTCCTTGTCGCCCTTGACAATGCCCAGCAATCCGTACAGGCCCCAACCGTTTTCGCGGCGCCGGTCAATATAGGGGCTGACCCATTTTTCCGGATAGTAGTCGTATTCTTCCTTGTACTCGGCGGCCAGCGCGGGGTTGGCGCGCAGGGCGTCATGCGCCTGGCAAACCTTGTCCGTCAAGCTTTTCTTGCTGGCGCCTTGCAGCACATAGACTTTCCACGGCTGGGTATTGGTGCCCGAGGGCGCGCGACTGGCGACCTCCAGCAAGTGTGCAATGGTTGCGCGCGGTACTGGCGCGGGCAAAAACTGGCGTATTGACTGGCGGCTCTCAATGGCCTGGTCAACCGGGTTGGCGGTCTCGGAGCCGGAGCGAAAGCTATCGGCAGGTGCGCAAAGTGATTCAGTCACGTCAGGGTCTCCAGTACGGCAATTAGTTGAACAGGCAGTGGCGCCGGTCGGCGCGTGGCGCGGTCCACATAGACATGAATGAAGTGGCCTTTGGCCGCGCACGGCTGGCTTTCATCACCCGGGAAAAGCGCCACTTCATAGCGCACGCTGGACGCACCGATGTGCGCCACGCGGATGCCCGCGACCACCGGCTCGGGGAAAGCCAGCGGCGCAAAGTAGTTGCATTGTGTCTCGACCACCAGGCCAATCACGCCATCGGTCCCGCTTGAATGAATATCCAGCGCGCCGCGCTCAATCAGCAGGCCATTGACGGCGGTGTCAAACCAGCTGTAGTACACGACGTTGTTGACGTGGCCATAAATGTCGTTGTCAGACCAGCGGGTGCTGATGGCGCGGAAAACTTTATAGGCACTGCGAGGCTCAGCCTGTGGTCGATTCGGGGACGTCATGGGAGGCTATTTTGCCAGTGCCGCCAAAATTCCAGCGCAACGCGAAACGTATTCATTTGCACCTGCACGGTGTCATCAATGTTCACACCGTAGCCATCTGCGGCAATTCGCTCACCACGCGATCATGCAGCAACTGGTACTTTGCCATGGGGAAACGATGGCCAGGCGGCAGCGGCAAAACGAAGTTGTCGGCATGGAAGGCGTGCAAGCTGGCGCTCCGGGGGAAAAGCGGGAATCAGGATAATAGATTGAATGAAAGGAATGAATGACCAGCGCACTGCATGAGGAACGCCTGGATACGGTGGTCCGCCACCTGCTGGGCAGTGGCGCGCGCAGCGTGCTCGATCTCGGCTGCGGTCCGGGTGAATTGCTGCTGCGCCTGGTGCGGCAGCCGCAATTCACCCGCATCATCGGTATCGATATTGATGAGCGCGCGCTCAGTGAAGCACGGCTGATGCTGGGGCTTGGCCTTCCCGGCAAGGCCGACCGGATCCAGGTGCGCTATGGCTCTTTCGAAGCCGCCGAGCCGGAATTTAAGGGTTTAGACGCTGCTGCGCTGGTGGAAACCCTGGAGCATATCGATCCGCGCCGCCTGACCCGGGTCGAGAGTGCAATATTTGGTGCGATGCGACCGGCAACGGTGCTGGTCACGACGCCCAACCAGGAGTACAACCTCCTGCATGGCATGGCCCCGGGACAGTTGCGCCACCCCGGCCATCGATTTGAATGGCGCCGTGCAAAGTTTCAGCTGTGGGCGCGGGGCGTTGCGGACCGGAACAACTATACAGTCTCGTTTCTCGACATCGGTCCGCCTGATCCGTTGCGCGGCAGCTCGACGCAGATGGCTCGATTCATTGCCGCATAGGCCCTGAAAACGCCACACCGGACGGTTGCTAGGGTTTTCC
>CAYJMW010000220.1:0-2170 GCA_964371235.1 uncultured Polaromonas sp.
GCAGGATTGGACAGGCGACAGAGGCGAAGCGTCTCGCGAGCCGCGGCCTGCAAGGCCTCGCGCAGCACACGAAGTGGCAAGCGTGGGGGCCAAAAATTTGCGCCGGCTCCAGAACGAAATGCAGATGCTGCTTTACACGCATCCGCTGAATGATCTGCGGGCGACCCGGCGCCAGTTGCCGGTCAATTCGTTCTGGATCAGCGGCACCGGCGCCCTTGCCCCGGCTTTGCCGCAGGCGAAGCCGGAGCAATTCACGCTCCCACGCAGCCTGGCCCTGGCCGTTTTTAACGACGATTGGGCCGCTTACAGCCAGGCCTGGGCGGCATTGGATGCTGGCGATGTGGCGCTACTGCTGGCCCGACAGCGTGCGGGCGCGACGGTGCGTCTGACGCTGTGCGGTGAGCGCAGCGCCCAAACCTTCGAAACCAGCCGCACCAGCCTGTTCAACAGAATCTCAAGCTTTTTAGCCCCTCGGCCCTTATGGAAACTGCTCGAACAGCTATAACTTCAATAGCAAACCTATGCCGCAACATCCCACCATGAAAATTCAAATCCGCGACGTGCCGCCGCGTAGCGTCTGGGCGCTGCAACAGGGCGGCGTTCACCCCTTGCTGGCGCAGCTCTTTGCAGCGCGCGGTGTTCATTCGATGGACGATCTCGACGACGGCCTGGGCAAATTGCTGCCGCCCGACTCGCTGCGGGGAACCCGCGAAGCCGCCGGGCTGCTGGCCGAGGCCATTGAATCCGGCAAAAAAATCTGCGTGGTCGCCGACTACGACTGCGACGGCGCCACCGCCTGCGCCGTCGCTTTGCGCGGCTTGAAGCTGCTGGGCGCAAAGCATGTCAGCTACCTGGTGCCCGACCGGATGCTTGACGGCTACGGCTTGACCCCGCCGATTGCCGAGCGCGTGAAGGCCAGCGGCGCCGACATACTCGTCACCGTGGACAACGGCATTGCCAGCCTCGAAGGCGTCGCCCGCGCCAAGGCGCTGGGCCTGCAGGTGCTGGTGACCGACCACCACCTGCCCGCGCTCAGGGACGGGCAGGTAGCGCTGCCTGCCGCCGACGTGATCGTCAACCCGAATCAGCCTGATTGCCAGTTTGAAAGCAAATCAATCGCCGGCGTTGGTGTGATGTTTTATGTGCTGCTGGCCCTGCGCGCCGAGTTGCGACAACGCGGCATGTTCGATGCGAGCGATCAACCCAAGCTGGATACCCTGCTGCCGCTGGTCGCGCTCGGCACCGTGGCCGATGTGGTCAAGTTGGACGCCAACAACCGCCGACTGGTGGCGCAGGGGCTCAAGCGCATCTGGGCCGGCCATCTGCCGGCGGGTATTGCCAGCCTTTTCAGGGCCGCTGGCCGCAGTGCACCGGTGGCGACGACGTTTGATTTTGGCTTTGCCCTCGGCCCGCGCATCAATGCGGCAGGCCGCCTAGCCGACATGACACTGGGCATTGAGTGCCTGCTCACCGATGACCCGGCGCGCGCCGACGAGCTGGCGCAAATGCTCGACGGCATCAACCGCGAGCGCCGCGAGATTGAAGCAGGCATGCGCGAACAAGCCCAACTGGCGGCCGACGCGATGATTGACGACGATGAGGAACCCCCGCCAGCCATTGCGATTTTTGACCCGGAATTCCACGAAGGCGTGGTCGGCATCGTGGCCTCGCGCATCAAGGACAAGCTGCACCGGCCGACCTTTGTATTTGCCGCCAGCCAGGCGCCGGGCAAGGAACACGAACTCAAGGGCTCGGGCCGATCGATTCCGGGTTTTCACCTGCGCGATGCGCTGGATCTGGTGGCCAAGCGCTGTCCCGGCGTATTGCTGCGCTTTGGCGGCCACGCCATGGCGGCCGGCTGCACGATTGCAGAAGAGCACTTTGAGGCCTTCGAACAGGCGCTGCAGCGAGTGGCCCGCGAATGGCTGGACGCCGCCACGCTGGAGCGCCGCCTGGACACCGACGGCCCGCTGGCCCCCGAATACCGGCGCGCCGACCTGGTCGAGACGCTGCACCGGGAAGTATGGGGCCAGGGTTTTGCCGCGCCCACCTTCAGCGAGGAGGTTGAAGTGCTGTCGCAGCGCCTGGTCGGTGACAAGCACCTGGCGCTCAAGCTCAGGCACCAGGGCCAGCCGGTGGACGCGATCTGGTTTGGCCACACCGAGCCGCT
>CAYJMW010000221.1:0-2166 GCA_964371235.1 uncultured Polaromonas sp.
TGCAGTTCGGCCAATGCGCCATGGAGCATTTTTTGCGTCAAGCCGCGTGTCAGCGCGTCCAGCACCGCATCGATCGGCTCGCCCTTGGCCAGCAGCTTCTTGGCCCGCGCAATCTCCAGCGCACGCCACGCATCGGCCTGGGCATTGAGTTGCTGAATCAGCGGCACGCTGCGCCTTTGACCCAGCCAGTGCATGAAGTTTTGCACACCCGCGTCAATGATGACCTCGGCTTGCGCCACGGCCGCCTGGCGGCTGTCCTTGCCGGTTTGCACCACTTGCGCCAGATCATCCACGGTGTAGAGGTAGATGTCGGGCAAAGCCTTGACTTCAGGTTCGATGTCGCGCGGCACCGCCAGATCGACCATGAACATCGGGCGACGCTTGCGCAGCTTGACCGCACGCTCGACCGCGCCCAGGCCGATGATGGGCAAGGTGCTGGCGGTGCAACTGATCACGGCATCAAATTCGTGCAGACGGCTGGGTAAATCAGCCAGTTGCATGACTTCGGCGCCGAAGCGGCTGGCGAGCTTTTCGCCGCGGGCCAGCGTGCGGTTGGCTATCGCCATGGATTTGGGATTCTTGGCGGCAAAGTGGGTGGCGGCCAGGTCAATCATTTCACCGGCGCCGACAAACAGCACCTTGATGTCGCTCAGGTTCTCAAACAGCTGGCCGGCCAGCCGTACCGAGGCTGCCGCCATGCTGATGCTGTGCGCGCCTATCTCGGTGCAGGTGCGCACTTCCTTGGCTACGGCGAAGGAGCGCTGGAACAGCTGGTGCAGCGTGGTGCCCAGGGCGCCGGCATCTTCGGCGGCGCGCACCGCATCTTTCATCTGGCCCAGAATTTGAGGCTCGCCGAGCACCATCGAGTCAAGCCCGCTGGCCACCCGAAAGGCGTGACGGGCGGCCTGGTCGCCCTGCAGGGTATAGGCGTGCAAACGCAGCAGGTCGGGCGAAACGCCGCCACTGAGCGCCAGCCAATCGAGCGTGTGGTTCAGATCGTTGTTGTCGCTGGCACAATAAATTTCAGTGCGGTTGCAGGTGGACAGCAGCGCGACTTCGGGGTGGCGGGCCAGCGATTCACGCAAGCCGTGCAGGGTTGGCGCAATCTGGTCCAGCGCATAGGCGAAGCGCCCGCGCAAATCGAGCGGTGCGGTGTGATGGTTTAGCCCCAGGGCCCAGACTGACATTGCCTCATTATAAAATTGAACTGCTCAGTAAAGGGTCAATGGCCCGAATCTACCCCCTTGGGGGCTTTTCCTGGCTATCCTGCAAATTTTGAACTGCTGTCATGACCGCCTACCTGCTGACCAATCATCTGCTCAATTTCATGGCGCCGGCCGCGCTGATCGCAGTGCTTCTGGCGGGACTGTCGCGCTTCCTGTTTTTCAGATCAAAAAGACCCTTGGCCCAGATATGGTGGGCGCAAGCAGCTATCATTTTTGTAGTTGGCCTTGCCATCCTGACGGCCGGACTGCTGTTCTTTGGCCGGGACGGGAAGATGCTGACCTATGCCGCGCTGGTGCTGGGCGCGGCGCTTTGCCAGTGGCTGATGCTGCGCGGCTGGAAAGCCTGAGGGTCCGTTCAGGCACCGGGGGCGAACAAATCGACCCGGTCGGTAATGATGCCGTCGGTGCCCAGATCCAGCAGGCGCTGGGCCGCCCATTCGTCGTTGACGGTGAAGCTCAAGGTTCGAAATCCTGCGCTTTTGGCCTGCAGCACGCTGGAGCTGTCCCACAAGGCGTGGTTGCAGATCACGGCCACGCAGTCGAGGGTCAGGGCGGTTTCAAGCCAGCCTTTGTACAGGCTGTCGAGCAGCAAGCTGCGTGGCAGCTGCGGCTGCGCCGTCTGGGCCGCACGCAGCGCATCGGTCTGAAACGAGCTGAGTAGTGGCGGCACGGCGGCGCCCTCCCACAGGCGGGCGGCTGCGTCCGCCACGGCGCTACCGGTTTGCGCTTCCAGCCCGGGCGTGGGTTTGATTTCAATGTTCAGAAAGTAGCCGTTGCGCAGGCAATAACGCGCGACGTTGTCAAGACTGGCCAGTGGCTCGCCGGCGTAAGCGCGCGAGTGCCAGCTGCCGGCGTCGAGCCGGGCCAGTTCGCCCCACGGGTGGTCGCCGGCCACCGCGCTGTTGCCGGCGCCCAAGTGCTGGCGTGCGTTGGTGGTGCG
>CAYJMW010000222.1:0-2155 GCA_964371235.1 uncultured Polaromonas sp.
GCGGCTTGCCGCTGCTGGTGATTCGCTGGCTGCCGCATGTCGGCGACACCGCCACGTCAAAATCAAAACCGCTGGCCGATCAAATCTCGCGAGGCCGCCTGGGGATCGCTTTCATGTGGTGTTTTGCGGCGTTGGCCCTTGCGAGTATTGCACTGAGCGCTATAAATTTGATAGTTTCCTGCAGCTTTGCAGGGCTGGCGCTGTGGGGGATGATGCGGCTCTTCAAGCGCCGCTTGCAAGGCTTCACCGGCGACTGCCTGGGTGCCACCCAGCAGGTGTGTGAAATCGCTTTTTACCTCGGGCTGGCTGTCAGTTTGTGAATATGGCCCCCACGTTCGTCTCACTGCGTGTAGCTCGCTGCCCCCCGAGGGGGCTAATTTTCCTTGGGGCGGCCCGGCGGAAAATTGCTATTCTGGTTGCGCAATGAAACTTTGGCTGGTTCGGCATGCAAAGCCTTTGCTGGAAGCCGGGGTCTGCTACGGCAGGCTCGATGTCGCCGCCGACGCTGGCGCGACCGCGCAATGCGCCGCAGTGCTCGCCGTGCGGCTGCCAAGCGGCACTCGCATGGTCAGCTCACCGCTACAAAGATGTGAGCAGCTTGCGCAGGTTTTGTATGGGCTGCGGCCCGATTTGTCTTACAAGACTGACCCGCGACTGCAGGAAATGGATTTTGGCTTGTGGGAAGGCCAGGCCTGGCAAGAAATCTCCCGCGCCGAGCTGGATGCATGGACCAGCGACTTTGCCAGCTATGCCGTGGGCCAGCACGGCGAGAGTGTGACCCGATTCATGGCGCGGGTCGGCGCTGCTTTCGATGAGTTGCAAGGGCTACCAGACACGCTGTGGATCACGCACGCGGGCGTGATCCGGGCCGTGGATCTGATTGCGCGCGGCGTGCGCCAGATCGCACGGGCCGGGCAGTGGCCCACGGACGCGCCGGATTATGCACAATGGCGCACACTGACGCTGCAATTGAACTAACTCCAGAAGGCAACGCAAGGCATCACCATGGCAGCAAATCTTGAGGGTCAGCTCGTGGTGGCGATTTCATCGCGAGCGCTGTTTGATTTTGAAGAAGAGAACCGCGTGTTTGAAGCCGGTCTGGCGGAGCAAGCGGCGCCAGGCACCAAACCGGATCGGGCCTACATGAAGCTGCAGCTCGACCGGCTTGATATGCCAGCCAAACCCGGCGTGGCGTTTTCACTGGTCAAAAAACTGCTGGCGTTCAACACCGAGGTCAAACGGGTGGAAGTGGTGATGCTTTCCCGCAATGACCCGGTCTCGGGGCTGCGCGTGTTTCGCTCGGCCAGCGCCAACCGTCTCCCGCTGGAGCGCGGCGTGTTCACCAAGGGGCGCGCGCCGTATCACTACCTGCGACCCTTGCAGGCCAATTTGTTCCTGTCAGCCAACCCCGAGGACGTGCGGGCGGCGCTGGATGCGGGCTTTGCGGCGGCCACCGTGGCCACACATTCCGTCCACGCCGGAAGCAGCTATCCGAACGAGGTGCGCATCGCGTTTGACGGCGATGCAGTGCTGTTTTCCGACCAGGCCGAGCGGGTGTTTCAGCAGGGCGGGCTGGAGGCCTTTCAAAAGCACGAGCGCAAGCTGGCGGCCAAACCGCTGCCGCCAGGGCCCTTCATGCCCTTGCTCAAAGCGCTGCATCGCCTGCAACAAAACGGCACGCCGCAGATACGCATTCGCACCGCGCTGGTGACGGCGCGCAGCGCCCCGGCGCACGAACGCGCCATCCGCACGCTGATGGACTGGAATATCGAGGTTGATGAAGCGATGTTCCTCGGCGGCTTGGCCAAGGGCGAATTTTTGCGTGAATTCGAACCTGATTTTTTCTTTGACGACCAGACCGGCCATGTGAATTCAGCGGCCCGCCATGTGCCATCGGGCCATGTCGCCAGCGGCGTGGCCAACCCATCGGCCTGAGCTGTGATGCCAGACGCCGCGGTGTAGGCCGTTATTCCAACCTCGGGGGTTTCAATGAATCTGCTCGCACGCATGTCGCTCAAATTGAGCGCTTTCAAGCTGTTCACGGCGCGGGCCGGGGCGCTGTCGGCGCCCTACTTCAAAAGTGAAGACAAATGGAAAGCGCGCGGCCTGCTTGCCGCCATCGTGCTGCTGAACCTGGGCGCGGTGTACATGCTGG
>CAYJMW010000223.1:0-2101 GCA_964371235.1 uncultured Polaromonas sp.
TTTGGCACATCGATGCCGGTTAGAGGCGGGGGCGTCCATCCCATTGAACGCAGTGAAGCAATCCATGACTTCCGAATGCATGGACTGCCACGCTACGCTCGCAGTGACGGGGGAAGGTAACAGTTCCGCCGCCAGGGATTTCTTCGGGCTTTTTTGAGATGGCGGTGCGCTCGAACAGTAGCGAGTTGATGCGCTCTTGCAACTGGCGCACGCTCCAGCGCTCGACACGACAGATTTCGAGATAGAAGTCGCGTTTGAGCGGGTCTTCGATCTGAATGACTAGCCGCAGGTGCGACCAGCTCAATTGCGAACACAGTGTGTGCAGAATCTCGGCCTCGGGAAAAACCTCGGCAACGCGCACGCAATAGCGAAGCTGCCGCTCGCCCCACCCCTTGCCAAAATCGACCGTCAGTTGCCGCGCCAGTTCTGCCACCACCTGCTTGCCGTATTCAGCCCGCTGCCCCTGCAGCAGCGCGGCGTTGATGCGGTGCCCGATGTGCCAGTAAAGCTGGGTGAGTTCGGCATTGACCGCACTGGCTACCCGTTGACGCGCGCCATAGATCAGCAGGCGGATGTCGGCCAGCAAGGGGGTTGAAGCGGGGGTGGGGGTCATTGTTATTTGCTATATTGTTTGTAGCTGCTTGCGCATATAGGACGTGGGCTGGAGGCTGATTTCATGTATTTTTTCGGTGGTAGCCGCCGGTTTTTGGCGCGCCTGTGAACTCGATCAAACCTTGGGCTTTAAGTTGTTTCAGCCAGCGTTCGATGGTGCGCTGCGTTACGGCAAAAGTAACAGCCATGTCAGCTGCCCGCTGACCAGGGTTGGCCTGAATGTAGGCAAGAAGACCATTTACTCCGACATTTACTCCGACATTTACTCCGACACGGTGCTCCGGTAGATGAAAGGTCATCACAACCGATTGTGTGCGCTCTTGCAGTGTTGGCACGGGCAAACCGGCCGCTTGCATGAGGCTGGCAATCTTGAGCGTGCCGCGCCCCCAGGTTTCGATGATGCCGCGGCGGTGGAACACTTTGGCAATCCACGGGTTCCAGGGTTTTGATTCGTGTGGTTCAAACAGCATTTTGGGGGTCAGCCCAAAGTGCAGTTCGCCGGGCGAGATGACCTCAAGCCGGTCATCGTACAAGGCCACTGACACTGATCCGGCAGCGCTGGCGTAGTCACGGTGGATGAAGGCGTTGGCCAGCGCTTCACGCATGGCTTCTACGGGTAGCGCTGGTGTGTCGATGCGCGCCATTTGGCCGGGCACAATTTTGCCGGCCACGGGCATCCAGTCGATCAGAAAACGTTCGGCCCGGCGCATCAGGGCAAAGGCGTTGCCCGCGTATTGACGGTTGTCCAGAAACTCGTCGCGAGTGGTGCCTTTGAAGCGGGCCACGCGCAGGTTGAACTGCGGGAACTCGGGGATGGCGTGATCGTCTTTGCAAAACAGTGCCACGGCGGCTCGGCTGATTTGATCGCCTTGCACCAGCAGGCCCAAGCCGCGCAACAAGCCCAAGGGGTCGCGGGTGCCGGGGTCTTCCATGCGGCCGCGGCGGATGGCTTCTTCGACGGTGACCACGAGCTCGTTGTGGTCCAAGGTGCTGATGTCGCAGCTAACGGCAGGCTGCATTTCCCACCTGTCTGTGGCGTGCATCGATTCTGAGAGAAGGCGCTGGTAGCTTGCACGTGGCATGACGCGGGTGGTGTTGAGCACGCGTTCATAGGGGACACCGCGAAAAGACACCGGTGTGTTAGTGGCGCGATCTACCTGGACGAGTAACACCTCCAAACCAGCCGCGTCACTTTCAGAAATAGGGATGCGCTGCATGTGAGTTTGAAGTGGTGGCTCGAAGCCCTGAAACTCCTGGGCCAGTTCTTCGAGCGTGCGGTCGGTTACCTTTTGACCCACCACTTTGCCTGATGGGGTAACACCAAACACCACTTGCCCACCCTGCCCATTGGTCAGCGCGCACAGGCTGCGGCAGGCGCGGTCTTTCTCCGCCGTGGACTTTTTGAGTTCCAGCGTCAGCGATTCGCCTGCCGCGATGAGAGTGTGGAGGGCTGCGAGTTTCATGGGGTGGTTGACCGGCTTTGGCACGG
>CAYJMW010000224.1:0-2095 GCA_964371235.1 uncultured Polaromonas sp.
GATGCAATTTTTGCCGAGGCACGCCCCCGCTACGGGCAACTGCGTGAGCTGACTGCCGAGGAACGACCCAAGGCGCGTGAGCGAATTTCGGCCGAGGTGCGCGCGCGCATCGGTGAACTGCTGACCCCCGGGCAAAAGACCCGCTACGCCGCGCTGGTGGCAGGAGCCGCCGGCCGTGCCAGCACCCGTGGCCGCATCTACCTGATGGGCCCTGACGGCAAGCCCATGCCTTTTAATGTGCGGCTGGGCATCAGCGACGGCACCAGCACCGAGCTGCTCGTGCCAGCCGGCAATACACCCGGCGCAGCGGGCGCGGACGAGTTGAAGGAAGGCGCCACCGTCATCATTGGCACCCAGGCGGCTGGCGCGGGGCCGCAGCGCCCCGGCGGCGGTCGGCTTCCCTTCTAGGATTGCGAGATGGCACTGATTGCGGCGCGCGAGCTGGCCAAAAATTATGTGATGGGCGACCAGACCGTGCACGCGCTGCGCGGTGTCTCGCTGGAAATCGAGGAGGGCGATTTTGTCGCCATCATGGGCGCCTCGGGTTCGGGCAAGTCCACGCTGATGAACATCCTGGGCTGCCTCGATCTGCCGACAACAGGTCAATACCGGCTGGCCGGTGAAGCGGTCGAGACCATGGCGCAAGACCAGCTTGCGTCCATTCGCAACCGGCGTATTGGCTTCGTGTTCCAGCAGTTCAATTTGCTGCCCCGCACCAGCGCTCTGGAAAATGTGGAATTGCCCATGGTCTATGCCGGCTTGAAAGCGGCGCAACGGCGTGAGCGCGCCATGCTGGCTTTAAAAAAGGTGGGACTCGGTGACCGTTATCGGCACACGCCGGCCGAACTGTCGGGCGGCCAGCAGCAGCGGGTGGCGATTGCGCGCGCCCTGGTGAACAATCCGAAACTGATTCTGGCCGATGAGCCCACCGGCGCCCTGGACTCGCAAACCAGCGAGGACATCATGCGCCTGCTGACCGACCTGAACCAGCAGGGCATGACCGTGGTGCTGGTCACCCACGAAGCCGACATTGCCGCCTGGGCGCGCCGCAAGATTGTGTTCAGGGACGGCCTGATTGTTGAAGATACCGTGGGGGGCAGCGCCGCACACGAAGTGGCAAGCGTGGGGGCAATTCCCACATGAATTTCATGGCAGCCCTGCGCAGCGCCCTGCGCGCCCTTGGCGCAAACATGTTGCGCAGCATCCTCACCATGCTGGGCATCATCATCGGCGTGGCCGCCGTCATCACCATGATCGCGGTCGGGCGCGGCGCCACCGAACGGGTGCAGGAGCAGATGAAAGGGCTGGGCTCCAACATCATGCTGGTGTTGCCGGGGGCCGTGACGGCAGGTGGCGTGCGCCTGGGCGCCCAGACCGGGCAGCACTTGACCGAAGAAGACGCCAGCGCCATTGGCCGTGATGTGCCCGAGGTCCAGGTGGCGGCGCCCGGTCTGCGCACTGGCGCGCAGGTGGTGGTGGGCAACAGCAATTGGAGCACATCAGTTCTGGGCAGCACCAACGACTACCTTGAAGCGCGCGAATGGCCCTTGAGTGAAGGCCGCCAGTTTGAAGCGGCGGAGATGCAGGGCTCGGCCAAGGTGGCCATCATTGGCCAGACAGTGGCGGCGCAGCTGTTTGGCGATGCCGATCCGATGGACCAGGTGATACGGATCAAGAGAATACCGGTCACGGTGATCGGCGTGCTGGAAAAGAAAGGCCAGAACTCGATGGGACAGGACCAGGACGACGTGGTGATCGTGCCGATTTCGACCTACCGGAACCGGCTTCAGGGTGGCTTCGGCGGCAAGCTCAAACGGGTGGGGTCCATCAGCGTGAAAGTCAGGGAAGGCCAGAGCATGCAGGCGGCCCAGGACAACATCAATGATCTGCTGCGTCAGCGCCTGAAGGTACAGCCCGGCGCGGACGATCCTTTCTCCATCCGCAACCTGACCGAGATCCTGCAGGCGCAGGAAGCGTCGAGCCGCATCATGACGCTGCTGCTTGCCGCCGTGGCGGGCATCAGCCTGGTCATCGGCGGTATCGGCATCATGAACATCATGCTGGTGAGCGTGACCGAACGCACCCGTGAGATCGG
>CAYJMW010000225.1:0-2076 GCA_964371235.1 uncultured Polaromonas sp.
CTGACGCAACTCAACATCCAGGTCGAAACCGCCGAGCGCCAGTACATGGTGTTCTTTGACAACGTCAAACTGCCCGCCGACGCGCTGATCGGCGAAGCCGGCAAGGGCGCCAAGCTGATGTTCGAAGGCCTGAACTCCGAGCGCCTGCTGGCCGCCGGCGCCGCCATCGGCCTGGGTGACTATGCGCTGGCCAAGGCGGTAGCCTACTCAAAAGATCGCAAGCCCTTCGGCAAGCCGATCGGCTCGTACCAGGCACTGCAGCACCGCATGGCGCAGGCCAAGGCGCAGATCGAGGCAGCCCGGCTGATGACCTACAACGCCGCCGAGCGCTTCGATGCTGGCGAGGACGCCGGTGCGCATGCCAACATGGCCAAGCTGCTAGGCTCGCAAGCGGCCGTGGCCGCCGTCGAGGCCGCGCTGCAAACCCACGGCGGCTACGGCTTTGATCGCGACTACGACATCATCACGCTGTGGCCCATGATCCGCCTGCTGGAGATCGCGCCCATCAACAACGAGATGCTGCTCAACTACATCGGCGAACATGTGCTGGGATTGCCGAAGTCGTACTGAGCGGATGGCCGTCATGCATGCCGTGTGTCTTGATTCATTTGCTGAAAATGTGCGCCACACGCTCCGAATCTGATCGCTCAGTAGTCAAGCGGCTGCGAGGCCGCCCACCGAAGACCCCGGACGAGCGAAATGAAGGCAACCGCCGCCAAGATCTCGTCAAGGCCGCGGCCCAACTGTTTCGACACCACGGCTTCAACGCCACGAGTACGCGCGACATCGCCTGCGCTGTCGGCATGCATTCCGGGTCACTGTTTTGTCACTTCAAAAGCAAGGATGCGCTGCTGTACGAGGTGATGTTGGAAGGTCTTCGCAGCGCGCTCGCGCGCCAGACGACGGTCCTTCTTGCCAAACACGACGGTGCGACCACGCTGCGGCAATTGATTCGTTCGCATTTCGACACACTGCTGGGACCGAACAGCGATTTCATGCATGCGGTACTCTACGAGTCGCGCTCTCTCAACACGCAGCAGCGCAACGTCATCGCGAAACTGCAAGGCGATTACGAAGCAGCATGGATGCCGTTGCTCGAGGAACTGTCGTTGGCCGGCTGCCTGCAAGCCGAGGTGCCCCTTGCCCTTGCGCGCCATTTGATCTTTGGTGCACTGAACTGGTCGGTACAGTGGTTCGACGCAAAAAAAGGGGCTTCGCTTGATGACCTGACTGATGCAGTGATGGTGCTGTTCATACGCAAGAAGTTGCGATAGCTCATGGCTCATGATCGGTCCCCGCACCAAGCTTTCGGCTGCCAGGCGGCCGTGAGCCACCAAGCGCACGAAAAAACACGAGGCAAGTATTGACAGGTCATTTTGGTCAACACATAATGTCCGGACATTAGAATGTCGTTAACAAAATCAGGAAAACAACATGACCGAAACGACCGCCCCCACCCGCCACCGCGCCAGCCTAGGACGCTATTTCGAAGACTTCGCCGTCGGCGATGTCTACGAGCATTTCCCCGGCAGGACGATCACCGACACGGACAACATCCAGTTCTCCCTCCTCACCATGAACAACCACCCGATGCACTGCGACCACGCCTTCGCCGCCAAGAGCGAGTTCGGAAAGCCGCTCGTGAACAGCGGCCTGACGCTGGCGATCGTCCTAGGCATGACCGTTGCCGACGTGAGCGGCAAGGCCATTGCCAACCTGGGCTGGAAAGATATTCAACTCATCGCCCCCGTCCACCCCGGCGACACCATTTACGCGGAATCAGAGATGCTCGAGAAACGCGAGTCGAAGTCGCGCCCGACACAGGGCATCATCACCGTGCGGACCATCGGTAAGAAGGCCGATGGCGTCGTGTTCATGTCCTTCGTGCGCTCCGTTCTCATTCCCAAGCGCGGCCACGGGGTACAGGACATCGTCTGAGCCGTTCCACCCCGGGGACGGACGAGCGATACCCAGCTGCGATCACGCAGCACCAACCATAACCAAAGGAGACAATATGATGAAGCGTTTTGTTTTGAGGGCGGCCACCGCCACCATCGCCACTGTCCTCGCACTGGC
>CAYJMW010000226.1:0-2039 GCA_964371235.1 uncultured Polaromonas sp.
ATTGCCAGCTTGACTTCGTCCGAAATCGCCGGCACGCCGAACTTGATGCCGAAGTCCGTGCGCTTGATGCTGCCCTCGGCATAGGCACCGCACATCGGCTTCTTGTTGAACGGGTGCGGCCCGCACTTGAACGAAGTGACATTGAGCTTGACCGGCTTGGTGACACCCAGCAGCGTCAGGTTGCCCTCGACGCTTTGCAGCGCATCACCACTGAAATTGAGTTTCGTGGATTTGTAGAGCATTTCCGGAAACTCGGCGCTATTGAAGAAATCAGCGGTGCGCAGGTGCTCGTCGCGCGAGCGCGGACCATAGGTCTTGGCCGCCCAGCTGCCCGCCTCGTGCCTGGCGTCCCCCGTGTTGACTGATGCCGTTTCGATCTTCACGTCGATCGTCCCGGTCCTGGCCGCGGTATCGAGCACGATCTTGCCGCTCATCTTGTCGAAGCGTCCGTGAATTGTCGTCATGCCCAGATGATTGATGGTGAAGTTGGGAAACGAGTGCACGGGGTCGATGGCATAGGTTTGCGGCGCTGCCAGCACGGACAGCGGGGCGAGGCAGGCCAGCAGGGCGATCTTCAAGTGAGACATTTTTTTACTCCGGTAAAAAAGGTTGGGGAAACGACGAAACACCACTTACGTGGATGCGCCGGCGGTGAACCATGCCAGGCCCACCGCAAGCAACATGGGGATCAGCGCGACCAAGGCCGTGAAGCTGGCGCTCAGCCACACCCTGTCGCTTTTTGGCACCAGGCGGGCGGCCCAGGGAATGGCAAGGGTCGGCAGCAGGCAGAACCAGGGCAGCGACCCCGTGAACACGGCCAGCAAACCGACGAGCCCCGCCACAACGCTGGCCGGCAATGAAATGGTGGCACCCGCAGGCGCGCGCTGGCGCGCAATCATCTGCACCAGCAGGGTCGCGCCCGCCGCGGCACCGACCGCTATCCCCATCTGTGCCAGCAGGGCCGAGGCACCGAGCAGCGCCAGCGCGCCACTGGCCAGACCCAGCACCAATCCGGTGGCGGCTCCGCGCACACTGTCGTCGCCAACGCGCAACGTGAACTCCACCAAGGCCGCGAGGTACACAGCACTGGCCGCCCCCGCCAGCAGCGCGCTCGCGGTTTCTTTTTGCTGCAGGATCCGAAGGGCGACCCAGACACCGGCCAGGCCCGCCAACAGCGCAACGACCGAGCGTGCCGCTGGACGCGCTGACCAGTCCTTGAGTTCGAGCAGCAACAGGGGCAAGGACGTGAACAACCCGACCAGAACCAGCTTGCGGGTGGACGTGAGCGACTCGAAGGAAAACCCGATGGCCAGAGCGATCAGGGCGGCGAAGCCGACAATTTGGGCCAGGCCCAGAAAGCGGGTCCGAACGAGCAGGCCAGCCGCGACAAAGGGCACCACGCCGGCCTGGACAGCTGGATTCTGTAACAGTTCATCCATTGAATTTTTCCGCCATGTGGCCCCTGGAGCAGCCTATTTTTATTTGTTGCCATTCGAGACGTAGTTGCCCGTACGCTATGCGCACGGCCGTGGGATTGACGGTCCAACGACAAAGTTCCCGCGCCCGCTTGCAAGCCGCGAAGAAGCTTTCAATGCGGCCTGCCCCATTGTTCTGGTTTGGGTGTTTCCCACGAGTGCAGGGACTCCTGGGGTTGCAGGTTGGCGAAGCAGGGGGGGTTCTTCGGGAATACTCCAACTCGTGGCCTGCGACATTGAAGCCACGCGGGGATATCCCGCGGGTAGGCTGGCGGCTTGGGCGTGGCCCTGTCTTTCCAGCCACTCAACCCCGAGACGATCCCGCGCCGCGCGGAGCCTTACTGCTGGTGATGGCGGACGGCCAAGCGGCAGGCTGCTGCACCCTGCGACCTGATTGGCCACGTGGCGTTACAAACAAAGCATGTCATGCTACTATTTTAGTAGCCTGGCCCAGGTCCAAGCGTCAGCCTCTGGCTTGCTTGAGCAGCGTCGCAGCGTCGCTGACTTCAAACTTTCCAGGGCCTTCAATATTGAGGCTGGCCACTTTGCCGTCCTTGACCAGCA
>CAYJMW010000227.1:0-2007 GCA_964371235.1 uncultured Polaromonas sp.
GCCTGCAGCGTTTCGATCAGCACGCCGGTTTGAATCGTCATGTGCAGCGAGCCGGTAATGCGCGCGCCCTTGAGCGGCTGCGCTTTGGTGAACTCTTCGCGAATGGCCATCAGGCCGGGCATTTCGGTTTCGGCGATCTTCAGTTCCTTGCGGCCCCAGTCGGCAAGCGACAGGTCGGCAATGATGAAATCGGCGGCGGGTTTGAGAACAGCGCTCATGGTGGCTCCAGAACAGGCTTTTTAAAAACCACTGCGGGAGTCAGGTCAACTCACCTCACAGCACAGTGGGTGAGCGCGGTTGGGAAGCAGAACGGCGGGGCGCTCTGGTGTTCGAGCCTCGCTCGCCATCTGACCGGGTCAGGCTCTGGCGGGCTGCAACGCTCCTCGAACAGGCCGTATTCTATACGGCCGCGGCCCGGCCGTCACCTGGTCAGCGCGACAGAGCGCCGGTTTTGAGTGAGGCAACGAGTGGAGCTAAGAGGCTGCGCGCTTTTGCGCAGTCCCGCTTGAGCGCAGGCTTATGCTGCACGCGCAAGTGGAACCTCCCAGCCAGGAAACACGAGTACGGCAGGATGGCACTGGAGGGCACGGGCAAAAACCTTCGCGCGCTCAACACCTAAATTTACTCTCCCGTTTTCGATGGCTGAGATAGTGGCTTGAGGAATACCAGTAAGCCCGGAAAGTTGGCTTTGGCTCAATTCCTGAAGTTCGCGCAATATGCGAACAGACTCCCCCACCGAGACTTCAACCCGTTTTTTTGCGCGACGAAACTCTTTCATATCATGGCCTCCTGTAATCGTGGGCGGTAACTTGAACAACCTGAATCAGCAACACATTGGCAACAACCCGGTAAATCACCCGCCACTGGAGCCCCAGCCGGGACGAACGATGGCCTTTCCAATCACCTGACAGAGCCTCATCGTGAAACCCCTTGATGGCCCGCAATCCAGGTGGCCCGGAGACTCTGGCAATGTCTTTCCATTTCTCGTAATGCTTCAGAACCTCAATAGGGACAGAACCTGAAAGCTGCTTGTCAACGCGGCGGTGCTCTTCGATTTCCCACATGTCGCATTATCAACATACCAATTATGGTATGTCAAGTGCGCCGATGTTTGAATTCACCGGTCTTGCGCGGCTTGCTCTCAACGCCCGCCAACGCAAGCACCGCGCCAAACAAAACGCGGTGGCGACCTGTGACGATCAGCCACCGCGTCAGCGGTTTAGTTCAACGTGGCCGGTCACCCGCCCGAGGAGCGGCGCAGAGCGCCGCTTCCGAGGGTCGGGTGCAGCGGTTTGTTAGCCCGCCGTTGGTGGCTCTGGTTCACATCGGCAGCTTCAGGTGCTCTGCCACCTTGTGCGCGATCTCCACCGGGTTGTCCTCCAACTCGACGCCGATGGACACGTGCCCATCCTTGTAGGGCATGAGCAACTGGTACTGCGTGCCATACCTAATGACCACGTAGCGGATGCCGTTCATGTCGATGCTGCCACGCCGTCTTGCGATCTCAAGCACGATGGGGTTGACGATCAACTCCTCCATTCGGTCGGTTTCGAGCGGGTTGTAAGTAGGGTGCTGCGGACTTTGCCCCATCTCCACGATCGCGCCGTTTTGGTTCACGGCGACGTAGCGGATCTTCGGCTCAAGCTTGAAAAGCTGTGGACTGATCTTCTCGCTCATCGAGGGTCCTCCTGTGTTCGTCGGATATTGTAATAGTGTTGTGCTCTCGTCCCGTCACCTGTGCAGTGTCGCCGGCGGGCTCAATATAGGAAGGCAAGTTTCTATCTCCCCAACATGGCACTTGTCGCCCCAACATCAGTCTTGAAAAAGTCCCGCAAGGCGCGTGGAATATGGGTTCCCGCAGGATTTTGTTGGGTTTCGGCACTTTGCCTGCACTATAGCCCACCCAAAACATCAACCAGGAAGACAAAGTCGCGCTCAGCGCGCCATGATGCGCCGCGCCAGATAGCTCAGGGCATCGACCAGCGCCACCAGCGCGATCATCGCCAG
>CAYJMW010000228.1:0-1996 GCA_964371235.1 uncultured Polaromonas sp.
TCGCAATGACGGTAATGGCCGTGCCGCATCCGCAATGACATCATCACACCAACAGCTTGAGCAACTCCGCGCCCTCGATCACCTGGTCGCCCGGCGCATACAGCACTTCCTGCACCATCCCATCGGCGGGCGCTGCGATGGTGTGCTCCATTTTCATGGCCTCCATCACCGCCAGGGTCTGGCCCTTTTGAACCAGGTCGCCGACCTTGACGGCGAACGACACCATCTTGCCGGGCATGGGCGCGGTCAGGCGCCCGGTCTCGGCATGGCTCTCGCCGGCATGGGCCAGCAAATCAATTGCCGTGATCTGCGTGGCACCGCGCGAAGTAAAAACGTGGTCCACCTCCCCCTGCCGGAACACCGCCGCCGTCAGGCGCTGGCCCGCGAACTCGATGGCCATGCCCTGCTCGCCGCCGGCAAAAACCAGCGGACCCGACAGCTCGCCCACCACCAGCCGTAGCGTGCCGTCGTGCAGATAGCTCAGTTCGGCGTGCGCCGGTTCACCGTGAAACTCGAACTCAAAACGCCGCTGCGTTACGCCATGCGATTGCCAGCCATCGCTGCGGCTGAAGGGGTCCGCGCCTTCGGCGGCCTGCTCGCTCAGCAGCGCCTGCGCAATCGCCGCCGCCGCGGCCATCGCCAGCCCGACCGGCTCCTGCCTGAACAGCACCGCTTCTTCGCGCTGAATCAGCGCAGTGTCCAGATTGGCCTGGGCAAACGAGGGGCTGCGCCCCACGTAGCGCAGAAACTGCACATTGGTGTTCAACCCGACGATGCGGGTCTGCGCCAGCGCGTCGTCGAGCCGGGCCAGCGCTTCTTCACGGGTCTGGCCGTGCACGATCAGCTTGGCCAGCATCGAGTCGTAAAAGGGCGAAATGGTGTCGCCTTCGCGCACGCCATCATCGACCCGCACGGCGACGCCCGTGGTGCTGAAATTCGCCCGCTCGAAGCTGCTGCACGCCGGCTTCTGATAGACATGCAGCGTGCCGGTCGCGGGCAGAAAATTATTGTCGGGGTTCTCGGCGCAAATCCGGGCCTCGATCGCATGGCCGTTGATGCGCAGCTGCTCTTGCCTGAGCGGCAGCGGTTCGCCCGAGGCCACGCGTAATTGCCACTCCACCAAGTCAAGCCCCGTAATCGCCTCCGTCACCGGATGCTCGACCTGCAGCCGCGTATTCATCTCCATAAAGTAAAAGGCCCCCACGCTTGCCACTTCGTGTGCTGCGCTGCCCCCCGAGGGGGCTGAGCTTGCTTGGGGCGGCCCGGCGCGGCGCTCGCCATTCGCCTGTCTTGTCGCATCCTCCGGCAGATGCTGCTCAACAATGAACTCCACCGTGCCTGCACCGACATAGTTCACCGCGCGGGCCGCCGCCACCGCGGCTTCACCCATCTGCTGGCGCATGGCTGGCGTCATGCCGGGAGCGGGGGCTTCTTCCAGCACTTTCTGGTGGCGCCGCTGCACCGAGCAGTCGCGCTCGAACAGATAGACGTAGTTGCCATGGCTGTCGCCGAAGACCTGAATCTCGATGTGGCGCGGACGCTGCGCATATTTTTCAACCAGCACCGCGTCGTCGCCAAAGCTGGTGATGGCTTCGCGCTTGCACGACGCCAGCGCCGCGTCAAAGTCTTCGGATTTTTCGACCGCCCGCATGCCCTTGCCACCGCCGCCCGCGTTGGCCTTGATCAGCACCGGGTAGCCAATACGATCCGCCTCGCGCCTGAGCAGCGCGGGCGACTGGTCACTGCCGTGGTAGCCGGGCACCAGCGGAACCCCGGCGGTTTCCATCAGGCGCTTGGACTCGGCCTTCAGGCCCATGGCCTTGATGGCGGATGCCGGCGGGCCGATGAAGACCAGCCCTGCCGTGGCGCAGGCGAGCGCGAACTCCTCGTTCTCGCTCAGGAAGCCGTAGCCCGGGTGAATCGCCTCGGCACCCGTGGCTTGGGCCGCCGCAATGATTTTTTCCCAGCGCAGGTAGCTGTCTTTGGGCGCGCTGCC
>CAYJMW010000229.1:0-1930 GCA_964371235.1 uncultured Polaromonas sp.
TTTGCTAACCAATTGATTTTGTTCGAGTTTTGACCGGACACTACTGGGTCAGAGCTCAAAAAATCAAGCGCCTCTTTTTACAATTCAGGCGCCTCGCTTGTGGTTCAGCGGCAGCAGCAGCGGGCTCAGGTAGCAAGGTTACAATCGCCTATTTGGAGCTTTCCCTATGCGCCTACTCGGCAAAGCGCTGACCTTCGACGACGTCTTGTTGGTGCCAGCGTTCTCCCAGGTCCTGCCCAAGGACGCCTCGCTTTCCACCCAGTTTTCCCGCAACATCCGCCTGAATCTGCCGCTTGTCTCGGCCGCCATGGACACGGTGACTGAAGGCCGGCTGGCCATTGCCATCGCCCAGGAAGGCGGCATTGGCATCATCCATAAAAATCTGACGCCGCAGCAGCAGGCCGCCCAGGTGGCCAAGGTCAAGCGCTACGAGTCAGGCGTGGTCCGCGATCCAGTGGTCATCACGCCCGAACACACCGTGCTGCAGATTCTGGAGCTGTCCGAGCAGCTCGGCATCTCTGGTTTTCCGGTCTGCGACGGCGGCAAGGTGGTAGGTATCGTGACCAGTCGCGACCTGCGCTTTGAAACCCGCTACGACGTCAAGGCGCACCAGATCATGACGCCGCGCGAAAAGCTGATCACCGTCAAGGAGGGCACCTCCGCCGCCGAGGCCAAGGCCCTGCTCAACAAATACAAGCTTGAACGCCTGCTGGTGGTCAACGACGACTTTGAACTCAAAGGGCTGATCACGGTCAAGGACATCACCAAGCAAACCAATTTTCCAAGTGCCGCCCGCGACGCGTCAGGCCGCCTGCGCGTGGGTGCCGCGGTTGGCGTTGGCGCAGGGACGGAAGAACGCGTCGAAGCGCTGGTCCATGCCGGTGTTGACGCCATCGTGGTTGATACCGCGCACGGGCACAGCAAAGGCGTGATCGACCGCGTGCGCTGGGTCAAGCAGAATTATCCCCAGGTTGACGTGATTGGCGGCAATATTGCCACCGGCGCGGCCGCGCTGGCACTGATGAAGGCCGGCGCCGACGCGGTCAAGGTGGGCATTGGTCCGGGCAGTATCTGCACCACCCGCATCGTCGCCGGGGTGGGTGTGCCGCAGATCATGGCGATCGACAGCGTCGCGATGGCGCTGCGCGGCACCGGCGTTCCGCTGATCGCCGACGGCGGTGTTCGCTACAGCGGCGACATTGCCAAGGCCATCGCCGCCGGCGCCAGCAGCGTGATGATGGGCGGAATGTTTGCCGGCACCGAGGAGGCGCCCGGCGAGGTCATCCTGTACCAGGGCCGAAGCTACAAGAGCTACCGCGGCATGGGCAGCATCGGAGCCATGCAGCAGGGCAGCGCCGACCGCTACTTTCAGGAGTCGAGCACCGGCAACCCGAATGCCGACAAGCTGGTGCCCGAAGGCATCGAGGGCCGGGTGCCCTACAAGGGCTCGATGATCAGCATTGTTTACCAGATGGCCGGCGGCCTGCGTGCCAGCATGGGCTACTGCGGCTGCGCGACCATAGAAGACATGCAGAGCAAGGCCGAGTTTGTTGAAATCACGAGCGCAGGCATCCGCGAGAGTCATGTCCATGACGTGCAGATCACCAAGGAAGCGCCGAACTACCGGGCAGAGTAAATGGTGCCCCCACGTTCGCTCACTTCGTGTAGCTCTCTGCCCCCCGAGGGGGCTGCTTCGCCTTGGGGCGGCCCGGCGGCGAAGCTGGCCCCCAGGCTTTTCACTTCGTGTAATGCGCTGCCCCCCGAGGGGGCTGGCCTTGCTTGGGGCGGCCCGGCGCGGCGGCCTTTGACCGCCACGCTTTTCGCTTCATGTGATTTGCTGCGGCCCGGTGTCAACCAAGGGAGCCAGCAATTGCAAAAATACCCGGCACCGTCATCGCGAGGCCAAAGGCCGTGGCGATCCATCGTGGAT
>CAYJMW010000230.1:0-1881 GCA_964371235.1 uncultured Polaromonas sp.
TAGTAGTGTGCTATAAATAAACGCCATCCAAACTGGCCGGAGATGATGGGCTCGCTCCGCATTCAGCCCAACGAAAGGAGGTCGAAATGCGTATTTCGTCTATTTATCCAATTCTCGGCGCCGCGCTGCTTGCATACTCACAGATAAGCCTTGCAGAAAATGCATCCGTCAAGATCATTTCCCCCGCGGAGGGTACCAAGCTTGATGCCATGGCCCAGAACAAGGTTGTCTATGAAGTCATGCCCGGCCCCACGGGCGACCATACCCACCTTTACGTGGATAACAAGGAGGCGGCCATCCTGCGCCAACTCAAGGGCAGCTACGCACTGGAAACCCTTTCCCCCGGCCAGCACAACATCTGCATCAAGATCGTGAATAAAGGCCATACGTCCATCGGCGTGGAACAGTGCGTCAAGGTTACCGTCAACTAGCCGTCATGGATCTGCAAAACCCGAGCTATGCAGCCATCCAGGTAGTGCACAATTTCGGCGCCGTCGCCGTTGTCGGTAGCGCCGCCCATGCATTATGGCTGGGGCCGGCGCTAGCCGGGATGCGCAAACCGCTGTCATGGATCATGTTGGCGGGATGGGCCGCGCAAGCTGCCAGTGGCGCAGCCTTCGGCGGCGTTAGCTGGCTTTATTACGGACGCTTCCCGGATATCCATGGTGTCGCGGTTGCCGCGCTGCTGATCAAGATGGCATGCGCCACCGCGGGCTTCATGCTTGTTGCCGCGTATCTCTACCGTGGCATCGGGTGGAGCGAGCGGGCACAGCGGGCAACCTGGCGCACGCTCGCTACGCTGGCCGCGACGGCGCTAACCGCCGCCGCGTTTCTGCGCTGGTTTTCCTGAGAAGCCGGTTCAATCCTCCACTCTTGAATCACGGAGCAGTCACCTGGCGCCGATATGGGCAGCAGGGTGGCCCCACATGTTTGAGCATCTCCCGCCGGCAAATGCGTCGAGTCCACAGTGCCAATCGCCGCCGATTAAACTCAACGGCTAACGCCTTCCAGGTCTTTGTTTTCAATCAGTTCTTGAAAATTTGTCATACACAACCTTCACCCCACAATGCTTCGTTACCTCACGGTTCCCGTCACCCCGTTCCAGCAAAACTGCTCCATCGTCTGGTGCGACCAAACCCTGCGCGCTGCCGTCATCGATCCGGGCGGCGACCTGAGCCGCCTGCTGGCTGAAGTGCAGCGCCTGGGCCTGAGCCTGGAGCAGATCTGGCTCACGCACGCCCACATCGACCACGCGGGCGGCGCGGGTGAGCTGGCGCAGCGCCTGGACCTACCCATCATCGGCCCGCATCCGGGTGACCAGTTCTGGATTGACGGGCTGCCGGCGCAAAGCGCGCAGTTCGGCTTTCCGCCCGCGCAGGCGTTCACGCCCACGCGCTGGCTGCACGATGGCGACACCGTCACCCTGGGGAAGGAAACGCTGCAGGTGCGCCACTGCCCCGGCCACACGCCGGGGCATGTGGTGTTTCACGCTCCGCAGATCGAACGCGCCTTCGTGGGCGACGTGCTGTTTGCCGGCAGCATTGGCCGGACGGACTTTCCCCAAGGCAACCACCAGCAACTCATCGACAGCATCACCCAGCGCCTCTGGCCCATGGGCGACCAGACCGTGTTTATCCCGGGCCACGGGCCGGAAAGCACCTTCGGACGCGAACGACACAGCAACCCCTATGTAGGCGGAACCTGAATTCCATTGCGAACCCAGCCGAGCGTTCATCAATCATGCAGGGCAAGCCACAAGCGCTTTAAGCCTCGTCTAAGCTGCACACTCCACACTGGGCAACTTCAAGGAATCCCCAATGCGTCTATTACTGGTTGAAGACGACGCCATGATCGGAGAGGCGGTGCTTCACGTGCTGCGCG
>CAYJMW010000231.1:0-1853 GCA_964371235.1 uncultured Polaromonas sp.
GGGCGCAATGACGGGGCTTGGCGCGGGCATTCGGATACCGAGACTTTGCTGGCAGGGTTTGAGCGCTGGGGGGTTGAGGCGACGCTGAAGAAAACGGTGGGCATGTTTGCGATTGCGCTGTGGGACATGCAAACGTGCACGCTGCACCTGGCGCGTGACCGCTTTGGTGAAAAGCCGCTGTATTACGGCTGGGTGGGAAGTGGCGGCAGTGTGGCCTTTGTTTTTGGTTCGGAGTTGAAGGCGCTGCGGGCCTACCCCGGTTTTGCCAACCCGGTGAGCCGCGAGGCGCTTGCGCTGTATATGCGCTTTACCTATGTGCCTGCGCCGCACAGCATTTATGAAGGTATTTACAAGCTGGAGCCGGGGTGTTTGTTGACGTTGAATGGATTGCCGCGTCGCTGCGCTCCTCGCAATGACGATGGCTCGCGCAATGACAAGGAGATGTCATTGCGAGGAGGCGCAGCCGACGCGGCAATCCATGACTTGCGACTCAACTGCCAGATCACGCGCTGGTGGGCGCTGGCCGACGTGGTGGTGGCGGGTGCACAGAACCCGATCACCGACGAGGCAGAGGCGATACAGGCGCTGGATGATCGGCTGCAAGACGCGGTGCGGCTGCAGTCTTTGGCCGATGTGCCGCTGGGCGCGTTTTTGTCGGGTGGGGTCGATTCGTCAACCATCGTGGCGCTGATGCAGCAGCAGGCCACGCGGGCGGTGAAGACTTTTACCGTGGGCTTTGAAGAGGCGGGGTTTGATGAATCGCCCTATGCGCGCGCTGTGGCGCAGCACTTGGGCACGGACCATGCCGAGCTGTTTGTAAGCGCTGCCGAGGCGCAGGCCGTGATTCCGCGCCTGAGCGCCATGTACGACGAGCCGTTTGCAGATTCGTCGCAAATCCCCACCCACCTGGTGTGCAAGGCGGCGCGCCAGCAGGTCACGGTGGCGCTGTCGGGCGACGCGGGCGATGAGCTCTTTGGCGGCTACAACCGCTATTTTTGGGGGCCGCGCATCTGGAATCGGCTGGCCTGGCTGCCCTACCCGGTGCGGCAGGCGCTGGGCAAGGCCATTGCCGGTGTGCCGGTGGCGGCGTGGGACGCGCTGAGCCGCCCGCTGAATGCCTTGCTGCCCGCAGGCAAAGGCATTGCGCGTGCGGGCGACAAGGCGCACAAGCTGGCGGCGCGGCTGGGCGGTGTGCGCGACCTGGACGATCTGTACCGCAGCCTGGTGTCTGAATGGCAGGACCCGGCCAGTGTGGTCAAGGGCGATGGATCGCCGCGCTGCGCTCGCGATGACGAAATTACCTCGTCATTGCGAGGAGCAGAGCGACGTGGCAATCGCGATGACGAAATACCCCCGTCATTGCGAGGAGGCGCAGCCGACGCGGCAATCCATGTGCCCCCGAACCTCACCGCTGTCGAACGCATGATGTACCGCGACGCCACCACCTATTTGCCGGACGATATTTTGTGCAAGGTTGATCGGGCGGCCATGAGCGTTAGCCTGGAAACGCGGGTGCCTTTTCTGGACCACCGCGTGGCCGAGTTGGCGTGGCAGTTGCCGCTGCACATGAAGATCAGGGGCGGGCAGGGCAAGTGGGCGCTGCGCCAGGTGCTTTACAAATACGTGCCGCGCGAGCTGATCGAGCGGCCCAAGGCGGGCTTTGGCATTCCCGTGGGGCAATGGCTGCGCGGGCCGCTGCGCGACTGGGCCGAGAGCCTGCTCGATGAAAAGCGCCTGCAGCGTGAAGGCTACTTTTACCCGGCCCCGATTCGCCAGAAGTGGGCCGAGCACCTGAGCGGCCAGCGCGACCACACGGCCAGCCTGTGGGCGGTGCTGATGTTCCAGGCCTGGCT
>CAYJMW010000232.1:0-1703 GCA_964371235.1 uncultured Polaromonas sp.
GAGTTGCCTTTTGCCGGCCACCCGACGCTGGGCAGTTGCCACGCCTGGCTGCAGGGCGGTGGCCAGCCGCAGAACAAAGACTTCATCGTGCAGGAGTGCAAACAGGGCCTGGTGAAAATTCGCCGCGAGGCCGGTAACGCGGGAGGGCAACGTTGGGCCTTTGCCGCCCCGCCGCTCAAACGCGCGGCCCCCGACCCGGCGTTGCTGGCGCAGGTCGCGGCGGCCCTGGGTTTAAAGGAACCCGCCCCCACGCTCGGCACTGGCGTGTCCTCCCTGCCCCCCGAGGGGGCTATTTTTCCTAGGGGCGGCCCGTCGGAAAAATATCCGCAAATTCTGGCCGCGCAGATGCTGGACAACGGGCCAGTCTGGCTGGGCCTGCTGCTGGACAGCGTTGAGACCGTGCTGCAACTGATGCCCAATCACCTGGCACTCGAAAAGCTCAATGTCAAAGTCGGTGTCGCAGCGCTCTACCCGCCAGAAGAAACGTCGCCGCTGATAGGGCGCGCCAACCGCGAGGCCCGAGCGTTTGCCCACGACGCGCCGCAAACCATCATCGACGCGCCTGATCTGGAAGTGCGTGCTTTCGCAGCCGCCATTGGCGTCAACGAAGACCCCGTCACCGGCAGCCTTAATGCCAGCCTGGCGCAGTGGCTGATGGCCGAAGGCCATGCGCCCGAACGCTACCTGGCATCGCAAGGGGTTTGCCTGGGCCGCGCCGGGCAGGTTTACCTGGAACGCGACGCCGCCGGACAGGTCTGGGTCGGCGGCGAATCGGTCACCTGCATTGACGGCCAGGTCGCGCTATAAGCACTGAACACCATGGAAACCGCAGGCTCCACCTCCCCGCTGCAGGCACAAGTCGATCACCTGGTCATCGCGGCGGCCAGCCTGGCCGAAGGCGTGCAGTGGTGCGAAAGCGCGCTCGGCATCACGCCCGGACCGGGCGGCGAACATGCGCTGATGGGAACGCACAACCGCGTTTTCACGCTCGCGTCAGCCGCATTTCCGCAGGCTTATTTCGAGATTATTGCTATACATTCAGGAGCTTCATATGCCCGTTCTACGTGGGCAAAGCGCTGGTTTGACCTGGATAATCCGGACTTGCAAGAGCAGCTGCGAAAAACCGGGCCGCGCCTGATTCACTTTGTCGTCCGCAGCGCAAACGTGCAAGCCGGCGTGCGTGCGCTGGCTGGCCTGGGAATCGACCGCGGCGAGGTGCTGGAGGCTTCGCGCATCACTGCAGAGGGCCTTCTGACCTGGCAGATCACGGTGCGTGCCGATGGCCAGCGCTTATTCAATGGTGCGCTGCCCACGCTGATCCAGTGGGGCGAAGTGCATCCCACGCAGGGCATGGCCGCCTCGGGCGTCACGCTGCAGTCGCTGCGGGTGACTCAACCACAACCCGGCGCACTGCGCGAGGCTTATGAAGCCATCGGCCTGGCGGGCGTTGACGTGATGCAGGGCCCACCCAATCTCATCGCCACGCTGCAAACGCCGCGCGGTGTGCTCACACTCGAATCCAAAGGAATCTGAATGCCCGCCCGCTTACCGAACCTCCAAGCGATTGAAAACGCAGCCCGCGTGGTCTATCGCGAATTTCAGGCAACGCCGCAATACCGCTGGGGCCTGTCAAGCCAGCGGCTGGGCGCCGACTGCTGGATCAAGCATGAGAACCACACGCCGGTGGGGGCCTTCAAGATTCG
>CAYJMW010000233.1:0-1680 GCA_964371235.1 uncultured Polaromonas sp.
TCAATCGTCGCCGGCGGCTTGCTGCTCACGTCGTAGGTGACGCGGTTGATGCCGCGCACTTCGTTGATGATGCGGCTTGACACCTTTTTGAGCAGCGCGTAGGGCAGTTCGGCCCAATCGGCCGTCATGAAGTCGCTGGTTTGCACCGCGCGCAGCGCCACCACGTACTCGTAGGTACGGCCATCGCCCATGACCCCGACGCTTTTTACCGGCAAAAACACCGTGAACGCCTGGCTGGTCAGCTCGTACCAGCTCTTACCGGTGCCGTCGTCCCTGAAATTGTGCAACTCTTCAATAAAGATCGCGTCGGCCCGGCGCAGCAAGTCGGCATACTCGCGTTTGACTTCGCCCAGAATGCGAACCCCCAGGCCAGGCCCCGGAAAGGGGTGGCGATAAACCATGTCGTGGGGAAGCCCCAGCGCCACGCCCAATTCGCGCACCTCGTCCTTGAACAGTTCGCGCAAGGGTTCGAGCAGCTTCAGCCCCAGTTGCTCGGGCAGGCCGCCGACGTTGTGATGGCTTTTGATGGACACAGCCTTCTTGCTTTTGGCGCCGCCCGACTCAATCACGTCGGGGTAAATGGTGCCTTGGGCCAGCCACCTGGCGCCCTTGTAAGCGCCATCCGGTCCGGCCTTGAGCCGCGCGGCTTCGGCCTTGAACACCTCGACAAATTCGCGGCCAATGATCTTGCGCTTGGCTTCCGGGTCGCTCACCCCCGCGAGGTGGCCCAGGAACTGGTCGGCGGCATCGACGCGAATGACCCTGGTATGCAGTTTGCCGACAAACATGTCCATCACCATGTCGCCTTCGTTCAGGCGCAGCAGGCCATGATCGACAAACACGCAGGTGAGCTGCGCGCCAATGGCGCGGTGAATCAGCGCCGCGGCAACCGATGAATCCACGCCGCCGGACAGCCCGAGAATGACTTCCTCGTCACCCACCTGCTGGCGGATCTTTTCAACCGCCTCGGACACATAGTCGCCCATGACCCAATCGGGACGCGCTCCGCAGATGCTAAGGACAAAACGCTCCAGCATCGCCTTGCCCTGCGTGGTGTGCGTGACTTCGGGGTGAAACTGCAGCGCGTAATAGTGGCGCTCTTCGTCGGCCATGCCGGCAATCGGACACGACTCGGTCGAGGCCATGAGCTTGAAGCCGGGCGGCATTTCGGTCACGTTGTCGCCGTGGCTCATCCAGACATGCAGCATGCCGTGGCCTTCGGGCGTGACGTAGTCCTGG
This sequence comes from uncultured Polaromonas sp., assembly GCA_964371235.1. Taxonomy (GTDB): domain Bacteria; phylum Pseudomonadota; class Gammaproteobacteria; order Burkholderiales; family Burkholderiaceae_C; genus Polaromonas. Next base: position 1,240 of record CAYJMW010000233.1, read on the forward strand.
ATGCCGTCAAGCAGTTTCGTGTGACCACGCGCGCGGACGTCAGCATGGCCAAATTCGCGCTTGTGCCCGCCTTCAACCTTGCCGCCGAGCGCGGCGGCAATCGCGTACATGCCAAAGCAGATGCCCAGCACGGGAATACCCAGCTCGAACACCGCTTGGGGCACCCGAAGCGTTTCGTCTTCCCACAGGCTGGCGTGGCTGCCGGAAAGAATCACACCTTTCAGATTGCCGTCCCTGGCATAGTCACGCACCCAGTCATCCGTTACATCGCACGGGTGAACCTCGCAGAATACATGCGCTTCACGGACGCGGCGGGCAATCAGTTGCGTGACCTGGGAGCCGAAATCGAGGATGAGGATTTTCTGATGAGGCATAGCGTTAGGGAGCGAGAAAGTACCAATGTACTAGCTGTTCGTCATTGCGAGCGAAGCGCGGCAATCC
>CAYJMW010000234.1:0-1628 GCA_964371235.1 uncultured Polaromonas sp.
CGGGTGCGACGCATGGCGTCGCAGAAAAATTGGTGTCTGACCCCAATAAATCTCAGCCTGGGAATGCTCAGCCAGATCAGCGCCGTGTTCACGCGGCTGCTGCGCGTGGGCATTTACGGCGCCGTGTATGCGTCGGTCGCGCTTTATCCCGACGAAGCCTTCTGGACAAGCTGGCAGGGCTGGCTGCTGGCGCTGGTGTTTTACGACCTGTGCTACTACTGGCTGCACCGCGCGGGCCATGAGGTTGCCATCTTCTGGGCCGCCCATGTGGTGCACCACCAGAGCCAGTCCTACAACCTCTCGACGGCGCTGCGGCAAACCAGCAGCGGCGCGCTGCTGGGCTGGGTCTTTTATGTACCGATGGCCGTCGCCGGGGTGCCGCCGCTGGTGTTTGCGGCAGCGGCCCTGATCGACCTGCTCTACCAGTTCTGGGTCCATACCGAGCACGTCCCCAAGCTCGGCTGGTTCGACCGCTGGTTCTGCTCGCCCTCCAACCACCGCGTGCATCACGCCGTCAACGACGGCTACCTCGACAAAAACTACGGCGGCATTTTGATCATCTGGGACCGGCTCTTCGGCAGCTTCAAGGAAGAGGGCGAACCCTGTGTTTATGGAACGCGCAGCCCCCTGAACAGCTGGGACCCGCTGTGGTCCAACGCCGAGGTTTACTGGGCGCTGGCCAAAGACTGCTGGCGTGCAGAAAATTGGGGCGACAAGCTGCGCGTCTGGTTCAAGCCGCCAGGCTGGCGGCCGCAGGACGTGGCGGAGCGTTTTCCCAGGGCGCCCTTCAGGCTCGGCCAGATGCAGACCTGGCAGCCGCCCATGAGCCGGGCCGTCATGTGGTTTGCCGCGCTGCAGTTCCTGGTACTGCTGCAGGGCGTGGCGCTGTTCCTGTGGTTTGCCGACACCCTCCCGCTGGCGCAGTCGGCGCTCTGGGTCGGCGTGCTGTGCGCCGGACTGTGGGCCGTGGGCGCGCTCATGCAGGGCCGTATCGTCATGCTTGAAGTGCTGCTGATCGAAGCGGCCGCCCTGGCCACCGCCACCAGCGCCGCCGGACTGACCGGGGCGCACCACCTCCTGAAGCCGCTGGTGATGCTGATTGCTATTGTTTTTATAGCTACTAACGCATATTCCACAAGGGCTAAAGGCTTGTTTTTCATATATTTATTGGCAGCCCTGGTGTTTTCGCTGGCGGGCGACGTTTTCCTGATGTTCTCAGGCTATTTCATCCCGGGACTGGTTTCGTTCCTGGTCGCGCACCTGTTTTACATCGCCTTGTTCAAGCAGGGATCGGTGTGGTTCCCCAGCCGCCGCGCACTTGCTGCCACCTTGGCCGTGGGAGCCTCGATGTACGCTTTTCTCTGGAGCGGCCTGGCCCCGGCGCTGCGCGGCCCGGTGGCGGCCTATGTCGTGGTGATCGCCCTGATGGCGGCGCAAGCCATCGGCCGTGCCGTGGTGCTGCGCGACCAGGCGGCCGTGGGTGCGGCCATCGGGGCTTGTTTCTTCATGCTGAGCGACTCACTGCTGGCAACCCACAAATTTGCCTTTGCACTGCCGATGGCGCCCTTGTGGGTGCTGGGCACTTACTACACCGCGCAGATTTTGATTGCGCGCCATGCGCGGCCGGT
>CAYJMW010000235.1:0-1623 GCA_964371235.1 uncultured Polaromonas sp.
ACAACGGCTCGGGCCTGTCGCGGCAGGCGCGCATCAGCGCGCAGGCGCTGGCGCGACTGCTGCAGACCGCCTTTGTCTCAGGCACCATGCCCGAGCTGATGGCTTCGCTGCCGATCAGTGGCGTGGACGGCACGCTCAGGCGCAGCAAGTCGCGCGTGTCGCAAGGCTGGGCCCATCTGAAAACCGGCTCGCTGCGTGACGCCGCGGCGCTGGCCGGGTATGTGCATACGCCCAGCGGCAGGCGTCTGGTGGTGGTGGCCATGGTCAACCACGCGAATGCGGCGGCGGCGCGGCCCGCGCTTGAGGCGCTGGTGGAATGGGCGGTCAGGCAAGGCGGGCGCTGAACATGACAATGAACCCGACTGACCTCATTGGCGCCGCCGCCGCGAGCCTGACGACGCTGAGCTTTGTGCCGCAAGCCTGGCACAGCTTCAGATCGCGCGATGTCAGCGGCGTTTCCCTCGGCATGTACAGCGTTTTCACCGTCGGCGTCGCGCTGTGGCTGGCCTACGGTTTGCGGCTCGGCGCCTGGCCAATTGTGGTCGCCAACGCGATCACCCTGGTGCTGTCGCTGGCGATTCTCTGGATGAAATTGCGGTACCGGCGCTCGCACTGAATCGGGCTGAAGTTATCCCTGCCAGGTGTGGACAAGCTTGTTGATGACCTCCCGGCAAGTCGGTCAAAGCGCCATTTGACGGGGGCTGCGGCTTCCTGCCTTGATTTTGAGCAGCACCCTGGCTTGCAATTCGAACGCGCAAGGGCCAGCATATCCCCTGCGAAGCAAACCAGCATGACGAACCACCCAATGACTGATGCCAGCGCCTATTGCATTGTTCTGACCACCACGGCGAGCCAGCAGCAGGCCGAGACGCTGGCCCGGCAGATTGTCCAGGCGCGGCTGGGCGCTTGCGTGCAGATCCAGTCCGTCAAAAGTTTTTACAGCTGGCAGGGCGCGTTGCGCGCCGAGCCGGAATGCCAGTTGGCCATCAAGACGCGGAGTGACCGGTTTGCGGCACTGGCGCAATTCATCAGCGCGCAGCACCCGTATGACACGCCGGAGATTGTGCAAATTCCCATCACCGCCGGGTCCAGCGACTACCTGCACTGGCTGGACGCGGCTACGCGGGGCAAGGGCCGGAATCTTTGAAGCCGGCCATCGTCGATACTCTGGTATTTTCAATACCCCTTACGATTTGAACGACACCATGTCCACCATCCCCGCCTGCCCCCAATGCACTTTGGAGAACACCTACCCCGACGGCGAGAACTATGTGTGCGCCGATTGCGGCCATGAATGGCCGATGGCCGCCGCCGCGCAAGCCGACGACAGCGCCGACGCGGTCATCAAGGATGCCAACGGCAACGCGCTGGCCGACGGCGACGCCGTGGTGCTGATCAAGGACCTGAAAGTCAAGGGCTCGTCGATCACGCTGAAGATGGGCACCAAGGTCAAGAGCATCCGGCTGGCAGGCGGCGACCACGAGGTGGACTGCAAGATGGACGCGGGCAGCTTCATGCTCAAAGCGTGCTTTCTGAAGAAGGTCTGAGCCTCCCCATGCGCGCCGTGCGCTGATTTTTCTGACACCATGCTGCAAGAATTCCTGAGCAGCCGCTGGCTTGACC
>CAYJMW010000236.1:0-1610 GCA_964371235.1 uncultured Polaromonas sp.
ACCCGAAGGGTCAGCCTTTGGCTGAGAAAATTTGGGCTCTGACCCCAAAAAATCGGGGGCGCTGGGTTAGAGTAGCGACGTGAAGCGAAGAACACTACAAGGGTAGATAACCATGGCGAAAAAAGCGCCGCGCCGCACGGCAGAGCGAATTCTGGAGGTCACGCTTGAGCTGTTCAACCGCTTTGGCGAGCCCAACGTCTCGACCACGCTGATCTCCGCCGAAATGGGCATCAGCCCGGGCAACCTTTACTACCACTACCCGGCCAAGGACGAGCTGATCAATTCGCTGTTTGACCGCTACGAGAAAGCCCTGAACGAGCTGCTCAACGCCAGCGACGGTGTGCGCAACGTCGAAGATGCCTGGTTTTTCATGCACACGCTGTTTGAGCTGATCTGGCAGTACCGCTTTTTGTACCGCGACCTGAACGACTTGCTGAGCAAAAACCGCCGACTCGAAACCCACTTCCAGTTGGTGCTCAAAAACAAGACCCGCGCGGTGCGGGCCCTGCTTGACGGAATGAGTCGCGCCGGTGCCGTGACGATCGATTCGCGCGAGGTCGAGGCCACGGCCACCAGCATGGTCGTGGTGCTCACCTACTGGTTAAGTTTTGAATATGTACGCGATCCGCGCAACGCACTGGAGGCGGACAATGCGCAGTCCGCGCTGCTGCGCGGCGCGCACCACGTTCTCAATTTGCTGATTCCCTATCTCGAACCAGGCCAGCGCGCGCATTTACAGGCCCTGGTCGTGGCCTACAGCAGCCCGGCAGGCCACCCAGGCTGACCCCGCCACGCCAATTCACCCTACCAGTCAACGATTCACAAAAATACCATTCAGGAGACAACAACATGGCCAAATGGACCGCTTTCCCCCACGCAGGTGACTACACCTTTGATGCTGCCAGCCTGAAAAGAAGCTGGGTCCGCCTGCACCAGGGCGACTGCGAACCACTGCCCAAGGAGGCTGTGGTGCTGCAGGCCTGGGTGCTGTTTCATAACGGCGAGTTTCAAAAGGCGGCCGATGCCGGCATCAAGGCCGGTGGTGACGGCATCACGGTGGCCAACAAGGCCACCAGCATTTATGCCAACTACCTCGAAAGCAAGGAAAAATCCAAACTCGATCTTTTCATGGACGTTGCCGGGCGCGCCGAGGCGCAGCAGGCGGCGGACCCGAAAAACGCCAATGCCTGGTACTGGCAGGCTTATGCGCTCGGGCGCTACAGCCAGGGCATCAGCGTCGCCAAGGCGCTGGCGCAGGGTCTGGGCACCAAGGTGAAAAAGGCGCTGGAGCAGGCGATCCGGCTGCAACCGAAACATGCCGACGCGCATATCGCGCTGGCCGCTTTCCATGCCGAGGTCATTGACAAGGTCGGTGCGCTGATCGGCGGCATGACTTACGGCGCCAAAAAAGACTCGGGCCTGGCGCTGTTCAAGGACGCCTTGAAGCTGAACGCCGGCTCCGCAATTGCGATGATCGAATACGCCAACGGCATGGTCATGCTCGAAGGCGACAAGAGAATGAAGGAAGCCACCAAACTCTACGAACAGGCGGCCGCCAGCAAACCACTCGATGCGATGGAGCGGCTGGATGTGGACATGGCCAAGGCCGA
>CAYJMW010000237.1:0-1607 GCA_964371235.1 uncultured Polaromonas sp.
GTGCTTTCACGCGGCAGCGCCTGCACGGCTGGCCGCCAGGCTTCGGCGTTGCAGGAGGCAAACGCGATCAGCAGGTGGGGCGATGAAATGGCGGGCATGGCGCTATTGTCCGGGATGCCACAATCTCCGTTATGCAAATCCCCTACGAGCTGATTCTGGGCTGGCGCTACACCCGCGCTGGCCGCGCCACCCGGCGCAACGGCTTTATCTCCTTTATTTCGGGTGTGTCCATGCTGGGCATTGCGCTGGGCGTGGCGGCGCTGATCATTGTGCTGAGCGTGATGAACGGCTTTCAGAAGGAAGTGCGCGACCGCATGCTGGGCGTGATCTCGCACATCGAGGTGTTCGCTCCCAATGGTGCGGCGCTGGCCGACCCGCAAAAAACCCTTGCCGAAATCCGGGCCAACCCGGGCGTGGTGGGAGCGGCCACGTTTATTGGCGCGCAGGCCTTGCTGGCGCGCGGTGAAGACATGAAGGGCGCCATGGTGCGCGGCATTGACCCCGCGCTGGAAGGCCAGGTCACCGACCTCGTGGCACAAACCAGGGGCACGGCTTTTCCCAGACTCGTCAGCGGTGGTTTTGGCGTGGTTCTGGGTGGCGAGCTGGCACGCGCCATGGGCGTGCATGAAGGAGACAGTGTGACGCTGATTGCGCCCAGTGGCCAGATTACCCCGGCGGGCGTGGTGCCGCGTCTCAAACAGATGACGGTGGTGGGCACTTTTGACTCGGGCCATTTTGAATACGACTCGGCACTGGTGATGCTGCACCAGGACGATGCCGCAAAAATTTTCCGGCTTGAAGGCCCGACCGGCATCCGCATCAAGCTCAGGGACTTGAACAGGGCGCGCGAAGTTGCAACGGAATTGTCAAAAAGCCTGAGCGGCGACTTGCTGATTCGCGACTGGACGCGGCAGAACAAGACCTGGTTTGACGCGGTGCAGATTGAAAAACGCATGATGTTCATCATCCTCACGCTGATCGTTGCGGTGGCGGCCTTCAACCTGGTCAGCACGCTGGTCATGACGGTGACCGACAAGCGCGCGGACATCGCCATTTTGCGCACGCTGGGCGCCAGCCCGCAAAGCATCATGGGAGTCTTCATGGTGCAGGGCGCCATGGTCGGCGTGATCGGCACGTTCTCCGGATTGCTGCTGGGGCTTGGCATTGCCCTGAATATTGATGTGATCGTTCCTGCGCTGGAGCAGCTTTTTCACGCCAGCTTCTTGCCCAAGGACATTTACCTCATCAGCCGCATGCCGAGCGACCCGCAATATGCCGACATCATGCCGATTGCCGTGATCTCGCTGGTGCTGGCTTTTCTGGCAACCATTTATCCGAGCTGGCGCGCCAGCCGCGTGAACCCGGCGGAGGCCCTGCGCTATGAATGAAAAGACTTCTGTAAATCCGATTCTCGGGCGCATAGCTTCGTTGCGCGGTGCTCGGAATCCTCACGGGTTATTGGGGTCAGACACCAATTTCGCTGCGGTGCATGCACCGCACCCCTTGGGCGAGCCGAAGGCTTGGCGAATTTGGGCTCTGACCCCAAAAACCCCCTGCGCTCCGTGCGCCTCACTCTGCATCCCGACAATCGAATTTCCAGAAGCCTT
>CAYJMW010000238.1:0-1549 GCA_964371235.1 uncultured Polaromonas sp.
GCCGCGATTTCGGTCAGGCTGCGCCGGAGCAGTTTGTGCGCTTTTCCACCGCCAGTTCCATGGACCATTTGCAGGAAGCGGTGGCGCGGCTGGAGGTGGTTCTTGGCTGATATGGCCCCCACGCTTGTCACTGCGTGTACTGCGCTGCCCCCCGAGGTGTATTCCGATCGTCCTGAGCTTGTCGAAGGATGGGGCGGCCCGTCGGAAAATTGCCTGTCACCGCCAACGTCGCCAAAAAGCGACTTCAGTTGGCCGGTGCGTGTTTATTGGGAAGACACTGATGCGGGCGGCATCGTTTTTTACGCCAATTACCTCAAATTTTTTGAACGCGCGCGCACTGAATGGCTCAGATCACTGGGCATCGAGCAACAGCGTTTGAAGGACAGCAGCGGCGGCTTTTTTGTGGTGATCGACACCCACATCCGCTACCACCGCCCGGCGCGCCTTGACGATGAACTGATTGTTACCGCGAGCAGAGGCCAAACGGGTGGCGCATCCATGATAATCAAACAGCAGGCGCTACTAAAAACAGAGCAGTACGAAAGTGGGAGCAGCCCGGCCGGCCTGGAAGCGGGGGAACGCCGCGAAGGGCCGCCCCGAGCAAGTTCGGCCCCCTCGGGGGGCATCCTTCGACAGGCTCAGGACGAACGGAATATCGCAAGCGTGGGGGCACTTCTCTGCGAGGGAACGATCCGGATCGGCTGGGTCAATGCCTCCAGCCTGCGGCCTGCGCCCATGCCTGACTGCATTCTGGACCGCTTGAAAACTTGATCAAAGCTTCAACATGAACCAAGATTTATCCATCGTCAGCCTCATTCTTCATGCCAGTTGGGTCGTTCAGGCCGTGGTCGCGCTGCTGGTGGGCATTTCCATTGCGAGCTGGGCCGCAATATTCAGAAAGATCGTGGCGATCAAGCGCGTTCAGCGGCTCAACGATGCATTCGACCGCGAGTTCTGGTCTGGCACCAGCCTGAACGACCTGTTTGTTGGCGCGGCGCAAAACGCCAAAAACTCAGGCTCGATGGAGCGCATTTTTGCCAGTGGCATGCGCGAATTCCAGAAGCTGCGCGAACGCCGCATCGCCGACCCTGCGACCCTGATGGACGGCGCGCGCCGCGCCATGCGCGCCAGCTACCAGCGCGAAGCCGACGCGATTGAGGCCAACCTGTCTTTTCTGGCAACCGTCGGCTCGGTATCGCCCTATGTCGGCCTGTTTGGAACGGTCTGGGGCATCATGCACGCCTTCACCGGGCTGGCCGCGCTGGAACAAGTCACGCTGGCCACGGTGGCGCCCGGCATTGCCGAAGCGCTGGTGGCCACTGCCATTGCCCTTTTTGCAGCCATCCCCGCCGTGGTCGCCTACAACCGCTTCGCACATGACATTGACCGCATCGCCAACCGCCTGGAAACCTTCATCGAAGAGTTTTCCAACATCCTGCAGCGCAACCTGGGCGCGCAGTTGCCCTCGAGTCACTAAAAATGTTGACCCCCACGCTTTTCACTTCGTGTAATGCGCGAGGCCTTGCAGGCCGCGGCTCGCGAGACGCTT